>JBHLJY010000012.1:0-74709 GCA_048887225.1 Candidatus Hodarchaeota archaeon
AATCCCTTTAATAATTCTATTATGTATTTTAGGTCTAGTTTTAATAAGTGTTAAAATTAAAAAGAGCATATCAAAAGAAAGAAAATGGGGTTTAAAAATACATTAAGGAATTAAACCAAATCATTCTTTTGAATTATTAAATACTTTAAATCAATATAAATTTCTGAGATATTTAAGCAATATATAATATGCCATATCAGCAATTCTTTTTGGAATAATCTTTTTTATTTTAAACTTTTTCAAAGCATAAATAATAAGACAGAAAGCAATTGAAGTTACCATTTTTAAAAGTATAACATAAGAAACTCCAAATTTTCGTGGATTCACAGTTATAGGAATTTCTATAATTCTTAGATTATAATAAGCTGCTTTAAATAAGATTTCTGTACAGAAAGTAAAGGTAGAATAAATCATATTTTTAAATATCTTTAAACTCCTTTTGGAAAACGCTCTAAATCCACTCTGATTATTACCCACTTTTTGATGAAAAAAAAACTTTAAACAATTATTAATTATAAATTCACCTACTCGTGTATGAAGAGGGACTTTATAAATAGAATTACCTTTATATCTTGAGCCAACTACTATATCGGCATCGTTATTAATAATTGGTTTAATTAGTTTTGTAATCTCTTCAGGATTATGTTGTCCATCAGAATCCATAGTTATTAAAATATCCCCAGAAGCATGTTTGATACCAGTTTGTATTGCTGCGCCATATCCTAAATTATAAGGATGTTTTACTATATGAACATTTTTGTTTTTTACTTCTTTTATTTGTTCTATACTTTTATCTATCGAACCATCGTCGATTACAATGATTTCTTGTTGGTATAAATTAGGTATTCTCTCAAGTATATCTTTAATAGTAAATTCCTCGTTGAATACAGGAATTATAATAGAAATTAGTAAAGAATTCTCATCTTTTTTCAATTTAGAGTGCTCTTGCTCTTTACTGACTGTTATTATTTCGGAAGAGCTATCTTTTTTTCTTTTAAGGAATGAATTCCCTGTCATAACTACTATAATAAAAATTAATATATTATAAATTACTCCAGCATACTCATACTGTATAAGCTATTTAAATTTTACCACTAATTATTAATATTTTCATTTTAACATTTTTGAGGAAGATTATAAATCTTCCCTTGGTACTGGGAATTCATCTGTCTCTTCTTCTCTTACTTTAGAGAATATTGAAGTATATTCTAATCCTGACCATTTTGTATTAACGATTATACTTGCAACTACTAAACCTGCAGCTATAATAATGTATAACCATAGCATATTATATGGAAATAGATTTAACAAGAAATTTATCACTATTAATATCATTTCACCTATAAAAATTAAAATAATAATAAGAAAATTTAAAATAAAGCCAATAATATCTGTAATTGGTTGTATCCAGTCATATCTCACATACTTAGATATCATTTTTTTTAAATCAACCTCACTATTTTCCTCTTTTAAATCTTATATCATCTCTATTTACTATATAGTAAATCAAATTATAACTTTTAATGATAATTGTAAAAAAGTAAACTCCAAGATAAACAATAATTAATTGTGTTAAGTTTAAAGCAATTATTCCGAAATCTATTAATTCTATATTTAGATCGAGAGCACCTGAATATTGATATGACCAAATATAAAGGAAATTTAAAATAATTTGAATCAATGATAAAATGCCTTTTCTAATTGACTGTAGAGGGGAAGAATGTGTACAAAAAGCTGTTGCTGTAATAATAGAGCCCAGAGCAATTATCCAATATATTATTTTGTTGTATTGAGAAGCAGTAATCTCTATTTCTGCGCCTTCGATTTCCAATGCCATTAACCATGTAAATGTTAAATAGGGGATTAAAACTGTAGCTATAAAATATAATGAAGCGAATAAAGTACCCCTTAGTATATTACTTACACCTCTTGGTCCAAATTTTCTTTCCAATTTTGTCCTTATATAACTCATTATTTTCCTCCTTTTTTAGAAGAAATATGTACCTAAATCAGTATCTTCTAATTCTACTTTAAAAGACAAAAGGCTATAAGAGTATGTAGCTGAAATTACAATAGTTTCTGCTGTAAAAAGTATGTCATAAGCTGGTTCAGCATTTAATAATATATCATTCCAATTTACATTAGTTATATCCTCATATTTAATTTTAAATGATCTTGTTTCCTCCTTACCCGCTTTAATTGCATCGAAACTTTCATCATCATCAAAAATGGTAACTTCCACAGGTTCTCCGATTCCATCATTATTAGTATCTCTCTGATAAACCATCAATAATTCAATTTCAATAGTAATATCTTCTAAATCAGAATAACCTTTATTATCTATGGTAAAATCTATCTCTATTTCAAACAAACTCGGATTAACCATTATATCACCAACGAAATTCGCTTCTAAATCAATATTATCCTCATCTTCTAGTATTAATAAAGCGGAATACCCCCCTATGAAAGCAACATACGCCAACATTGAAGCAATTATTAAAATAAACGCCTGAATGCTTAGTTTTGCGTACCGTAATTGTTTCATTTAATTTTTCCCTCAAAAAATCGTGTTATATTAATTTTGTTTCAGTTTAAATGTAAATATAAGTATTTTTCTCTTTGATCTTATTTAAATTTTATATATATTTAAAACTATTCACTCAATTCTTAACCATATGTCAAGATCATGATATTTAAAATTTTGAGGGAGATTTTTTAAATAATAAATAAAACGAGTATTAAAAAAATAAAAGCTATTAAACAGCAATAAAAAGTCGACCATTTGTCTCTTTCTCTACAGAATGATCTCCGCTATATTCAACAAATTTCCCTCTTATTACCTCATCGTTTGGTAATGCGATTTCTTTTACTTCACCTATTTTTTTAAAAGAGGGAAGTTTTCTTTTTACTTTACCTTTTATTATTATTATTCCCCATGCTTGATCAGCTCCAGCACAGCGATCGACATCGCCGTCAATTATTATAGTCCCTCCATGATTATGAATCCCTAAGAATGCGCCAGCTTCACCGCAGATTAGCATTGGAAATTTTTTTGCGCCTTTTGAACTTCTTGCCCATAACATTGCTTCATGTCCAACTTTACCATTTACTTTAATAATACCGTTTTCCATACCTTTCCAAAATCCTCTATAAGCAGCTCCAACATAATTCCCCGCATCTCCATTAATTTCTAATTCTCCACCTTTTAGCATGGCACCTGCCCAGTCATCAGCATCTCCATTAACCACTATTTTACCTCCTTTCATCTGGTTTCCAACATGCATACCTACATTTCCATTTATTACTATTTCCCCTCCCGACATTTTTTCTCCAATTCTCTTAACGTTGGAAAGATCACCATCAATAATAATTATTAATTCATTAGCATCTCCCGATTTTCCTGATACATCAAAATAAGCACCTATTGTACTTTGCTCATTTCCATGGTATACGATTAATTTCTTTATTTCGTTAATTGTTTTTCCAGCAAAATGGTCAGGAGAAATTGATTCTGCTTCTAAAGGAAAAATTGTTTGTTTTTTCAATTTTAATTTAACTTCGGCCACGGCGTCATTCCCCCTTTCTTTCTCTTACTTTTTCGATTAATTTTTCTAATATTTCTCTATCAGTTAATAAATCATTAGGTGCATCTTTAACTTTTCTCAATCTTAATGGCACGTTGTCCATACGATACGCAGTACCTTCACATTCAATTCCAGCATATGCGGCCGGTAAAATAACATCGGCATTTACAGACGTTGGTGTTACATGAGGTTCTATAACAATTAATGGATGCTTTAACATATTCTTTACAGCAGCTGCAGGAAAATTGCTGGCAGGGTCAGAAGCAACTATTAATGATAAATCTATTTGGTCTTTCAAAAGCAATTCAACCGAAGAAAATTCTCCAGGATTATATCTGGGATATCCTCTTGAAAAATCTATTGAATAAGGATAACCAGTATTCCATGTAAAAACTTGATTTGCACCAGTAACATTATAATGACCTCGCATGGGTGTTATTAAAAATTTAGTATGGTCGTTTAATTCTCGAGTCAAACAAATAGCAGCATCTATATTTCGGTGGTGAGCTAAAGATTGAGTTAATCCCATACCAAAAAATATTACACCAAAATTACATGATTTTACAATATCTACCAATTCTTTAATATTTTCTATAGGAACGCCTGCTACCTCCTTCTCATCTAATTCAACTCCTCTAAGCATGGCTCTGATTGCGTTCAATAATTCATAATCTTCACTTGGATTTACTTGAACAAATAAATCCGCAATTTGGGCAGTATGAGTATTCCGTGGATCTATAACAACGATAAATCTATCATTTCTTCCATCCTTTCTAAAATATCCTCTTACAAATTCGCTATATCTCCCAAGATGTCTTGGATGAGCATGGACGGGATTACATCCCCAGAATATTACTAAATCAGCTCTATTTTTATATTCTCCTAAAGTTGATGTTGGCACTCCTACATCTTGTTCAGCTAAAATAGTAGGGCCGTGACAAACAGATGCGGTATTGTCTAAAATACCTCCAACTAATTCAGCTAATTCTACACCTTTACTCTGTGCTTCGCATTCTGTACTTGAAAATCCATAAAGTAATGGTCGTTTTGCCTTCGCTAAAATTTCAGCAGCTTTGTCGATCGCTTCTTCCCATGATGCCTCATTAAAAGAACCTTTTTTTTTAATCAAGGGTTTTTCATATCTATGTTCACTAGGATTAGAAGCGAAAAACTTTTTTGTACCAATTTGACATCCATTCCTAACTTCAATTACCTTATTATCAGCTATATCAACCTCTAGATCATCACAAAGCGTACCACAAAATGGACATATAACGTCATAGACAGTTCTTATTTTTTTTACTGCCATTTTTAAGCCTCTACTAACGTTTTTATTAAATCTAAAGCGTCTAATACTTTTCCATCTTTTAACACTTCTACTTTTGCTTTCATTCCTTTATATGTTGGAGTCCCACTAGATTGCGAATCAGGATTAACAACTTGATTTGCCCAAGGGCCCATTGGTATAAAAATTATCCCTGGATGAGGTCCTTCCTCTGAGATGGTTGAATATACTATTACTTCACCATGATCCGTTGTAACTTTAACTGGTGTTCCAGGAAGAATATCTAATTTTTTAAAATCTTCACCATCAAAAATGCAAATTGCTGCTGCGCGAACATTTTCTTTAGTGGTTTTTCCACCTTCTAAAGCAACACCTTGATTAATAGTTCGCCCTGTTAATAAAATTAAATTATCTATACTCATTTTTTACTCCTTCACATTGCTCCATTTTAAGGTTTTTAATCTCTCTATAAGGTCAGGCCAGAAAGGGTCTTTAAAATCTCCAGAGTATTTTACATCAGTAATCTCTAATTTAATCGCCCCTGTAGGACAACCATTATCGCAAGCTCCACAGAATACACATTTTTCTTCATCAACAACAACGTTAGGTATTTTTTCCCATCCTTTTTTTTCAGATTTAGAAGGTACAGTGATAGCTTCAGATGGACAAACTTCTGCGCACGTCTGACATCCACCAGGACACTCTTCGTCCACTATACTAATTTTACCATCAGCATATTGTTTGACTATTCTACCATTATCTAATGTCTTTGTCTCAAAATCAAGTTTTGGCATTGCTTTTTCTTTTACTAAAGTAAGATCTTCTAGATTAACTACTTCCCCGTTAATTTTTAGAGTTAAAGCGCTAAATGG
The DNA here is from genome assembly GCA_048887225.1 of Candidatus Hodarchaeota archaeon. Taxonomy (GTDB): domain Archaea; phylum Asgardarchaeota; class Lokiarchaeia; order Sigyniarchaeales; family SOKP01; genus LW40-45. The sequence goes on from JBHLJY010000012.1 coordinate 5,742, forward strand.
ACACATATAAACACACGTACCGCACATTACACATGCGTTAGGATCGTAAACTTCTGGAATTATATCTTCCGTAGTTGGAAATCTTTTAGAAGCTCCCACAGGTCCACGTGAAATGGCTTCTTTAGGACAAACCCTGGCACAGGTGCCGCAGCCAACACATTTCTCACGGTCCAAAATTAATTCTAGACTTTCTGTAAGATATTTAACAGTAACATGTTCTTCTTTTTTACTAATTGACCTTGATATTTTGGGAAATGACATATCTTCTTCACTCCACTTCTAAAATTTCAATTTGTATAGCATTCTGAGGACAATTTTCTATACAAATACCACATCCATCACAGTTTACATCTCGAGTTTCTTGAAATATATCATATGCTATTCCATTTTTAACTAATAAAACCGCATTTTCCCGCGTGAGTTGTCCTTTTTCTTTTAATTGATTAAAGTTAATTGGACAAGAGACGACACAAACGTTACAACCTGTACAAAAGTTTTTATTAATTTTAAGTCTAAAAATCTGCATATTCTTTTTCTTATTCTATTATCGACTTAAGACTTTAAAAGTATTGTTTTATAAAAAATTTGTTATAGGATTTGTAAGGCTAAACTCTTAAATAGTTTTTCAAAAAAATTGAAATTTAGAGTTATAAGGATTAGATTTTTATATTCAACAAATTCAATGTTCTATAACTAAATTCTATTTTATTTCAGAAAAATATCTTAGGAAGGTATGAAAGTAATATGGAAAAAGGAATTTTCACGTTTTTAATTGGTGGTAAAGCAGGTGAAGGGGTTAAAAAAGCTGGATCAGTAGCATCCCAGATTTTTAACAACCGTGGGCTCCGAGTTTTTCAAATGGATGATTATATGAGTTTAATTAGAGGCGGTCACAATTTTTCTGTTGTATCTACAACTAACAGATGGATAAGTAGCCATTATATGAAGGCAGATTTGATTGTAAATTTTGATAAAAGAAGTTGCGATATCCATAAAAAACACCTCTCAGAAGGAGGATTAAATGTATATAACTCAGATGAGATTAAAGGAATTGGAGGTATTGGAGTTCCTTTGACTTCCCAAGCCAAAAAATATCCCGCAGGTAGATTAATGTTTGGAGTCGGAGCTATTGCAATTTTAGCGGCCTCAATTGGATTAGAAAAAGAAGAATTAAATTCAATGATTAAAAAAGAATACGGAACTGGTTTGGAAGATAATCTTTCTTATGCTAATATAATATATGAATTAATCTTCCCCAAATTAGGTAATAGGTTTAGTATTAAAAATGATGGTAAAAAGAGACCTATAATCACAGGCAATCAAGCAATATGTTTAGGGGCAGTTGCTGGCGGATTAGATGTATATTATGGATATCCTATGACCCCCGCTTCATCTATTTTACATTACTTGGCATCTCAAGCTGAAAATTTTGGATTAGCTGTTGTTCATGCTGAAAGTGAGATTTCGGTTATCAATATGGCGATAGGATCATCGTTTACTGGAGCTAAAGCCATGGTTGGGACCAGCGGAGGTGGATTTGCTCTTATGGTTGAAGGACTTTCATTAGCAGGAATGGCAGAGGCTCCTGTATTATGCGTATTGTCAATGAGACCTGGACCTGCAACCGGCGTTCCAACATATACAGAACAAGCAGATTTATTTTTTGCTCTTAATGCGGGTCATGGAGAGTTTTTAAGAATTGTTGCTTGTCCTAGCACAGTCGAAGAAGCTTATTACTTAACCGCTGAAATGCTTGATTTAATTTGGAAGTTTCAAACACCTGGTATTTTACTTACCGAAAAGCATCTATCAGAAAGTTGGATGACAGTTGATATTAATGTAGAAAAAGCGGTATGGGCTGAACCAATAATGCATACTGGAGGTACATATAAAAGATATCTTGACACCCCCGATGGTATTTCACCTATGCTCTTTCCTCCTTCGAAAGAAACTATTAAATGGACAAGTTATGAGCATGATGAGTTAGGTATTACAACAGAAGAACCCGAATTAATTGCGAAAATGCATGAAAAGCGAGATAAAAAGAATCAGGCAATAGTAGAATATTTGAGAAAAAGAAAAACTCTCAATGTCTATGGGGATAAAGGACCAGTTATAATTTCTTATGGTTCGACAACAATGAGCGTGCTGGAGGCCCTTAATTATGGAAGTATTGAAGCAAAAGTCATTCAACCAATATATCTTAATCCATTTCCAGTCTGGGAACTCGAGAATTTTAAAGATGAGTCAATTATAACCGTTGAATTAAGTAAGGAAGGGCAATTCACACGATTAATTAAAGAAAAATGTGGTATAAAATCTAAAGCACTGATTAACCAATATGATGGGAGACCATTTGATCCTATTGATTTATCAAATAAAATTAAGGAGGTAATCTAAGATGGAAGAATTAAGAACTCATGCTGAAATTACTTGGTGTCCTGGGTGCGGTAATTTCGCTATTCGTAGTGCTATTGAAAAAGCAATAATAAAATTAGAGACAAAGGGTATAAAAAGAGATAATATAATAATTTCTGCTGGTATTGGTTGTCATGCTAAGATGTTTGATTATCTTAATTTAAGCGGTCTATATTCCTTGCATGGCAGAGATATTGCGACTCTTCAAGGAATGAAAATCGCAAATCCAGATTTAAAAGTGATAACATTTTCAGGAGATGGTAATGGACTAGGAGAAGGGCTTGCACATACGTTGTTTGCGGCTAAAAGAAATCAAGATATGACACTAATCCTGCACAATAATAGTGTCTATGCTCTAACTACAGGACAATTCACACCTCTTACAGAAAAAGGCTGGGAAGGACCGTCAACTCCGAAAGGAAGCATAGAACAACCGTTTAATCCTATATCTTTATTAATAGAAGCTGGAGCAACATTTGTAGCAAGATGTTTTTCGGGAGAGATTGATCATCTTGCTGATATTATTGTTCAAGCTGTTGAACACGAAGGTTTCTCTTTTGTGGAAGTATTGCAACCGGCTATACCTTATCATTCTTGGAAAGAATATAAAGAAAAAATCGAATTTCTTCAGAATACGCCTAAGACCTTTGAGGAAGCGATAATAGCTGCGAGAAAAAAAACCAAATTCACGTTAGGAGTGTTTTATCAAAATCAAAGACCTGTTTTTCATAAAGAACTACTTGGCAATCATAATCCTGTTATGAAAAAACAATCCCAGGCGGAACGCTGGAAAAAAATAAGTGCCTTATTGAGTACAAAGTAAGAGAGATTTATTATAAAAATTAGATAAATTGTAGAATTTCTTTTTATTAATTTATAGTCTAAGTTTCTTAAGATATTTAATCAAGGATTAGTGAAAATTAATAGAATATAATCCTTAGATTGATATTTTTTTTTTAATATTTTTAAACTATGGAAGTGAAAGATGCAATTGAAAAAAGAAGGGCTTATAGATCACTTGATAATATTGAAATAGGAAAGGATTTAATTGATGATTTAGCTAAAACTGCTAAGTTAGCACCTTCCTGTATGAATAAGCAACCTTGGAGATTTATTTTTATTGAAAGTAAACCTCAATTAGAAAAAATATTTACTACGCTTACTCCTGGAAATAAGTGGGTAGAGAGAGCTTCTCTAATAATAGCAGTCTTTAGTGAACCACAAAACGACTGTATAATTGGTGAACGTTTATATTATTTATTTGATACCGGAATGGCCAGTGCCTTCATTATCTTAAGAGCAACAGAATTAGGATTGGTTGCGCATCCAATTGCGGGTTTTAATGAAGAAAAAGCAAAGGAAATTCTAGGAATTCCAGATAAAATGAGATTAATTACATTGATAAACATTGGCAAGCATTCAAGCGAAATTAATCCTATACTCTCAGAACCAATGAAATTAGGAGAAAAACAGCGCCCTCCTCGTAAGAAGTTAGAGGAATTTGTTTATATCAATGAATATGGTAATAGTATAAAGGAATAATTAAAAAAATGAGTAGTCAAAATCAATCTTTTAAAAATGAGTTAGTAAAAGAAAAAAGTCCCTATTTACTTCAACATGCTAATAATCCTGTAAATTGGTTTCCTTGGTCGGAGGAAGCTTTTAATAAAGCAAAAGACGAGAATAAACCTATATTCTTGTCGATAGGATATTCAACATGCCATTGGTGCCATGTTATGGCTCACGAATCCTTTGAAGACGAAGAAATCGGAAATTTAATGAATGAGGTATTTATCTCAATTAAAGTTGATAGAGAGGAGCGTCCTGATATAGATAAGATATATATGACTGTCTGCCAAATGATGACTGGATCAGGAGGATGGCCTCTAACTATTATTATGACCCCCGATAAAAATCCTTTTTTCGCAGGTACATATTTCCCAAAGGAAACTCGATTTGGTCGGATTGGACTTATAGATTTAATCAAAAAAATTAAAAAGATTTGGAATAATAATAAAAGCGAAATATTTAATTCTTCAGAGCAAATTAAGTTTGCTTTACAAAATGTAACTCAAGAATCTCCAGGGGATAAATTTAATATAGAAATGCTTAAAAGGACTTATAATCAACTTACTCTTCAATTTGACTCAAAAAATGGTGGATTTGGTGAACGCCCTAAATTCCCGACACCTCATAATCTTTTATTTTTACTAAGATTTTGGAAACGTACAGGATCAAAAGATGCTTTAAAAATAGTAGAAAAAACACTTCAAGCAATAAGGAAAGGTGGAATTTACGACCAAATTGGATTTGGAATTCATCGATATTCTACTGATTCGCATTGGTTAGTACCTCATTTCGAGAAAATGCTTTACGACCAAGCATTAGTGTCTATTGCCTATTTAGAAGCATATCAAGCAACAAAAAATGAATTTTATGCGAATACCGCAAGAGAAATATTTACTTATGTTTTAAGAGATATGACTTCTCCAGAAGGAGGATTCTATTCTGCTGAAGATGCGGATAGTGAGGGTGTCGAAGGTAAATTTTATGTTTGGTCAAAGAAAGAAATTGAAAAATCTTTGAGCTCCAAAGATGCTGAATTTATTTTAAAAATTTTTAATATTGAGGATTCTGGCAACTATTTAGAGGAAGCTACTCAAGATAAAACGGGGAATAACATTTTGTATATTGATAGTTTAGAGGATAGCATAATACCAAAATTAGAAGAAATACGAAAGGAATTATTTAACATTAGAGAGAAAAGAATTCATCCACATAAAGATGATAAAATATTATCTGACTGGAATGGATTGATGATTGCTGCTTTAGCGATTGCTTCTCGAGTTCTAAATGAACCAAAATATTTGGAAGCTGCAAAAAATGCGGTTAAATTCATTCTCTCGGTAATGAAAAATTCTGAGAATCGCTTACTTCACAGCTATAGAGAAGGCAAAGCCGAAATTGACGCTTACTTAACTGATTATGCATTCCTAATATGGGGATTAATTGAATTATATGAAGCTACCTTTAATGTTTTTTATCTCAAGTCTGCGTTGGAATTAAATAAAATTCAGATAGATCATTTTTGGGATAATATTATTGGAGGATTTTATTTTACAGCTGATGACAGTGAAAAACTTTTAACAAGACAGAAAGATATTTACGATGGAGCTATACCTTCAGGCAATTCTGTAGCGATGCTAAATTTACTACGTCTAAGTTATATTACTGGTGATTATACGTTAGAAGAAAAAGCAGACATATTAAGCAGAGTTTTCAGTGAGAAATTATATAATACCCCTATAGCTTATACTCAATTTATGGTAGCAGCAGATTTCGCAGTAGGACCGTCTTATTCAATAGTAATAGCAGGAGATACGGGAGCCAACGATACAAATGAGATAATTGAAGCAATATTTAATGAATATATCCCAAATAAAGTCCTTATTCATAGACGTACTGATCAAAATCCTCCCGATATTGATGAATTTGCTAATTTTGTTGAATATTTTGATAATTTAAAAGGAAAAGCTACAGCTTATATTTGTATCAATAAAATGTGTAAGACACCTACGAGTGATGTAAATATAATGCTGGGATTTTTAAATCCGAAATGGAAAAAATAAGAGAGTTTGATTAAGAACTTAAGGTTTTATCTTCTTTCCGTAATCACATCAATCATAGATAGAGGTATATATGTTATATTATTCCTGGGATCCTCCAATATTACAATATCATCTTCGGTGATAGATTTAATAACTCCCGCAAATTCTTTATTGATACCTTTAATAAATATGTAAACTCCATTATTTACTAGCTTCTCAATTATTTCTTTTGGAATCATTTTTATCTTAATTTTATTTTAATTTTAAATATGTCTTACTCATAATATTAACTTTTTCCAGAAAATTTTTTAAGCTTATTAGTAACTAATTCTTTCAGTTCCTCAATAGATTTAACATTATTCATTACATCTTGCGATATAAATAATTCCAATCCAGAATCAGTTATCATATACGCTGACGGGAATTTAGCATCTTTCATGTTATATTTTTCTTTAAATTCGTCTTTATGCAGAAACTCAAATGAAACATTATTATTTTTCAAGGGAACAACATCCTTATCTTTAACAAAATTTTTCCACTCTTTTTTCATACCAAAGGTGCCATAGGTCACTGCGCAAAGATTACATTGATATGTACTTGGTTTAAATGCTTTATGAAAGTAATCTTTAATTCCCGTTATCACTCCCGATGTTGCATTATAAACAAAAATTAACTTATTTTCCTTATCTTTACTCATAATATCACTAAATTATTATTGGTACAAATTTTCCAATCGCTTTTTTGAGTTTACTTTTGGAGAGTAATTTATCAATCATATGCAAAAAAAAGATAAAATAGAAAGTTAATGAGATTTTATATTTGAATGATTATTTCTCTGCTTATTCTTTTAGTCTTTGGATAAGATCTGGCCAAAACACTTTTTTAAATTCCCCTGAGTAATTGACTTTATCAATTTTCAATTTTATTGCGCTTTTTGAACAGGCATTTACACAAGTACCACAACTTATACATTTAGACGGATCTAAATCTGTTTTTAGCTTTTTTCCTTGGTCATTTACTCGCTCTTTATCAGATTTATAAAAAGCTCCAGTAGGACATACTTCGGCACACGACATACATGAAATGCATTTATTCCAATCTACAGTAATATTACCTTCAACATAGACTTTTGCTTTTCGTTGGATTTTTTCGCAGTTTACTATCTTATAATCTAATTTTGGCACGACCTTCTTCACAACAATATCTAAATTATCTAATTCAACGCCCTTCCCATCTTTTTTTAAAGTTATCGCAGAAAATGGACACATATAGGCACAAGTTCCACAGTACGAACATTTAAATGCATTAGGGATATCTGGGATTAAATCTTCAGTCGTTACCCTTATCTTACCTTCCAGATTTGGATCACAAATAGCTCCTTTAGGACAAACTTTAGTACACGTTCCACAGCCAACGCAATTTTCTAAGTTAAATTCTATTGCCTGATCTTTAGTAAAAAAGTTCATAGCAATTTCGTTAATTTTTTCGTTTCTTAATTTTTTAACTCTTGGATACATTTTCTTTATACCTCCGTTTTTAGTGGATTAGGTCCTAATTCCTTTAATTCTTCCACGTATTCCTTGACGATTTCAGTTAATTCGGCACCTTCAGAAGCAGATACAAAGGTATATTTTACCCTTTTTGGATTTATCCCGAATTGTTCTAAATATCGATGAAGAATTGGCATTTTTCGAACTGTTTTATAATTACCTTCTACATAATGACAGTCGCCAGGATGGCAGTGACTAACTAAAACACCATCAGCCCCGTTCATTAGAGCATCAATTACGAATTGAGGATCAACACGTCCTCCGCACATGACTCTAATGATTCTCAAATTTGCCGGTCGTTGCATACGAGATGTTCCTGCTTGATCCGCTCCTGCATAACTACACCAATTGCAAAAAATTCCCAATATATATGGATTAAATTCTGTTTGACTCGCCATTTTTATTCACCTCTAGGATTAGATTCTTGTTTGACCGCGGTTTTTATCATAGGTAAGATCTGTGAATCTCCAAATTGATTTTGGACGATTGCTTTATTAGGACATGCTGATACGCATGTTCCACATCCTTTACATAATATTTCATTTATCTCAGCAATTCTTTCATATTCATTAAATGTTATCGCATTAAAAGCACATAAGCTTAAACAACTTTTACATCCAGAACATAAATGACTAAGAACATAGGAGTAATAGGGTTCAATTTCTACTTCTCCTTGCGCCATTAATGCTGCTGCACCAGAGGCAGCACCTTTAGCCTGTGCGACTGTATCTGGAATATCTTTAGGTCCCTGAACAGTTCCTGCAACAAAAACACCATCTGTGAGAGTATCGACTGGGCGTAACTTTGGATGAGCTTCCATAAAGAAACCATCTTCAGATCGTTGTACATTAAATAATCTCGCTACATCTTCGGCATCACATCGCGGTTCAAGACCAATTGACAGAACTAACAAATCCGCTTTAATTTCCACTTGTCTCTGGAGTAAAGTATCTTCACCACGCACAATAACATTATGTTCATCATCCTCGTAAACTTCTGCAAGTCTTCCACGAATAAATTTAATTCCGTAGTTTTTTCCTGCTGATTCATAAAATTCTTCGTATCCTTTTCCAAAAGCTCTTACATCCATGTAAAATATATGAATATCTGCTTTTGGATGTTTTTCTTTATATTGGCGTGCTTGTTTTACAGCATACATGCAACATACTCTTGAACAATATTTATTGCCTTTTTTTGTAAAATCTCTACTACCAACACATTGAAGAAAGACTATACTATGAGGATCTTTCAAATCTGAAGGTCGTTTGGGCTTACCTTCTGTAGGTCCAAATGAGCTTAAAAGACGTTCCATCTGAAAACCTGTAATTACATTTGGATATTTACCGAAACCATATTGTTTTAATACTGTTGGATCGTAAGGATCCCAGCCAGTGGCTAATATAATAGTCCCAACTTTAACATCTAAATATTCTGGTTTGTCATCATATCTAATAGCTCCAGCAGGACAAACTTCAGCACAAATACCGCATCTAATACAATGATCCATGTCTATTGTATATTCTCCTGGAACTGCCTGGGGGAAAGGAATATAAATAGCTTTGCGATCTTTCATTCCTAAATCAAATTCATTTCCACATACCACAGGACATTCTTCAGCACATGTACCACAGCCAGTACATGTTTCTTGATCAATGTAATGTGGTTTTTTCATAATAGTAACGTCAAAATTTCCGACATAACCAGAAATATCAGTTACTTCTGAATAAGTTAAAAGTTCAACATTTTTAGCATTTGCTACTTCAGACATTTTTGGGGTAATAATACAAGCACTACAATCCATTGTAGGGAAAGTTTTATCAAGTTGTGCCATATGCCCCCCAATAGTCGGAGTCTTTTCTACTAAATATACTTTAAATCCTTGATTTGAAAGATCTAAAGCGGCATTCATACCAGCAATACCAGCACCTACAATTAAACAAGCGGGTTCGACTTTTACCTTGGTTACCTCTAAAGGTACTAATTTACTGACTTTCGCCACGGCCATTCTAATATGGTCCTTAGCTACCTCAGTCGCACCTTCAGTATCATATAAATTGACCCATGTACAGTGTTCTCTGATATTTGCCATTTCAAATAAAAACTGGTTTAAACCGGCTTCTTCACATGTTCGTCTGAAAGTAGGTTCATGCATCCTTGGTGAACACGATGCAACAATAACTCGATTAACTAACTCATTTTTTATATCATCCTTGATCATATTTTGACCTATATCGCTACACATAAATTTATACTCGCGTGCGATCACGACATTTGGCAAAGTTTTGGAATACTCTATTAAATCAGGAACTGAAACGATCCCACCAATATTAATCCCACAATGACAAATATATACACCTATTTTTACATCAACTTCACCCAACTTCCTCACCTATTTTCTTTAAAAAAGGTTCCAAGGAAATAAATGGAGGTACTCCACTCAAATCATGCTTTTTTACTAGACCAAGGCTTTCAGGTTCCATACCTAATGCCAGACCTAATAATTGTGTGTAATAAATTACAGGTATTTTAAAAGGAGCATCAATTTTATCTTTAAAAATGTTATTTATTTCTACTTGTCCTAAATCTAGTTGTAAATGACAGAATGGACAAACAGTTATTATTGCATCGGCCCCAGTTGCAACAATGTTCTCTAATTTTTCTCTTGTAAAATCCAAAGAAATTTCTTTAAACGCTCCCCTTACACCTCCTCCTGCTCCGCAACACATTCTTTTATCTTTGTAATCTAAACTTTTGCAACCAGTAGCCTCTACTAGTTCGTCTAAAAAGCGTGGATCTTCAACTTCAAGATCCCATGGTCTAATTTCTCCAGGTTTTAAAAGATGACACCCATAATGAACAGCTACATTTAAATCTAATTTTTCTTTTCGACCGTATTTTGTTCTATTTTTTATTTTTTCAAGTCCTATATCGTGATATAAAACTTCGATAATATGTTTAATATCAATTTTTCCCTTATATTCTCGACCGATTTTAGCGAGATGTTGATTAACCATTTTCCTTTTTTCTTTATTGTGCTTTAATGTATGATTTACTTCAAGCAAACTTCCATAACACCCATTACACATTAATGCAATATCAGTACCATTTTCTTCTGCAATTGTTATATTTCTGGCTCCAATTACTAACCATGTGGTGATATCAAATCCTCGGAAAACTCCTGGGGCGGGACAACACGAGGCACCCTCCATATCGACCAATTCAATGCCTAATTTCTCAAATACATTTCGAGTAGCCTGCTCTATAAAAGGGTAACGATTAGGAATTGTGTCTAATTATCTAAATGATAAATTAGTTTACACATCCTAAAAATAAGCTGTATGTCAGTTTTTTATTCTTTGATTTTCTCATCTTATTCGATCTTATTAGTTTGATTAACTTAGAGTTGTAAATTAATGAAATTTTAAAAAATTTGTCTTTATTATTTATGCTCTTATTGGACTCTTACTTTAAATTATAAAACTTTAAAATAAAATATTATAATATAATTATAATTTATTTTATTAACTCTAATATCTTTCTACCCAGTTTTTTCATAACTGGGACATGTCCTTGAGAGAATAAAAAATCATTAAGAAATATTACTGGTGGATCAAGTTCCCCATACTTTTCAATGACTTTTTCTGATGTAATTTTTTCTTGTTTTAAATTAACCTTATCCTTTATATCTGAAAATTCAGTCACTAATCTTTCAACGATACTAAGAGTTCTACAACATTTAGAACAAGTATTTTCTGGATCTTCAGAGACTAATATTAAAATTTTAATCTTATCTTTTATAGCCATATTTCTTTAAATTATTTATTGTTCTAAAAAACAAAATTCAAGAATGTCCTTATAACTATATAATATAAATTATTATAAAATGTTTATGTAATTTTTGTAAATGATCAAAAAGTTTCATTATTTTATAATTTTGATATAAATTTTAATAAAGAATTTTGTTATATATTAAATTTTTTAGTTTATCGAAAATATTGATTATTGATCCTTGAAAAAAAAAAGTTAGATTTTAATAATCTGATTAATTTTCTTATCATAGATTTATATCGAAAAACATAATCATAAATATTGAGGAGTTGAATATAAAAAATGGTAATTATAACTACTAAAAAACCTTTAAATGAAATTTTGAACGTTATTGAGGGACATGAAAGAATCGCGATAATTTCATGTGGATCTTGTGCCGCTTTATGTCAAACAGGAGGAACTGAAAGCGCTAAAGAGATGGAGGAAATTTTGAAAAAAGAAGGTTATAAAGTTATTATTACACTGGTATCTGAAGATGTTTGCGATAATAGAGTTATGAAGAAAGATTTAAGACGGATCGATGCAGATATCAGCAATTCAGACGCAATTTTAACATTAAGTTGTGGATTAGGTACCCAATCTATAACAGAGGTGATTAAAGATAAATACCCAAATATGCCCATTTTTGTTAGTACGAACACAGAATTTATGGGTATGACAGAGAGGATTGGTAGGTTTTATATGAGATGCCTAGGTTGTGGTGATTGTTTATTAAACGAAACAGCAGGCATTTGTCCAATTACAACGTGCGCTAAATCACTTATGAATGGTCCATGTGGGGGCCAGGTGAAGGGTAAATGCGAAGTTGGGAACTATGAAAAGGATTGTGGATGGATATTAATTTACAATCGATTAAAAGAATTAGGAAGATTAGACGCATTCTCTAAATTACGAAAACCTAGAGATTGGAAAGAAACTGGACATCAAAGAGTATTAGTATGGAGGTAGAATAAAACATGGAAGTAAAACCTATTTATTCTAAGTTAGGTGATAAATTATTAAATGGTGATTTTATCTTAACTGGCGAATTGGAGCCAGAAAAAACCTGTGATCTGTCACATACTATCCAAGAAGCCAAAGAGATAGCACCTTATGTTATTGCAGCTAATGTTACAGACAGCCCTTTAGGAATTGTGACTATTAATTCAATGGCAGCGTCCCATATTATCCAAGAGGAAACTGGTTTAGAATGTGTTTGGCAATTAACTGTACGAGATGTGAACAAATTAGGTATTGCTGGAATGATCATGGGGGCTCATGCTTTAGGGATTCGCAATATTCTCTCACTTACAGGTGATCACCCAAATATGGGAGATATGCCAGAATCAAAACCAGTATTCGATCTCGATTCTGCAAATTTAATAAAGCTTGTAAAAGATATGGTGGAAAAACAAGCGATAAACGGCAGTAAAATAGAGAGCCCTCCAAAGATACACGTCGGCGCAGCAGCTAATCCGAATGCAGATCCTATGGAGGCTGAAATCTTGAAGATTGGTAGAAAAGCTGAAGCAGGAGCAGAATTTTTACAAACTCAAGTTGTATACGATATTGATCGAACTATTGAATTTTTAAGAGGGATTCAGAAGTATAAAGTACCAGTACTTCTTGGTATCTTTCCAATGAAATCATATGCAATTGCAAAAGGATTTGATATGTTTGTTCCTGGAGTTGACGTACCAAAAGAGGTTCTGGAGAAATGGAAAAAAGTTAAAACAGATATTGTTAATAAAAAAGAAAAGAAGCAAATATATGATCAGTTAAATTATGAATTTTTCAAACCATTTATTACAGAACTTAAATCAAAAAGATTATTAGCTGGTGTTCATTGTATGGCCGTTCATTATACAAGAATCTTTCCAAAATTGATTGAGGTAATCAAAGTTTAAGATCGGAAATACGAATTATATAAAAACAGGGAAATTTCTTCATAAAATGGCGAAATATCAAAAATCTCTTTTTCTTTTAATTGTATTATCTGAAGCGGGATCTTCTAGATTTTATTATTATTTTTAAGTATTTTGAGTCTTTCAATAATATTTGACCAAAATGGGTCTAAATATTCCCCTGAATATTTAACCTCTGTAATTTCTAATTTTAAGGCTCCAATAGGACAGGCATTATCGCATGCTCCACAGAATACACATTTTTCCTGATCAACTATAACATTAGGAATCTTCTCCCAACCTTTTCTATCCAAATTGGAGGGTACGGTAATTGCTCCAGAAGGACAAATTTCTGCGCATGTTTGACATCCTCCTGTACATTCATTATCAGCAATATTTATTTCTCCATCCATATATTGTTTTACAATCCGTCCGCTTTCTAAAGTTTTGACCTTATATTCAAGTTTAGGAAGTGCTTGTTCTTTAACCAATGTAAGATCTTCTAAGCTAACGACATTTCCATTAATTTTCAAAGTTATTGCGTCAAACGGACACATATAAACACATACCCCACACATTACACATACATTGGGATCAAAAATTTCTGGAATTATAGTTTCAATAGTTGGAAATCTTTTAGAGGCGCCTATAGGTCCGCGAGAAATAGCTTCTTTAGGGCATACTCGAAAGCAAATTCCACATCCAACACATTTATCCTTATCTAAATTAAGCTCCATATTTTCTTTTAAAAATTGAAAAGTTATAGATACGTATTGTTCTCTAATTTTTCTAGAAATTTTTGGAAACGTCTTTCTTACACTTCCGCAGAATCTTTTACTAATCCAATACTACGATCTGAATCATACTTCTTCTCATCTATAATGAGAATTTCTTCTACTTCTAATTTCTGAATGTTGATCATAGCTCCGAGTTGATTATTTGTAAAATGGTTTTGAATTAATGCTCCAGAGGGACACGCAGCAACACAAGTTCCGCATCCTTTACAGAGTGCAGGGTTTAGAACGGCAATCTTTTTGAATATATCAAAATCAATCGCACCAAAGGGACATAGAGATTGACAACTCTTACATCCTGAACAAATATGATCAAGGACATTTGTGTAGAATGGTTCTATTTCGAATTCCCTATTTGCCATTAATACAGATGCGCTAGAAGCTGCGCCTTTCGCTTGAGCAACTGTATCAGGAATATCCTTTGGACCTTGAGCAACTCCAGCAACAAATATTCCATTCGTTAAGGTATCTACCGGTTTTAATTTTGGATGAGCTTCCATGAAAAATCCGTTCGAAGATCTCTGAATATTAAACATTTGAGAAACCTTATTGGCATCCGCTCTTGCTTCTAAAGCGGTAGATAAAATTAACAATTCTACCTTTACTTCAATTAAATGTTGGTATAATGTATCTTCAGCTCTAATAATTATATTATGATCTTCATCTTCGCTAACTTCAGCAATTTTTCCTCTAATGTAATTAATACCATACTCTCTTGCAGCAGATTCGTAGAATTCTTCGTAGTCTTTACCGAACGCTCGGAGGTCGATATAAAAAATATATATTTCAGCCTCTGGATGTTTCTCTTTATATTGTCTAGCTTGCTTTGTCGCATACATACAACAAACTCTAGAACAATATTTATGACCTCCTTCTCTGAAATTTCTACTGCCCACGCATTGGAGGAATGCAATACTATGGGGAGCTTTGAGATCAGAAGGTCTGACTGGTTTTCCTAATGTTGGACCATACGAACTTAATAAACGTTCCATTTGAAGTCCCGTGATTACGTTAGGACACGTGCCATATTTAAATTGTTCGAGTTCTGATGGATCAAATGAATCCCATCCAGTCGCAATAATAATTGTTCCAACTTGAATATCTAAATATTCAGGTTTTTCATTAAAATTAATGGCTTGAGCTTCGCAAACATTAAGCTTCGCGCAAATCCCACATTGAATGCATTTTTCCATATCAATTGTGTACTTTCCCGGTACCGCTTGTGGAAATGGTATATAAATGGCTTTCCTTGTACCCATGCCTAATTCAAATTCATTTCCACAGATTATGGGACAAGTATCAACACAAGCACCACAAGCATTACATTTTTCTTGATCAACGTAATGCGGTTTTTTCTTTATGGTAATATTAAAATTTCCCACATATCCTGCCACATCCACAACCTCAGAATAGGCCATTACTTCAATATTTTCATTTCTTGCTACATCAACCATTCTAGGGGTTAATATACAAGCAGAACAATCCATTGTAGGGAATGTTTTATCTAATTGGGTCATATGACCTCCTATTGTAGGACTTCTCTCAACTAAATAAACTTTATAACCTTCATCAGCAAGATCTAAAGCAGCATTCATACCTGCAATTCCGCCACCTACAACTAAACACGCAGGGTTTACTTTTACCTTTGTTACCTCTAAAGGTTCCAATTCTCTTGCCTTCGCAACTGCCATATTGATATGATCTTTTGCTATCTCATAGGCGCCTTTAGGATCTTTCATATTAACCCAAGAAGCATGTTCTCTGATATTTGCCATTTCAAATAAAAACTGGTTTAAACCGGCTTCTTCACATGTTCGTCTGAAAGTAGGTTCATGCATCCTTGGTGAACAAGCAGCAACAACAACTCGATTAATAAAACCAGCCTCAATATCTTTTTTAATTAGTTCTTGTCCAATATCACTACACATGAATTTATATTCTTGTGCTAAAATAACGTCAGGAAGGCTTAATGCATAATCTTTTAGTTTGAATAGATCTATCACTCCAGCAATATTAATACCACAATGACAAATATAAACACCGATTTTAGGTTTTTCCTTATTGCTAATTTCTATTTTTTCCTTAATTTCTGTCAAATCTTATCACTCCTAAATTAATTGCTCTTTTACGATATTTACGAATGGTTCGATGGACATAAAAGGAGACACGTTCTTTAAATCATGTGTTTTTTCTAATCCTAATCTAATTGGATTTAGTCCCATTGAAACTCCAAATAATTGAGTAATATATATAACAGGGATTTTAAATGGTTCTCCAATCTCATCTTTAAATAAGTTATTTACTTCAACTTGCCCCAAATCAAATTGTAAATGACAGAACGGGCAGCAATCTACGATAATATCTGCGCCTGCATCTCTCATATTCGTTAACTTTTCGCGCGTAAAATCTGCTGCAATCTCTTTAATCGCACTTCTTACTGCGCCACCCGCACCGCAACACATAAATTTATCCTTGTAGAATATGCTTTTCGCACCAGTTAATTCAACAAGTTCATCAAGGAATTTTGGGATATTAGCTTTACAGTTCCAAGGTCTTTTATCGGAAGGTTTAACAATATGGCACCCATAATGAACTGCAACCTTTAAATCTTTAAATTTATATTTAATATGATCCTCAACATAGTCCTTACCCATATCTAAGTATAATGCCTGAACAATATGTTTAGGCTCTTGACTACCCTTAAACTCACGACCAACTTTAGCAAGAAGCTCATTTACTTGTTTCTTTTTTTTAAGATCGTGTTGAAATTCATACCATGCATCTCTTAAACTACCATAACAGCCATTACATCCTGTAATAGGATCAACCCCCAATTCTTCTGCAATTGATAAATTTCTCGCTGCCATTAATTCCCATGTAGGAATATGAAATGCTCGAAACACTCCAGGTGCGGGACAACACGACGCCCCCTTTATTTCTAATAATTCCGCTCCAAGCTCACAGAATACATCTCTTATACTTGTTGAAATCATAGGGTATCTGTTGGGTATTATACATCCTAAAAAAAATCCATACCTAAATTTTCTTTCTAATATCATTATTTCAACCCAAATATTAATATAGAAATATAAAATAAAATTTAAGCAACCATTATTTCCACTTCTTTTAATCTCTTGATTTTGTCTAATAACTCTTTAAAACCACTTAATTTCATGAGAGTTTGACATTCCTCAAGTTCTTTCGGAAATGAATGAATTGTAGGTGGTAAAGCAGGTAACCCTAATGATTCTCGTAAATCTCTCCAATTTTTATGAGCTGGAGCATTTACCGGTACTCCATGACCTGTTTCATAGAATAATGCGGATAAATTAAAATGTGATTCTAAAAGGTCACCTTCCTCCACAGCAATATTTCTTAACTTTATTATTATGTCCGTAATTGGAATATTTCTTGGACAGCGTTCATAGCACGTATAACAAGTTGAACAAAACCAGATTTTAATATCTTTTAGAACGCTCTCATCACCTAATAAGGCTCTTCTAACTACAGAACGCGTACTCATAGCAGTTCTTCTACCTGATGGACACCCCCCCGAACATGTCCCGCAGTTTATGCATGAGCGTATTTGCTCTAAACCAGCATCTACAAATTTCTGCGTAATTTTTGAATTAATTGTGTTGTATATCTTACGTATAATGTACTTCTCTACATTATCGCTCATTTATACCTAAATCGCTCCTGTTATTAGTTCAATAACGATTAGTTTTATCATTATGGTAAAATCCAATCGTTTGCATTAATTAAATCAAGCTCATTTTTCTTTTTTTCCTCTACTTCTTCTTTTTCATCTTCATCTTTAAAGATCAAATGGATTTTTGAACCACATAGAGGACAAACTTCATATTCTTCATTTTTTATAATTTTTTTTGAAATTAACAATTATTTCACTCCTTTTTTTTCTTTAATTTTGTTTTATTTTTTTGTAAAAAACTAATTTTGATTTTTTTTTTCGATCATTTTCTTCATATTTCTCTATAATTATAATATTAATTATGATTAATAAATGTTTTGATTACGGCATCGGACTACTAAATACATAAATGATGAGTCTGAGATTGATCAGAAAATGAATTCTAATTAAATTGATTATCACTCTTGATCATTTTTGTTTATAAAAGAAATAAAAAAGTAAATGTGATCTTTAAAAGCAATGACTCAAAACCAAAATTGTGATCTACGTTAAAAATTTGAGTAATTTTTAACTTAATTTAAATAAAAGTTAAATAATTATTATTTTGAGACATTGTTTTTTTTGATCACATAAATATGATTAATATTTGTCATTAGGGATATGATCGAAAAAGTACATAATAATATGAATAAAGCATGATTATTACTGATCCCGATATCTAACCTCACAAAAGCGATCACTCAATATCGAAGATCGCAACACTTTTATATCAGAAATCATATACAATTATTGGAATTGAACTTAAAAATTTATCATTTCCAAAATATAAAAAAAATAAATATTAAGAAAGGTGGATTAAAATAGAAGATCTGGTATTTGATAAGTTTATTGGTAATCATGTTTCAATATATTTAATGAGAAATCATGAAGTTGATGTTCAGCGTAAAGATGTTAGGATCTTTATGGACTATATCAATCATATCCCGATCGACTTTGTGTTAATAGATTCTGGTAGCGATCCAGTTGAAAATTTTAATCATAGCTCTTATGCAAAAGTATTAGAAGCCTTAGAGATTCCATATTTTATAATAAATTTGCCCGATCATATAAAAGATCACTATTCAAAAGCGCTTGGTGAAATTAATTACAAACTTGAAGAATTGACATCATGCTATTCTGGGTTAAAAGATAAAAGCACTCCTGAAGCCCAAGAATTAAAATTTCTAATAGATAGATATACGAAAGACATCCAGGAAACAGAGAAATATCTCAATTTTAAATATAGACCTCAGGCCATAATTAAAAAAATTCTAAGTATTGTAAGGAATCGAGGAGAAGAAATCACTTTTGCCCATATCGGTGATCAGAAGACTTTTCCAAGCATAATGAAACTTTTAAAAGACAATGATATAAAATCTAATGTACTATTTGTACATAAAGCACCGACAACAGGATTGATTTAAAATAATTGAGGATACATTAAATTTAATAATAATTTTTGAGATTTTAGGAAGCAAATCAATTATTAGGGATATTATAAGAATTTCCATAATTTTGGAGTGAATAGTATGCAAGAAAAATTAAACAATTTTCAATATGATTTGGCTGTTATAGGTGCTGGACCAGGGGGTTATCCCGCTGCAATAAGAGCGGCTCAATACGGAGCAAAAGTTGCATTAATTGAAAAAGACAAATTGGGGGGTACATGTTTAAATAGAGGTTGTATTCCTACAAAAGCACTTCTTGCGTCTGCAAATCTTATAGAAAAAATTAAGCACTCCGAGGAATTTGGAGTAGAAATAAAAAATTTTAAAGCAGATTTCATTAAAGTTGTTGAGCGAAAAAATAAAATTGTCCAAGAGCTATGTGATGGTATAGGAGGTTTACAGAAAGCTTGGAAAAATGATGTTTTTATGGGCCATGGAAAAATAATTGGAGGCGATGCAGACTCTGGATTTAAAATCTTAATTATAGGAGAAGATGAGAAAATTATTGAAGCAAAAAGGATAATTATAGCTACGGGCTCATCTCCTGCTTTAATACAAAATTTCAATGTCGATCATAAGAGAATTATAACGAGTGATGATATCTTAGATCCTAATTTTAAAACTATACCAGAGCGTTTATTAATTATTGGTGCTGGAGTAATTGGTTGTGAGTTTGCGGAAATATTTGCCAATTTTGGGAGTAAGGTAACTATGTTAGAGATGCTTCCCACTCCTCTTGCGACAGAGGAACCGATAATTATCAAGCAACTAGAAAAAAAATTCAAAACCCTGGGAATTAAGATATTTACTTCTGAGAGAGTATTATCTATTGAAAGAATAGATTCCGGAGTTAGAGCAATTACTTGTGACGTATCTACTCCTGAAGATCAAATTGAGGATGTGGAAAAAACTTTCTTTGAGGCTGATCTATGTCTGATTTCTATAGGGAGAAAGAAGGAAACTGATAATTTAGTAGAAAAAGAAATTGGAGTGAATTTTAAAAGAGGAGCTATTGAAGTGGACCGTTCTACATTAGAAACATCTGTGAAAGGAATATATGCAATCGGAGATGTGACTGGAGGTATGATGCTTGCTCATGTTGCAACTTATGAAGGATTTATCGCAGTAAAAAATGCATTATCTAGTTTAGATAACTTCCAGATTAGTCCTCAAAACGCAAGTTATAGAGTTGTTCCTGCTACAATATTTACTCATCCTAATATTGCCTCGGTGGGGCTTAAAAGAAAACAAGCAAAAAATTTAGGAATAGAAACATTAGTAGGGCAGTTTCCATATCAATCTCTTGGAAAAGCAAAATGTATGGGGGAGGAAGGGCTTTTAATTATTTTAGCTGATAAAAACACCCTTCAAATTATTGGTGCTTCATGTATCGGTGAGGGGGCTCCAGAATTAATTTCGGAAATTACCCTCGCGATGCAAAATGGTTTAACTATTGAAGATATTTCATCTACGATACATAGCCATCCAACATTATCAGAAATGGTATTAGAAGCTGCTGAAGCAGTTGTAGGAAAATCTATTCATAAAAAAGGTCGTCCAATATTACCTAGTATCCGAGAATTGTTGATAGGACCATTAATTTATGAAATAGAGAACTTATCATCTTAACTTATAACCTTTAATTTAATTTTTTTCCTTTTTTTTTTAAAAAAAAAGAGAAGAGGAATTTTAGTTAATAATTAAAATGTCGCACGCTTCATCTTTCCATTACTGTTTTAATGGCTTTATTCTGAGATAAATTGTAAAATTTCTACTTTTTTTCCGAATAATATCTTCTTCGCAATATCAAAAGCATAATTATAGTCAAATATTTTTTTGCCTTTTGTATTTGCAGCCTCTTTTAGAATTGACGCCTCAATATTAGATTTGAGATGTCCTAAAACTAATGCTCCTAAGCCATAAATTTCAGGATAAATTTCTTTATTATTATCTTTAGGTTTTAGTCCTTTAATTCCATAAGGTGGAACCAAATTGATATCGACGATTAATTTTTTTCCTTC
This sequence comes from Candidatus Hodarchaeota archaeon, assembly GCA_048887225.1. GTDB lineage: Archaea > Asgardarchaeota > Lokiarchaeia > Sigyniarchaeales > SOKP01 > LW40-45. The sequence continues at coordinate 26,983 of JBHLJY010000012.1, forward strand.
AAGATTAGCCATGATCTTTTCAGATAAAACTTCAACGCCAGCCCCTGCTAAAGACCAAATTATATCAGCATCTTTGACAATATTATATCTTTGCTCCTCTTTTGGAGCATAAATACCTTCTATAATTGTGGCATTTTTGCCAGCTTCTTGAGTTAATTCTTTTGTAAGTGTTTTAACATACTCCTCAGTTGATTTATCCCACGTCTCAATTATCAAAGTCTTACATTTGAGTCTTGCTGCTAAGATCGCAGCAATTTTCGCTACTGGTCCTGCTCCCATTATTAATACTTTTTTACCCTCTAAACTATCTATTCCATGTTCTTGTGCAATTTCCATGGTTTTTGCTACTATTGCAGAGGCAGTAGTATGAGACCCTCTAGGGTCTACTATAACAGGGCACTCAAATGGAGGAACCAATGACTTCATTACTTTTTTCGCTATTTTCTCGGCTTCTTTAACTTTGGCACCCCCGATAAAGAACGTTGTAGGAGCTTTAGGTTTACGAGAAAAAATAGCATCTTGAACTAATTTTGGAACTTGATCAGCTGTCATTTTGCTAATAGGTATAACTATATCAAATCCAGCATCATACGCCATGTTAATGTCAAATGGAGACGCATTATCATCTGTATCAAAAAAATAACAAATTTTGTCTAAATCATCTTTTTTCTTCACTTTGATAGGGGTAATTTCAAGCATGGATTTATTTAAAAAATCTTCTAGTGAACTATTTCCTGAATTATTAGTGATTAATGCCGCTTTTTTAATTTTAATAATTTCAGTTTCAATACCCAACTCTTCAGCTAATTGATTAATACCTTCAAAATGTCTTGAATCACATAAAAATAGAGCTTTTAATTTCTTATCTTCTTGCTCACTCCCAAAAGCTAATATTTTCATCATCATCCACGCTTCTCGAACTTTATATCTTACCTCATCTTCTCGTTCGTTATATTCTTGTTGTAAATATTCTTTCCATACAACTAAATTTTCGAGATTATAGTCATTTACAGGATTTGATAATTCATTCTTAATCATGTTTTTTATTTTAGTGGATATTTGCTTTAAAAGAGTTCTATGGCTATCTAAAGCAGCTGATAAATATCCCTCAGCATTTTCAGAAATGTCAACCTTTAGATAGGGTATATTCCTTTCTCTGAATAATGCTACTAATGGATCATCATCCGGGATAGTATCATCCCAGCGGCTTCCTTTTTCCTCAACTACAAAATTTGGTTCATATTTTTCTATAAGATCTTCGATGACTCTGAGATATTCCGTTGAAATTATCTGGAGATTCCATAATATATCGTGGTTCTCTTGGGCTGGAGCATCAAACCACCAATCTATGGGAAATTCACTCTCAACTAATATCAATGTTAAGGTTTTTTTCTTTAATGGTTTTAATTCTAAAACTTCCATAAATTTATTTCCTCCTGGCTTGTGATTATATTAAATTCTGTACCTTTTTCCATATCATTAAGAGCGATAACTTGCATATCTAAGTCTTTAAAAATTCTCGCTATTTTCATAAATATATCTTTTTTTGTAAAATGGACAAATAAAACTTTTTCAGACTTAACATTTCTTATAAGGTCTACGATTTTTTTAGCAATCCACTTAGGTCTTACATATAACGAGAAAGTGCTCTTTTTTTCTTTTATCTCTTCTTCGATCAGATAGATCCAAGATTTTAAATTTTGTCCTTTAATAGATTCTGTGTCTTTCATTCTTAATAATTCTTCTATTAATTCAGATAACTGTTCTTCTATTTCTATGATTTCATATTCCAAATAACCCTTTGCATATTCAGGTATATCTAATAGATAATAGGGTATTTCTAATTTTTCTAGTGATTTTCCTAATCTTGTGTTTAAAAATTCTCTAAAATTTTCACTTTCAACATCAATAGTTATGAATTTTAACTCATTCGTGTTTAAATAATCAGTGAGACAATTTATTTTGTTTATTTCTATATCTACTTTAGGAACTGTAATTAAATAGACCGTGACATTTTTATTGTTTATAGGTTTAATTTCTAATACTTCCATATTAATTTATACCACCTCTCAGATATTTTTATAAATCTATTTAATTCTATGTGAATAGTCAAAAGACTTGAATATAAAAAATTTGATAAGAAAAATTTTTGTCTTTTTGACAATCCTTCTTGTCATTCATCAATTTTTAGCAAAATAAGTTATCAGTAGGATTACTAATTCTTAATTGAATTATAAATCAGGTTAAGAATGGTTATATTTATGCTATGAAAATTTTTTTTGTCAAAATTTTTGAAAGAAAATTAAAATATTTCTACAAAGAAAAGAATTTTATTTATTAAAACTTAAATTTTTTTCGATATAGTAATGAATACAATACATTTCGTATTATAAATGATCTATACTGATCGATAATATGAATAATTTCGGCGTTATTATTAATCTAGATTGATCGCAAAATCAAATGATTTTGATCTTTTGACCGATTCTTGGAATTTAATTATGCTTTTAGATCAGCAAATGGAGAAATCAGTAGATTTAAATAGATTAATCGCTACTTTTTATATAGAAAAGCATAAAAATAATGATCGAAAAAAAAAAATTAATTTATATAAATTCTTAAAATAAAAAAACCTGCAAAAAAAATCTTAAAAGGGGTATGATATATTGATGGAATTAAAAGTAGATCTAAGGGTGTGTGAGAATTGTGGTGTAGCTTTGGAAGCAAGAGATTATTTCTATCGACATAAAACGCCAAATGCTCCAGGAGGATATATTTGTCATAGCTGTGGCTATTATTTGATTCGCTCTAAAAAAATTCGAAACAAATAGATATTAACAAAAAAACGAAATTGGGGATCGGTGATTCAAATATTTATTTCTCACAAGAATCAATTAAAGACATAAAGTCTTATATAAATTATTGTTATCACTGTTATCGATGTATTAATGTCTGTCCATTATCCCACTTAGGTGTTTTCTTTCCACAAAGGTTAATTGCAGATTTAACCTTCTCTTCAATGGAAGATGGTTTAACAAATAATAACATATGGGAATGCCTCACCTGTGGTCAGTGTTCAATTTATTGTCCAATGACATCTAATTCTTCGGGTGTGAGAATACCTGAATTAATTTTAGAATTAAGAAAGAAATCACGAGAGAATAAAAAACAATCTGAAAAAATGTTGTATTGTGAAACGCACAACAATATATTTCCATTGCTTACGAGATTAATGGCGGATAATCCGTTGAATCCGAACAAATTAGATTTTTTAAATGGGACAAAATTGAAGACGGCAGAAACAGGTCCAATAGCGTATTTTGTTGGATGTTCACCATTATTACAAGATATTTTTTATAATTTTGATATAAAATATACTGATTCAGCCATTACAATAATCGCATTACTTAATGAAGCTAATTTTGTTCCAGTTGTTTTAAATGAAAAATGTTGTGGACATGATATATTGTGGGGTCTTGGAGATATTAAAAGGTTTAAAAAACTAGCTGAATATAACGTAAAACTCTACAGAGATGCAGGCATTAAAATAGTTATCATAAGCTGTGCCGAAGGATATAGAACATGGAAGTTCGATTATCCAAAAGTGATTGATAATTTTGATTTTGAAGTATTACATTTTTCAGAATTTTTATTAAGAGAGAAAATTCTTGAAAACAAGCGATTTCCCAAAGTACATAAAATTAAAGTTACTTACCACGATTCTTGTCGACTTGGTCGCTTAAGTGATAAATTATATGATCCTCCACGGGAATTACTAAGACAAATTCCAAATGTTGAATTAATTGAGATGGAAAATATTAGAGATAACGCTCAATGTTGTGGGGTTTCAGCTTTCCGAGGGTGCAATGAATTTACTCACTTTTTAATCCAAAAGCGTATCAACGAAGCAATTGAAACGGGTGCAGATTATTTAATCGTTCCATGCTCAAAATGCCAAACACATTTCACTTGTTATATGAATGAACCCTCTATTAATAGAGAGAAGGGAGATTTGAGAGATAAAATAAGAATAATTGATTTAGCTAGTTTTATAGGGAGGATGTTATTTATTTTCCAAATGAATTAAAAATTGCGATATAGGAGAAGAATGCAAAAATTACAATCAAGTGTTTTAGTCATAGGCGGTGGGATTGCGGGCATCCAAGCATCTTTAGATCTCACAAAACTAGGTTTTAAAGTATATTTAGTTGAAATAAAACCTACCATTGGAGGAACAATGGCACAATTAGACAAAACTTTTCCAACTCTTGATTGTAGTTTATGTATTTTAGCCCCCAAAATGGTCGAGATATATAGAAATCAAAATATTGAGTTATTTACCAATTCCTATATTGAAAAAATTGAAGGAGCTGCGGGAGATTATCGAGTAACGATGATAAAAATGCCGAGATATGTAAAAGAAGATGTTTGCAATGGATGTGGAGATTGTGCAAATATTTGCCCTGTAAGAGGTATTCCAAGCAAATTTGATATAAATCTAAAAACCCGTGGAGCTATATTTATCCCTTTTCCATCTTCAGTACCGCCTACTTATATAATTGATGAAACAAAATGTTTACTAATAAATTATGGAATTTGTAATTTATGTGCGAGAGTTTGTACCACCAATGCTATAGATTTTTTTCAAAAGAAGGAAGAAATAGTTTTAAATGTTGGAGCTATTGTCATTGCTACCGGTTATATCCAAAATATGCCAGGGATATATGAGAATCTTGCTGGAGAATCACGAAATGTATTATCAAGTATGCAATTTGAACGTTTATTATCCGCAAATGGTCCAACAAATGGAAATATTATAAGATTGGATAATTATGAACGTCCAAAGTCAATTGCTTTTTTACAATGTGTTGGCTCACGAGATTTTCATCATCCTGAATGTAAGAAATATTGTTCTTCGATATGTTGTATGGCTTCTGCTAAACAGGCAATCATCGTTAAAGAACATAATCCAGAAATTGAATGTTATATATTTAGTACTGAAATCAGAGCTAAGGGGAAAAACTTTTATGAATTTATTGAAAGAAGTAAACATGAATATAATGTTATTTATATAAATGGTAAAGTTTCTCTTATTAAGAATTGTTCCGAAAATGGAAAATTAAAACTGTTTTATGAGGATATTGATGAGGGGATTGTGAGGACCTCAAAAGTAGATATGGCGATATTAGCAAGTGCGTTATTTCCACCTAAATCTTATTATGATCTTTTAAACCAGTTAAATGTAAGATATAATGAATTTGGTTTTATTAGAGATGATGATTTATATAGTCTCGAAAAGAAAAATATCTTTTTTATAGGTTATTCAAGAAATCCAAAAGATATTCCTTCCACTGTTGCTGAAGCCTCAGCGTGTGCTGCAAAAATTAGTGAAAGATTACACATTGTTAGATTTCAGAATGTAATCGAGTCCAAATATCCCCCTGAAATCCCTGTAAATCCTCAAGATGACCCGCGGGTTGGAATACTAATTTGTCGTTGCGGATCCAATATTGGAGGAATTGTAGATGTTAAGAGAGTAGTTGATTATGTTTCAAAACTTCCTTACGTTGTTTATGCTGATGAAAATATGTATTCTTGCAGTTCTGATTCCCAGAAACTGATTAAAGATATGATTTTGAAACATAATCTTAATAGATTTATAGTAGCTTCATGTACTCCTCGTACACATGAAAATCTCTTTAGAAATACACTCCGAGAGGTCGGATTAAATCCATATTTATTTGAATTAGTAAATATAAGAGATCAAGATTCTTGGGTACATCAAAATGAACCTGAACAAGCGACTAAAAAAGCTTGTGATTTAATTAGAATGTATCTTGCGAAAGTAATTAATTTGAAACCATTACAAAAAATTAAAGTTGAAGTCGAAAAGTCAGTATTAATTATAGGAGGTGGAATTGCAGGGATTTTTTCTGCTAAAAATTTGGCAAATCAAGGTTTTGAAGTATACCTAATTGAAAGGGAGTCAATTTTAGGAGGCAGAGCTCTAGATTTTATAGATTTATATCGTTTACCTTATATTAAAAATGACGTAATGAATACCATTAATGAATTAAAAAAAAAATCAACTGTACATATCTTATTAAATTCTGAAATAAGAGAGATACGAGGATATGTCGGCAATTATAAAGTTATAGTAAAAAGCCATTCAAATGGAGTGAAAGAACATAAATTGAATATTGGTACAATAATAGTATCTATAGGTACCAAGCAAAAAAGAGTTGAGAGATGGCATGATATATCAGAAAAAAATCCTATGCATGTCTTTACTCAATCAGATTTCATAAAAATTAATGATGAAAATATCCCTAGTTTTAAAGATGCCACTATAATATTATGCGTAGATCAGAGAAAAAATGAATATAATAATGGAAATGACTCAAAGACCTATTGTTCTAATGTTTGTTGCAATATAGCATTAATGAACATCGAAAAATTGTTCCGATTGAATCCAAGAGCCCATATTCATGTTTTATATAGAGAATTGCAATTTTCAGATTTACATGCCGAAAAAATTGGGCGTGATATAAGAAAGAAAGTTCTTTTTGAAAGATATAGTTCAATTGATAATATAAAAATTTCTAAGAATACGAATCGTTTCAAGATAAGATATTATAATGTTGGCGCTCAAACAGACATAGAATTTATTACTGATTTATTAATATTAGCAACACCGGCAATTCCAGAAAGGGGTACAGAAGAATTAGCAAAAATTTTAAAAGTTCCTACTACGAAAGATGGTTTTTTATTAGAGGCCCATGTAAAATTAAGACCAGTAGATTTCTCTACAGATGGTATATTTTTATGTGGTGGAGCTCATTGGCCAAAATGGATTGACGAGAGTATTATTCAAGCATATGCAGCATCTGGAAGAGCAACAATGTTAATGGCAAATGGAGGGATAGACACTGAATGTGTAACTGCTTATATGAATGAAGAAAAGTGCTTAGGGTGCGGCAGATGTGCTGAAATTTGTCCTTACAAAGCAATCGAACTAATTGATAAAACCAAACAAATGGGATTATACACAATTAAAATGAAAAAAGCCCAGATTAATAGTGCCATTTGTAAGGGTTGCGGGTTATGTGTGGCAGAATGTTCGCTAGGGGCAATTGACCAAAACTTTTTTAGTAAATTGCAAATTAATAAGATGATTGAATTGTTGATTGGATTGGAAACAAAAGCAAAAGAATTTAATTAATAACGAGTGATTAATATGTCAAAATCCAGAACGAAAAAATATGAAGAATTTGAACCAAATATATTAGTTTTTTGTTGTAATTGGTGTAGCTATGCAGGAGCGGATCTAGCTGGGGTTTCGAGGTTCCAATACCCATCAACTATTCGTATTGTTAGAGTCATGTGTTCGGGCAGAGTTGAGCCTGCATTTATCTTAAGAGCTTTTTATAATGGAATTGATGGTGTTATAGTTACAGGATGCCATATAGGTGATTGTCATTATATTAAAGGTAATGAACATGCATATATTCGTTTGGAACATTTACAAAATCTATTGAAAAAAATTGGAATTGAAGAGGAAAGATTTCTAATCCATCCTATTTCAGCCAGCGAAGGAAAGAAATTTTCTGAATTAATAAAAGAATTTACAGAAAAAGTCAAGAAAGAAGGGATTTTAAAAATTGCTAAAAAATTAGGGCTTTTAGAGTTTCAGTATAGTTAAAAAAAAAACACACCTGAAATAATCAACGCTTTTTCTTTTTTATTTTTTGTGTGATCCTTTCATTAAGACCTGACAACGGAGATCTGCATTTATTAAGTTTGAATAAATCGTCTTTAAATTTTTTATTTAATTCTTTTTCCAACTCCTCCTCTAACTTAATCATATTAATTTTTTTACCTTTCATTTTAGTTCTCCTCCTATTATGTCAAGTACTTTAATCGACGATCAATCCCCTTCTCTATTCTTCTTATGCGTTATTTTTGCGTCTAAATTTCCCTTATTTATAAAATGATAATTTCTATCCTTTATATTCCAACTCATATTTTTATTGTCAATTTCTGAGATAGGACGGTCATTATATAACGAAATTATTCTTAATCGTTTCTTTATTTTTCTTAAAATGACATCTTTTTCAAGCATACTTTATCCCTCCTAACAGTTTTTTAGTATAGTTGGTTTACAATTATTCTTTTTTTCCATTGCGAGTTTTTCGATTAATAATTGACGTTTTCTTACATCTATTTTAGGATTTAATTTTACCAAACCTTTATCAATCGCTCTATGAAGAAGAAGCTCTCCTTTTTTGGTTCTAGTAATAACTGAAGACCATCCAGAATCTGAACCAATCGCTCCTACAGAAATATCTGCAAATTCTGCTGTTAAATCAGAGCAATAATTACAAAAATTCGCAAAGTAAGATCGGCATTCTTTTAATGAAATAGATATAATTTCTCCATTAATTAGATTTAGAAATAACCTACCTTTTTTGATATCCATTTTAACGACATCATCAAGCTCTAAATTAAACTTATATTTAATTAAATTCATCAAATTCTCATAAGTGAATGTTTTCATACAGAATAGACCAATTTTATATTTGATGTTGTCGAACATCCCCAAATTTAATGGCAAATGTTCTGCTTTTGCAAGAGCTCTAATTTTACATGGAAGTGCAACTATAGCGATTTTCTTATACTTTTTTGTTTTATTAAGTACAGATAGAATCGGAGCATTTGAATAAATGCTACCTTGGGTTTTATCCAAATATAGCTTGTTCTTAATGATTGCAATCTTAGGTTTCCAAAATTTTCTCGAATGTTTAACAGTTATAACAGCGTCAACTAGTTTCTCATCTAATAAATAATAAAGTAATGAACTAATTATGCCTCCATCCTGCTTTTTTTCGTTAAATTCATCTATTAAAGTCTTTGCTGAATATATCTTTTTATAGTATCCAAGGTTTTCCGTATAATTTAAAGAACTTTGAAAACTTTTTTTATAATTATATAATGGCTGATATGGAACTGAATGAGGACAAACACTATAACATAAACCACATGTAATACATTCACTCTCATCTACATATACATAATTATCAGTTTGTTCAATAATATCAATTGGACAAATTGATAAACATAGCCCACATCTGGTGCAAATACCACTATCATCAAATGTTAAAATCGATTTGAAATAATTTTCTTGAATTAGGTTTGCGTTGCGTTTGATCTGATATTTTTTTTCTAGTTTCTGTTCCAAAATCGAACTTCTCTCATCATTGTCCAATATAACCTCAGATTCAATGCTCTCATTAATTAATCCTTTATCTTTTAGATTTAAAATCTCATAAATCGTATTAATGGAGGGAAAATCAAAAATTTCAACAATTCCCTCCAATGATAATGGTTGTTTTCCTTTTAACTTCTGAATGATGTATTTTCGCTTTGCTGCTTCATCTAATATCGATTTTAAAATTAAATTGAGGGTTTTTTCATCAAATTTCCCGTGTTCTAAAATACGTTTCCTTGCTTTAAATAAAGATCTAAACTGAAAGTCATTTGAAGCCTTAAGGAAAGAAGTTTTCATCTTATCTGGTGGGATTCCTTTATAATTATAGAAATCACTTATTTTAATCATATTTTTTCATTCCTTCCTCTTTTTTAATTAGATCCTATTTATTGTAAAGAATTTTTTTTTTTACTTGATCCAAAATCGGCATTTTTTTATTAAATATCACAATAAATATATATGAGTTCGATCATTTAAATTTTAGGAAGCGATCATTTATTTTTTCATGATCGATAACATTCATGATCAATAATTATAAAAATTTAAAGAAAATTTGTGGTTTGAAAAGTGTTAACAAAAGAAAATATGATAGAATATTTAGAATCTTATAATATAGGGTATGGGTTTCAGGATTTATGTGATTTAGTAATTAACAAAAAAAATTGTATATTTTGTGGAACATGTGCCTCACTTTGTCCCCGTATTGGGATTATAAAAAATAAACCGACCCTTTTAGAAAGCGATCCAGAATGTTCATTATGTTCAAGATACTGTGCGAGAACTTACTTCCCTGAAGAGGTGTTTGAAAGAGAGATTTTCAATAATCAAAATCATCGGGATTTTATCTTAGGTTATTATCAAAAAGCAATAATAGCAAAAAGTACTGATGAAAGCATATTAAAGGTTGCCCAGAATGGTGGAGTGATAACAACATTACTTATTTATGCTTTGAATAAGGGATTAATTGATGGAGTATTGCTTACTAATAGAGATGAAAATTGGTTACCCAAACCTTTTGTTGCGAGAACACCAGAAGAAATACTATCATGTTCAGGTTCAAAATATACTATAGCCCCTACCTTAATTTCATACAGTGATGCAATTCATGAATATGAACTTGAAAAACTTGCATTTGTAGGTATGCCTTGTCAAATTCTAGCAGCAAGAAAACTCCAATTATGTCCTCCATTATCAGATAAATTAGGTCAATTTAAAATAATTATTGGAATTTTTTGTTCAGTAAATTATAAATATGATTTAATAGAAAAGATTTTTGTACAGGATTTAAACAAAAAATTGGAGAATGTTAGTAAATTTGATATTTCAGATGGAATATTGTCAGTTATTTCAAAAGATGGTAGTATAATAAAACTCTCAACTAAATATATTAAAGAATTCATTTGGCCCAGTTGTCGATATTGTAAAGATTTTACTTCCGAATATGCTGATATCTCAGTTGGTAATGTAGGTGCTCCCTCTGGAGATTTTAATAGCCTTATTGTACGTTCTGATATAGGTAAATCTTTACTGGATAATGCCATCTCTGAAAAGAGAATTATAACAACTAATACAATTGATCTTGCAAAAATTAAAATGGAATCTTTAAGAAAGAAATCAGAAATAACTAAAGTTGATAAAAAGATTATTTCTGCCTTGAGATTTTTTAATATCCCTGATCTTGAAGCAAAAGTTTATGCCACGTTAATCTCTTTAGGATATACTAATATTGCTCTGCTTAGTGACGTAATGAAAATGGAGTATAAAAAAATCTACAAAGCTTTGGAAAAGTTAAAGCGACGTAAATGGATTGTTGAGTTTAATGGTGGCTACAGAACAATTAATCCAATTCAAGTTATGAAAAATGAAATAACTAAATTCAAAGCCAATTTAGAAAAAAAAATTAATAAATTCAAATCTGAGGTTTTAAAAGAGTTAGAGATCCTTTTTTTACAAAACAATATTCAGCATATAAAATATAATGAATACAATGATTTTTTCTACTGAAAATAAAAAATATACAAAATTCTTTATAATAATAAATAATCTAATCAACAGTAGTTGCTATAGAATTTTCTTTTAGTAAGATTCCAATTTGATATGGCAAAAATAATTGATATAATCCTATTTAATTATATCTGTTATGAAACAAGTTTCTACAATATGTATACCTTCTATTTGGCTTATTTTCTCTTCAAGTAAAGGATTGAATTGCTCTAACGAGGGGATTTCAACCATTATAAATAGACCACAATCTCCGCTTAAACGCCAAATATTATTTATCTCATCTATTTTTTTCAATTCTGTTAAAATCCTCTTAATATCCTTGAAGTTTGGCTCAATTTTTACTGTTGCCCTAGTTTTAGGTTTCGAATTAACCTCATAATCTATTGTAAATCTTATAATTATTCCATCTTCAATTAATTTTTTCACACGACGACGAACTGTAGCTTCTGTTTTCCCTATTTTGTGAGAAATTTCATTAAAGGAAATTCTACTATCTTGTTTTAATTCCTCAAGTATTTTAAGATCTATTATATCCATTTTTCACTACCTAATATTTTTTTTTATAATTTGGAAATAATTCGAGTAATATTTAATAAAACTGTTATTTCTAATTATAAAAAGGTAAAACAAATTATTAAATTTTATCATTTCATTATCTGATGTAAAGATCTTTTTATTAGAAATAAAAAAAATATCTGAAAAATAAAAATTAATTTCTGAATTTGAAAATTTCAAATGATGAAATGAATTTATTTAGAACACAATTTATAATTTTCAGTCAATACTTTCAAAAAAAAATTAATATTTTTTAAGATCTAATTTTGAGATTATTAATGAATATTTTAGAATTGCCAATTGATTTTAAAAATCTTGATATCGCTTTATTTTTAAACGTGAATATTTTATAAGTAGATCTTTCATTTCATTTTTTTTTGATGCCTCTAGATCTATGCACTTAATCACTCCTGTCTCTAATGCTTTTGAAATAAGATCTGCGCCTTTTTTAGTACGAGTTAAAACTGTTGTAAATTTATCTGATGATGCTAATCCTCCAAATGAAATATCTGCATAGATATTAGTAAAATCATAGCAAGAATAACAAGCAGCGCGCATATAGGTATTTAATCGATGAAAAGGAATATGAAGGATTTTTTGCCCATTATTATTTAATTTGAGTCTTAAATCTTCTTTAATGTTTATCTTTTCAATTTTTTCAAATTTAATATGAAATTCTTTTTCAAAATTCTTTATCTTGAGTTTATCAAAAAAGAAATTTTCATAGCAAAATAATCCTAAACAAATCTCAATGTTTTGTGAAGGCACAACTCCTAAATTTTGCATGCATCTAATAGTATAAATTTGACATGGTGTCCCCACAACTGCCAATTTTTTAAATTTATAATGATTTAATTTAGGAATTGATTGAGTATAAGTATTAAATTCTTTTATTTTATCCAATTGTGAAGAAATATCTAGTTTAATACCCGATGCCTCGATTAAGTCTTCCTTATTTTTAGCAAGTATAGCTTCTCGGGAAAAGGGGGACTTAGAATTTGCTACAATTGCACCATCAATTATTTTCTTTTTTATTAAATAATCTATAATTGAATTTACAACACCGCCATCAGTTCCGTATTTTAAAAAATCTCTGTCCATGGCTTGACAAGAATAGATATCGCGAAAAAATCCAATTGGCATGGAATAAAACTCTGAAAAATTATGTATTTTATTTAAGTCATCATCTAAAATATGTGTTTGTGGACAAATGCAATAACAAATCCCGCATTCGAGGCATTTTTCTTCATTTATAAATTTTGGAGGTGAGTTTAAATCTTTAAATTCAATAATATCATAGTCCGCTGAACTACAAAAACTTACACACCCCCCACATTGTTGACAAATCCCTAAATCATGAACTTCTTTAATCAAATCTTTAAATCCTTTTGGGTTCATTTTTGAAAAACCTCCAAATGAGTTTAATTATATTTTTTACTTATTTTCCGAAAGCCCACACTAAGGGCTAGTTCCCTTTCAACTAAGATTTATTTGGAAGGGGCATTCTATTTCGGATTAAATCTATTGAGATTAGTTAATTATTTCACCTTTTCTTTTAATTTCATCAATAATTTCTTCCGATTTCTTTTTTAAGCTAATATGATCTATAGTGTCAGCATATTCGACGTCATAACTACAAATACCCTTAATTTCTTCTACTATTTGATTATCTCGATAATATATAAGATCGATAGCTCTTGACGGACAGGATGTTACTCAAATCCCACAGCCCTTACATTTTAACTCGTCAACTATAGCTGCATTATCAGGACCTACTTTTATGGCTTGATATTCACATAATTTTTCACACCTATGACAACCCATACATAGATATGAGTTAACTTCTACGATAATTAACTCCTGTATTATCGAGTCCTTCGAAAATAAAGTTGCTACCTTACTTGCTGCTGCTAATGCCGTCGATACAGAATATGGTATATTTTTTGGTCCAACCGCACATCCACATATATATATGCCAGTATTCTTTGTTTCTTGAGGTTTTAAACACCCATGTATTTCTGTTATAAATCCATTTGGATCTTTTCCTAATCCAAAGATCTCAACAATTTTATCTGTCGTTATTGATGGAACTATTCCTGTGGATAAAATAACTAAATCCACGTCAAGATTAATCATATCACCAGTTAAAGTTGAAGATGCATGAATCTTTAATTGGTTTGTTTCTGGATCCTCCTTGATTTCTCCTACTTTTCCACGAATCATTAAAATACCTAGTTCTCTTGCTTTTCTATAGTATTCTTCATTTCCTTTATCAGGTGTTCTTATATCTATATAGAAAATGATAATTTCCATTTCAGGGTATTCTTGCTTTAACAATTGAGCATTTTTAAGAGCAACACATCATCAAACAATTGAACAATACGGATTCCCTTTTAAAGATCTCGAACCTACACATTGTATCATCGCAACCTTTTTAGGTGCCTTTCCATCAGAAATTCGACATAATTTGCCTCCTGTTGGTCCAACAGGACTTAACATTCTCTCCAATTCTATTTGTGTAATAACATTAGGATAAATTCCATAGTTATAGTCATTATTTTCATTAATTTGATATTCATCCCAGCCAATAGCTACGATTATTGCTCCAATATTAACATTAATGTATTCAGGTTTTTGATTGAAATCAATTGCATCAGCTACACAATTTTTCTGGCAACTTTTACAACCAATACATGCATCTTTATCGATAAGAGCAACTTTTGGGACAGCTTGAGGGAAGGGAACATAAATAGCGTTCCTTTTCCCTAAACCCCTATCAAATTCATTAGGGATTTTTATCGGGCATTTTGTTGTACATAAACCACAGCCAGTACATTTTCTTTCTTTTACATAACGAGGATTTTTTCTAATTTTCACATTGTAATTTCCTGGAATCCCACTGAATTCAATAATTTCGCTATAAGTAAATAGATTTATATTTGGGTGTTTATAAGTATTAACCATTATTGGAGCAAGAACTCAAATCGCACAATCGTCTGTAGGATAAATCCGATCTAACTGTGCCATTTTTCCTCCAATGGTAGGTTCTTTTTCAACTAAATAAACAATAATTCCTTGATTCGCTAGATCTAAGGCAGCATTCATACCAGCTATTCCAGCACCTATGACTAACGCTGCTTTTTTTACTGAAATTTTTTTACAAGGGATGATTTCTAAATTACGAGCTCGATTTATACCTGCTTTTACTAATCTTTTTGCTTTTTCTGTCGCACTTTCTGGATCATCTGAATGAACAAATGAACACTGTTCTCGAAGATTAACCATTTGAAAATAGTATGGACTTAATCCAGTTTCATCCAAAACACTCCTATATGTTTCTTCATGAATTTTTGGCGTACAAGCAGCAACAACTATTCTGTTTAAATCTAATTGTAATATATCTTTTTTAATGATTTCCTGCCCTGGATCACTACATGTAAAATCATTACATCTAGAAATAATTACATTGGGTAATGTTATAACAAAATCCCTCACGATAATACAATCAATCGTTGCACCAATATTAACACCTCATCTACAAATATATACTCCAATTCGAATATTGGTCTGTTCTTCAGACATTTACTCCACCCTTGTAAAACATCACCGTTTTTTAAAATTTATAATAAATTATTAAAAAATTTGTACAATTGAGGTTTTTTGTAAAAAAAATGGTCAAATTTAAATTATCATTATCTTGACTAATCAATTAATCTTATTGTAGTAAAACTTTAACAGATAACTCAATTAATTTACCCTGATTGTTATACTTAAGATATCTATGTTTTTAAATCGTAATTTTTTCCCTAATTTCATCAATTTAATACCAATTAGATCTCAATATGACAGAAATATAAATTATCTGATAAGAAAAGTTTTAATTCGTTTGATAAATTTATTTGTCAAATCTATTCAAAATTTCTATAGAGTAAAAAACCTAAATGATAGACCTCTCTTTTCACCATTCAGATATGAAAAAATTTATGTTCAATATGGTACATAAATTGATCGAAACCATACATATGTTTATATAATATGACATCTATATTTATCTTGTGGATCATAAAGTTTGCTAAATTAGTCATTGAATTTTTATTTTTGATCATTTATTGATTTAATAATAAATTCAAAGGAAGAGAGAGGTAGATCAAGTTTGGATATTTATTCTATAATTTCTCATCCATTTAGGCGAAAAATTCTATTACTTTTAGAAATTGAAGGCTATATTCCTTATAGTGACTTAATGGAAAAATTAGGATTAGATACAACGGGGCAGCTTAATTTTCATCTGAAAAAATTAGGAACCCTCATCAATAAGGATAGAAAATCCTACTATCTTACTGAAGATGGAAAAAGAGTAATTAAAATAATGAATATAAATAAGCGTATTTTATTTGGAGAGAATATGGATGAATATTTAAATTCGAAAGGAAGCGAGATAACCCGTGTAGGAGTTATAATTTGTAATTGTAATACAGAAATTTCAAATGTTTTTAATATCATATCACTTCAGAATTATATCAATAAATTAAAGAATGTAGTATCTGTAAAGGTTTTTGAAAATTTATGTCAAGAGAAGAACTTTAAGAAGATTACAGATTGGGTGAGGGAGAACTTCTTAAATAAAATAATTATTGCTGCGTGTTCCCCAAAAACACATCAGCATCTTTTTGAACGAATTTTTGATGATGTTATTGACCATTCAAATATAGAAATCGCTAATATAAGAGAGCAATGTGCTTGGGTGCATCAGTCTAACTCTGATCATATCGATACCGCTCTTACTTTAGAAAAAGCTCGACTACTAATTGAAGCGGCAATTGAACGAGTTACATTGCAAAAAATCGTAAAAGTTAAGAGAGTAGAAGTAGAAAAAAGTTGTGCCATTTTAGGAGGAGGGATTGCAGGAATGACTCTTGCTTTAAATTTAGCACGCGCAGGCATTAAAGTACATCTTATTGAAAAATCACCTACATTAGGAGGTAAAGTCGCTAGATGGCACCGAATATCAAATATCGGGGATTGTTCAATATGCTTTATCTCGGAATTAATAGGAGAATTAGTGAATGAAAAAAATATAAAAATACAAACAAATACGGAATTTGTTGATGTATCAGGAGGAGTTGGAGATTTTTCTATAGAGTTGATTAAAAAACCTCGATATGTTGATGTGAAAAAATGTACTGGTTGTAAACAATGTATCGATGTTTGTAGTATAGAAAAACCTAATCAATATGAATATGGTTTAACAAATCGAAAAATCATCTATATTCCTTTTATTCATTCTTACCCATACGCTCCATTAATTGATGAAGCTGACCTTAAAAATTGTCTCAACTGTAGAATATGTGAAAGAGCATGCGTAAATAAAGCAATTGATCTGGATCAAAAACCAAAAAGAGTAAAAATCAAGGTTGGTGCAAAAGTTATAGCAATTGGTTCTGATCTTTACTTTGATTTAGAAAAATATCATTATAATCCTCAGAATGATATTATAACAACACCTGAATTCGAGCGAATGCTTTCATCAGATGGTTTTACCGATGGCGAGATATTAAAGGTCTCTGATAAAATCCCTCCAAAAACTATTTCAATTATCCAATGTGTGGGACCTTCAGATAGCAAATGTGAATTTAATTATATCTTGGCGTTAAAATATTTAGAATCTATTAAACAGAAAATTCCTAATTGTATAGTTAATGTCTTTTATGATTTGAGTCAATTAAGAGAAAATAATAATTTTTTATTTAAATCTACAGATCCTAGATTTCACTATATAAATAAGCTTGAAATTATTGATAGAAATAATCAAAAATTTGTTAAAGCAGATGCAGAGGAATTTCAGAGTGATTTAATAATTCTAAATATAACGATGGTACCAAATAAAGATTTAAAATCACTGCGAAAAACAATGGATTTTACATTGGATGACTATGGCTTTATGAGCGAAGATACATTAACATCTGGAATCTATGGAGTTGGTACGATTTTTGGCCAATTAAATTATAATTCTACGATATCAACTGCGAACAATGTAGCTTTAAAAATAATTTCATTATTATCGAAAGATTTTTTAATCGCGGAATTTAGTGGAATTGATATCAACGAAGAATTATGCGGTTTATGTGGATTATGTTTGAAAACATGTCCATATAATGCTCTAACTATCGAATCAGATGTTATTACTATTGATAAATTTAAATGTAAAGGATGTGGCACTTGTGTAAGTGTTTGTCCTACAAATGCCATTGAAATGAATCTTGATACTTCTGAAAAAATTATTAAAACTATAGAAGTTTTTTCAAAATTTAAAAAAAGACCAAAAATTATCGCTTTTTGTTGTCGTTCATGTGGTTATGCTGCTGCTGATGATGCGGGTTTAAAAAAAAAATATTATATTCCAAATACATTTATCGTTCGAGTGCCATGTACCGGTCGTATTGATACAAATTTTATCATTAAATCTTTCGAAAATGGTTTTGATGGAGTAATAATTATCGGTTGTAGAAAAAATTCTTGTAGATACATTGATGGAATACAAAAAGCAAAAAAAAAAGTTCAATTATTAAAGAATATACTAAGATCGGGGTATAAAGAACGAATACTTCTTGAACATATGAATGCTGTTGAGGGGAATAAATTTGCTGAGATTGTTAATGAATTTTATGATAAAATAAAGGAGGAGATTAAATTTGAAGCCTAGATTTCTAATTTCTTCTTTAACTAGTTGTAGTGGTTGTATTTCTTCATTAGTAACATTAGATATTTTCCCACAATTTCTGGAAAGAACAAAAGTTCAATATTTTAATTTTATCTCAGATACTAAAGAAATTAAAGAATGTGATATCGCATTAATCGAGGGATGTGTGAGTGAACCTCCACAGATTAGTCTCCTTAAAATTATTAGGAAAAATGCGAAAAAAATTTATAGTCTGGGTTCTTGTGCTGCGTTTGGAGGTATATTAAGTCTTTCAGAAAAAAAATCCGCAGAACCAATATCCGAATATATTGAGATTGATGGTTTTTTCCCAGGGTGTCCACCTCCCTCTAAATTATTAGGTAATACTTTAATAAAATTAATTGAAAATATCGAGAGCCCTATAATTCCGCCTAAAAAGAATCTATGCGCAACCTGTCCATTGAGAGATATTAATAACTTTAATTTTGAAACAGAAATAACAAAAATATACCCTAATCCTAATGAGATTATTACGCCTGAAGAAAATTTAATTTGTTTTTTAAAAAATGGGATTTTGTGTTTAGGACCAATTACACGAGAAGGATGTGAAAATATTTGTATTGCACATGGTATTCCATGTGAGGGCTGTATGGGTTCTGTTTCAAAAGATTTTTTTGCGGATATAATCAATTTTTTAAGCTTAATTAAAATTTCTGATAAATTAAAGAATTATAAGGGTATTTTTTATAGATTTTCAAAACCCAAATTTAAAGAGTGAAATGGTTGAAAAAAGTAATTGATATTTGTACGAGAGTTGAAGGTCATGGCAATGTAAACATTTTTCTCGAAAATCAAAACGAAGAAATTTCGGAAGTAAATTTTGAAATCTCTATATTTCGAGGATTTGAAAATATATTATTAAGAAAAGAATTATTAGACATTCCTAAAATAATATCACGCGTGTGTGGGTTATGTTATGCATCTCAATCAATTGCTAGTTGTAAAGCTATAGAAAATTTATATGATATAGAAGTTCCAGAGCAGTCTATTCTTTTAAGACGGCTATTATTAACTGGTGAATTAATAAAATCACATTCCATGCATTTCTTTTTTCATTCATTACCAGATTTATTAGAAATTTTTAATATTTTAGAGAATACACCATCGCCATATGAAATAATTAATTACGATCTCCATTTGACAACAAATTTCTATGAATTAATAAAAATCGGAAATGAAATCAATAAAATATTTGGTGGAAGGGCAGTTCATTGTATTACTCAAGTTCCAGGAGGAAATCTTTATTTCCCTTCCAGAAAAAATATTACTATTGCTCGGAAATATTTACAAAAAGCAATTTTTAGTTTGGAATGGATAATTGAAAAGTTTATTGAATTGTTTTCAGCACAAACTCCTCCTATTGACTATGAACTTCCAAATTGTACGTTTTTTGGATTACATAGCCATGGTAAGTATGACAGATATTCTGGAATTTTAGGAATAAAGCAATTTAATCACAAAATCATTAATTTTTTAGATAAAAATTATTCAAAATATTTAGATAAAGATCCAGATCTACGAGGTATTAATTTTTTTATGGGAAAAAATATTTTAGTTGGACCTCTTGCTAGACAAAAAATAATTGAGGATTATGGAAAACCAGAAATTTCAACATACTTGAGTTATTTTGATAATTCGTGGCAATATAATATTTTATTTTCAACCTTCATTAAATTATTGGAAATGTATATGGAGGCGAAACTAGGTTTAGAAATTTTACAAAATCCTATGTTAGATAATAAAATTTCCTTACCTACGCTTAAATCGATAAAAAATTCAGATGGCATTGGGGTTGTAGAAGCCCCAAGAGGGACATTAATGCATCATTACACATTAAACAGAAATAACGAAATTGATGAAATAAAGCTTTACATTGCTACTGAAATCAACTTACCGCTTATAAATATAATGATTACTGATTACGCAAGGAAATTATATGAAAAACATGATATTAATTTAGTAAAGGAAAAAATCCAGAAGATAATTAGAGCTTTTGATCCATGTATTTCATGTGCAACACATTAACTTATTATTAATAATTAATGGTAATTCGAAATGATTGATTTTTTTACTAAGAATGAAACAAAAGACGACAAACTCGAAGACATCTGTGAAGTATATCTTCTTTATTTTGATGAATCTAAAGGTCCAATCCCAATTCTTATCTATCCTGATGAATCTATAAAAAATAATCCTGAAAAAATGCGATTAATTAATATACATCCAATTTGGTTTTTGGATATAAAAAAGCATGAAAATTTTAATCGCATCGATTTAGAGTATGAAGGAAAAATGTTTTTTGCTAAAAAATTCTTTGTAAATTCGAAAAGAAAAAAGAAAAGAGCTGGATTAGGAACTACTACTCCAGAAACAATTATCTTAATTATTGCTCTTTCTAATGATATTGACTTATTTGGAAATTTGCTTCTAAATAAAATTACTGAGGCTATTATTACAAATTTTGGTAGTAATTTATATCAGGTGATTGAATCGGAAATTGTTAAATATAATTTGGTGAAAACTCCAAAATTAAGAGAAATTGTTACTAAAGGAGATTACTTAAAGATGAGGCTTTCCAATTTAATAAAGAAAATTTGTAATGAATTCTTCCTATCTTTCATAGAACAGATTGATGCTACATCTATTAAATTGCAGAAAGCTTTATCGTATTTCATGTTAAAAGGGATTTTTTTAAACAAAAGATTATTAAATAGAGAAAAAAAACAGTTTTCAATCACAGAGCTTTTTGAATCGACAAAAAATGATATTAACAAAATAGGACAGCAAACTTTATTTAAATTTATGAATTTCAAAATTATTCAAGATTCAAGCGAGATAGAGATTAAAGTAAAAAACATCTCCAAAAAATTTATAGAAAATTTGAGAACCAAAATCACGTACGTAAAAGAATTTTTTGAAGATGATCTTTTAAATGAAAAAATAGATTACTGGCATCCCGAAGAGGAAATTCTTATAATCTTTCCAATTATTCCTGGAATTAGTGATTACATATTTTATATTATTGGAAATGCCGATAGAAATATATTATTTTCAAAAAAAATTGAAATAAGAAGATGATATAATTTTATCTTTTTGCTTGATTCTGGGCTTTTTTAAACTATAAATAAATTATAATATTTCTATAAACCGAGTTAAATTATTAATTTAAATTCATATTCTCATATTTTTATCATTCTATTAAGAATGCCTTCTCGATTATACCCTCCAAACCATAAATTTTACAAGAATAATTATACCTAACATTATAGCAATACTTCCTATTAAAAATCGTGCCTTACTCTGATTTTTAATTTTACTAGTTCCAAACGCTCCGAAAAAAGCAGCAAAAGTTCCACTAATGACTAATAGCTTTAATAATGTATAATCTGAAATTCCATATATAATATAAAATGTAAAAAATCCAGCAATAGATATAAGAAACTTGGCTGCTTTAGTTACTCCTATAGCTTGTTTGGCGTCTCTGCCTGAAATGATCTGACCTGTGGTAAGAATTGGTCCGAAACCGCCTCCTGAAATTGCCTTATTAAAGGCACTAATAATACTAAAAATCTCTAATTTTTTCCAAGAAAATTTGAAACTTTTTATAAATAATAAAACAAATCCAACAAAGATTATTGAAATTCCGATGTATATCTCGATAAAAACCTTTGGTATTTGTAATACAATAATTATAGAAATTATCATGGTAATGACACATAATATAGTAAAAAGAAAAACAACTCTAATATTTTTTTCTTTTAAACCTAAATTACAATTACCCATCTCATGATGGAAAATGGTAGCACTTAAACTTGTTAGCATTTCTGAAAATAAAATTGACGGAATTACTAAAAACACATCAAAACCTAATAGTAATAATATAGGACACATTAAAGTACCATACCCCATTCCAAGCGAACTATCTAGAAATTCACAACAGAATGCCAGAAATAAAATTATAATAATTATTGTAATGTCGATAAAACACCACTCCATTTCTTTTGACTCCTATTGGTAATAATGATTTTAGATAATTATTGTATAAAGGATGTATACTCCAATTCCTATAGCGTAGGTTGGTATAATGAATTTCCATACTGTATTAGGAACTACTCGTACAATATAAGGAGTTATTAATGCTCCAAAGAAAGCGCCGGTGAAAATCCATGGTAGAAGGATGAGTTCAACTTTTACGCCAATTGCTGATACAACGAGAAATGAAAAAGTACCCGCTACGGATACCATTGCCTCTGAAAAAGAAACAATAGCGGTCGCACTTTTTTCATATACCCCGCTAGAAACTTCTCCTAAAGTAATAACTGGACCATAACCTCCACCACCTACACCTTTATTAAAACCAGCAAGAACAGCAAAACCTATCATTAATTTCAGATTAGGATTTAACTCTTTTTTTTTCGTAATTTTTGCTCTGAAAACTCCAAATATACCCATGAAAAGAACTAAAATTGCTACATATAATTTAATAAAAGCTTTTGGTAGCTTCAACGCAGCATAAGTAAGATAAATCGAAAACACAATAGATAAACATCCAAAAAAGGCAATAATAAAAGCTAATTTCGTACTATCACTCATAGGCCGGAATTTAAATTCAACATTTTTAAATTCATTATCAAAATAAGAATCAACAAAGCCCGTTACTGATTCCGAAATTAAAATTGTGGGCACTATTTGTAAAGGATCAAATCCCATCAATAATAATATCGGTGCCATTCCTGTTCCAAAACCCATTCCAGTACCAGAATCCATTATTTCAAAAAGAAATGCTATTAAAATTATTAATATAATTAATTCTAACGTTAATGTAACCATTTCACTCACTCAAAGAAATATAATAATTGGAAATAATAATAAATTGAGAGATTTTAAAGAAACACTGTAAAAAGTATCATAAAAGCGATGTAAATTAATAGTGCTACAAGGATTTTCTTAATAGACCGACTTTCGATCTTCATTCTTTCTTTTATATTTTTATCATCTAATAATCTTGCTCTTTCTCCAATATTCCGTTGCTTTGACATTTTTCAACAACTATATTTTTTAATTACTGGTAATTATATATCGATAATAATTAATTACTAGTAATTATTCGATGATATTTAAATATTGGCCTTTTCTATCCTCAAATTTAAGAAATTTATTTTATCAGTAATAATAAATTATTTAATCATAAAAAAAAAGTTAAATCTTTACCCAGAATTCAGAGAAATTTAAACTTTAAAATTTCTATACACTATAAAAAAAATAAAAAACCAAAGAAGTGAAGAGCTTTTTAAATTTTTACCATATTTTTAAATTATTATTTATTATTTATGCTTGCTATATCCTCCTTTTTTTCATAATCACCAATACCTACAAGTTTATCAAACTCAGTACTCTTTAACAAAGTTCTAATTTCTTCTTCAGCTTCGGGGGAACGATGAGTTGTAGGGGGTACTCTACTCAGATTATATGATTCTCTCAGGTTATTCCACTTCTTATCATTAATAGGAACTCCATGCCCCCATTTATAAAGAAATCCGCATAAAGCTTTATGTGGGCCTTGCATGATACCCTTTTGAACTGCTAAATTTCTCAAGAAAATAATCATATCTGTAACTGGCACACCTCGAGGACATCTTTCAAAGCAGGTATAACATGTCGAGCAAAACCACAATTCTTTATCTGAAAGTACTTCATCAAGTCCTAATTGAGCTTTTCTTATTAAAGATCTTGTTCTCAAAGCAGTCCTTCTTCCCGAAGGACATCCTCCAGTACAAGTACCACATTGAATACATGACCCAATTTCTAATAATCCCGCGTCTCTCAATAAATTAGCTAATTCATCAGTGAATTCTGTAATTTTATCAGACTTTAATTCTTCCATTATTCTTCCTTTTTATTTACTTTTCAAATTAAAATTATAAATAATAAATCAAAAGATGAAAAAGTATTTTTTAATAAAAACTTATTCTTTAAGATTTAGAACTAATCTGGGCACAAATTTTAATTCATATACATAGATTTTTTAAAAGGAGAATCCATTATTTTTTGATTTTTTTCCCTTTCTTTTTAAATTCTTTCGATATATAATTGCGTCTTTATTTTTTGGTTCTATTTTTATACAAAAGAAAAGAAAAGCTTAGAGATCTAAGTCAGAATGTGCTGATTACAAGTTAATTTTAAATGAGAAATTACACATTCTCAAAAATTTTATTCCAAATAATAAACAACTCATCAAGATATTCAGTTTGCTTTTCCTCGTTCAGAAAAGCTAATTCTTTTAATAAAATTTTTTTTTTTTCTTCAGAAACATTTAAATTCTTCAATCTTTCTCGAATTTTTGCGTCTAAAACTGTATATATTCTTGAAAAATACTTTTTAACAATGTCAAGCTCTTCAAAATTTTTATCGTTAACTTTTATCACCTATTTTATAAAAAATTAGCCTTCCATATAAAAATATAGGAGTTCAATTCTTCAAAATAACGAGTTTCAATTATTTAATTTCAAAGTGCTTCTACTCCAACATTTCTTATTAATTCTTTCATTTCATCCGCAGTGCTAGCAAAAACTCCAACATTGCCAATCCTGACGTTTTTTAAACCGATTTTTTTTATCGCTGTATAAGTTTCTAATATTTCTGATAAATTTGGGGATCGATAATCTTTCAATTTATATTGCGGGAAGAACGCTAATATATGAAAAGGAAGAGTCTCATCTAATTCTACAATTAATTCAGCAATCTTCTCAAACTGATCAATTTCTACTAGATTCGGAATGTAAACTGTTAGAATTTCTAAAACAAAATTTCTTTTTAAGATCTCTTTTGGAGAATTTAATACAGTTTTATTAGGAGTTCCGCATAGTTTTTTGTAAATATCAGCATCGAAGGCTTTAATGTCTAACCAATATGAGTCTAAACTAGCTTTTTGAAAGAGATCTAAATTTTTTGGAGTTAAACCATAACCATTAGACTCTAATAAAACCCATATATTATCACACTTTTTTTTTATTTTTTGTGTTACTTCCGCATAAAATTTTGCTTGGCATGCAATATCACCTCCAGTAAACGCAACGATATTTCTTGCGGGTCCCCAACCCTGGGGACTTAATACTATTTCATCTCTTGAGACTTTATTTGGGCATAAAGGACTTCTCTTATTAAAATAAATACATGATCCGCAATGTTTGCACAAATCAGTGGCGTAATACATTAATGCTCGTTCTCTTGGTTCAAAAATAGTAACTTTTTTCTCGTATTGCTTACAAAGTTCAGCAATTTCTTCTGTAGAATACCATTCACCGTTAAAATTTTTGGAAAATTCCCATGAATGACATTTCAAACAATTATGATTACACCCTGATTGATAGATTGAAAAATAATCTTCTGGTCTTGATAAATGCATTGATTTAATAACTCGATGAAATTGACCCTTATCATATTTCAATGTAGAGATACATGCCGAGTTTGTAGAACCGTTTTTTAAAGAGACTTCACACGCACCTTTAGAGTATCCTTGCTTCACCATTCTACATGATATGGCTCTATTTTCCATCTTTTAAAGAAAAAAAAAATTTATTTTAAATTATTGGAAGAGAAAAGTAAAATCTGCTGCCTTTATCTTTCCCTTCAGATTCTGCCCAAATTTTTCCACCATGCAATTCCACGATTTTTTTAGAAATATATAATCCAAGTCCAGATCCTTTTATATCAATATCCCAACCTTCACCATATCTTTCAATCTTACCAAATTGTTTAAATAATTTGCTTTTCTCCTCTTTGGTGAATCCAATTCCTTTATCTTCTATACAAATTACATAAAATTTTTCTTTTATTTCTGATTTAATCGTTATCTCTCCACCAGGAGGAGTGTATTTAATGGCGTTTGTTAATAAGTTTGAAACAACTTCATACATTTTCTCTTTATCGAACGAAGCTGTTAAATATTCGTGAATATTTAATATGATTTTCTGATTTCTAAGTTCCAACATTCCCCGCAAATCTCGCAAAACAAATTTAATTAGAAAAGTTAAATCTTCTGTTGATTTATTTAACTCAAGAAGTCCTTGTTCTAATCTCGAACTTTCAAGAAGTGCATTAATATTTTCTTCCAAACGTATGCCTCCTTCCTTTATATCTTCTATAATTGAGATCATATCTGTATCTAATTTGGAAGAGTGGAGTGTGAGTAAGAGATCAGTAAAGCCTTTAATTGCGATAAGAGGTGTCTTTAGTTCATGTGAGGTTCTAGATAATAACTCCGTCTTAAGCTTATTTTGTTCCTCTAAATGTTGTTGTACTTGCCATCTTCTCTGCTCTATCTCAATTGCGTCGGATATTAAAAATAATACTAATACATCTTGGTGGTCTAGATATGGATTTTCTCGATGAAAAACACATATTCCACTATTATATTCTTCTTCTTGTGACTTAATTAATTTACCAAAACAACCTTTTGCTTTTTTCTCTTTAATATATCGATCAGTCATAGCATAGTTAGTTTCATTTATATTAATAAATGTTTGAGTATAATCGTGATCTGCTTGAAACAATTCGCTAATAATGAAATGATTTTCAAATTCTTCAGAATCTAAAATTAAACTCTCTTTATCACTTGACATTAATTGGTATTTTTCAATTCCATTTTGTATTTGTCGATAACAATATAATACAACTTCTGCATTTAATAATTTACAACAAGTTTCAAGTAACATTTCAATATTGTTTTGGACATCTGTGGTGAAATTCAAAAAATTTACATTTAATTCGTAAATAAGCCTCTCATACATCTTTTTCTCTGTGATATCATCCAGCCACATAACAAAACCTATTAATTCTCCTTTATCGTTGTATTGATTCAATCTGTTGCCTTTGACCCATTTTAGATTTCCATTTTTATCATATAGTCTAAATTCAACTTCTTCAGTCTCAGTTGCTTTATAAAACGTTTTAATATCTTCAGGATGAATGATCTTTTCAAAAATCGTTTTATCTAAAGTTTTTTCTTTCTTGTAGCCCAGAATATTTAATAACTTAGGGTTAGTATATTTAATATTTTTCACTCTAAAATCATATTCCAATATTCCCATTAATGATTGCTCCGTAATCATTCTAAATTTTTTTTCAGAATCTTTTAGTTTTTGTTCAGTGATCTTTAAATCTGTAATATCTGTCCACGAACCAATAGTCTCTATTGGGTTTCCGTTTTCGTCTTTAATTAGTTTAGCTTCATCACGCATCCAATGATAAGTTCCGTCTTTAAATTTAAAGCGATAGTCGTAGATTATATTTCCCTTTTCAGGTAATATTGAGAGTTTTGATAAAACTTCTTCTGTATCTTCTGGATGAATATTATTTAGCCAAAAATCTGAATATTTTATGAAGTCTTCAGATATATAACCTGTTTGAGCCTCTACATTTTCACTAATAAATGTAGCACTGTAATCCCCTGATGCTTTAGAAGTATAAATCATCATTGGACTTGATGAAATAAGATATTTAAATCGTTCTTCAGATTCTTTTAATTTTTGATCCTTCATTTTTCTTTCAGTTATATCTCTTGAAATAGTAAGACCTTTTACTAATCCATCCTTATTTCTAAATGCTCTGCCTCTAACTTCTATCCAAATATAAGTCCCATCTTTCTTTCTATATCTTAATTCTGCCTTTCCTTCACCATATTTTAAACGTTCTTTTATAAGATTTGCTATCTCGTTTGCATTGTCAGGATGGATAAATTTTAAAAATGGCTTCCCCATTAAATCCTTTTTTGAATATCCTAATACTCTTTTGTGAACTTCTTCATTAATAAATTCAAATCTTAATTTCTCGTTAAAAACTGCAATCAAATCGTTTGCGTGTTCTGAAATTACTCTATAAGTCTCTTCACTTAGTTCTAAATTCTTGTATTTGGATAGATCTTTTAGAATTAAAAGCAATTTTTTTTGGTGATTATCATCTCTGAATGGTTTTATTTTACATTCAAACCACTTAAATTCACCGTTTATGTTTTTAATTCTCAGTTCTTCGTAAACAGCTTCAATGTCTACGCTTTTCTTTAATACGGTAAGAAATTTATTTGAATCATCTGGATACATAAAATCCAAAATCGATTGTTCGATTAAATCTTTGCTTGAATATCCTAATGATTTCAGAAATAGCGGTTCATTAATATATTCAAATCTGAAAAAATCGTGGGATTCAACGATAGCAATTAAATCGTTGATATTTTCAATAATTAATGGATATATATTAAAAGTGTTAGGTTTTAAACCAATCATAGTTTTCTCTTCCACCTTTTTTTATTCCAATGCGAATTTTTCTTTAAGATCTAATTAATATTATAGAAGAATATGATTTATTTATTTTATTTGCAACACTGAGAGAGTGTGAAAATAATTAAATAATTTATCATCCTAATTTGTATTTATGGAATTAATAAGTAATGATTTTAAGCATAATGAGTTGATGGATAAAAAATTTTCATATCGAGCAGATAATAAATCGCCTCATTTAAAATGGAGTGATCCACCAAGCAGCACTAAAAGCTTTGCCATCTCGTGTAATGACCCAGATGCTCCTGTAGGCGATTGGATCCATTGGTATGTTATTAACATCCCGAGGGATGTAATAGAAATACCACAAGGAGGTCCCATTCCAGGAAAAGAATTAGAAAACGATTATGGTCAAAAAGGTTATGGGGGGCCTGCTCCTCCAAGTGGAACGCATAGATATTTCTTTAAAGTTTACGCTCTTGACATTGAAAAGTTAGAGGGTGTTAATAAAAGAAATTTTAAAGAAAAGATAAAAAAATATACTCTTGATTCGGCAGAAATTATAGGTTTATATAAAAGCTAATGAATATCCCTTTCTAACTGGCGCTTTT
The DNA here is from genome assembly GCA_048887225.1 of Candidatus Hodarchaeota archaeon. Taxonomy (GTDB): domain Archaea; phylum Asgardarchaeota; class Lokiarchaeia; order Sigyniarchaeales; family SOKP01; genus LW40-45. The sequence continues at coordinate 56,434 of JBHLJY010000012.1, forward strand.
TAGATGAAATAAAGAATAAATTATTTAGGCATTTATTACCTTAATTTTTGGTGTATAATAATTTCCAATAGCATAGTTGTTGAAATTTATACTATAATGTTCTCTCCAATGCGCCTTAACATCGTCTAAAACAGCGTTATATATGCTTTCTTTAATTTTACCTTTAGAAACAAGCGTCTTGCTAATAAGTGAGGTCATTATTTCACCATCCTTAACTACAATTTGACCATCTTTTATTGTAAATGTTGCGTTAGAAAACGCTTTCTCGATGGAATTACCATCCATTTTATTCGGATCTAATTTGAATATTGAAACATCTCCTATCGCTCCTACACCTAAATGACCTCTATCTGTCATACCTAAACATTTCGCTGTACCCGCTCTCGAGACTATACATAATTCGTTTAAAGTTAGTTCTCGATCAATGTCCCTCAGTTGCGTCTGTGAGTTTGCTTTTGGAGAACAGACATTATCGAGCATATCAATTCTCGTTTTTTTATCCATTAACCATCTAATGATTTTTGGATAATAAATGAAAGGACCTCCGTTCGGATGATCAGTTGTCATGTAAATTTGATAAGGATTTTTAATTAAAAGCAATAATTCAAGACCAATGGCCCATTGAATAGCATTAACGCCTACTTTAGGAGAAAAGAAATATGGTACAACTCCAGAACCAGATTCCCCTTCAACTTGACCATTTATCCATTTTATACCTGGTTTAGACCCCCATGCTGACATTCCACCAAGGTGGTGGAGAGCGAATTCCCAGGGACCATCTGCAGTCATAGTTGTTGTTGCTGCTTTGGCAAAAATCACTTGTCCAACATCAATAGTAATATGTTTATGCGTGTTAAGATAATCTGCTATTTGAGCGGCTCCTGAACTAAAATTACCCCAATTTGTTCCTGCGTAAGCATTAAATTGACAATGTGTCAAGTGAAAAGTGGTTTCACGTCCTTTTTTAGGTTTAATCTTTTCCGAAGCTTTAAATGTTTCGATGGTATGTTCAAAATTTCCTGGATGTCCAAGATTATTTGCGTGGACATGAATTGTGTGAGGTAATTCTAATATTTCATTTACTTTTGCTAATCCTTCGATAATCTCTCTAGGGGTTACTTCAAAATGAAAAACGTGATCATCTAAAGATTCAACATTTTTACCCCATGCCCAATTTTCAACCCCTCCGGGATTTACAATTTTAACAGCATATCCTTTTGTGGCTTCTAAAATCCATGATACATATCCCGCCAATTTATCATAATCCCTATCTTTGATATATTTCATTACAAACCAATTATTTCCAAATAATGGAAAAGCAGCTTTATCAATTATAGGAATCTCTAAAAATTCTTCATGAGTATGTCGTGCTTCAAGTAATGGCATAGCGGGTTCAACTACAGTTGTATAACCAAGTTTAGCATATCGATATCCAGTAATCCAAGTCGAAGGAACAGAATATCCAGTCCCACTACGAGCTAATTTTGACTTTTGAACAGGATCGATGTAATGATCTTCTGGTCGAAAAATCCTTCCAGCATTGACTTTTGCTCCAGCGATATGAGAATGTATATCAACACCTCCAGGCATAACAATCATTCCCGAGGCATCTATTATTTTCGCATCCTCATTTACTTTATCTACTACAATACCGTCTTTAATGTGGATTTCTTTTTTTTCACCCTCAATGCCATTTAAGGGATCATAAACCAAGCCATTTTTAATAATTAGATCTTTCATAACAATATTCTTAAAATTTAGCCACAATTTTCAGAGAAATTCTAATATTTTAAAGAATCTATTATTTTTATAAAAATTTATTATTAAATTTAAGTCAACTAATTTTTATGATTTTAAAGCATAAAAGCATTTAAATAAAAAGAATTAATCTTGCCCAAACATATCTCCAAATGCACCCATCATTGCTTCAATCATTTTCTTAAGAAAATCTCCGAAAAATAAATCGTTCAATAAATTATAGACTTTTTTGAAATCTTTTTCCTCCTTAAACTTTAATAGCATAGTTCTTTTTTTTTGATTAATTTCGATATCACAGTCTAAAGGTTCTTTCTTGCCTAGAAATTGTCCGAGAGATTGTTTCATTTCATCTCCGTCTCTGAGCATTCCACCAACCATCTGATTCTCTTCAATGTTTGATTCAAGTATTGAGATTTTTATCGATAAATCCTCCTCTTTTTTTTCAAGTTTAACAGCTTTTTGGAGTTGTTCTTTTATCTCTTCCCAATCAAGATTTTCCATTTTTTAATCTTCCATTTAAAAATAAGTATTTATTAAATAATTGAAAGATCCTTTAAAATATAAAACTCGTTAATTTTAGTTATTCTAAAAAGAAATAGATTGAAATTTCTTTATTTAAAATTTTTCAATGATAAAATGGTATCTTATAGCTAGATTTATATATAACAAAACATCAAATTTATCATAACAACTTAACAAAATATGGTGTAATTCTATGAATACTGGACAAATATTATGTGTATTAGCTGCAATTATCACTCTCATTGCGACCTATATATTCTACTGGTTTTCATATATCTATTTGGATCTTTATTACATTAATGGTATTGGATTTTTAAAAAATTACTTGGATCTGTGGATGAATCCAAATACTAATGCTTTATTTTATGGATTACCATTAATATTTTACTATGCTATTGTAGTCCTGTTCACTATTTTCATGATTTCTCCAATTCTACAACTAGTTGGCTTGAAAAAAAAATTTGCTCCTTATGTAGGGGGTGTTATGCCTTTAGTTATCGGTGTTTTTATATTATTATATGCTTTGATTGGGTTTGCTCCAAGCTTCATAAAATGGCTTCTAATGTTTGGTGATACAGAGCCTTTGATTGAAGGTGCCTTTCCCTTAGTATTAGCAATTGAGGGACGCTTTGAATTTTGGGGAACCTACGTATTGATTGCAGCAGGGATCTTAAGTCTTATCGCCGGAAAAAAAAGCGGGGAGGGACTTTAAATAACAACATTTTTTTTTTTAAATTTAATTAGGAATATCATCACCGATATTCAATCTTTATACGAAGCCATAGAACTTCTACTTTTTCCAACTTTTACAATAGTTTTTTCCCTCTATAAATAATTGAGGATTTAAAAAATGGAAACTGAAAATGTAAAAGAAAGTGAGGAAAAAAAATCAAAAGCTTTCGATGTGAGACCTCTAAGCCTTAGAATTTCCTTAATTGCTATAACAGCTGCCTTATATATTGCTCTTGGATATATATTTCAACCTATAAGCTTTCTAGGAGTACAATTTCGAGTAGCTGAATTAATAGTAGGAATGTGTATCATTTTTCCTTTAGAGGGGTTAATAGGAAATGTCATTGGGGTATTTTTCGTCAACCTATCTTCACCGCTTGGTCCGATCGATTTAATTAGTTGTATAGTTAATGTGCCGGCGCTATACTGTATAATATATTTTAGAGATAGAGGGAGGTTAAAGTACTTAGGAGGTGTATTATACGCAATTATAATATCGATTTATGTAGCGATAATTTTAAATATTGTGTTAGCACTGCCAATCTGGCTTATGTTCATTCAAGTTCTAATCTCTGAAATCATATTAGCAACTCTGGGAATATTTCTATTTGATAAAATTAAGAAAAAGTTAGAGATTTAGCCCTAATTAGTCAAAGAAAAGATATATAATTAATCATTGCTGGTAAATTTTCATTAGTTTTTCGAGATCAATAGGATCATTTATATTGATGAAACTAATTAACTTCTCATCTATAGGGTGGATTGCGTTTTCTATAGATATATAGTTAATGTTCCAATCATTATCTAGTAAATTTGTTAACTTATACGATTTATTCCTTAAATTCTCTTTTGCTATTTGAAACGCTTTTTTAATTGGATAGATGGCAAATAGAGGTTCTAAATATCCATTATTCCATCTTGGAATACAACAATCAAAAACTTCAGATTTTTTAATTATTAATTCAACTATTTCATGCTTAATTAAAGGTGTATCACAAGATAATATGAAAACCATATCGTATCCTAAGTTATCAAGTTCTTTGAAAGCTGAATACATCCCAATCATCGGAGTACGAAATTCTTTGTCAGAAATGATCTCTTTATCGTCCAAAATAAAACCTTTTATGTTTTCAGTATTAATCTTGATTTTATAAGTCTGAACCTGATCTTGGGAATGAGCCACTAAAAAAATATCGAGCTTAAATTTTGATAATGTTTCAATTTGATATGATATTAATGGTTTTCCAAGGAATTCAAAAATTCCTTTATCACTTCCAAAACGAGTGCTTTTTCCACCAATTAAAATTGCAAATGCAAGATATTTGTTGTTATTGCTTATCTTTGACATCTTTCTTTATTAATTGGATACTTTCAGGTTAACTCCTATTCTACGCCATCCCAGCAATAAGTGCACAGTTTTTCTTTTGGTAGACCAATAGCTTTAACTAAATCTTCGAGTCTCTGGTATTTTAATGTCGTCAATTGCAATTTTTTACGGATAACATCAACCATGGCTTTATAATTGTCAGATTCTGGGTCGGTATACTCGGCAGGATCGTCGTTATCACTTCCAGTGAGTTTTTTAATGGCCCATCGTCCCGCCAAATCTAACTCAGAACGAGACCGGGAGAAATTAAGGAATTTACAGCTATAAATAAGCGGAGGGCATGCTGGTCTCATATGAACCTCCTTGGCACCTGAATCATATAGTCTTTGAATTTGTTTTCGAAGTTGCGTCCCTCTCACGATTGAATCTTCACAGAAAAGTAAACGTTTATCCTTAATGAGTTCTTTAATCGGGATGAGTTTCATTTTCGCAACTAGGTCCCTAATAGATTGTATGTGAGGCATGAAGCTTCGAGGCCACGTCGGGGTGTATTTTACATAAGGTCGTGAATAAGGAATTTTTGCTTCATTTGCATAACCCACACCATGCGCAGTTCCAGAATCTGGGATGCCCGCCACGAGGTCAATTTCCACATTATCATTCTTTGCTAAATATGAGCCGCATTTATAACGGACAGCTTCCACATTAATTCCCTCGTAATTAGATGCGGGATATCCATAATATACCCATAAAAAAGCACAAATTTGCAATCGGTTGCCAGGAGCGATTTTCTTTTCGACCCCCTTCTCACTTAATAAAATTACTTCACCTGGTCCGAGGTATTCTGTTATTTTATACCCGAGGTTAGGGAATGCACAAGTTTCCATTGCAATGGCATAAGACCCAGGTTTCTCCCCTATGATGAGGGGTGTTCTACCGAGTTTATCTCGCGCTGCATAGATACCTTCCTCTGTTAAAATAAGCATGGTACACGAGCCATCAATTATATTTTGGGCTTTCTGAATTCCTTCTTCAAAGGTAGCATTTTGGCCAATTATCATTGCTATCATTTCTGTGGGATTTATTTCCCCTCCACGCATTTCTGAGAAATGTGATCCGCCTTTTAATGCTATATTTGCTAGCTCATCTAAATTATTAATTTTCCCAACTGTGGTAATGGCAAATACACCTAACCGTGAGTTGATTATTAAAGGTTGATCTTCATAATCACTGATCACACCAATACCTTTATTCCCGTGCATTTTTATAATATCTTTCTCGAATTTTGACCTGAATTGAGTTGTTGTGATGTCTTTGATGAATCTTTGAAAACCTCCTTCGTTCTTTACTGCCAATCCACCTCTTCTGGTTCCCAGATGAGAATGATAATCTGTCCCATAAAAAAGATCCTTTAAACAATCTTTATCTGAAAAAACTCCGAAAAGGCCACCCATATCTCATCCACTATATATCTAATTAGAACAATTTCATTTAAATAAAATTATTAATGGATTATATTATTTTCTACAATATTTTATAAAGTTCTTATATATCTGAATTCCGTACTTGCTTGATTTTTCTGGGTGGAACTGAGTAGCAATAATATTATCTCTACCAATAATTGAGCAATATTCAACTTCTCCATATTTAGTAAGGCCTATAATGAGATCTTTATTTTCAGGATCCGCGTAAAAACTATGGACAAAATAAAAGTAAGAATTATTAGGAATTCCTTGAATTAGAAAATTTTCCTTTGTCAAAAATTCGACACTATTCCAGCCAATTTGAGGTATTTTATCTACTTTTGAAATATCAAATGGAATGATGTCTCCTTTAATCAGATTTAAACCTTCGTGCTCACCCATTTCATAACTTTTTGAAAAAATTAATTGTTGTCCTAAACAAATGCCAAATAATGGTTTTTTCTCATTTACTATTTGAGTTATCACAGGAATAAGGTTCTTTTCTTTTAGGTGTCTCATTGCATCGCCAAATGCTCCAACTCCAGGCAAAATCACACCATCAGTATCTAATATTACTTTCGAATCATCAGTAATAATGGTATCCACATTCAAATGTTTTAAACATTTATAGATGCTTTTTAAATTCCCCATTTCGTAATCTATAATAGCGATATTAAATGGCATAATTATAACCTCATTGGGATTCCCGCATTTTTACATTGTTCCTTTATAATCGGAATTGGATATTCATTATAATGAAAAATAGAAGCGGCCAATGCCGCATCTGCTTTACCGATTTTAAAAGCGTCAATAATATGTTGAGGTTTTCCAGCACCTCCAGAAGCTATTATTGGAACGCTTAATTTTTCACTAAATGTTCTAGTAAGCTCTAAGTCGAAATTATCTTTTGTCCCATCTTTATCCATTGATGTTAATAAAATCTCTCCACTTCCTAGTTCAGTAGCTTTTTCACCCCATAATACAGCGTCTTTACCAGTGGGCGTTCTACCACCATTGATATAGACTTCCCACCAACAATACTTATCTTCGATTTGAATCACCACTTTATCCCTTGCTACTTCTGGAGATTCAACATATACTCTTTTTGCGTCAATAGAAGTAACAATACATTGGGATCCAAAAATTTTTGCTCCTTCTTTAATAAGATCTGGTGTAGTAACTGCAGCAGTATTTAATGAAACTTTATCCGCACCTGCTCTTAAAATTTCTTTAATATCCTCAACATCCCTTAAACCCCCACCAACAGTAAATGGGATAAAGACTTGTTCTCCAGTCCTTTCAACCAAATCGATTAGAATTTTTCTTTTATCTGAAGAAGCGGTAATATCTAAAAAAACTAGCTCATCTGCTCCCTGATCATCATAAAATGCGCCTAACTCTACAGCATCTCCAGCATCTCTAAGATTAATAAATTTAGTTCCTTTCACAACTCTACCTTTTGTTACATCTAAACAAGGAATAATGCGTTTTGTTAAGGGCATACTTATTTTTCTTCTCTTTTTTATCTAAATAAATATATCACGCAAATTATTTAGGATTTACTCTGATATCGATTAAAGTATACCATCTTAATTGATATGACTTGAAAAACTATAAAAAAATAGTTTGTTTTATTTATATTCTCATTGGTACTCCATTTTTCGCACAATATTGTTTAACTTCTCTTATAGATATTTCTCTAAAATGAAAGATCGAAGCTGCTAAAGCTGCTGCTGCTTTACCTATTGTAAATGCTTCAAGGATATGATTCATAGTACCAGCGCCCCCGCTAGCCATTATAGGGAGTCCAGTCGCTTCTGCAATTCCACGTGTCATTTCTAAATCGTACCCATTTTTTGTCCCATCAAATGTCTTGCTCGTCGGCAGTATCTCCCCTACTCCTAAATCTTTAACTCTTTTCGCCCACTTAATCGCATCCATGCCTGTAGATTTCGTACCACTATGAGTCATAACATCAAACCAACAGAATCTATCCTCTACTTTAAAGAGAATTTTTTCTGGTGCCTCTTCCTCAGAATTAACATATACTCTATTACCATCAATAGCACAAACAAGTCTCTCTGGACCGTATTCTCTGGAAATTTTAGCTAAAAGTTCTGGATTTTTCACAGCAGCGCTATTTAGAGAAACTTTATTTGCTTTTGCCTCTAGTATTGCTTTAACATCTTCCATGGATCTTATACCTCCTCCTACAGTAAATGGTATTGAAATTCTCTCTGCGACTTTCTTAACTAAATCTACTACAGTTTTTCTTTTTTCTAAAGTTGCTGTAATGTCTAAGAAAACCAATTCATCAGCACCCTCATCCTGATAATATCTTGCAAATTCGACAGGATCACCTGCATCCCTTAAGTTTATAAATTGAATTCCTTTTACAACCCTTCCATCTTTTACGCCGTTTTATACGATATGTAGAAAAACTTTACATCGAGGCAGGGCACAATTTTCTTATAATCTGTCATTTTAGAAAGCTTTAATTTTAAGATTTGTTATTTAATAATCTTTAATCATCTAATAATTTAGATACTTCTTCATTATGTATGAATTCTAAAAATTTTAAAAGAAATTTAAAAATTAGTAACTTATTTCTGCTCCAGGAATTTCTTCTCTTAATTCCCTTTTCATAGTTATAGCATCTTCAGGACATGTTACTGCGCATAAACCACAGCCAACGCATTTATCTGTATTAACTTCAGCTACATCATTAACGGTTATAGCTCCAAACTTACATCGTCCTAAGCATGTTTCACACCCTACACATAATTCTCGATCAATATAAGAAATAAAGTTGGCTTTAGCTATTGATCTTGGGTTGTCTAGTCTTGTCAATCCAGCAAGCATCCCACAACAGCATTCACAGCAATTGCAAATTATTCGAGTATTTGTAGCATCGTTATCTGTACCATGTATAAGACCAATATCAGATGCTTCTCTTACAATTTTTTTTATTTCTTCTTTTGAAGCAGCTCTAACAACAGGGTCTCCCATTTCTAGTACTGCTTTAGCAAACGATCCCATCATAATACAGTTGTGGATTGGATATTTATCTTTACACTCTCTTATACCTTCAATCTCTTTTCTGTTTCTACATGGACATGGTATAACAGCAAAATCATCCCATTGATCTATAATACAATATACCTCTTCTATTGGAATAATCTCACGCTCATGTTCTACTTCTTCACTAACAGTTATTACTCTCAAGCGAGGTATACCACTTCGACTAGTTTCCCATGTTTTATAATATTCGTCCTCCACAAAGAATTTTCTGCTTAATTGAGCTAATTTCACTCCATCCTCAGTACTATAAACTTCCTTCAATATAAACGGCATATCATAAATAAATAATGGCATTGGTTGAGCATATTGTCGTCCTAATTTTATAACATACCCTTTTTTTACGTATGGCTCAAGCTCATCGATCAATTCTTTTTTCTTTTTATTAATCTTTTTAGCTAATTTCACGATTGACATTGTATCAGGAAATACAGGTAATTCTAATACTGTTTTTATAATTTCAGAATTATACATAATGCTCAAGTATTCTAGATAAGTTTCTGTTGGCTCTCCATTCTCATCCTGAGGAAATGATTGCCGCTTGAATTTCAATTTTTTTGCGAATTTTATTAAATCTGCCCGATGTTCTTCATTATCGATCATATTAATTACATACCTCTATAATATTTTGAAACATAATTTCTATTTGGATATACTTATATTAATAACTTCTATTTTTAAAAATACCTCCAATTAATTGTCCCGTGCTTATTCCAGCATCTCCAGGAGGTATTATATCATGTTCTAAAAATTCAAAACCACATTGAGTTATTATTCCTTTAATTGTTTTTGAAAAAGAGTAATTGTAAGCAACACCTCCAGTTAATCCAATTTTATTTATCATATTTTTTTCGGCGATATCAATGGCTACATCTGCAAAAACCTTGCCAAATTCAATTTGAAATTTAGCGGCAATATCTTCTGGTTTATTTTTTGAATCGTCAAGTAAATTAACAATATCAAGGATTAAATCAGAAGTGTTTATGATACACACACCGCCTTTCTCCTTGTATTTAACCTCCAATTTTACATTGCTTGAATTACCTTTAGATGCTAATCCTTCAAGTCTCATTGCGGGTTCTCCTCTATATGTCTTGATGTTACAAGCTCCCAACAAATATGATACAGTATCAAAAATTCTTCCAGTGGAGCTTGACAAAGGAATATTTTCGTTTGGAAAAGTGTTATTAGCTTGTTGGAAGTGAGATATTAAGGTTTTTAATTCTAACTCTTTATGTTCTAAATCGTTTTCAAGATTTAATTTTTTAAAAATATTCACTGAATTACCAATTCCTAGAGTTTTAAGAATAATTGAAGCTGCCATTCTAGCAGGATATTTAGTGCAACGGTCACCTCCAATCATAGGTTGATATTCTAAATGACCTAGGCGTTCATATCCATTATACGAGCTTAATAAAATTTCACCACCCCATATATTACCATCATCCCCGTAACCAACTCCGTCTGTAGAAATACCAATAATTTTCTCATCATTTCTTATATTATTTTCAGCCATTAAACTCAATATGTGGGAAAAATGATGTTGGATGGGATATAATGGTACATTAAATTGAGCAGCTAATTCTTTTGCAAATTTAGTAGTAATAAAAGTTGGATGAGCATCGCAAGATATGAATTCTATTTCTGAATCTTTAATTTGTAAAAGTTTTTTCATGTGAAAGAGTGCTTCTTTCAAGAAATTATATGTTTCCAAATGAGCTACATTTCCTATATGCTGTGTTGGAAATATTCGATTTTTTCTTAGAACTGCTCCCGTAACTGTTAATTCTGGCCCTGTAGCTAATGCTCCGGGAATATCAACTTCAAATGGTAAAGGTAAATATTCTGGGATATATCCTCTTGATCTTCTTATCAATTTTATCTTATTGTCGTGAATCCTTAAAACGCTATCATCCGCTCTCTGATAGATTGTTCTGTTATGCAATAGGAAAATATCCGCAAGGTGTTGGAGTTGGTCGAAGATTTTATCATTTTTTATACCCATAGGAATATTTGAAGGATTTCCACTGGTATAGACCAACGGTTTTTCTCCAATAAAATCAAACAATAAATAATGAATTCCTGAATAAGGAAGCATAAAACCTACATTATTTAAGCCAGGAGCAACTTGATAACTAATATTTGAAATTTTTAAATTTTCTTTTCGTTCCAATAATACTATAGGTCGTCGAAAAGATGTTAATAATTCTCTTTCTTTATTAGAAATCTTAAAATATTCTTTAACTATTTCTAGTTTTGGAATCATTAAAGCGAAAGGTTTTGATTTCCTTCCACCTTTTCGTTTCCGGAGTTTAAGGATAACATTATCATTATCACCTAAACAAACTAAATGGACTCCTCCAATTCCTTTAACAGCAACAATTTCACCTTCATTAATTCTTTTTGAGACTTCTTTAAGAATTTCTTCAATGGAGCCTTTTTTAATTATTTCTCGTGATGTATTGTATAATTTATAATTAGGGCCACATATAGAACAGGCAAAAGTTTGAGCGTGAAATCTGCGATTATCAAAATCGGAATATTCTTGAATACAAGAAGGATTTCCTCGTGTGCATAAAGGAAATTCAGTCATAGTACTTCGTTCTCTGTCATATGGTAATGCTTTTGCTGTAGTAAATCTTGGTCCACAAACAGCACACGCTATAAAAGGATACATATGATATTTAGATAAATTTTTATTTCTCATATCTTTTAAGCAATTATCGCAAATTGCTATATCTGGAGGCAGAGTTAAACTAATTCCTCTGCCTTGTTCACTTTTTTTAATTTCAAGGTTTTCAAATATCTCTGAGGAAACTAATTTTTTTACATATAGACCTTCAATAAAGGAGATTTTTGGTTTTTTATTCTCTATATCTACAATAAATTTATCAATATCTTCAGAATTTCCCTGAAGTACTAATCTCACTCCAGCATTTCCACGGTTTAAAACGAAACCTTTCAACCCCCGATTTCTGGCTAAATTGAACAAGAAAGGTCGAAATCCAACGCCTTGAACTATACCAGTTAAATTAATTTCTACAGTTTTCTTACTCATTTAATAAATTAAAATGCCAAACTTATATAAATCAAATGATTTTATATAGAAAGTAATATTCTTCATGATTTTTATTATTAAAATAATGAAAATGTGATTGAATTTTGAAATTCGCATTAAATCAAGCAACTTTGATAAAAACTCCGATGGAAATATTTTTAAAAGCTATTGCTAAGGCAGGATTCCAAGGTGTTGAATTAAGGAGAGATGAAACTTTTGCCTATTTAGAAAGTCATTCTGTTGATAATTTAAAAAAAAAATTGGAAGATTTAAATCTCGATTGTATTACTTTTAATGCTGTTGAATTATTTTCTTTATGTCATGAAAAAGAATTTGAACGAATTTTAAGTTATTCAGAAAAACTAATGAAAATTGGCAATCAAATTGGGTGTGATACTCTTATAACTGTTCCGAGTTTTCTTGAGGAACCACTTAGCGATGCTAAAATTTATTCTCGCACTGTCGAAAGATTAGAGCTTCTTGCGGTTTTAGCTGAAAAATACGATTTTAATCTTGGTTTTGAACCTTTGGGATTTCTTAATTGTTCAGTTAGAAAAATAGACATGGCATTAAGAATTATTAATGAGTTTCCAAATATAGGATTAATAATCGATACTTTTCATTATTTTATTGGAGAACACTCAATCAATGAATTAGATAATATTGAACTTGATAAATTGTGGTTAATCCATATTAACGATGCTATTGAAAAACCATTTAAAGAATTACATGATTTTCACAGAGTTTTACCATGTCAAGGATTTTTTAACCTTAAAATGTTTGTTAATAAATTAATGGAAATAGGATACAATAAATGGATTTCTTTAGAATTATTTAACGAAAAGATTTGGGAAGAAGATCCTTATAAAGTTGCAAAAGATTCAATGGATTCCCTAAAAAAGTTGATATAATCTTTCGTTTTTATTCTTTTATAATTTGTGACACAAATTCTTTTAATTTCGAATTCTTTCATTATATTATGAGTGAGAAAAATGAGAGCTCAAAAGTCATCCGTTTAGCTCATGGTGCTGGTGGGATTTTACAAGGAGAATTAATTGATTTTATAACAAAGGATATTGCGTTAAAAAATGTCAATCATGGGATTGGTGTGGAAGAATTAGATGACGGGGCAACTATCCCGCTTGAGAAATTTGATAATGAAATTGTTATAACTGCTGATGGACACACAGTATATCCCTTATTCTTTCCAGGTGGAGATTTAGGAACATTAAGCATTTGCGGCACAGTAAACGATTTATTGATGATGGGTGCAGACCCTTTAGCGCTTACTTCAATGTTTATTATTGAAGAAGGTTTTAAATTTGAGACATTAGAAAAAATTGTTAACTCATTTAATATGAAGGCAAAAGAAGCGAAAATAGCAATAATAGCAGGAGATACTAAAATTATGCCTCGTGGTAGTTTAAACGAGATGATTATAGCCACATCTGGTATTGGAATTAAGGATAAAGAAATTAAAATAGTAGATAACGGCTTAAAAGTTGGGGATAAAATAATAATTACTGGATCTATTGGAGATCATGGAACCGCACTAATGGCAAGTCGAGAAAATTTAAATATTTCTACAGATCTAAAATCTGATATAAATTTATTACTAGAAATTAATAAATCTATTAAATCTGAAATTAATTCAAATCATATTCACGCCATGAAAGATCCAACTAGGGGCGGAATTGCAGGAGCTTTAAACGATTTTGCAACTAAATCAAATGTAAGTATTTATCTTGAAGAGGAAAAAATTCCAATTAAAAAACAAGTAAAGTCTATTTGTGACATGTTAGGATTAGATCCATTTACTATAGCATGTGAAGGGCGAGCTATCTTGTCCGTTGATTCAAGTCAAGCGGATCATATTTTAAGAAAAATTAAATCTACTCAAATTGGTGCGGATGCTGAAATAATAGGGGAAGTTAGGGCGGATAATCCCAAAAAAGTATTATTAAAAACTGTTGTAGGTGGTACAAGATTTGTAGATATGCCCTTAGGTGAGCCTATACCTAGAATTTGTTAATTGATATCTAGATTTTATATTCAAAATTAAAAGAAAGTAATAAGACTATAAGAGAATAGTATGGAAATTCCTGGAACTAAAGTTTTAAGAAGTAAGCAATTCACAGCTAAGATAATTAATTCAATTAATAAGAATATAAAGGAGATTAATAGGCCAATTAAAATAATGCATGTATGTGGTACCCATGAGCATACAATCTCAAAATATGGATTAAGATCACTTTTACCGAAAGAAATAGAGATTGTTTCTGGACCTGGTTGTCCAGTATGTGTCTGTCCAGCAGCAGATATCGATAAAGCAATTGAATTAGGTAAGCGGGACGATACAATAATTACAACTTTTGGTGATATGATAAGGGTACCAGCAACCAATATATCCCTTGCTGAACTTAAAGCAAGTGGATCCGATATAAGAATAGTTTATGGTCCAAATGACGCTGTCAAGATTGCAAGAGAAAATCCAGAAAAAGAGATAATCTTTTTTGCTATAGGATTTGAAACTACCATCCCTTTAACTGGATACGAAATAAAAAATAATCCTCCCTCAAATTTCTCTGTAATATGTGCACACAAGCTAATTCCTGCAGCTTTAGAATTATTAATGAGTATTGATCGATTAAATATTAATGGATTTATATCGCCTGGTCACGTATCTACTATTATTGGCTTGAAACCATTTGAATTATTTTCTGATGCATATCGCGTTCCTAATGTTATTGCTGGTTTTGAACCCAATGATGTTCTACTCGCAATCTTGATGCTTCTCAAACAGGTTATAAATAAGCAATTCAAAACTTTAAATGAATATTCGAGAGTAGTGAAACCAGAAGGAAATATAGTTGCACAAAAAGTTATTTCAGAAGTGTTTGAACCTGTTTCGTCTCCATGGAGGGGTATTGGAAGAATTCTTGATGGAGGACTGAAAATTAAAAAAAAATATAATAAATATGATGCTGATGAAAAATTCGATATAAGGATTGAAAAATCACGGGATATTCCTCCTGAATGCTTATGCCATTTGGTAATGACGGGTAAATTGTATCCAAACGAATGTAAGCTATTTAGAAAAAGATGCACTCCTCTTAATCCGATTGGACCTTGTATGGTTTCGATGGAAGGAACATGTAGTATTTTTTATAAATATTATGGCAAAGATTCATTATAATTATAATTATTTTAAATTTTGATTAAATCAGAATTTTTTAATATCTTCCCAAATAAACTATCACATCCTAATTTTTTTTTATTAATTGGGAAATAGAATTTTAAATTAAAAAAACAAGAAAAAAAACATAAAAAAAAAGTGAATTGAAATGGTCAAAGTAGCATTTATGCAACTCTCAGATTGTTGGGGGTGCCACCAGAGCTTAGTAAATTTACATTTAAGTCTCTTACCGGTACTTCCTGCTCTTGAGATTGTATATTGGCCAGCTGTAGTCGATTTTAAACATGATTCTTTAGTAGCTAGAGCTGACGGAGAGATCATTGTAGGTTTTATCGAAGGTTCAATTAGAACTAAACAAGACTTAGAAAATGTTAAACTGATGAGACAAAAAAGTGCAATCATAGTAGTTTTTGGTTCTTGCGCTTGCTACGGTAATGTAGCTGGATTAGCCAACCAATGGGAGATTAGTGAATGCATTGATAGAAAATTCAATACGGTAGAGAGTAAAAGTTCTGGTGGTGGAGAGCCTATACAACATGTTCCTGGATTTGAATCAAAGATAGTAAACGTTGATGAAGTCATCAAGGTTGATGCTTATATGGCAGGATGCCCTCCAAAGCCAGAACATATTTTCAGTGCAGTAGGATTTTTACTAGGTCAAAAGCCATTCCCTATGAATGATCTTGCTTTTTGTAATGATTGTTCATTAAATCAATCGGGATGTCTCTTAGATGCTGGTAAATTATGTTTTGGCCCAATTACCAGCATTGGCTGTTCGATGAAATGTCCTAATGCAGGTAATCCTTGTGTGGGATGTATGGGACCTGCTAAAACGGTTGCTGCCCGCGCTTTAAAGTTAAACGATATGACTAAAAACCTCGCTTCCGCAAGTTCCGGTGATATAAAGAGCACGTATGAATTTCTCACGTTATTTTTAAACGTGCCATTAATGGCGGGTTTTGACTTAGTAGGGGATATTCTAAAACAAGTAAAGAAGACGGGTGCTCCAACAACTCCATTAGCAAACTTACCACCTGATACAGAAACTATTGCTTCTAATATATTAGGATTTTTAAGGGGCAATCGAGACTTCACAGAGATCTCAAATGTTTGCGATACATGTGATAGGATTATCGGCAGTAAATCAACGATGACGAACGTGAAGAGAGATTATGAGGGGCTTCCAAATTTAGATGATTGTTTAATTGAACAAGGTTATATTTGTATGGGTCCCGTTACCAAAGCTGGCTGTGGTGCTTTATGTGTTCGGGTTAATGCTCCATGTACAGGTTGTTATGGCCAAACTGAATGGGGTGTTAATCAAGCAGAAAGGTTTGCTGATACGGTACTTAAAGGATTTAACGTAAGCTTATCTAAAGAAGCTTTACTTGCTCAGGTTAAAGATCCTATTGGTACTTTCGAGAAATTTACATTAGCATCAAGAAAAGGAGGCGTATAAAAAAATGGTCAAAGAAATAGAAGTAGAGCCCGTAACTCGATTAGAGGGGCATGGTGGATTAAGATTAACTTTAGGCGATGACGGAACTGTACAAGATGTTCAATTTAACATTCAATCAACAAGGTTTTTTGAAAAATTCCTTGAAGGGCGGTATATGGAACATGTTCCAAGAATAACTCCAAGAATTTGTGGAATTTGTCCAATACCACACCATTTAGCTCCAACTAAAGCTGTTGAAGATGCTTGGGGTGTTCAAATTCCTGAACCTGCAAGAAAATTAAGACAACTCTTAATTAATGCCAAACAATATAGTTCTCACGCAATTCATTTTTATGCTCTTGCAGCACCTGATTTCTTATTAGGACCTATGGCAGATCCTGCTTTAAGAAATGTTGTGCATGTAATTAATCAGATGCCTGATGTTGGAGCGATGGCATTAAAAATGATGGATTTCGGACAAAAACTATGTGCTGCGATTGGTGGTAAATCTGTTCATCCAATTGTTGCTATTCCTGGAGGAATGAAAAAATCTTTGGATGAGGCTGTTCGAGATAAATTCATTAAAGAGATTGATAATCAAGTTGAATGGTCAAAAAAGACTGTAGAGATTGGATTAAAGGTTGTAGAAGATTATTGGGATGTCGTTGCTAATGTAGGAAATGTTCCTACATACTATGCGGGAATGACTAAGAATGGTGTTCATGACATTTATGAAGGAGATATAAGAATTGTTTCTCCAGATGGAGAAAAATTTGACTATCCCCCCCAAAAATATTTGGATGCCTTAGGAGAACATATTCCTGAACACTCATACGCAACTCATATGTATTACAAACCTGCGGGATATCCTGATGGTATTTATCGTGCTAACACATTAGCAATGATTAATGCCGCTGATAAAATGGCTACACCATTAGCTGATGAAGCATTGAAAGCAATGAGGGCTAAAATTGGTAATACCCCTCATTTCACCTTTGCATATCACTGGGCTAGATTAATTGAATTAGTCGAATCTATTGAAATGATTGCAACCTTACTCCAAGACCCAGATATTGTAAATCCTGACTGTAAAACATTGGATGTTCAGCCAAGAGACGCAGATGGTGTAGGTTTAGTAGAAGCTCCACGAGGTCTTTTATTATACCACTTATTCTCTGATGCAGAAGGAATAGTTAAAAAGGCTAATCTCCTAGTAGCAACAAATCACAATATCGCAGGAATCGAGAAGACATTGATGCATGTAGCTAAACAAGTATTTGAAGACAAAGCATTAGAAGGACTTAAATTACCAGATCCATGGATAAAATAATCTAAATCAAAATTAATATAGAGTGTGAAAAAAAAGATGAGTGATATACCAGAAGGAGTAGTAAATGTCTTAGAAATGATAGTCCGCTGTTTTGACTGCTGACTATCGTGTGCCGCTCACATCACAGTTGTTGATGAGAATGGTAAAGAAATTTACTCTCGTGAGATGCATGTTGGTTTAGGATGAAATATCTAATAAAAATTATAGATTGGATATGACTGCCCTCGCAAGGGTTAAAACCAACAAATATGGAAAAAATGAATTGGAAAAAACTCAAAAAAAAGTGAAAAAAAATGACATTACCATTGGGTATAGATTTTGAATTTAGGAAACTTATAATGGATGTACATATTGGATCTGATAAAATTAAATAC
>JBHLJY010000013.1:0-70057 GCA_048887225.1 Candidatus Hodarchaeota archaeon
TGAATTTGAGTAAATCTATTTGGTTTCAAATCTTTAGGAACTAATTCTCCCACAACTTTAATTTCTCTCAAAATTAAGGTTTTTCCATCTTTTAATTCAACTCTATGAGCTAATTCAGAAGGTTTTCTTAAGCGTGAATATCCAATTAAATAGTTTTCTTTCTTATTTTCGTAAGATAAAAATATTTCAGTACCTTGAGAAGCTTCGTAGTCTAAACGGTATAACTTGATCTTATTAAACATACTTTCATCTATAATTTCTTTTCTTTTACTTATCCCATATTCTCGACATCTAATACATTTACACTCTTTATTCAATTGTTGTAATCGCTCTTGAATAATTTGTCTTAAATTACTTTTTTTACAACCAGCCTCAATTAAGTATGCTGGTATATCCCGCATTATTCGTTGAATTCTAACATAAGGGGGGAGTGTATTTTTTACATTAGCAATTAAATCTACTGATTTATCAACAGAATAAGGAATGTATTTTCCATCTTTCCACCAATTATATAATTTTGTACCTTTTATAACTAAAGTAGGATATATTTTCAACATATCGGGGCAATAATCTGAATTTGAGAAGAGCGTTTCAAATAATTCCAAATCTTTAGTATAATT
The DNA here is from genome assembly GCA_048887225.1 of Candidatus Hodarchaeota archaeon. Classification (GTDB taxonomy): domain Archaea; phylum Asgardarchaeota; class Lokiarchaeia; order Sigyniarchaeales; family SOKP01; genus LW40-45. The sequence goes on from JBHLJY010000013.1 coordinate 621, forward strand.
TGAACCAGGTAAATTTGGCATTATATGAGCGTTGACTTTTAAACCAGCATCTTTAGCAATACGTATTGCCTCAATGCTATCAACTGTGGTATGACCTCTTTTTACTAACTCGTAAATGTTGTCATATATAGTTTGAATTCCAATTTCGACGCGAGTAGTTCCATAGTTTAACATTCTGTCAATCTCTTTTTCTTTACAATAATCCGGACGAGTTTCAATTGTTAATCCAACTAGTCTTCTTTTGGATTTTTCGGCTAGCTTTTTAGCTTCTTCTAAATTTTGAGTTTTTTTACCTAATACTCCTTCTAATGCTCCTTTAATGAATTCTTCTTGATATTTTAAGTCTGTAGATAAAAAGGTACCACCTTGGAGAACAAGGGAAATTTTATCTATACTATGTCCAATTGCTTCTAGATCTCTTATTCGAGATTGAACTTGCTCGAAAGGATCATAATTGCAGTTTATAGAGCGCATTGCTGAGGGTTCTCTACCAGTATAAGATTGTGCGACCTTAACTCCAGGCTGCGAGGCTTCACCAGGACAATAAATACATCTTCCAGGACAAGGTAGAGGTTTAGTCATAATGGCAATTACTGAAACACCAGATAATGTCCTAATTGCTCTTCTTTTTAAAAGTTTGAGGATTATTGATTTCTCGTTTTCTGAGGCATATGATAAAATAGTTGCATTCTTAATTACTCTATTATAAGCAAATTTTTTCGCGAATCTCCCTTTTAGATTAGATATTTTGGAACGACGTGTTTGAGGATATTTAATAAGATGTTCAATTATAGCTCTTGCTATTTTTTCTATTTTTTCAGCTTTTAATTCTTCTATATTTTTCATAAAACCAGATTATTAAAGAAGATTAGTTTACTCAATAGGTATTTTTTTTCCAGAAAAATCTCTTTTGTACTTACCAAAATCCTCCATTTGCCTTAAAGTTTGCGATTTGAATATCGGCCCATCTTTACATACCAATAAACCAAGAGGATCAAGAGCACATAATCCACATAAGCCGCAGCCGCATCTCATAATTCTTTCAAGACTCGCTTGTAATTCAATATTATATTTTTCACATATTTGAAAAATCTTATAAATCATTTTTTCTGGACCGCAGGTATAGGCAATGCTGTTAGATAAATTATGATCTGAAAATTTCATTATTAGATTTTCGAATGTTGCAGATGCAAAACCTTTTATTCCATAACTTCCATCATCTGTACAATATAAAATTTCTGAATTTTTTGTTTCTAATTTTGAAAATTCATTTATATGAATCAATTCACTATCAACTTTAGCTCCCTGAATTATTTTAAATTGACAATTCAAGCGTGAAAGCTCAGAAAGAAGGAATCTCAAAGGTGCTATACCAATACCTCCTGCTATTAAAATAATATTTTTGGTGTTATCTTGTGGAATTTCAAAATAGTTACCTAAGGGGCCTCTAACACCTATATAGTCGCCAATTTTTAGGTTATGAATAGCATTAGTACATTCTCCAACATTTTTAACAGTTATGCTCCAATTGTTTCTTTCATCACATCCAGATATTGACATAGGAACTTCATCTATACTTGGTACCCATATCATAACAAATTGTCCTGGTTTTGGGATTTTATAATGTTCTAAACTATTTTCCTTCATATTAAAAATTAAAGTTTTTACCCCTTTGCAATCATTTATTACTCTTTTGATTCTTACAGTTTTAACAATATTCTCAGTCAAAATCTGGAACCTCCTGAGTTTTAAATTGATGGGCTAATCCTATTATTTTGGAAATTGAGGTATATCCATTTTCTTTCAGATATTTAATCAAACCATCATGAATTTGAGAAATAATTTCAATGCCTTGATATAAAGCGGTTCCAATTTCAACTGCAGAAGCACCAGCAAGAAAGAATTCAATTACATCTTCCCAATTGCAGATACCACCGCATCCAATAATAGGGATTTTTAATAACTTGTATAGATCATAAATTTTTTTCACCGCAATGGGATGAATCGCTTTTCCAGAAAGTCCTCCACCTCCATGGGATAATATAGGTCTTTTAACGTTAACATCTATTTTCATAGCTGTTATTGTATTAATTGCTACTACCGCATCAGCACCTCCTTTTTCAGCAGCTAAAGCAATTTCTCCTATATCGGTTACATTTGGATTTAATTTAACAAAAATTGGTAATGATAAGTTAGTTTTTATAGCTGAGACTAATGAATATGTTAATTCCTTATCAATTCCAATAGAAGAAACCTCTGCGTGTGGACAAGAGATATTTAATTCAATAGCATCTGCTCCTGCCTGTTCTGCTTTTTTCGCAACCTGTATATAATCATCATTATTATCTCCAAATACACTAACAATCAAGGGAACTTTATTTTTTTTTATTGCCTTAATTTCAGAGAAAAAATTATTGATTCCAGGATTTCCAAGACCAACAGCATTCAAAAAGGTGCCTGGATAAACTTCAATAATCGAGGGATTTTTATAACCTTTTCTTGGTTTGGGACCTATTGATTTAGTAGTAACAGCTCCAGCACCGGCATCAATTATTCTCATCATTGAAGAAAACGAAACACCTAAAATGCCGGATGCTAAAATTATTGGAGAATTTAGTTTTAAACCAGAAATATTTGTTTCTAGCATTTTTTAAAAGAAAATAATGATTATAATTTTATAATCATTATTATTAGAGAATTTTTATTTGTTTAAGTGTTTTTGAAAAATGAAATGTTACATCGTGGATACTTTAGAAGGCTTGTTTGTATTAGGCGAGGGTGGAAATATCGTAAATTTCCTAGATTTTAACAACGATTACCAAAAATTAATAAAGTTTTATGAATCCGTGGAAAGTGGTATTGTTTTAAGGGAATATGAAGATTTTTTGTTAGAATTGAAAAATTCGGGTTTTGACGAATTTATTTTTGATGATAAAGATTTAGAATCATTCACTTCACAAAATTTGGGTTTTAAAACAAAGCTAGAGAGGTTTTCGTTAGAATTTAAAAATTTTAGATTTAATTTGGAAGACCAACTCAATCAAATAGGTTTATCCAAAAAGCGAAACGATATTTTAGCAAAATATAAAAAAATTAATGAAGAATTAATTAAAAAGAAGGTTCGTGAAGCAGGTGAACAAATTGATGTTATAATAACTCAAGTTATTGAAACACTTGATATTATTAAAAAATCAATAAGTTTATTTACAAATCGCCTTAGAGAATGGTATGGACTATATTTTCCAGAATTAACAGATAAAGTAATAGAAGATAATATCTTATTAGCGAGAATGGTTTCAATTTTGGGTGAAAGAGAAAATTATACTTTTGAAAAAATAAACAAAGACTTTGATTTACATGAAGGTCAAATTGAAGCTTTGGTTAAAAGAGCTTCTGAATCGATGGGTGCTAATATTGATCTAAACGCAATACAAGGCTACGCTAACCAAATTTTGTTTTTAGATTCATATAGACAAGAGTTAGAAGGATACTTAAACGATTTAATGGAAAGATCAGCTCCAAATCTTAACTCGATTGTAGGATCGTTAATAGGAGCTAAACTAATCGCAAAAGCAGGCGGATTAAAAAAATTAGCTTATATGCCTGCGTCTAGAATACAATTATTAGGGGCTGAAAAAGCTCTATACAGATTTCTCAAAACTGGTGAAAAAAGACCTAAACATGGTTTAATATTTCAATGGAGACAAATTAGAAGTAGTAAACCGTGGATCAGGGGCAAAATTTCAAGAATAATTGCTGGAAAAATCGGAATTGCTTCTAAAATTGATCACTTCTCTGGTGAATTCGTTGGAGATCTTTTTTCGAAAGAAATAGAGGAGAAAATAAAAGAAATAGAAAAAAAATATCCAAAACCACTTAAAAAAATTGATGCAAAAAAGTTGAAAAGTAAGAAAAAAGGTAAAAATAAAAGACCAAGTAAAGATAGAAGAAAAAATGAGTAATTTAGAGATAAGAAATCACCCTAAATTTAATAATGTTTATATTTCTGGGCCATCAGAAAACTTGAAATTATATTCGAAAAATTTAGTTCCAGGAACAAAAGTCTATGGAGAAAAATTAATACGTTACGGAGGAATAGAGTATAGGGAATGGGATCCTTTTAGAAGTAAGCTCGCAGCTTTAATATTGAAAGATCCAATCACAAATTTTCTTAGAGACGATTTAAAATGCTTATATTTGGGAGCTTCTTCAGGGACTACAATTTCCCATCTTTCTGATATTGTTAAAAATGGGTTCATTTATGGAGTTGAATTTGCAGAGCGAAGTATTAGACAGCTAATTCAAAACGTATCAAACAGATCGAACGTAATTCCGATATTAGGAGATGCGAGACACCCCGAAAATTATGCTAAATCGATTTTCACTGATGTTGATTTAATATATCAAGATGTCTCGCAACCTAACCAAGCAGAAATAGCTGTAGCTAATTCTAATTATTATTTAAACGATACAGGCATAATTTTATTAGCTATCAAATCTCAATCGATAGATAGTATATCCAAATCAGAAAAAGTTTACAAGCAAGAAAAGAAATCACTTAAAAGAGCGGGGTATGAAATAATTGAATCCTTAAACGTACATAAATACGCTGCCAATCATATTATCTTAATTATCAAAAAAAATCCTATATAAGATAATTAGTAATTTTTTTATTGCTTGTTTCTTCATTTAATATTTTTTTAGTTGTATCCCAAGTTTTTCGAGCGAATAAGGGAGCCTTTTTGTGTTTTTTGATCCATTCACGAAGAAAATCGGTAGTTCTTTTATCGGATGGATAACCTGATCCAAATTCTCCGTAATTTTTCTTTAACTCCTCAATTATCATGTCTCTTTTATCTTTTGCAATTATAGAACCTGCCGAGACTATTGGATAGATATCGTCTGCTCTATGCTTTGAAATTATTTTTTTTGGTTTATAATTCAGTAATTCTCTTATAGAGTTCCCAAATCTTTTTTCATCTATATCTGCCGCATCTAAATAGATTATGTCTGGTTTTAACTTATTAATGATTTCTGCCATTTTTAGTTCTTCAAGTCGATTTAACGTTATTTTATTTTTTTCTCTCGCATCAATTTCTTGAGCTGATAACACGATAGTTTCGTAAGAATGGCATTTTTTTTTTATTTGTTTAGCTAATTCACTTCTTCTTTTCGTAGTTAATTTTTTAGAATCCTTTGCTCCAATTTCGTTTAAGTAAATCAAGTTAGGTTTTATAAAGCATACCCCACAAATAACCATAGGTCCTAAAACTGGACCCCGTCCAGCCTCATCGATTCCGCAAACTAATTCAACAGAATTATTTTCAATTATCTTTGAAGATTTCAACGAATTCCTCTTCGTTATCCAAGCTTTCTAAACTCTTTAACTTAATTATTGGAATATGGCTTTTTTTAAAGAAATCTGGAATTTTAAAATCATCACTTACTATAAAAAGAGCATTTTTATGAAATAAATTAGCAAATTTCGTAAGATTATTAATATTTATTTTGGTAATTTTATCGTTTTCATCTTCTTGAGAAACACCAGAGAAAAGAGGGTAAAAGTTATCTCCTTGGTCTATACCGAGAGTGTAAGTTTTGGAAAAAAGAGATAACTCGAAAGGTACTTGTCCTTTTTTATACCAAATTGTTGAGATACCTATATGTTCGAAGATATCTTGGAGCCCAGATTCGAATTCGGATAATTCTCTAGTTTCATCAGATTTTTCTTCATCTGATTGAAGTTTGATTTGCCACTTAAATAGATTTATTTTTCGGAAAATAGACTTATTTTCAAGTATTTTAAGAATTTTTTCACCAATTTTTAGAGAAGGGCGCATACTTTCATTTTCGTAAGAGCATACTGTTCTTTTTGTAACGCCAATTTCATTAGATATTTCTTTTCTTGAAACGTTTTTTTGTTCTCTTATAGTTTTCATTAAGTTTCCATCTAGAAAGATAACACCTCCACCTCTTCTCGCTAATATATAAGGATAAATATTTCTTCTTAAAATGTTTTCTAAAGTATTAAGAGTTATGAATGGTAAGCCCTCTCTAATATATATGGTGTTATCATCTAGATTTTGATAACGGTTCTTCATTCCGATTAATATCGGCTTTGAATTTAATAATAATGATAGTTTTTTAATGGCTTTCACAATATTAGCATTTAGATTATCGATATTAGGAAATATTTTAATGAGAAAAACTGAATCATCTTTTTTTACTAAAGAATCAAAACAGTATATACTCTTAGAAGCAGCACCTTTAAAAAAAAAAGTTTCAAATTTTGCCTCTTTTAACAATGAATCTATTCTTTTTTTAACGTTTTCAATCAACAATTACCTAATAGTAAAAAACAAGAAAAATAATAAAAAACTTTTTCTTTTTAGCCATATCTTAGAGGTAAGAAAATGGAATTTTAAAGCATTTAATCACAAATTTTTTTATTAAAAGATTATTTATATTAATACTTCATACAACTAAGAGATGACAAAGATTGTTGAAAATAAATAGAGCAGATTTTTTACCCATAGAACAAACAGACTTCCCTGAACTAGCTGAAAGGAAAGGTATTGGTCATCCTGATTCCGTCTGTGATGCTGCGGCTGATGCATGTTCAAGAGCACTTTGTAAATATTATTTTGAAACATTTGATCGTTATTATCACCACAACGTGGATAAGGCAGCATTAGTTGGAGGTATTTCCAAACCTGAGTTTGGAGGGGGATTAATTTTAGAACCAGAATACTTTTTAATAATTGGTCGGGCAATAAATCAAATTTTAAAAGAAAATAAATTAGTATATATTCCTGTTGCAAATATTTGTCTTGACGCTTGTCGTCAAACTGTATCTAATATTTTTAGAAATCTTGATATTGAAAAACACATCCAATTTGATTACGCAGTTCGGCCAGGTTCTATAGATTTAACTGGAGTCTTTGAAGAATCTGATGCAATGGAACAGGTTCCATTAGCCAATGATACTAGTTTTGGAGTAGGATATGCGCCTTATTCAGATCTAGAGAAAATTACATTAGAAGCAGAAAGATTATTAAATTCTGACACATTTAAAGATAAATGCAAAGCTTCAGGAGAGGATATAAAAGTTATGAGTCAACGTGTAGGGAATAAAATAGATATTACAATTAGCGGTGCTATGGTAAGTGGATATATCAATGATAAAGATGAATACATAAATTATACAAATCAAATGAAAGATGCTGTTCTTGATCTTGCTACTAAAATAATTCCTGAAAAGGAGGTTTCTTGCGCTATAAATGTTGCCGACAATATAGAGAAAGGAATTCTTTATTTGACTATTACTGGCACAAGTGCCGAAGCTGGAGATGATGGAGAAGTGGGGCGAGGTAATAGAAGTAATGGTCTAATTACTCCCTGTAGAACAATGAGTTTAGAAGCAGTATGTGGAAAAAACCCAATAAACCATGTTGGTAAAATCTATAATGTGCTTGCGACGAACATGGCAAGGGAAATAATTAAAAAAGGACAAGGCGACATTATAGAAGCTCATGTAAAATTATTATCCCAAATCGGAAGACCTATTACTGATCCATGGATTAATTCAATAAGTTTGATTCCCGCCGACAATGTGAACTTCGAAAGAGTAAAAAAAATCGCTGAAGAGGTATCTATTACAAAATTATCGAAAGATAACATCGTAAATTTGAGAGAGCGTCTTATTGCTGGCAAGGAACAAGTGTTTTGATTTTTTTTATTAAAACCAATTATTTTCATTACTCTTTTTTTTAATAAATATATATTAATTTTACATATGATAAGAGATAATATATAAAATTTTACATCCCTATTTTTAAAGTAGTAAGTTGGTTATCAAATTTTAAGTGAGGAAATTTGAGTTTAGACAAGTGGATAAAATCCAGAAAAAAAAAAGAAGAAATTAAAAAAGAACCTAAACCTAATGCTTCAAAAGATAAAACACAAATCCAATCATCTATCGAGAAACCATCTTTAAAGCTTACTAAATATAATCTTTTATGTCCAAAAAAGAAATGTGCATATCAAAAAACAATTGTTAAAAAACAGCTTACTAAAAAAGATAAAATCTGTCCAAAATGTAAAAACATAATGAAAATTCGAAAAATTTAATTTTATTTCTATTCTGTTTATTCTAATTCTGATGTAATTGATAAATGTTCTGGTGGCGTTGGAAGGTTATTCAGATCGAATATCGTTTCACAGTTAGGACAAGTGTTTTTCTTTTTGTGATATTTTAAAATAAAATAAAGAGGGATTAAAAACACGGTTAAAAATAAAATACAAAGCAACTCATGGTATCTATGATTAAAACTCTTTCTTTTAAGTTCAACAAACCTTTCACATGTTTCACAGTATACAATTCTCCTTACCAAGGAATCCACAGCTTTTTAGAGTTAAATCGTTATTTTTTTTAATTAAGTGTTTAATAATATAATTAGTTTATGTTAAGAGTGTTAATGAGTCCCTTGTTGTTAATCTTCGTCTTTCTTCTTAGTAGTTAATAAGTCCCAAGTACTTTTTACACCTAAATCTTTTAATTTTTGTCGTTCAGTATCTCTCTCTTTTTCGCCCATATCCTCGTCTTTGCTCATATTATACACCAATAAGATTATCAAAAATGATATTATTTAAAATTAATAAAAATTATGGTTCTTATTACTATTTTATATAGCCTAACTTATTTAAATAAATTTTGAATAGAATTGGAAAATGAATCGTTTGTGCAATGTACTGAATAAAATTTTATATTTTAAATTCTATATTTAATTAAAAATCATTTTTAAAATAAAATCTGATTTTATAGTTTAATATATGTGAGGTAAGATTATGGTTAGATGTTATCATTGTGGAGAAGATCTTCCAGAGAACGCAATTTTTCGATGTAATGACTGTGGGCAAAATTATTGTACTTTACATAGGGAGCCTATTAACCATGAATGCAATATTATAAAAGAAACTTTGAGAATCCAGCAAAGTCAAGCTCTAACTCCAACTTACTCAGAAATTCCTTCGAGGGGATATCAACCACAATATACCAGTTATGCTTCTGAAGTACGTGGAACGACAGATGGATCTTTCACATGGCATCGGCAAGAAAGTTCTATTCCAGAAAATGCTTTCGATCCCGACTCTGGCATTGAATTCAAAGGAATTTTATATCCATACAAGTCAGAATTTTCGCATTTATTAATTGGCGCATTTTTAATTTTCCTAATTGGTTTTTTTGGATTTTTTAGTCCAGATTTAATTGAAAGAGGATATTGGTGGTCTATACTAATGTTAGCTGGATTTTATACAACAGCTTTTCTATTCCACGAGTTTGGGCATCGTCAAGTCGCAAAGCATTTTGATCTACAAACTAAATTCAGACTCCTTACATTTGGAATGATGCTGACTATTTTAAGTTTAAGTCTTACTATCGCAACTTTTGCAATGGGTTTACAACCACTTCCTACGTTTGCATTACCAGGTGCAGTGGTTGTGTTAGGATTAGATAAAATTGATAGAAAAACAGGTTTATGCAAAGCAGCAGGTCCTATAATAAATCTAGTATACGGAACGATTCTATTAATAATATCGTTTTTCATTGAGATATATCCATTAAATTTATTTATAGGTTATGCGGGCTTTTTAAATTTCTCGTTAGGATTGTTTAACATGCTTCCAATAGGTATATTAGATGGACAAAACATATGGAAATGGAATAAAGGTTTATATCTCTTATTGTTTAGTTTGCTAGCTTTACTGACAATAACAACTTTCATACTTATTTCCGATCAGACGCTTTATTTACAGTATTTAGAGGGATACTCCCAGTAATTTCAATAAAAAAACACTTTGTTTTTTAATAATATAAGTTTAAAAGTTATATTAAGAAATAAATTAGAATTAAGATCAAAAAAAAAAGAAGAATTTTAGGTTTTAAATATTATTATAATGAAAAGAAAGATTTAAAAGTTTTTCGGTTGAAAAATTGTGCCATTTTGCGAACATTGCGGTGAGGAGATTGGCTATTTGCCTTTTAAATGCAAATATTGTGGTGGAACATTTTGTAAGAGACATCGTTTGCCTGAAAATCACGATTGCACTTTTGAACTAAAAGGCGCACCACTCATACCCGATACTACGAGGGAGTCACGTCCACTTTATCAAGATACGATTAAATTAAAATCAGTTACTCGAGATTACGACAGTAGATGGGAAAAAGAAAAGAAAAAATACTTAAAGCGTCAAGAACGACAGAGAAAACAAGCAATGAGAACTTTTGAGATGGGTTTAACTGGAACGGGACAAAGCAAAGGTACGAATTTTTTAATCATTATGATTGTGATTTTTTCTATTACCGCAACAATTTTTGCAATTTTTGGCATGCCAGAATATATAGCTTTTAGTCTATCTGGACTTGTACAATTATATTTATGGATAATAATTACATCTATATTTATCAGCTATTCACAAGATTTCTTCGGATTATTTTTCTTACTAATCTTAATCTTTTTTCTTTATAACATTTCTAGGAATATTGAGATAAGATTTGGTACAAAATTTCTAATTAAACTATTTTTATTCTGTGCTTTTTTTACAGCTATATTTTATCTTTTAATTAGGATAGCATTATCATCCTACTATCCAATTAATTTAGTTATTATTCCTGTAGGTTTAGCTACTGGAGCTATACTAGGATTAATTTCCTTTATAGTTTATTTCAATCCGGATAGCGAAATGATGTTGTTTTGTTTTTTTATTCCAGTAAAAATGAAAGGAAGAACATTGTTAATTGTTCTAATTCTCTTTAGAGTAATTCCAGGATTGCTTTTTGGATTATTTGCAGGACCAATATATTTTGCTTTTTATTTTCCTGATTTAGGGGGTATTTTTGCATCCTATCTTGTTTTTTATTTTAAATATAGATCTCGTTGAAATAATGCCAGAAAAAGAAGAAATTTCTAAAATAATTGAGCTTAATGAAGATTTAATAGAAAATAACGAGAGATTAGCTAAAGAAAATAATCAAATTTTAAAAAAATATAATATTAAATCTTTTGATGTGGTAGGAGCAATAGGAGCAGGAAAAACGGCCATTTTAGAAAGATTATCTGAAAAATTGTCAGAGGATTATAAAATTTTAGTTTTAAATGGAGATGTTGCGACAAGAATAGACGCGGATAGGATTGAGCAACATGGAGTAAAGACAATTCAAATTAATACAGGTCGAGAATGCGCTCTAAATTCTTATCACATCTCTCAAATTTTTAATAATATTGATCTAAGTGAATATAGTAATGGCATTCTTTTTATCGAGAATGTTGGCAATTTAATATGCCCTTCTGATTTTATTTTGGGTGCGGAAAAAAGAATAGTTGTGGTCTCAATTACCGAAGGTGAGCATGTAATTGAGAAACATCCTATGCTTTTTAAAATGTCTGATATTGCCATTATTAACAAAATCGATCTTTCAGATGTGGTAGAAATAAATATAGATAAAATGAAATTTGACGCTAAAGAAATAAATCCGAACCTCAAAATATTTACAACTAGTGCTAAAACTGGTGAAAATATTCGAGAACTTATTAAAGCTCTGGAAATTTAAATTTTACAGACTAATAATAAATTAAGAATAAAAAGCAAAGAAAATAATAATATTATAATCAACAAATAAAATGCAGAAATAATATGTCGATAAGACAATATAATACCGAATTACAATCTCTAATTGATAAAATAGTAAAAGTATATTGCGAGGATGAAAAATTCTTTGTTGGTCAATTAAAAGGAGTGTCAGAGGATTCAAACCTTATCCTGATAAATGTTAAAAACGAAAAGAACAAGGAATATCCAAAAATACTCTTAAAAAGCTCTTTTTATAATTATGTAAGTGTAGAAGAAGAACCTTTTCCAATGGAAGCGTTGGCTGAAAGGATTTCAAAAATATTTTCTAAAGGCCACGTGAACTATATTCCAGAACAAAATGTTATTTCTATTTTAAACGGAAAAATTATAGTGGACGAAAATGGAGTTAGGGGTTCTGGACCGTCTGCGGATAGGGTAAAGAAAATATTCGACCAATTTAAAATGGACCTCGAATGATTTTTTTAATTTTTTAATTTTTACTTATAATTTTAAATCCTTGAAAACTTCAATTAAATTTTTTAATTGTACATCATGGATAATATTTTTAAATATAGCTTTCCCTATTGGAGTAACTTTTACAATTTCAAAATCATCTACACTAAATTTTCTTAAATAATCTTTTTCAATTAAGAACTCAACGTCAGACGTCCAAACTTCAGAGAAGATATCTTTTAAATCGTGAAGTTTGATATTTTCGTCAGCTTCTTTGCTAAGAGTCAAGATTAAAGCAAGCGTTCCATATTGACTTGGAGTAATATTATCGTCCTTTCCTTCAGAGGTTAAAACATAGTATTTTTGGTCTAAAAATTTAGTCTTTATAAGTTCAAGGCCCACATTTTTTAAATTAAGGTATATATCGTTAATAATTTGTTCAAAATTGGAACCCTCACATAAATTCTTGAGGTCCTCTTCCCTAACCATTTTTTGCTGACTTGTTAATATAAGTTTAGTTAGTTCTCTGATAATCTGATTAAAATTTTCTTTTTCCATAATTTATTCAACTAGATTCAATTTTTATAACTTTTACATTTTCAATTGGTTTTTTCATTTCTAAATTAGATATTATAAAAATTAAATTAAATTTCTTTAGATTGTTTTCTTTTTCTAAAACAGGCAGTATCCTTCGAATTGTCCTATAAACAGAACCTCTTTTATTGTAAATCTTAGGTATAAATAAATTTGAAAAAATTATATTTTTAGAACCTAAATGAATTTGAATTGAGATATAAAAAGTGATTACAAAAAATATTTTTTCAGGTGTAGTTAACTTATTAAACCTTAAATTTTCTTTATTGGATCGAATAAATTCTAAATTAATGGAGAAATTTTTATAGTTTTTAATGATTTTTATTTGAAGATTTGTGTTTAAATTTATTTCAATTAAAAATTTATTCAATAAATTTTCCAGATTATTTGATATAATTTCAATTCTTCTAAAATTTTCTATGGAATCCTTTATCTCATCATTGTTAAAGGAAATTGAAACATTTTTTTGATTATTTTTTAATATTTTATCTATTTCTATTAATTTGTTTTTAATTTTTATTAATTTTTTAGGATTATTATTGTCTAAAAGACTATTAGCCTTCGAAATCATATTTAAATCATAGTCGATTTTTTGAATTTCGCTTTCAATTTCCTGTGGAAGTTTTAAAAATTCTAACTCATTAAAATCAATTTTTTCCATAAACTCCTCCCGATTATACGAAACTTCTTCCTCTAATTCTTTTCGTACGTTTTTTAAGCGTTCATTGTCATTTTTTATTACTTTAAGAAGCATATTATAATCCTTCTCTAAGATCTCATATTTAGGATTTATTTCATTAAATTTTAATTGTGATTTGTTTAGTTTTGATTTGGTATGATTTATTTGATATTGTAGATCTTTAGCTTGTTTTTGTAGAGCTTTAATTTTTTCGGATTGGGATAAGTTGTTTTTATCGTTCAATGTGAGATCTAAATTATTTTTTTGAGTATTTTCACTCAATTCTCTTGTAATTCTATTAATTTGGTTAAAGCATTCTTTTTTCTTTTTATTTAGTTCTTGAATTTTTAAATTAAAATTTTTTATAGTATCTTCTATTTGATCCCTCTGATTTTTAAGGAATAAGAAATCCTCTTCTCGATATTTTAATTTTTTCTTATTTTCTTTTATAGCTTCACTTAATTTATTTAAAAAATCAGTTTTAGCAGCTATATCTCTCGATTTTGTTTTTATTTTTGATAACTCTAATTCTTTTAATAATTGGTTTTTTCTTTTTACAAGTAAATTATAATTTAGTATGTAGATTAATGATTGAACGATATCAATATATTGAACGATAAGTTCTGAGTTAAGATTTGCAATTTTTCGATATTCTCTAAAAAATTGAAGCAATTTTAAAGATTTGTTCAAATCTCGATATTCATTTGCTTGATTTTCGAAAGTTTTAATTAAATTTTCAATAGGAATAGCATTAAAATCCTTTAAAATTTCAATAATATTATTTTTTTTAAGTGTTTTTAAGAGATCTTTGTTGAATTTCCCTAATATTAATGTAAATCTATCTTTTATAGGTATCTCGTGATCTCCTATGGAAATCTTAAATAAATTTGATGATATTTGAAATCACATCTTAATTCTCTTTATTTTTAAATTTTTTAATATAGTCCTTATATTCTCTATCTCTCTTTTTTTTTCTTTCTCTTATTAATTCTAAAGGATCCATTTCATCGTCTTTTTTAATTAAAAACTTCTCATCAAAACTATTTTCAAATTTTGATTTAAATTTTTCAATTTTTTCGGAAACTTCTTCTGTCATTTCTATTTTTTTTACTTTTTCTGGTTTTGCAACGAGATCCGCCAATTTCTCCCTTTTTTTTTTTCGCATTTTTCTTTCAAATTCTTTATCGGACAATTTAAAATAATCTTCAAAAGATTGAAGTTGCTGTTCTTGCTTTTCTTTTAATAAATCATTTTCTTTGGTTTTATTAACAATTCTTTTTTTCACATCTAATTCTTTTTGGGTTAATTTGCTTTCAATTTCTTGTAGAAATTCTTCAAAAGTTATGGGATTGCTCAGAAATTTTTTCTTGTAATCTTTTATTAAATTAGGATCAATATTTTCTGGAATTTTGCTTAATTCGTATATAAACCTTTTATTAAGTATTTTACTATAAAAATTTTCTACTTTTTTTAGAGTTGATAAAAATAGAGAATTCTGTTTTAGAGAATCTAATAGATCTAACCATTGTGTAAGCGTTAATGAAAATAAAAATGAAGATTGATCAATAACCTTACTAATTTTTTTCTTTTCAATTAAATTTAGACCAATTTTTTTAGTTTTATTATGTTCTAATTTAATTTTTTTTAATTCATCTATAAAAGTATCTTTATATTTTTTTATCAATTCATCTTGAAAAACAAGGAATTTACTTACATTTCTTTTCGAAACATGAATTAAAATATCTTTAATACCTTTCAAAATTTTATTTAATTCTTGAATTTGACTAATGTAATTTATATCACTAAAATTTTTAATGGCATTATTTTTGTTTTCAATAAATTCTTTATAAATATTCTCTAATTTATTCACGTTTCCTTGTAAAATTTCGATTGGAGTTGTAATTTCCTTTATTTTTTCAAGATTATATAATTGATTTTCCATAGTAGGTAACTTCAATAGACTTTAAAAAAAAATGAAATTTTAAATTTTATATTTCTGGGGGTCCAGACGTCATTGGTCCTTGTCCTCTGTTTCTATCCAAATATTGTCTTGTTCTACTCAAGATATCTTGCCTTTCAACATGGGTCGCAGTTCCTCCTACTAGTTTTAGGGACTGAGAGAATATATCATATGTTAAAAGTTCTGTATGCATTATTTTAAATAAAGCAACTTCCGTACCTCTTTCTATATCTGAGCCTGTATAGCCATGTGTCATTTTCAATAATCCTTTAATTTTATCATTTTGTTCTATCTCCTTCCAAAATAGATCTCCGTTAAACTCTGCTATTTTACGTCCCAATTTTTTTTCTAAATCATTTGCAATGGATTCTATTTTTTTAAATTCATCATCTAATTTGAGTTGTATAGATTGATCAACTCCTATTTTAGTTTTTTTCACTTTTTTAATGAATGATTCGATGATTAATTTTCTTAAACGATAATCTGGGAATTCAAAGGATAAATGGAACGTAAAACGACGCCAAATCGCAGAGTCTAATAGATGTTGATGATTAGTAGCGCCAATTATCGCCAGTGGATATCCTTCATAATTTATTCTATCTATAACTTGTAAAAATGATATCACTGCTCTTTTTATTTCACCTACTTCATGAATATTAGATCTTTCAGAACCAACAGCATCCAATTCGTCAAAAAATAAAACAAAAGCTCCTCTTTCACTTGCGATATCAGCAGCTAACTCAACAACTCTCGTAATACTTTTAATAGTATCTCCTAGTAATGGAGATATAAGTCGATTTGATTCCACTACACAGACGGGAATTTTATATTTCTTAGCAAAGGCTCTAGTAAGAGTAGTTTTCCCGGTACCAGGAGGTCCATACAATAAGATAGTTAAATTGGGGACTAAATTTGCTTCTTTTAATTCATCTTTAATTTCTTCATATTTTTTTAAACCTTTAAAAAAATCATCTAATAACTCTTTTTGTACATTGTTTCCGATAATATCTTCTATAGAATCTTTCACGTCTGAAGGAAAATATACCGCTCCAAATCTTCCAAGAAGATCTTTGATATTATTATCTGTATATTTGAGGCGTTCTTCAGCCTCTTCCTCATTAGTTATATTATTTGAATTATTCATTTTTCATCACATTATATTCTTTATTATTTATTTTTTCTTTCTTTTTCAATTTTTTTACAATAAATTGCGAGTTCATTAATAAGATCTTTAAGATTATCAATCTGAGAACCAATAAAATTAAAAATTTCCTTCCTATATTGAGGTGAATCTCTAATTTTCATTTTATCTAGTCCTAGATAATTTGGGAAGCAAGTAAGCTTCATTAAATAAGGCAAAACCTTTTCATTTGTTTGTAAGTCTTTAAAAATCGAGTAAAATATGTTTTCATCTGACAACTTCCATTTCAAGATCCCCATATATATTAAAAATGCAAAATTCATAGAGATCCAATTAATTAAGTCTTTTGATAAAAAACCACGCCTCATTGATGCAAAAGCTAAATAATATAATATTAAAGTTTCGTTACTAAATTGCGAGATTAACCTAATTGTTCCATCTGATTGTTTACTCTCACGCAAGAAATTATTTTTGAGAAAGATCTCTACAACATCTTGTTGGGGGGCTAAAAAAATTCCATCCAAAATACGGAGTCCTATTCTTTCAGCAATGCTTTCAATAGCTTCATCTTCTGCGTTTGCAATTGAATCTATGTAAGGTGAAAAAACATCATTTTTTAAGATGATAGGAATTTCATAATTTTCTTTTTCTGGGAACTTTCCAAAATTGGGATCCAGATTAAATAAAGAAATAATATTATTGACAATTTGATAGACTTTTGGAGACAATCCAGGAATTATAAAAAAATCAGGATTTTCTAATTTTTCTCGATAATAAGTATGGGGCATTAGTAAATGTCTCTGACATTCGTAAAAATTCACAGAATTTTCCAATAGTTTTTCGTAAATAATTTGAATGTTGCTTCCTCTTGAAAAAATAATATCTTCTATAAATTTAACTAACCGGAATAAATATGTTTGTTCCAAATTTCTTTCATCAGGATTAGTTATATTTTGCAAAACTGTTAACGCATCAATTGATTCATATAGGAATTCTACAATATAATCTTTGATGTCAATGACAGGGATTTTCTCTCTATATTTTACAATAAAATCTTTGATAATTTCGTAAACATTGGTTCTGTACATTGCTGAAAATTCCGATAGTGCCCTAACTTTCCTAATATTTCTCTTTTCTTCTTCTTGACGAATTTTATCGAGGATTTCTATATCTAATAAAAGGTCTGGATCTAAGCCTAAAATGATTCTTCTAGTTTCCCTTAGAATCGGTCTCATATGACTGATAAACGTCATATATCTAGGTAAAATGTCAGTCCATTTTTCCCTTACCATTTAATCATCATCTTTTTATTCTGTATCGGCACCAACAATAATTTCAGTAAATATATTAGCAATTTCAACGAATATTGGAATTTCAACACGGCATAAATTTCCCAATATCCATTTATTTACGTCTTTCAATAAAAATCTTATTTGTGAATGAATTTTCTTATTAATTTCTGAATTAATTACTCTCGATAACCATAAACCCCCGCCTAGCCTATACGCGATAATTTTAATAAGAGGTTCAAAAAGTGGTTCTAAGACTTGTTTCATCATCCATGATTTAGGAATTACGCTCATATTTTGATTGTCAAAAGATGGATCTCTTAATATAGGATTAGTTTCATCAACAGACAATCGAGGCATGAAACTTAATATTAAAATTAAAGCAAAAATAGCGGATATTCCGTTAATTGTATAAGAACCTCCAATTTTTTCAAGATTATCCCGACTAACTGCTACATTTGATAAAAACATGCAAATAAAAATGTTTCTATCAAATGCTTCTGAGACATAAGCATATCCTAACTCTTCATCAATTATTAAATACTTTTCTTCTAAAATTTTCAAAATTTTTGGAGGGAATGTGTAAAAAGTATAAACTTTTCTTTCACTTTTTAATCTATCTTTTTCAATAAACAGTTCTTTTGATATCAAACCAAATAAATTTACTAATGCTTCTAATTGTTTTTGTACATAATGATGTGGTTTATTTGGATCACCAAACATGGCATAAAATTGATGGTCCACGATATGAAAGTCGTTCCTTTTAGTGAAGGCCTCAACCATCCTGTCAATAATAGGGCCTTGTGTACCGAGAGCAATGGCTTTTGCTTTAGATGTGACGAATCCATTTAATAATTCGTTTATAATAAAGTCTTGTTCATGAGTCCTTGATTTCAAGATTTTTTGAAAAGCGTCAGCAAAATCTTTTGTGTTAGGGAAAAATGCATTTCCTATTTTATCGTCTATAGTTTTGAGGAATATATCTCCATTGTTTTTAGGAAAGTGGGTTCTTATATTGTTTAATCTTTGTAATAGAGCATCTCTCGCACCAGGAATATTTTCAACATCTCGCTTTTTAAGCTCTTCAATAGATTTTTCAACACCCTTAATGAAATCTTGCTGCAATTTTTTCCATGTAGGATCTTGGAGTTCAGTCATTTTAAAATATAAATATTGTTTTTATTTTCAATTAATATCCCATTTCAATTCGTTTGCTACATTTATTAGGGCATGAATTAACGGTTTTAATAATCTTTTATCGTAAAGATTTGGTGATGCAACTCCTTTTTGAGATTTCCAACCCATTTGAGTACCTTCTCCCATTTCTCTTTGGCCATATTTCAGAATGTTTTGTAAATCTCTCAACCACCAATAGAATCTAAGCCACTTCTTGTTTGGATTATCCTTAGAATAAATAACTACTAAGGCCTTCCATTCTCCCATTAACCATTTCACAGTTATTCCTGATATAGGCATATAGTAATTTATAGGAAAGTCAACTTGAAAATTAAGATCTAAATCTGAAGGGGCTATATTAAATATAGGCTGGTTATAACCTTCAAGAATAACAATTTCTCCGCAATGCGGGCATTCATAATGGGATTTCATTTTATCCAGTTTTTTTTGACATTTAGGACATGTCCTATTTTCAATAATTCGATATTTTATAATCTCTCTTTTTTTTTCTTTTTCCTTTTGTTCTTCTGTTTTAGGAGCTTTATTTCTAAATTTCCCTTTAAAAGTCCAAAAATCATCGAAATTCTCGTCGATTTTCTTTAATGCTTTAATGATATTTTTAAGAACTTCATTATCATAAATTTTAAACATGCCTGAATGTTGGTAAAAAGATTTTTTCCACCAAGATAATCTAACATATTTTTCACTTGTTAAATAAGGACTATGACAGATTAATACACCAAACCACCTATTTGGTGTTTTATTGATAGTAATTCCTTTTTCACATATTTCATATTGCTTATTAAGACTTATATTATTGTGAAAATATTCTCCATCTTGGAACCCGCCTTCCTCAATCTTTCCTTTATCTTCTGACTCGGTCTCTTTATCTATTTCCTTTATTATTTTTTTACACTGCGGACACTGAAATATTCCCGCAACTAGCAGTTCCATCTTAATACTACAAGAAGGACATATCAATATTAATCACCGCTGTTAGCTATAATAAATCTTTCGTAATCCAAATTTAAAAGTTTAACGTCTTTTTTAGTTAATTTTGAAGTCTCATTATTAATTTCAACGAGTTCTTTTCTTAGAGAAATTAATTCATCCTGTATCTTATCAACGATATTATCTTCATTGAAAGAAATGTTCTCGATAAATTTCATATAACTATATTTCTTATTTTTACCAGAGTAAAATGATTTAATTTCTGATAATTTATCATCAATTTTTTCCATTTGAAACCTAAACTTTAATAATTGCGATAGTTTAGAGTTCCAATCCTTATAAATTGGAACATATTCATTAATATCGTCAACATCAAATTTATCTGATAATATGACTTTCTCATCTTTAAGATATTTTACAATATTCTTATTTTCCTCAATTGCTTTGTTTATTTTTTTAATAACATTTCTGCTGTTTAATAAAGGATCAAATATTTTAATAAATTCTTCAATCTTATCTTTAATCTCCTTAAATCTTGCGTAAAATCCTTCAATAACAATTTCTATTTTAATGGCCTGATAAATATTACCAAATTGATCTAAAATATAATACAAATCATCCGAAAGACAATAGCTATTTTCTCCAATTTCAAAAATAAAAGGGTGTATAGCATTACTTCTTTCACATCTAACTGCCTTTAATCTGGTCAATGCTAAATTAAAATGCCTCTTAGTAAGAAATTTAAATTTCTTTTTAATCATTAAAAAAATTAATTCTTCAGGAATAATTATAATATTTTGTTCTATTTTGATCATTTCGTCTCCTAATTTTACGATAAAATCGTCTTCTTTTGTCTCAAACTCTCTTAAACTTCTTATATTTCTTAATAAGCCCAAATCAATAGCAATTTCAAGGAAAGGCTTTTTCCAAAAACTTAATAAATTTCCTTTAAAAACTTCATCTAAAATTAAAACTCTTTGATATGAATCGATAATTTCTTGATCGTTTAAATTTTCAAAAAGATCATTTCTAACAACATATAGAAAAAGAATGACATATCTCATTTCAATATCATCAAGAATTTTGTTGATTAGGTTCTTATCATCTTCTAATGTTAAATTCTTATGCTCCATATCTACCTAAAATCCACTATACATTATTATCAATATTTAATACAATTTAGCCAAAAAGAGTGATTTAATTAATTAATCATTGCTAAAAAATTTTACGAATTTCCTTTAAATTATTATACAAAAAAAGCAAAAACTTTTTACTTCTATTTCCTAATTATTTAATAGTTAAGAATATTACTTTTTATCACTTTTTAATTCAAGTAAAAAATTTAAAGTCATTTGGAGATTTGTTTGGGAAGAAGGAAAAGAAAGCAACCAACTTACAAACGAGTTAAGAGAGTACCGAAGATATTTAATTGCCCTTCGTGTGGTGAGAAGAGCGTTAAAGTAGAAAATATTAGAAAATCTGCCATAGCGACAGTTAAATGTGGGCATTGTGGATTGACTAAAGATGTATTGGTCAACATTATTTCAGAGCCTGTAGATGCTTTTGGTGATTTCATTGATATTTTTTACGCGGACCAAGAATTACAAAGATTAGAAAAGCGCGTTGAGAAACTATTAAAAGATAGAGAATACGGAGAACTTGCATTATCGTTTAGTATCCTATCAGATATTTGTAAAGCAAAAGCAGCTGAAGCATTAGAAGACGAGGATAATGCAGACTTAGACCAAGCTAATAAGTGGAAATTGAGAGCCGAAGAGTACAAAAGAAAAGAAAAAGACGCATTACAAAAATTAGAGTCAGAAGAATTGGAAAGAGGCATTAAAACTGATGAAGAAACTCTTTTTACTGAGCACGAGGAAGGTAGTGGATTAAAGAAAGAGAAAAAAATTGATGATGTTTTTGAAGATCCTGGATTCTTAGAGTTTTAGAATCTAATATTTAAGGATATTTCTCTTTATTTTTGTTGGAATGTGTTTCCAAATTGGTAATTTCAATGCTAAATTAAAAAATTCTTTATAATTAAGTTTCTTTTTTGTAATCAGAAAGCTCCAGTTATAATAAGCTAATTTATTAAAAAGATTCATTAAATTTACTCCAATTGGATTATATTTCCACGCAAAAAATTTGGCTAAATGCGCTCCTAATCGTCTGGTTTGCCCAATTGATTCGGGATAAACAGATTCAGTCAAAGATCGATTAAAAAGTTCGTAAATTGAAAATATAGGAATAAGTTTGTCTAAGTTTTCGTTAATTTTCCTTTTGTAATCTATATCGTCTAAAGATAAAGAATTCATTTCGTTTAATTTTCTAACAGCATAACGGAATTGTCGTTCTCTAAAATATAACCACATTCTTCCCATTTGATCTCTGAGATTTTTTATGGCTTCGATGATTTCTTTATCTTTAAAGACAAATCCTTGTTCTTTTTCATATAGTTTGATAAAGGTCAATAAGATTGAATTTGTTGACTCTTGATCAAAATCCTCGCTTTTAATTAAAAACTTCAGTTTCAATTCTTTCGTTGTTGGACTATGTATAGTATGAGTATAAAGAGGAGTTGTCCATAATAACTCTTTAAGTTTTTCGAATAAATTATTATACAAAATACATTTTCTTATTATTGAAAATTGTCGAGATAATTTTCGCCTTGGAATTAACAATTCAAAGTAAAATCTAAATTTATCAATGAGATTATAGTTTTTTATTAAATTCTTTTTCTTCTTTTTATAGAATGAAATTTTCTTAACTAATAATTTTCTAAGACTCATTAAATTTTTAATATAAGAATAGAAATCAATTTCGTATTTCTGAACTATATTTTCGTAAGAAATTAAAGGAATATTTAAAGTATTAATTGGGCTATTATCAGAGGTTGATTTTTGGACGCTCATTGCGTGATCTCCAATTGTATAAGAGAAATTTACATTCTGTAAGGTTTCTTTCAAGGAAGTGAATTTTCCCAAATATTTAGATTCACCCGTAAAATATCCGTGCAATAATGTATCAACCCCTTTGAAAACATTATTTTCATATTCTGATATTATGACTGATTCGAACTCACCTGGATGATGTCTTTTTGATTTGAATTTCCTATTTACAAGAAAAATCGCTTGATTTGCTTTATGATATACTGTATATCCCCATTTAAATAAAGGATCTAATAATTTTGAATATTTAAATTTATAATTATAAAATTCTGGCCCAAAATATATAGGAAATCCAAATCCACGTGAAAAAGAATAAATAAATTGAAAAACATGTCTTGCCTTTTCACCTCTTAAGGATCCTGGAAATTTAAAATGCAAAACAAGTCGAGGAAATAAAGCCTCTAACCCTAAATTCATCCATGCTTCAAAAAGGATTATACTATCAGGAAATCGAAAAGAGTCCTTTTTACTTATGATATCATTACTTAAGGTATTTAAAGCAGTTGGAATAGTAAAAAACCAATCAATATTCCTTCGTATAGTTATTAATCCTTCTTTAAACTTTTTAAAAATTAAAGGTCGAATCTGTTTCTGTAATTCTGTCTTTTTGTAGTAATAATTATTCATAACTCGAAAGAAAGAGAAAATTTCCATTATTCTCCTTTGTAGATCGTGAACAACTTTTACTGTTATACCCTCTTGACCGTTATAAGTAGACAGCAATGAACTTAACCAATTTAAAAACTAAAAAATCAATATATTGAATTTTATTATGTATCATTATTATTAATTTTTTAATGTTGTTTAAAATCTCAATTGCGCTATAAGAGAGATTTAAAAGTAAAAAATAGTAGTAATAAAAAATTGTTTATTATTATTGCTTGCGCTTCGCAAAGAGTTGTTTAAGTTCACCCATAATTGCACCTCTTAAACTTTGTGGACTAGCTGGAGCCCTAGGTCCTGATGGCGGCGCTCCAGGGGGCCCTCCAGGTGGTGGTGGTGGTCCAGGGGGCCCTCCAGGTGGCCCTCCAGGAGGTGGTGGTCCAGGGGCAGCTCCAGGGGCCGCTCCAGGGGCAGCTCCAGGGGCAACAGGAGATGTTGCAGCTCTGGTTTTTAGCGCATTAATATCATTACTCAAACTATTAATTTTTGTCAATAACGATGAAATTCGATCATCCACTAGATCTGGAATTCTTAGTACAATTGTCATTATTTTTTCAACTATTTCTCCGAAAGCGTTTACTTTTTCTTCGATCGGACTTTTCTTAGCATCATTGAGGAAGCTCGTAAATTCTTCAGCACACATCCTTAGCAAACTCTCTATCTGCGATTTTTGAATTTAATTTAAATTTTTCTAATAAATATATATTAGTCTAGATTAATAAAAATTTGTTTTGAAATGAGAAATAAAAAGATACTAATTAGAAAATTCTAGTTGAACTGGGGAATCTAAAAAATTTAGTTGTTTTAGCTGCGTATTTCTTCTCAATTAACGATATAATTCAGAATCGCAAAAAAATATAATCACAGCATAAAAATTATCAATTAACTCATTTCAGAAATAGATTCTTTTAATTTCAGCCATAAGTCGTTAAGTTCTGCTCTTGCTTGTAAAAATTGTTCAATCTCTTTTAGCAAAATATTTTTAGCGCGATCAAATTCTCTTTGGGAATCATTTAATTGATTTTCTAGTTCAGTTAATTTGGCACCTTCAATCAATTTATTCTTAGTTTTTTCTATACTTAAAGCTTTTTTTATAATAACTGATCTCTTAGAAGCTAACTCGCCTAAGGCGTTAGCAAAAATATCACTTCGGGCAGCTAAATCTTCTTTTTTTACGATCAGATCTTTCATTGCGTTGACATAATTAGGATTCGCTTCAATGTATCTATCGTTCGCGTGGATTATATCTTGGAAAATGTTTACTTCTTCTTCATTAACATTGGATCGGTGTTCTATTGCTAGTGTCTTCATTTGTTTAAAAATATCTCTATAAATTCGATTCAATATCTGTCTGGCTATATTCATTTTCGCAAGATTATCTGCAAGTTTCCTCTGAGAACCTGAAATAGTTCTCTGCCATTTGGCAACTTTTTTAAGTTGTGCCGCAAGCTCTTTTTCCATTTTAACGAGTTCCAGCTCATCTTCATGCGTAATGATTGGGCTCACTTTTAATCCTCTCTAAATTATATTTGAATTATTTTTTGTTTTTTATTTTATTATATTTTTTTTTATTTTTTTAAGTTCTGATTCAAAATGGATAAACGGCGGTTAAAATATTATCTTTATAATTAGCTTTTATAATTTTCGCTTTAATTTCTTCTCCAACTAAATAGTTAGAAATTAATGGTTTTTTAAGAAGTATTTTAATACCAATTTCTTCATTTATTTTACCGATACACTCTCTACTCCATCGTCCTTTCGAAACAACCTTTAAATTAATTACATCATTCTTCTCTAATTTTAATGTGTCTATTCCATTTCTTTTATGGATTCCGAAATCTTTAGGTCCGAGTTTTAATTTAATGTTATATTCTTTTTCTAATTTAGTTAGGCGTTTGTAAAAATAATCCCATGTTTTTGGTCTTACTTTTTTCAATTTTCTACCTGTTTTATAAATTAAATAATTTTGAATCCCAATTTGAACTTGTTTTTCTGAATATCCTTTGTTTCTTAAATCAACTATAAATTCAATAATATCTTTAATATCTTTATCGTTTTTTCCTGAAAACCATACAGGAGCTATTAAAAGGTCAACATTTGAATTTAATAAAATTTGAATATTCTTTAAAAGTTTATTCATATTATAACCATTAGTCTTACATAAATAATCAGCCATTTCTCTATTCAGCGTATTTAAGCTAATATTTATTCGCGAAAGATTGACCGCTTCTAATTTCTTAATTTTATTTTTTGAAAGTAATAATCCATTAGTCTGCATTGAAATAGTTTTAACACCTTCCACATTCCAGAGATTTTCTATTAATTTAAATAAGTCAGGATACAGCAGTATTTCCCCATACGGGGCAAGATGCATTTCTATATCGTATTTTCCTTTAATTTCAATTACTCTTTTGACCTTTTCCAATAAATAATTAGAATCTACAATAAAATTATAGTCATAATCTCCAGCACTCACAAAGCAATATCTACATTGAAGATTGCACAAAGTTAGAGGTTTTAACTCAATAATATTTGTTCCTCGGTCTATAGCTCCAATAAAATCTACTCCAAACAGAGGAATTCCTGATTTTTTATCTACATATATTACTTCGCTTGTCATTTCTTACTTAAAGTTTATATCTTAAAATAGCTATTAAAGAGCCTAGATCAACTAGTTGTTGACCAGTTGAATGCTCCGAACTCAAAATATATACTTTACCGCCAGAATTTTCAACATTCGTGATGATTTGCTCGATTTTAAGCTTATATTCTTTTGGAGAGCCTCTAATTAAGACGTCAACTAAAAAGAGGTCTTTTACTGCTCCTTGCTTAGAAGATTTTGATATTTCATCAAAACCTACGGCAACGAGATCGGGATCCGTACTAAAAAGAGTTAATATCTCTTCTATTTTTTCGGTTTCTTGTAATACTTTAATATTTTTTTTTATGCGACCTACTTCTTTTGATTTTAATGCTTCAAGGATAGCACTTTCTGTACCTGAGCTTGCATATATACTTTTAATTTTAGAGGCATAGTTGATATTTGATTTATCTTTTATATATCTAATGAAGCGATCTTTAGTATTTCCAGGACCACATATAACAATTAAATTTATTTCCTTTTGTTTAAGATTCTCTTCAAGGATTTTTTTAACATCATCAAAAAATTCTGTAATAGCTTTTATTCTGTGAGATTGTTCATACCTTTTACCAGGAATATTTTTTTTTATTGAAGAAATTCTTTTTTGACTGAAATTTGTTATAATTGACAAAGTTGCTAGTCCAGTTTCCATAGCGATAAAGAAAATTACAAAATTATCCTCGAATTTAGAGGATTGCTTTAATCGTCTTATCTCGCTATTTAACCATTCTTCTTTAGTAATGGTAAGTTTTTGCCTGAGATCTACGTTGAATGTGTGATATGTTCCGAAACTTACGAAATCTTCTGGTCCTTCGAGAATTGTTCCCTTAATTCTTAAACGATTTGAAAATTCATGAAAAGATACATCTTCGACTTTTAGTTTTAAATACATTGGTTTTCTTTCACCTTTTGATCCCTCCTTAAGGACTACACGTCGCTGTGTTCTAGCAGAAGCTATATCACCCTTGGAAATAACATTGTACAAGGTCCATAAATCATTTAGATTTTCTATTTTTACCGTAATTGCTCCTTGTTTTTGATTCTCTTCAAGAATTTTCAAATAAAAATCGGAACTCCATAAAATACTTATGATTATATAATAAAATAGTGTATTATAGAAAAATTAAATCTCTAAAATATATGATTTTAATAAAAAATAAATAGAAAAAAAGATAAAGAAAACAAAAATATTTATTATTTCGCCCCTAAAGCTTCTTTAACCTTCTCAAGTTCTTCCATGCGTTTCTTTTTCTCTTCCTCTCTCTTTTTCAATTCCGCTTCATCTGGCTTTTGGAGGGTTACACCTTTCTTTATAGCGTTTTTAAGCTCATCATCAAGTTGTGGCATTTTTTTCTCAACACCTTTTTATTTAATAATTTAACTAGGAAATGAAATTTTTTATATACTCAACATAATAAAATTTATTTATAAGTTTTAGTTATTCTTCTCTTCGATAATTTTTTCCATTAAATATGAGCTTTCTTTTGACCGATAGTAGTTTTCTATTTTTTGGATTTTTTTAAAATTAAATTTTTCGTATAATTTAATAGCTAGAGAGTTATTCGTTTTAACATTCAGGGCAATTTTTTTTACATTCTTATCTTCCTTTTTTATTTTTTCTATTGTATGTTTTAGAAGTTTGGATCCATAGCCTTTGTTTTGATATTTAGGATTAATTAATAAATTAATAATGTTAGCTCTATCTTTTCGATCTTTTAAAATAATTACAAATCCAGCTATCTTTCCAGTCTTTATGATTTTAAAAAAGATGGTGTGCCTTCGGATTAATTTTTTAATTAAATCTATAGAAAAAGCATCCTCTTTGAACACCTTTAGTTCTAATTTATGAATTTCCTTTAAATCTTTTGTAGTAACTTCTTTAATTTTCATTAAGACCTACTTCTTGTAAATAAATTTTAATAGGTGTTTTTTCAGTTATATGTCTATATATTTCGCGCCTAAACGGTAGAGCTTCTAGAACATATCCATTTAGACTATATCGATCTAAAAATCTTATTACATCGTCTTTTATAGCAATATAGTATGGCAATTTGATATTATCTTTTCCAAAAGAAATAAATTTACTGTGTATTTTCAAACCAGATAATAAAACATTATAAAGTTGAGTTAGAGATTTTTTATCTCCTTCTATTTGTCCGTATAATAAAAGACCCTCTTCAGTAATTTCTTCGTAGGGTAATTTTAGATTTTTTGCTCGCCGTAAATATCGATTTTTTAGTTGATAGTAATCTTTAGCTTTAATTGAGCAAAAATGAATTTTAATCGAAGTTTTAGCTGCTATTTTTTGAATTAAATAAAGAGCAGATTCTCTACTATTTTCAACGGAAGCAATTGAATTTTTCTTTAATTTGAAGCCTCTTTCTTTTAAGGATTGACTGTTAGGAAAGCAATACTCAAATTCGTTTAAATTTACAAAATCAGCTCCAATTCTTTCTAAATAAAAGATTAAACTTTCTATATCTTTTAAATATTCTTCTTCGGGAATAATTGGTACCTCAGCTCCTACAGTCATTCCTTTATTTAAAGCCAGTTTAATGTTTGATAACTTATTTTTAGGAGGATGAAATCTAATCTCATCTAGACCCACTTTAACAAGTTCTTTTGCAATTATTTCATTAAAATTTATTCCATTTGTATATAAGTGAACATGAAACTTTTTTCCTCTGATAGATTTTACATATTTAATAAAATCAAGAGTTTTTTCTAAATTTGAATTTAAAAGTGGTTCCCCTCCAGTTATACTTATGCCCTTTGCTTTTATTTTTTTGATTTCTTCCCCTAATTCTTCTTTCGAGAAAATTTTAATCTCGTCAGCAAAGGTACTATCTTTTCCTCTCCTTTCTTCCGAAATGGGACAATACCAAGAGCAGTGGTCTGGCTTTTGACATATACCATTTAGGAATAAAACGGTTTTAGCTCCTTCTAAACAATATTTACAACCTTTTGGAATGCCTCTTCCTCTTATTAAAAAATTGGTTTCTTCCGAATGAACAATTTTAAGTTTTTTCATCTCTGATAGAGCTTTTTTCTAATAAGTGATTTCCGATTAGCTAGTTTTTTTAAAACTTCCTCAGTAGATTCATTAAAATCAATTGGTTTCTTTAAAAATACACCTGTTCTGCCATATTTTTCTCTTTTTAAGAGAACTTTTTTTCTTTCCGCTACTGCGTTAATACTTATTCCAACTTCCTTAGCGGCCATTGCCTCGTTACCTATTATCGAAATTTCTTCGTGTCCTTTTGATGTAGGTTTAATTAACACTAATCTCTTATCTATTCCTGGTATTCTATATCCTTCTTTTAATTGATGCAAATTAATTTTTCCTCCAAAATCATAAAATTCCACTTCATTTTTTCCTAATTTAGATATCGGAATAGTAATGCTTTCTAGTTCGCTCAAATAGATATATAATTTTATAGAATCTTTTGGAGTCGCCATTATTATTTCTCTAAAATAATCATTAATGCTATTTTTATCTAATAAGAGTTCAATTTGAAAAGAAGGTATTTGATCTGTAAATATTATATCAATATCGCTATTTTGATGTACATTTCCCCGAGCTATACTTCCATAAATAAATGGATTGAACCGCTCTTTTGTGAACATTTCCATTAGTTTAATAGCTCGAGCTCTTTTAGCCTTCAAAATCGCCCAATCATTTTCTGAATATACGATAGTATCAATATGATCTCTTAAGATCTTTTCTTTTGACATATATAACTAAAAAATTCAGTCTTTCAACAAATTATTGTTAATTAAATAAATAATTATCCCTAGAAGTATTGTCTCGTAATACTTAAACGATCTTTTAGCTTTTTCTAAAGTTATCAACTTAAAAACTCTACTAGTTTCATTATTAAATACTTTTAAAAATTTTTTTAAATTTTTATTAGGGATAAAAAGGCTTAAATTTTTACTGAAAATTACGTAAATAGGTGATTTTAAGTCATTAAGGGTAGAAGCTTCAGAAAAATTTCCTATAATAATACTTTTAAAGTTTGGATTTAATAGAAAAATACCCCTATTTTTGGGATCGGACAGTGTAGAATTTTGTAAGAAGCTAAGTTTTAAATAATTAATTAATATATAATTTGAGTTAGATATAAAATCTTTTTCTATAAAAATATTTATTATGTCAGAAAAAATATTCTCCCTTTCTTTTTGCATATTGTTATCGAAAACAAGATTGTCATAGTCGAGTGCAACTTTAAAATCTACAATAATTACATTAAATCCGTAACTTGCCAATCCTTCCGTTAAAACATATAACAATTTTCTTTTTTTAGTTGTTTTACTTATAATAATTATAGGTTTTGAGTTTATTTGTTTCTTTATCGAGATATTTCTTACAAAACTCAAATTTTTAATATTGAAATATTGACTTTTAAGTGGAATGTCTGATTTTCTATAATTAATACTTTCTAAGATCTCATTTGATAGGGAAGCCCTCCAGCGAGATCTTTCTTTAAATAATTTTACACTAATTAGAACTAAAAGTAACAATATAATTATTACTGTATCTATGAAAATCCAATCTAACCTAAAGATATCAATAACCATAATAGAAAAAATCTGAATTTTTTATTTATTCACTACTTCACTTATCCAATCTAGATAAGTTTTAGATCCCTTTTCAATTTTAAACCCAATACATTCAGGATTTTCGTAACTATGAATTTCATGAACCTTTTTAATTAAAAGATCACTTTTTTCCTCGGAAGTTTTAATAAATAAAAGATGCTCATTATCTTTTTCTATTTTTCCCTCCCACTCGTATATAGATGTAATATTTTGTATTATATTTACACAGGCAGCTAACTTACTTTCGACTAAAGTCCTAGCAATTTCTTTACCTTCATCAATATTACCAACGGTGACTAGAAAAAGGTATTTACTCATTTTAACACCACTTACAGCATTTTTATATTAGTTAATAACTAATTCTATTTAATTTCAAGTTTTTTTGATATTGCATATCAACTAAAAAAAAAATCCAGAAACTAAATATTAAATATTAAATATTAATTGTAATATTAATAATAAAATTACATTTGAAATAATTCTATTAGAAAAAAATTATAATATAAGTTTATAAGAATATAGTCAAGTTAATTTTTAAATATAATAATCATTACAACGAAAATCTTTTAGGAGGTGTTCTTAATCCTACATAATGTATATTTGATCCATCAATTAACAGGTATTTGCTTAGTTCACCGTAAATATGGAAGCATCGAGTTCAATCAAGATTTAGTATCAGGATTTTTAACTGCTCTCAAAGATTTTAGCGTAGAGTTTTCTAAAGGGAGTGGAGAATTAAAAGTTATCGATATGCAAATCTTTTATTTGATGCTTGTCTTTAAGGAGGGGGTATTAATAACTGCGGCGGCAGATAAAAACGACGATAGTAAAATTACTCATAGAGCCTTAACCGATATAATCGATAAATTTGTTGAAAAATATGGAGATCAAATAACAACATGGTCCGGTGATGTTCGTATCTTCAAAGATTTTAATCATGTAATAGATGATGTCTTAGAAAATGGTAAGGTTGCCGAAATTCAACTAAAAATTCCAATTCTTAAAATCTACAAAAAGGATTTTCTCAAATCTCAAGCTATAATCGCAAAAAAAGGATTGTTATTATCTGAGGAAGATTTAAGGAAGTGTGAAGATAAAAAACCAGAATGGACGAAAAAGAGACTTCCTAAACAAGTAATTACTCAAGGATTTTTAGATAAAAAGCAGTATGAAATTGCGCATATAGCCGACGGCTTTCACACAATAGCCGAAATTGCCGAAGAGGCTGGTACACCTCAGTCAGAAGTACAAACGATTATAGATAGTTTGGATCAATTGGGTCTTCTAAAATTCATCGAAATAGCTTAGAAAATTGCTAATAAGATTTTTTTTTTAACTTCTATCCTTTAATTTCTTTTATAATAAATTAAAGTTTCAATTTTTTGTATCTTATATTTGTTTTTAGGATTTTATTTTCTAAATTACAGCCCAGTCTTTTTTTTTATTTAAATATAACTAGCTTAATTATATAAACGATGTGATAAAAATGGAAAAAAAAGACAAAATTGGATGCAGTTTAGACTACAAAGCTGATCCTACTGGAATCTTTGTTAATCCATAAATCCAAACTTATCTTATAGGACTTATAAAAAATAACCTTTTTATTATTCTATAAGAATTTATAAAACTCCAGATTTCTTCGATTTTTCGAAGATTTTATGGATTTTTATGAAATATCAAGCAACCATAAAAATCATAGATCTTAATGAAATTAATATTATTTTTTAAGACATAATATTTTAATCAAAAAGTGAATACAACTATTTATAATTAATAGTATTTTATTAAAGATTTTGAAGTATATGAGTATAGAAAAAATAGCTGAAAATGTTTATGAAATAAATCCAACGGTATTAATGGTTCATTTAAAAGGTAAGATCGAAAAATTTCAAATGAGAGTGCCTGTTCACATTTACGCAAGTGAATATCTTTTGAATCAAATAAAGCAAGATAGGACTATAGACCAAATAAGTAATGTTGCGTGTTTACCAGGAATACGGAAACATGCTATTGCTCTCGCTGATGCGCATCAAGGTTATGGATTTTGCATTGGAGGAGTTGCTGGGACTGATGCCTCAGATGGTATGATATCGCCAGGAGGCGTTGGATACATAAAAGTATAGGCTTTTATGCCAAAAACGACATAAACTGCGGTTGCAGACTTCTCCGTACGAGCTTATTTGAAAAAGATATTAAACCTGTTTTACCCAATTTATTAAATTCGATATTTAAAAATATTCCTTCAGGTTTAGGATCAAAAGGCAAATTAAATTTAAGATATTCAGATTTAGATAAAGTTTTAAACAATGGATTAAATTGGACCTTGGATAAGGGATATGCAATCGATGAAGACCTTAAACATTGCGAAGAAAATGGATTTTTGACGGATGCGGACGCTAATTTAGTATCACAAAAAGCAAAGCAACGGGCAATTAAACAGCTTGGTTCTTTAGGGAGTGGAAACCATTTTATTGAAATACAAAGAGTTAATGAGATTTATAATGAAAAAATAGCAAAGAAACTTGGAATTAATAACAAAAACCAGATAACTGTTATGATTCACACCGGTAGTAGAGCCTTAGGTCACCAAGTTTGTACTGATTCTTTAAGAAATATTGAAAGAGCAATGAAAAATTATAAAATCAGAGTTCCTGACAGAGAGCTTGCATGCGTCCCTTCTAATACTCCTGAAGCAAAAAATTATTTGAGTCAAATGGCATGTGCTGCGAATTTTGGATTTTGTAATCGACAATTGATAACACATTGGCTACGAGAATCGTTTCAAGATATATTTAGAAAAGACCACAACTCTTTGGATCTGAATTTAATTTATGGTGTTTGCCATAATATCTTAAAAATAGAAGAACACGAAGTTGATGGTGTAAAAATGACGCTGAATGTCCATCGCAAAGGGGCAACTAGGGCTTTCCCTGCAGGGCATCCAGATGTACCTCAAGATTATAAGGATATAGGGCAACCAGCATTAATACCTGGTACTATGGGATCGGCTTCATATTTATGCGTCGGTAAACCAAGAGCAATGGAGCTCTCTTTTGGTTCTACAGCTCATGGTTCAGGTAGGATGATGTCCCGTTCAAAAGCTAAGAGAAAATATTGGGGTAAACAAATAAAAGAAGATTTGAGTAAAAAGGGAATTTTAGTGAAAGCAGCTTCAATCCAAGTAATTGCAGAAGAGGCTCCAGGTGCTTATAAAAATATAGATCAAGTTGTTAATGTAAGTCATGATCTTGGAATAGTAGAAAAAATTGTCAGGTTAGTACCAATTGGAGTTGTAAAAGGATAATACAATCATATATCAAAAACTATGTTTATTATAACATTATCTTCGCTCTCATCAATATTAATAAATGAATACGTAATCGCCTTTACTTCTGTTCCAATATCATGCTTTTTTTTATTGAATTTTTCTCCTTTCATAGTTACTTTTAATTTATAGTGCTTGTTGATTCTTTCAATATATTCTACATTAATATCATTAAATATTAATCCTTCTACATCAAAAAAATAAAGATATTCAGAAAGAAAATCGAATAAAAGAGCCTCTTTATCCTCAGCTTTAATTTTAAAACTTTTTTCTATTTTTGGTGAGATTTTCTCTAAATTTGGAGTAATTATTGCCATTAGACTAAGAGCACATTGAGAAAAAGCTTCTTCTAGGGTTCTACCCCAGCTTTGGCTTTGAATATCCGCAGTATGATTTATATATCTAAAACCTTTCAATTTGATTAAAAGTATAATTAGCGTTCCTTTAAATTTTTACATTTCAACTACTTTTCTTAGGAATTTACAAATCTTCCGTAAAACATATGATCAATCTAAGGGAAATTGAAGATTATATTTTTTTTCTCAGAGGATTGAAGTAAAAAAGAGAGATTTAAATACGGAACTTAATAGATACTAATATTTTTATAAAAAAACAAAATTTCATCCTGAAAATATAATCCTACTAAACCAATTTATCATTTTTTCACCAAGGAACTTCTTTTAAACCAATAATATAAGCTATAGTGTTGGCAATAATGCTTACTGAAGGTGTTAATATAATTAGAAATACTATTATATTTAAATCCGGAATCCAAAATAGATTTGGAATAATAAAAGCAGGAATACACGTTATGATTGTTGCAAATATAACAAAGTCAAGTTGGTCTATTACCCAGAATGGAGCTCCACTTTTAATATCGAACCTTCTTTTCAAGAACGAACCTACCAAGTCACCTATAGCAGCGCCATATGAACATAGAACAATTCTAATTATTAATGCCATAAATCCATAAGGAAAAACCCCGCCAACAAAGTAATATTCATAATACATAATATTGTCATAAATTTTATATTCATTTTCTTTAATACCGGTTATTGGAATTTCTACTATAACTGGCCACATCACAAGAAAAAGACAAAATAATACAATTGAAATAGGAATTCCAATGTAAAGTGGACCTTTAATCAAACCTGACCAAGTTTTATTATCACCAAGAATTCTTCTACCATCTCGAAACGTTCTTCCTCCATCTATAGATTTGCCACCTCCTACTAAAACCATTCCAGCATTTGAAATGTACCCAGGAAATATGAATAAAAGGCTAAATAGTAAGATTGCAACCCAATCTTGCCAAGAAAAAAATATTGAGATTAAAAGGAAATCAATTAATAGTAAGCAACCAAAAAATACAGCCAGTCTTAACGCTATCTTAGTATGTTTTTTTTCGGCTTCATTCAATTCTCTTTTTGGCAAAATTTAATACACTTAATTAAGAGATATTTTTCATAAGAATTAGTTAATTAAATTCTATTTTGTTTAATAAGATTATTAAGTCGCAATTTTATTGAAATTCGACAAGGTTTTTATAAAAGGGATTAATAAGAATTTAATAATATTACTCAATAAATAATTATCTTTTAAATACACGACAATAATATATTCAATTGTTGATAAGGTTATTTAAAACGATATTAAACTCTTGATATTCTCATATTAATTGGACGGTTAATAAATAACTTTATATATGCACTCGAAATTCTTTTATATAATTAATTTCGACTGTGAAAATTATATGGTGTCCTTTAGTGTTGACGAGAAATAACAATAATAATATCAATTACAAATTTAATATTGATAAGTTCTATAAAGATTATTTAAAGGGACCGAAAATTTTTAAAAATAGAGATGCTTTGGAACCTTCATTCATTCCTAACGATTTACCTCACCGAGATAAGGAAATTCAAAAAATAGCTGAATTAACTGCGTGTGCCTTAACAGGCGATGCTCCTCCAAGTTTTCTGTGTTATGGTATGACTGGTACGGGAAAAACAGCTACAATAAGGTATGTAAGTCAAAAATTGGCTCAACAGCCAATTTTGGAAAGTATACCATGGTGGATTTATATTAATTGTAATGTAGTTTCAACACCTTACCGAATTTTAGCTCATATTTACAATACTATTTCTTTAAGAGAAAAAATACCTCCTACTGGCTTACCTAAGGACATAATCTTTAAAAAATTACTAGGATTATTGGATCAAAAAGTCGGAAATTCAATCTGTTTTCTTGTTTTAGACGAAATTGATAAATTAATTGAAAATAAGAAAGGTGGAAACGAAATTCTTTACGATCTTACGAGATTGAATGAAAACTTAGATTATTGTAAAACAAGTTTAATTGGAATTTCAAATAAATTGAAATTCAGAGAAAATTTAGATCCAAGAGTATTATCCAGTTTAGGAGAAGAACTCCCGATTGTTTTTCATCCTTATAATGCAACCCAACTTGGGGATATACTTAAAGACCGAGCTAAGATTGCATTTTACGACGGAGTTTTAGAAGAGGGAATAATTCGTTTGTGTGCTGGATTAGCAGCAAAAGAAGATGGAGACGCAAGAAAAGCGCTGCAATTGTTAAGAAAGGCAGGAGAACTAGCACAAAGAGCTCAAAATAAAATAATTACTTCAAAACATCTATATGACGCACAAAATGATTTAGAAAAAGACCATATAATAGAATATATACTTGGAATGCCTCTGCAAGCAAAGTTAGTATTAACAGCGATTTATTTATTATCTAAATTTCCTGAATCTCCTGTGATCATTATTTCTGGGGATGTTTACGGAGTATACGCTGAACTATGCGACATTATTCTAGGAATTAGAAAATTAACCGAAAGAAGAATTAGCGATTACATTAACGAATTAACATTAGCTGGTATAATCTCTGCACCAGTAAAATCAATGGGATATCACGGCAGAACTAAAGTTATTAAATTAGACATCGATATGACGTTGTTAAAGAGTGTTTTATCAAAGATAAAAAAAATTAAAAAAGTATTAAATTATAAACCAAGTTTGCTACAATCTGATAAAGTAAAACTAAAAGACAACATTTTTAAAAGATTAATTTAACTAGAAAACTCCCAATCATTAATATCTTCTGCAATTTTATTAAGAAAAACAACAACCTTTCTCTCATTTTTTTCTTTCAATAGTAGAAATAATTTTGCTAGGTGTTTACAAAATTTTTTATTTTTAGCCCTTCGCATTTCAAAATCGTTACAATTATGATATAATATTTTATTTTTAGTATCAATTTCAATAAGATAATATTCTTTCTTTGATCCGACAACTTCAGCCTTAATTAATCCTTTATCAAAATCAAGTATATTAATTTTGAAAGCATCATCAGATACATTAGCTGCTCGATTAATTGTATTTTTATCTAAGAAGACTTTTATTAGAGAAGAAAAATCAGAACCTCTTTCTGCTTTTAAATCATCTATTAAAGAATCAATTTTTCGACTTGAAGTAATTTTACTTGAAATAATATTTTTTCTTTCTAATTGCCAGTTTTTTAATTTCTTATTTAGATTTTGAGACAATTTAAGATAATCCTTTTCATCTTTTTTTAATAAATTACTTTTAATTGAGCTTTGAATAAATTCTAACGCTTCTTCAGGAGATTGAAGAAATAACTCGAAAGATATTTTATACAACAAATCATTCATAGAAATATTGGGGAGATCTATTATTTTCCAAATAGATAATATTAGCTCCTCAATATTTTTCCGAGGGAGTGAGAAGTTCATTTAAATCTAATTATAAAATTATATTAATTACTAGTAATATTTATTTTATTTTTTTGAAGTCTAACGGTCCTTTAAATTTAAGCGTATCTAGTTCGAGAATTGACACAATTCCAGGAGTAGGAGTTATTCCAAAACTTTTCATAAAATCTGTTTGAGATTGGAAACACCCCGAATTAACTAGGGCAATATTATTATAATAACCAATACCATTAATGTGAATATGTCCTGTGTGAAAAATATCAGGAATCTGATCTATTACGAGCCAATCTTTATTAGTAGGAGCAATTTGAGTTCTTTTTCCATAGATAGGAGCTAAATGCCTACATTTCAAGAATTCTTCCATAATTTTAATAGGCTTATTTTGTTCCAACTCTGATATTGTTAAGGACATATCAAGAATACTATCTCCGTGATAAATGAGGGTCTTTACGGCATGAGTTTTTATTATTGCGGGATTTCCTATACATTTTACTCCAATATCTATTAAATTTTCAGCGTATTTTTTTGGTACGGCTGGCCGAGGGATTGCATTTCTTACTGGTTCATGATTACCAGAACTATAAAATATTTTTATATAGTCCGGGATATCAGAAAGATATTCCGAGGCCTTATTGAATTGTTGATAAATATCTGTCATTGTAAGATCTTCTTGTTGTTTCGGATAAACACCAATTCCATCAACTAAATCCCCATTTATTATTAAATATTTTATTTTTCCAGCGATTTCACGCCAATTTTTATTACCAATTTTTCCATTTAAGAAATTTACGAATTTTATCCAAAGTTTTTCTTCGAATTCTTTGCTTCCAATGTGAGTATCAGAAATCAGGGCAATTGACAATGGTTCTGTAGATTTATTTATTTCGTGATTAATAGGTATATCTATTTTTAAAATATTATCAGCAAAAAGGACACCCCTCTTACTTCTTTCTCCTGGATTATAGGTCCCCTCAACGAGGATCATTTGATCTTCCACAATCCTTTCAGCAATTTTTCGATTTTCAGAATCATTTCTCACTATGATGTTAAGATAGCCTGTTTGATCTTCAATTGTTATAAAGAAATTCCCATTTTTCGTTTGCCGTATTTCATTCACTAAACCCGCTACTGAAAGGTATTGACTCTGGGAGTTCCTTAATATATTGTTAATTTTAGCCAGCGAAAGAGCTTCTGGCCGCTTTTGCATTAATTTATAAAGTCGATTATATTTATCTAATGTTAATTCATAGAAATCATTGTAGCTTCCAGAAGTATATAATTTTCCTGTAGGATCTTTTAGAATTTCATAATCTGCATTATAATTTTTAGATATAGGTCTGAATGTAAGAGAAGATTTGGCAGATCCAAATGGGCTAATCTTAATTTCATTTTTTATTTTATCGTGAGAATTAAATTGTTTATGTAAAAGGATATTAGATTCTTGTTCCTTCTCTTTTACAGAATTATTTATTTTCAGTGGGCTATGATTTTCTACATAATCTATGGATTTAATTACATTAATTTCTTTTTTTTTTATGGTTTTCTCAGTTTTTATAGAAGTACTTCTTGATCCAAATTTCATAGGAGATGTATTGTCTTTAATTGAAATTCTTTTTAATACATTTATTATTTCTTTGTTAGATATTTTCTTCAGTTGTTCTTCAGTTAAATGGCTATTAAATGAGGGTATAAAACTCATTTCTTGTATAATGAGAGATATTTTTTTTAAGGGATTATCTAGCTTAAGGATTAAATCTAACATCGAAGGAGTAATATTTATGCCAGAGCTGACCAATTTATTTATTAGGATTCTTTTCATTCCTGAATTTTCCGCATTCATTAAATTTTCATTCATTTTGGAATTATAATAATTATTGTAAAATGGTATTATATTGTTTGTTATTAAAGGAAAAACAAATTTACTTTTTAAGTAAAGAGAGACCGTTATATTCGATACAAAAATTCATGGTCTCTAAATATTAATATATAAAATTTAAATAGCCTATTAATAAATGAATTTATTTTACATCTGAATAATACAAATATAATAATTTAGGATCTTCTTTTGATCAAAATGGAATTACTTTAAAGAGCGTAAGATTTATGTTAGAGATGAGTAAGGAGATGGAGGATTATTTCGCCTCTATTCAACGAGAAGTCGATAAATATTATAATATTGCAGAAGAAGCTCGGAAAAAAGGCTTAGATCCAGAATTATTTGTAGAATCTCCACAAGCTAAAGATTTAGCAGGTAGAGTAGAAAAATTAGTAGGTCCGGAGGGTGTAGCAGACTTAATAAGGAATTTAAAAAATCAGGGGAAAACTGAGGATGAAATAGTTTTTAAAGTTGTTTCAGATATATTAGACGAAAAAATTGGTGTTTTTGATTCATTGGAAAGTCGGGTAGAGAGAGCCATCAGAGCAGGATTAGCAATAAAGACAATGGGAGTTGTAAGTGCCCCGCTTGAAGGAATTTCTAAGATATTAATAAGGAGGGATCATTTAGGTAATAAATATTTATCTTTATATTTTGCTGGTCCAATTAGAGCTGCTGGTGGAACTACTGCGGCATTAAGCGTTCTTATTGCAGATTTTGTAAGAAAAAAGTCAAAAATTCCAAAATATAAAGCAACTGAAGGAGAAGTTGGTAGATTCGTGGAAGAAATTAAACTTTATGATAGATTAATACATTTACAATATCCATCTTCAAACGACGAGATAAGATACGCCGTTCAACATTTACCAGTTGAAATAAATGGGGATTCTACTGAGGATGAAGAGGTGTCAGCATTTAGAGATCTACCTCGAATCGATACAAATAACATTCGTGGGGGGGCATGTTTGGTTTTAAATGACGGGATCCTTCTCAAAGCACCTAAACTTCTTAAAATCGCAAAAATTATGAATTTAGAAGGTTGGGATTGGTTAAAAAATTTAAAAAAAATTGCTACTAAAGAAGAGAATCTGGAGAAAGAAGAACAAAAGGAAGACATCCGTGAAAGGATAGAAAAATTAACTCCTAACTATAAATATGTTGCTGATATTATAGCAGGTAGACCTTTATTCAGTGATCCATCTCAAATCGGAGGGCATAGAATAAGATATGGAAGGGCACGAAATACGGGGTTAGCGGCAGCTGGCCTTCATCCTGCAACATTGGCAATTTTAGACGACTTTGTTGCAATTGGAACCCAACTTAGAACGGAACGCCCTGGAAAAAGTACCAGTATTACTCCGGTTAGCAGTATCGAATCCCCAATAGTAAAATTAAACAATGGAGATGTAATTAAAGTTAAAAATTATAAAAAAGCGAAAGAACTATTTCCTAAAATTAAAAAAGTCTTGTTTTTAGGAGATCTTCTTTTTGGATTTGGTGAATTTTCTGAAAATAATCATAAATTAATACCATCTGGCTATGTAGAAGAATGGTGGGCACAAGATTTAGAAAGAGCAACTAAAAAACAGCAAATATTCGATGAAAAAGTTAAGAGTTTTGTAGAAAATCCATTCGATAACATTCCTACTGCTCAGGAAGCTATAAAAATTTCTCAAACTTATAATATTCCATTACACCCCGCTTATACTGATTATTGGGGGAATATTTCTATAGATGATTTGGAATTTTTAAGAAACACGTTTTTTAACGGATATTTAGAATCAGAAAACAAAATAATATTAAAATACGATAAGAAAGTTAAAAAAATCTTAGAAAAAGCTTTTATCCTTCATAGATTAAAAAACAATAAAATAGTTTTCAGTCAATCAATGAATTACATCTATGTGACTATATTTAACTTACAAAACAAAAAGTCCCTTAAAATTAAAAAAGACGAGAGTGTATTTTCATATTTTTTAAGACTTTCAGAAATAGAAATAAAAAATAAAGCTCCATATTTTATGGGTACGCGCATGGGACGTCCTGAAAAATCCGAAAGAAAGAGTATGAAAGGCATTCACACACTATTTCCTTTAAGCAATAAAGTTGGAAGTTCAAGATTAGTAGAGAAAGCAATGGAATTTGGAAAAATAAGTATAGATATTTGTAGAAAGAAATGTCCGAATTGCGGAGCAGTTTCTATATTTAATATTTGTTCTAATTGTGGAAAACACACAGAAGTTCAAAAAATATGTATGAAATGTAAAAAACTTTATCCTCCAAACCAAGAGAAATGCTCTCAATGTAAAACAGCGTTAAACTTCTCACGCGAGGCCAAATTCAATATTAAGAATCACATAAATACTACCTTAAAAACGTTGAAATTACCCTTTCCAAAAAAACTTAAAGGAATTTTTGGCTTGACAAATAGTTTTAAAGTTTCTGAACCTATTGAAAAAGGCATTCTTAGAGCAAAGAACGGTGTTCTCGTTTATAAAACCGCTGAAATTAGATACGATGCTACTGATATCCCATTAACTCACTTTAAACCAAAAGAGATTGAAACAACTATTAATAAACTAAGAGAACTTGGATATAAAATTGATATTAAAGGACAACCCTTAGATCAAGACGATCAGATTTTAGAATTAAAAGTTCAAGATATTTTGCTTTCTTATGATTGTGCAAAATATTTTATTAAAGTTGCTAATTTTTTGGATGATGAATTAGAATATTTTTACAATATAGATCGCTTTTATAATGTTTCTAAAAAAGAAGATCTTGTTGGTCACCTTGTTGTTGGATTAGCACCTCATACAAGTGCCGGTATAATCGGTAGAATAATAGGTTTTTCATCAGCAAGAGCAATTTACGCCCATCCATATTGGCATGCTGCGAAAAGAAGAAACTGTGATGGCGATGAAGATGGCATTATGCTACTATTAGATCCATTATTGAATTTTTCGAGATATTACTTACCAAGCAAAATTGGTGGCAGAATGGATGCAACTTTAGTTATTGGCACGGTTTTAGATCCAAATGAAATTGACACGGAAGCACATAACTTAGATACATTATCAAAATATCCGTTAGAGTTTTACGAAGCGACTAAACAGTTTATATCTCCTTCAGAAATAGAATATATTATGAATTTGATTAAAAATCGTTTAGGTACTATGGAACAATTTGAAAACATTGGGTTTAACATTCCTACAGATAATATTAATGAGGGGCCTATAATGAGTAAATATAAAATTGGGGAAATGGATGATAAAATTGATGCGCAATTACATTTAGCAAAAATCATTAAATCAGTAGATGCAAAATATGTAGCTAAAAAAATTCTAACATCCCACTTTAATCCGGATATATTAGGTAATTTAAGAAAATTCGGCGTACAAGAATTTAGATGTGTTAAGTGTAATACAAAATTTAGGAGACCCCCAATCTCGAATGATGGAAAATGCACATTTTGTGGTAATAGAGTAATTCTGACTGTAAATCGAGGAGGTATCGAAAAATATATACCACGAGCTCTTAAGCTTTGTAAAGAATACGATTTAGACAAATATATCAGTCAACGTATGGAATTAATCGAAGAATACATTGAAAGCTTAACTAATAATCCTAAAATTAAACAACAAAAGCTATCTGACTTTTTCTAATTTAGATTAAAAGATGTGCAAATATAGTACAGGAGGGGGGATTTGAACCCCCGAAGGACTATTCCACTAGAGCCTCAGTTTCGCCTTTGTATGATACGATTCTAGCGCCGTAGACCAGATTCCCACAGCTAAACAGTAGATTGTTTAGCCATCTTGGCAACTCCTGCGATGATAGGGGCAAAAAAAATTTTTTAAATCTTTAATATTGATGTAATTAAATAATGTTTTGATTTTTAAAATTTTTTTTAGTAAACCACCGATAATTACGTAATAAAATTGATAAAGTTTTTATTCCAATATTTTTATTTTTTTGAAGAAAAACTAATTATAAATAATAATATATTCTAATTATAATAATTAAAATCAGTACAAATATTGATAAAA
This sequence comes from Candidatus Hodarchaeota archaeon, assembly GCA_048887225.1. GTDB lineage: Archaea > Asgardarchaeota > Lokiarchaeia > Sigyniarchaeales > SOKP01 > LW40-45. Next base: position 44,353 of record JBHLJY010000013.1, read on the forward strand.
ATTCGTGTCTGTCGACAGAAAAAAACTAAATGCCTTACTTAAATGGTATAGGCAAGAAGTTGGAAAAGATTTGATAGGTGCACTAATCGTTAATAGAGAAGGATTAGTAATAGATGCAATAGCAGGATCCTCAGAAGAGAAATCAATCGACGAAGAGATTTTAGGGGGCGTTAGTTCATTAGTTGAACCTGTGCTTAATAGAATCACGCAAGAATTTTCTTCTGGGTCTTTTGGAACTGGAACTTTTGATACCGAAGAATATAGACTTATTTTTTGTGAAGCTGGACCGGAAGCTATCTTTGTTACCGTATTAGATGCTGTTGCAATGGTTGATCCTGTATTTCCATATGCTTATTTAGCTGCTGAGAAGATAGCACGAGTTTTTGATGGACGGAGTGTAAGTCCAGTAATTCCTAAAATTATCGTAGACGAAGCTGCTCGCGATATTGAGCGCAAAATAGACAAAATGCAACAAATTAAAATTCAGTCAAGCGAATATGCCTACAAATTAATCTTAGGTGGTGATGGAGCCGTTGGTAAGACTAGCATGGTTCATCGTTTTGTTGAGGACAGATTTGAAACTGACTATAAAGGAACTATTGGAACGTCTATCATGAAAAAAGAGTGTGAATTTGAAGGTCTGAAATCTAAAGTTAGATTCGTTATCTGGGATTTAGCAGGACAGTCGCAATTCAAACGTGTAAGGTATTCTTACGTTGCTAATGCTGAAGCAGGAATTTTAGTTTTTGATGTGACAAGACGGGATAGTTTTGAGAATATTAAACTTTGGTATGATGAATCGATAGAAATATCGAAAGATATTGTGCTAATATTAGTTGGAAATAAAATTGATTTAGAGGATTCGAGAATTGTTTCCACAGCTGAAGGAGAAGAATTAGCAAAAAAATTGGGTTTGGGATATATAGAGACTTCAGCTAAGACTGGCGAAAATATAGAAGACGCTTTTAGAATGTTAGCATTACAAATTGTAAAAAAATTTGTTGTAGCAAAGGAAGTATAAAGCCTCTGGGGGGATTTGAACCCCCGACCTACAGATATATCTGTGATTTTTTGCGATTCACTTACGAATCTGTTGCTATACCGCTAAGCCACAGAGGCTTACTTTTCAAGTTATTAAAGATTAATGTTAAAAAAATTTTAAATCTTGTCCAATGAAAAATAATGATACGCTAAGCAACTTAGGAGAATTCCAAATAATTGAATTTATAGAAGATTTGGTTTTTCAAAAAACTGGGAAAAGATTAATTCGAGATGATTCCTTTTTCTTTTCGCTCGATAAAAATATGTTAAGTCCAGATGGGAAACAAGTTGACTTAATTTTTAACACCGATATGTTAGTTTCTACTACAGACGTACCAAAACATATGAGTTTTTATCAAATTGGACGAAAAGCAGTTCTAATGAATTTAAGTGATTTAATAGTCAAGGGTGTTAAGCCAAGAGGAATTTTTATTTCTTTTGGCTTGTATAGTGAGATGGAATTGAGTAACTTGAGAGATTTAATGAATGGCATTATTGATTATTGCGTTAAATGGAATATAGATTATATAGGTGGAGATGTAAATGAGACTAAAGAATTGATTATTAATCCTACAATATTTGGAGTTCACGATTGTTCAAAAATAGTCCATAGAAAAGGAATCAAATCAGGAAACTATTTAGTAGCAAATGGTAAATTTGGATTGAACGGAGTAGGATTTGATATTTTACTGAATAAAAGAGCTGATCCTAAAGAATATTCTATTTATAAAAGATCAATTATGAGCGTATTAGAACCGGAAGATTTAGGTAATGAAGCAATAATTTTATCCGAAAAAAATCTTGCTACCGCCAGTATAGATTCGTCTGATGGATTGGCAAAATCCTTGACCGATTTAATGTATTCTAATCGAGAGATTGATATCGGATTTGAAATTGAATTTAACGAGGAACTAATTGATGAAGAAGCTTTTATGTATTCTGAAGAATTTAATATCCCTCTAGAAAATTTAGTTTTCTATGGTGGAGAAGAATTTATTCATATATTTACAATTGATCCAAAAAGCTACGATTCTGCTCTAAAAGCAATAAAATCGCAAGGAGGCCAGATTTTTCAAATAGGAAAAGTAATTTCGGAAAAAAAAATCTATTTTTTAAATAAGAGTGAAAAAATTGAGTTAAAAAAGTCTGGATTTGAGCATTTTAAATAGATTTACTTAAGTTTATTCTAAAGTATTTAAGATTTCTGATTACAGATTTAACTAAATAAAATATAAATATTATTGTGGATTACTAATAATACCATTTTTTTTATGGGCTATTGGCGCAGGCAGGTAGCGCAGCAGGCTTTTAACCTGACGGTCAGGGGTTCAATTCCCCTATAGCCCGTCTGAATTCGTTAAATTTTTTTAACTCGATCTCTTTAGAATAAAATTTAACTTTCCCATAATTTATTTATTTACATTATAACTCTTTAAATTATTAGTATGCAAGATTCAGATTTCAAATTACCTGCCGATGAACCAGAGCAGCTTTTAATAAAATCACAAGATAACACCACTCCTGAATATGGATGTGAACCGGAGAAAAGGAATATTGAAACACTTCTTCAATCTGGGGTAATTAATCTTGATAAGCCTAGTGGTCCAACTAGTCATGAAGTCGTTACATGGGTTCGCAAAATTTTAGGAATTCCGAACGCTGGACATGGGGGAACGTTAGATCCAAAAGTTACAGGCATATTGCCTTGTGCTCTTGGTAAAGCGACAAGAGCGCTTTCAGCTCTACTAACTGCAGGTAAAGAATATATTGGTATTATGTATTTACATTCTTCTGTAACACAAAAAAGAATAGAATATATATTTAAGACATTTACAGATAAAATATATCAAAGACCGCCAATTAAGTCATCGGTAGCGAGAAAATTAAGAGTGAGGGAGATATATTACAGCCAAGTGTTGGAGGTTATTGAAAAGCGTGTATTATTTCGTTTAGGATGTGAAGCAGGAACTTACATACGAAAATTCTGTTTTGATATAGGTGAGGCTCTCTGTTCTGGTGCACACTTGACTGAATTAAGGAGAACTAGAGTAGGCAACTTTAATGAAAATAATAATTTAATTACGCTTCAGAATTTAAAAGATGCGTTTACAATTTATCAAACTGAAGGCAATGAATATTATTTAAAGAAATTTATTTTTCCCATTGAAAAAATGGTTGAACACATACCAAAGATTTTTGTAAGAGATAGTGCAGTTGATGCTTTATGTCATGGTGCTGATTTAGCTGCTGCTGGTGTTTGTTATATTGATGCTCGGATAAAGAAGGGAACTTTAATTTCTCTTATGACATTAAAAAAGGAATTAATCGGATTTGGGATTGCGAAAAAAGATGCGATGGATATTTTTAAAGCTAAATCAAAAATAATGGCAAAAACCAAAAAAGTTTTCTTGGAAAGAGGAACATATCCTCGCTGGAATAAAAAAAAATAAAATTACTGAATCTATTAGCAAAATGGCGCGAAATAATTCGCAGTACTATACAAAATTCCCTAATGCTAAACTAAAGATACACACAGTTTCAGAAAGTTTACGACGACATCTTTACATCTTTAAAACAGCACCTGGAGTTTTTTCTTATAAAAAAATTGATCTAGGAACTAAAATTTTTATTGAACAAATGACAATTCCTATAGAACGCCCAAGTGTTTTACTCGATTTAGGATGTGGGTATGGACCTATAGGTATTGTTTTAGGATATGAAGCTCCTAAAAGTATAGTGTATTTAATTGACATAAATAGAAGAGCAATATGGTGCACTAAAGAAAACATAAAGTTAAATTTACCTGACAGGCAAAAACAAATTATAGCTTTATCTGGAAGCTATTTCGAACCAATTAAAAATAAAAATCTGAAATTTGATGGGATTTACATGAATCCACCGCTCCGGCAAGGAAGAGATGAATTTCTTGAATTATGTAAAGAAATTCCTAATTATTTAAAACCAGCAAGTTTTTTTCAATTTGTAATTAAAAAAAGAATGGGAGCACCCTTTATTTTAAGACATTTAAGTGATACTTTTCCTAACATGAAATTTGATGTTCTATGTAAAAGAAGCGGTTATTGGGTTTTTAACATTATTTTTAACTGACCTTTTTTTTGTATGTTATTGTTTATTTGTATAAAAACAAAGGTAAACTGAGGAAAAAATAATAAAATTTATTTCTAAAGATATCCTTATTAAGTTATAAGTAGTATTTTAAAGAGGATTTTTATTTTTGACCAAGAAAAAAGCTATTGATGTTCTCAGACATGAGTTAGTACCTAAACACGTTTTACTAACCAAGAAAGAAACTCAAGATTTATTAAAAAAATATCAAATAGGTGTTATTGATTTACCACAGATGTTTGAAAAAGATCCAGTGGCGATCGCTATCGGTGCCAAGGAAGGAGATATTGTTAAGATTATTCGAGAATCTAAAACAACCGTAAAATCAGTAAATTATTATCGATATGTTAAAAAAGAAAAGGCTTAGACCGATTTCTTTTATTTAAACAAAAGCCATTAGAAAAAGGTTATTATATTTTGAATTCTAAACGTTTGAGTAATGAAGATAAATGGGTTATCTTAAAAAGTCTTTTTGATGAAAAAGGTTTGGTTCGCCAGCATTTAGATTCCTATAATAATTTCGTTGAAGACGAGATGCAAGAGATCGTTAATGAATCTAGCGAAGTTGTCCCTGATATACCAGGTTTTAAGATAAAATTTGGGAAAATAAAAGTTAGAAGTCCAAAGGTAAGGGAAGCAGATGGAGCTACTATGGAAATTACTCCAATCGAAGCAAGAATTAGAGAGTTGAGTTATGCTGCAGATATTACTCTGGAAATGACACCAATTACTATTGACGAGCGGACTCAAAGAGAAGAAGCTGAGGAGACACTTGATATTTATATAGGAAAAATTCCAATCATGTTAAAAAGTTGTAAATGTCCCTTAGAGAATTTATTAGAATCAGAGCTTATAAATCGTGGTGAAGACCCTCTAGATCCTGGTGGATACTTTATTATAAATGGTACAGAAAGAGTTTTAGTAACCCAAGAGGATTTAGCTCCAAACAGAATATTAGCCGAAGAAGCAAGTAGAAGTTCGAGTGCTACTCATCAAGCTAAAGTTTTTTCTACTCGAAGTGGATTTAGAGCACCTGTGACTATTGAAAGAAAAAAAGATGGAAACTTAAGAGTATCATTTCCATCTGTACCGGGGAAAATACCCTTAGCAATCCTAATGCGAGCTTTAGGTTTGCATTCAGATAAGGAAATTTTCGAAGCGATCTCAGAAAATGAAGAAATACAAAAAGAATTAATTCCTGTAATAGATGTAGCTACTGAAATTCAAGTATTAAAAGATCCAGAAAAATCTCAACACAATGCTCTTGACTATATTGGAAAAAGAGTTGCGATTGGACAAACGAAAGATTACCGTATTAGAAGAGCTCTTCAAGTTTTAGATAGATATCTTTTACCACATATTGGAAATAGCGAGGAAGATCGAATCAAAAAAGCTTATTATTTAGGACAAATGGCCCAAAAAGTAATGGAACTAGCCTTAAACCTTAGAGAACCTGATGATAAGGATCACTATGCTAATAAACGATTAAAGTTAGCAGGAGAACTATTTACTTCTTTATTTAGAGTTGCCTTTTTAAACCTTGTGAAAGATATTAAATATCAATTAGAGAGAACTGCTGTTCGAGGAAGAGCCCCTAATATAAAAACAGCTGTTAGAGCAGACGTAATTACTGAAAGGATCAGACACGCTTTAGCCACTGGCAATTGGGTTGGTGGGAAAGCAGGAGTTAGCCAATTATTAAATAGAACAAATCACGTAGGAACTTTAAGCCATTTAAGACGAGTAATATCACCATTAAGTCGAAGTCAGCCTCATTTTGAAGCTCGAGATTTACATCCTACTCAATGGGGTAAAATATGTCCTGCAGAAACCCCAGAGGGACCAAATTGTGGGTTAGTTAAAAATCTTGGATTGACTTCAATAATATCGGTAGGAATGGATGAGAGAATCCTTGAAAATATTTTAATCGATTTAGGAGTAATTCCTATAAATGAGGTTAAGAATATTAAGGGTGATAAAGTTAAAGTCTTTTTAAATGGTAAATTAATTGGTATTCATCGGCAATACAATCAGTTTATTCGTCAAATTAGAGAAAAGCGAAGAAAAGGTGAGATTGGACAGCATGTAAATATAGGATATTATCACGACTCAAAGGAAATACAAATAAATTGTGACGCTGGAAGAGCAACTAGACCATTATTCGTTATTAAGAATAAGATATTACTAATTACAAGTGAAGACATAGAAAAACTTAAGCAAAAGAAATATATTTGGTCGGATTTAATTCATAAAGGGATAATTGAATATCTAGACGCAGAAGAGGAGGAGAACGCTTATATAGCTATGTTTGAAGATGATATAACTTCTGAACATACTCATTTAGAAATATCTCCCGCAGCAATACTAGGGATTTGTGCTTCTATAATACCTTTTCCAGAACATAATCAATCACCGAGAAATACATACGAAGCTGGAATGGTTAAACAAGCTTTAGGTTTATTTGCAGCAAATATGCATTTAAGACTTGATACGAGAGGACATACTTTACATTATCCTCAACAACCACTTGTTAAAACTAGTCCTATGGAAATAGTTGGTTTCAATAAGCGTCCTGCTGGACAAAACTTTATAGTTGCTATGATGAGTTATGAAGGTTTCAATATTGAAGATGCAATAATTATAAGTAAAGCTTCAATAGAAAGGGGTCTTGCTCGAAGCCATTTTTTTAGAACTTATGACGCTGAGGAAAGAAAATATCCTGGTGGAGAGGTGGATAAATTTGAAATTCCAGAAAGAGGAGTCAGAGGATTTAAATCTGCGGAATCTTATCGATTATTATCAGAAGAAGATGGTATAATTGAGCCTGAAACAGCGGTGAATGGAGGAGATGTCTTAATTGGCAGAACATCTCCACCTAGGTTTATTAAATCTTACGAAGAATTTGAGCTCATGCAGCCAAATAGAAGAGAAACTTCAAAAAATATGCGACATAACGAGAAAGGTATAGTAGATACAGTAATTATCTCTGAGACCGTAGATGGAAATAAATTGGTTAAGATTAAAGTAAGAGATTTACGGATTCCTGAATTAGGAGATAAATTTTCTTCTCGTCATGGTCAGAAAGGAGTGTTAGGTTTGATAGTTCCAGAGGAAGATATGCCTTTTACGTCAAATGGTGTAATTCCTGATATAATTGTTAATCCACACGCAATGCCTTCGAGAATGACATTAGGCCAACTTTTTGAAGGAATTAGTGGGAAAATAGCGTGCAACACTGGTGCATTAGGAGATGCAACTGCCTTTGAGTGGAAAGACATAACGAGATTGCAACAGCAATTAGTTGATGTAGGATTCGAATTTAATGGGAGAGAAGTTATGTATAATGGAATTATGGGTGAAAAATATGAAATGGGCATATATTGCGCTCCTATTTATTATCAAAAGCTTTATCACTTAGTTGCTGATAAACTTCACGCTAGAGCTAGAGGTCCAGTTCAGATTTTAACGCGTCAACCTACAGAGGGACGAGCTCGCGAAGGTGGATTGAGATTTGGAGAAATGGAACGAGATTGCCTTGTTGGTCATGGTTCTGCTTTATTATTAAAGGAAAGATTGCTAGATGAATCAGATAGAACAGTAATTCTAGTCTGCGAAAAATGTGGACTTTTGGCTGTTTACGATCGAAATCGAGATAAGCGCTATTGTCCAGTATGTGGAGAAGGAACAGTAATTTCAAAAGTAGTGTGTTCTTATGCTTTTAAGTTACTTCTACAAGAAATGATGAGCCTCGGATTGGCCCCAAGATTGAAATTAAAAGAAAAAATCTAAGTTAGATTTTTTTTTAAATGCCTAATTTCGATTTTTTATTTTTAAGAGAATAATAAAAAAATCCTTTTCACAATTAAAGGTTTAAAATATAATTTGAATCACTCAATATCCAAAATTGAGTAAAATGAAATGAAAACCGAACCCTAAAAATATTGAAGCTACTAAAATAGTAATTATTGATAACCTAATGGAAATCTCTCTCCCGTATTTTGTATATAATATTAAAATAGTTAAGGATATTAATCCAATAACAAGAAATATCCAACCTAATACCCATAAAACTAGTGAAGGACCTTCATACCATTCTTCAGGAGGTCTTTCCTCCCAAGGCCATTCAATTTGGTTTAGGGTGATTAAATTGAATGTTACATAAAATAATGTCAACAAGTTAGATCTTATTAATTTTTATTTATTTAAGCTAAAAATTTTTTATTTTTATTTAAGTTTTTCAATGTTTTATCAGTAAGTAAAATTTAAAGATATGCTAATTTAACTTATATATTAATATATCTTAATCTTTTATTAAAGAATTTAATTTCTGATATAATAATGCATTTTCTAACGAAATTAATTGAATCCCCTATATTAAAGGATCCAGCAAAAAAACATAAAAGCATTCATCGTCATTTTTATAGATATTCCAAGGGGAAATTTCTTGGACCTACGCTAAAATTAATTAAAACTAATACAAGAATAACTTTAAAGGGGTCTTTTGAATACGAAGATTTAATCCAAGAAATTACAGCTACTACAATTATAGACGAAGAGGTTGAAATTAAAGGAGTTTTAATTACAGGAAGCGATATAAGTGAAACAATTATAAATTTAGGTTTAGATTGGACTTTTAAAAAATCAACCAGTAAGACAACAAACTACAAAGCAGAGATTAACGATAAGATAAATAAAAATCATCTTCTCGAGATTATCGAAAATTTAAGAGATACAAGTTATCTTTTATTGTCTTTTTACCTTAATCCTACATGCAATGTAACCACCAAAAATAGAATTCCACAACCATCGAAAAAAAAAATTGAAGAGGATGATATCAATAAAAGAGTTCAATTTTGTAGCGGAGTAATTAAAAATACAAAAAAAAACATAAAATTAATTCAAGATTCTGCGGTAGGGGATTTCAAATCAGATCTTCCCGAAGAATGGAAAAATATAACAATTATGAATAATTACGAGATAACTGAGATTATAATTCCTAAAGGGATACAAAATTCAAGCTTATTGCGTATAATGGCAGAAAGAAAAGGTAAAATAATACGAACGCTTGAAGTTGATGGGGAATCAATTGAAAAACAATATTCTATAGTAGTTTAATAGTTTAATGGCCATATTTTGATCAATATTTAAATACATTATATTTTTATAGAAAGAATTTAATTATTATAAAAAGTGTTAACTAATAAGAGGTAAATTTGGTTGGAATTAAACCCGTTATTAAAATCGTTTTTATATATTATTGGCGGTGATGTAGCAATTGAAGTTGGGATTGAATTTTTAAATTCTGAAAACGAAGATATAACTGACGAAGACATCACCGAGAATATTAAAGATCGAATTGAAAGGACTGGTATAGATCTTGAACCAGAAGATAGCGAAATTTTAAAGCTAAACACGGTTCGAAAAACACTTTACAAACTTTACAGTGAAAAACTTGCTCAATTCAGACGCATTAGGGATAAATCAACAGGATGGTTCATCTATTATTGGTGGCATGAATTCGACTTACTTGAGGAAATCTTATTAGAAAAAAGAAATATTGTACAAAGAAAATTAAGAGATCGATTAAAATTCGAAGAAAATAATTATTTTTTCATGTGTAAAAATTGTAGTGATGTTAAAAATATTAAATATAAATTTGATGAAGCCTTTGATTTAAATTTTAGGTGTCCAGATTGTGGAGGTCCATTGGAATCACAAGATAATCAGAAAATAATACAATTCTTAAAAGAGAAGATTGTGCTTAGCGAAAAAACAAAAATAATTGATGAGTTTGAAAAATAATTATTTTTTCTTTTTGAAAAAGGCAATATCTCCTAAAGCTGAGCTTGTTTCTTTTTTCATAAATTTTTTAGTGTTCACTTCAATCTCATCAGCCTTTATTAGCAACGTTATCTTGTAGATTTCTTCAATTTTTTTTGCCAATTTTATGGTTGGTTTTACTTTGCCTGATTCAATTCTTCTTATTAAGGAGGGTTTCTCGTTTAATTTTTGGGCAAATTGATCTTGATTAAGTTTATTAATGGTTCTAATGTTTCTAATTCTTTTTGAGTAATCATTAACGATTTCAATCTGTTCAATTTCATCAAATTTCCTTGTTGGATGTTTTAAAGAACCTTTTATTTGAGTCGAATACGATTTTCGCAAATCAATTGATTTTGGTTTAGTCGTGATTTTTTTTCCGAGTCGAGCACAGCTATCACATAAAGTTATTCTTGCTCCTTCGATTAAGACTTTCTGTCCTTTCCACACGATCCCATTGCATATGGGACATCTTCGCTCCTTTTCATCAAAGCCTAGTGGCAAAAAGACTAATCCTCAAAATTTTTTTTTCAATTTTTTAATAATTAATTATCTATTACATTATTTCTTTTTTATGTATAAAGAGATCTTAAAATATTTATATATCAAAGAAAAAAGTATTATCAAGATTAAGTAACAATCAGAACTCATACGATTAATGTTTTGAGTAAAATTTTATAAAATATAAAGTATAATTTTTTTAAAAATCGACAATTTTATCAATACAAAGAAAGAGACTAAAATTTAAATGAATGAATAATTATTATTTAAATAATAAATTTGGTAAATAAATAGCTTAGGTAATTTCTATTTGACAACCACAAAAGAAAAGAAGAAGGAAAAAGATACTAAAGATGGCGAGTATTTAATTACTTATACAAGACATCTTGAGAAAAGATTGAGGAATCTTGAAACTGAGAAGCAATTATTAGACGCTGAAAGATTGAGATTAGAGCAAGAACTTCATAGTTTAAGGAACGAAATTGACAGGTTAAGAGAACCTCCTTTAGTTTCTGCTACTATCATAGATGTATTAGCTGATAATAAAGGAAGGGTAATTGTAAAGAGTTCTACTGGCCCAAGTTTTGTAGTAAACGCTAGTAGAAAAGTAAAGAATGAAAAATTGACTCCAGGTTTGAGAGTGGCATTAAATCAGCGTACTTTTGCGATTATGGAAATTTTACCAACAAAGTTGGACCCATTTGTCAAAGGAATGGAAGTGATTGACTCAATTCCAGATGTTTCATATAGCGATGTTGGAGGTCTTGAAGATCAATTGCTAGAGGTTAGAGAAACTGTTGAATTACCGTTAAAAAAACCAGAATTATTCAAAAAAATAGGAATTGAACCTCCTAAAGGTGTTTTACTTTATGGAGCTCCAGGTACGGGTAAGACTTTATTAGCAAAAGCGGTTGCACATGAAACAGAAGCCACTTTCATAAGAATAATAGGTTCTGAATTAGTTCAAAAGTTTATAGGAGAAGGTGCTAGATTGGTTCGAGAAATCTTTAATTTAGCAAAAGAAAAAGCACCTACAATATTATTTATAGACGAATTAGACGCCATTGGTTCACAGAGATTAAAAATAGCAACTTCTGGAGATAGAGAAGTTCAAAGAACCTTGATGCAACTTTTAAGCGAATTAGATGGTTTTGAACAAAGAGGAGATGTTAAAATCATCGGTGCCACCAACAGGTTTGACATATTAGACCCCGCATTGTTAAGACCTGGTAGATTCGATCGTATGATTGAATTTCCAATACCAGATGAAGTTGCTAGAGAAGCAATTTTTAAGATACATACAAGAAATTTGAATATTGAAGGAAATATTAAACTTAGAAAATTAGTAGGTTTAACGGAGGGAGCAACAGGAGCAGACATCAAAGCGATATGTACTGAAGCGGGAATGTTTGCCATAAGAAAAGACGCTGAAACAATAACTGAACAAGATTTTCTTGACGCTACCGATAAAGTTTTAAAGAACCTAAAAGATCAAAAACAAACTTCTGGATTATATGCATAAAAGAATTCTCTTTTAAATATTTAATATTCTTATTTTTAATAATATCATACTATTTTTTATTACAAATCCATATCTTTAATTAGAATCTTTTAAGATTTCAACTTAAATATGAGCAACGAACTTCTATTAGCGGTAAGAAAGATTAAAGCAATTTCAGATTATCAATTTGGTAATGATGTTACAGAGATCCTTTTTGATGAACTCGAGAAAATTCGGATTGAACGGTCGAAGAACACTAATAAAATAAGATATATATATTGTGAAAATGATTTAATGTTGACATTAAGACCGACGAATGGTTTATTTACACTTAGCTTGTTTTCTGCTAAAAAAATAATCGAGAAAACTAAAGCTCCAAGATTGAGGGTTATAGTATTAACAGAAATATCAGAATTTATTAAAAAGGGACGTAGCGCTTTTTGTAAACATGTTGTTGAGATCGATAGCAATTTAAGACCATTAGATGAGGTAATTGTGGTTAATCAAAAAGATGAATTATTAGGAATAGGTCGTTTAAAAATTCCAGTTCCTTATGTAAGATTATTTAAAAGTGGTATTGCTGTAAATGTTAGGAAAGGGATTCTATCAAAAAATTAAAATTTACAATTAATTATATAATTATAAGACCATATCTATAAAACACTAAAAAAAATGAAACTTCCCAAAGAATTGCAAAAAAGAGAAAAAAGTCGGCCTAAACGTCCCACACCAGCTAAAAAGCGACAAGGACAACAACAATTTGGTTCTAGGCAAATGCGTAGGAAAATGGCAACGCAAGGCATAGATATGGATCAAATCGAGGCAACTCGCGTTGTAATAGAAGGACCAGAAAAGACATTAATAATTGAACAACCAGAAGTCGTTTTAATGAAACAAATGGGTCAGGAAATATATCAAATAATTGGATCAGCGGACGAATATTCTCCAGATGAGGTTAAATTTAGCGAGAGAGAAGAGTTAAAAGAAATTGAACCATTGGACGAGTCTGAAATAAAACCTAAAATTACAGAAAACGATATTATGTTAGTTGCCGCACAAACTAATGTGGATCCAAAAGAGGCAGAAGCAGTCTTGAAAGATTGTAAAGGAGACATCGCAAAAGCTATATTATTTCTAAAAAATCGAACTTAATTGTTATAATCTTATTTTTTAAGATAAAAATAAAAATTAAGAACTATAAATAATTCAAATTTATAACTTTATGGAATTATCTGATTAAATATGTCTAAAGTTAAAAAAAAGCGCATAGATAGGTCAATAACAACTATTTCTAAAAAAGACATCCAATTTGAAAAAATTTTACAATTTTCTGGTTGGATTTTTTTGATAACTTTTTTGATATTTATAGCTTTTTGGGCGATATTTGATGTTTTATTGAAAAGAATCGAGATAATAATAAATGCTATGCATTATTCGTACACATTATTTACGGGCACATCCGCAGCATTTAGTTTTGCGTTGGTTACAAAAATCCGCAAAAACAGAGATAAAAAGAAAGAAATCTTTATTGATTGGTTAATTGGAGAATTTTTATTTTGTGTGTTTTCCATCTTTGCTGTAGCGATATATATATGGTAATTTTAAGGGTTAATTTTTATCATTTATAATCCTCTCTGGTTGGACAAAAGACTTCAACAACTTCAGCAGTTTCTATTATTATTGCACCATGTTTTTCCCATGAGTCAAAAACGTAACTATCTCCTTTTTTTGCGATAATCTCACCATCCTCCGTAATAAATTTTATTTTTCCTTTATTCAAATACCCAATTTGATGAGCTTCGTGGCTATGTAGTGGAATTTTGGCATTTTTATCGAGGTTAAATATGCAAAGCATTACAGAATCGTTATAACTCATAGTTTTGCGATAAATTCCTTCCAATACCTTTATAGGTTTAATAGAATCTTTATTTACGAGATTTTTCATCATTTTAAAGTTACCTGTTGATTATGTTTGCAAGGTTTATTATTTAAATATAATCGTAATTAATTAATCTAAAATTTTTATAAAAATCTAATGACAAAAATTTACGAATTTAAGATATAGAAAACGACATAATTTAGTTTAGAGAGAAATTAGAAAATTGAGAAACTCTATTAATAAAACTGCGACGAAAATTTTTGTAGTTTAAATAAAAGTTATCTAAATTAAAAACTAAACCGTTAATAAAATAACTTTAAATTGAGAAAATAAATAAATTTTTATATCTAAAGAAGAAAAATATATTTTAATTAACCATAATAAGTGTTTAATAAATCTTATTAATCAACTCAATAATTAAGAGTCCCGACAAAAATTTTAGATTTATTAGATTGATAATAAACTCTTTCGAAAAATGAAATTATAATTAATTAAAAAAAATTATGCCTTGTCATGGTTTTAGTATCAGAATCTGAAATATCTGAAAAAAAAGGAACTAAACAATTGCGGAATAGATATTTAAGAAACTTATTACCAAGAGTTTTTCTAACTGAAGGAGATATGGTGGTATTTGATCCTTCTAAAATTTTAAATAGTCTAATGAAGGAAACAGCCATGAACGATAAAGATGCTAAACATATAACAGAACTCGTTGTGAGAAGAATTATAAGTTCTGGCATTAAATTTCTTTCAGGACCTCATATTAGAGAAATTGTGTGTTCGATTTTATCTGAACAACATTATGAAAGTGAAAGAAAGCTATATACAAGAATTGGCATGCCATTAATGGATTATGAAGAAATTCTTGAATATGGTATTGATGAGATGGCAAATAATTATATGAATCCAGAGATTATACACCACTGGGCTGCAAATCGAATCTCTAATGAATATGCTCATTTAAGAATTTTAAATTCTGAAGAGTCTCAAACTCATTTATACGGGGATATACACATCCATATGCTTCAGTATTTTGATTTAAGACCTTTTTGTCAAGAATGGGACCCTCGATTAATTCTTGAACATGGTTTACCTCCCGTGGTTAGTCGTGCGTATTTCAGTAAATCAGGACCTGCAAATAGTCTAAAAATGGCAGTTTCCCACCTTGCTAGATGGCTCGGAATGATTCATTGTGAATTTAGTGGATCCTTAGGATACAATTATATTACTACATTTCTTGCTCCATATGCTAAAGATTTAGACAATAAGGAAATAAAGGAATGTATGCAATTTTTTATATTTGAAATTAATCAACTTTTCACTTCAAAGAGAGGACAATTTCCCTATATCTCAATATCATGTTTACCAACAGTACCTAACTATTTATGTGATATTCCAGCGATAGGGCCTCATGGAAAAATTATAGGAAAATATGGAGAATATAAAGAAGAATGTTTAAAACTCTTTAATGCTTTAAATAATGTATATATTAAAGGAGATTATAATGGCAAATCATTCTTTTTTCCGAGACACGAAATTAAAATAGATAAACAATGGATAAAAGATTTTGAACCTTACTATCTAAAATTAATTAAAGAATTATCTATGAAAAGAAGTCCATTTTTCTCTAATATGTGTCCAAATTGGATTTCTGATAAAAAGTCGAGTTTTTTAAAATATGTTAATAGAGGATCTCTTCAAAGTGTAAGCTTAAATTTGCCAAGATATACTTATATATCTAACGATGAAGATGATTGTTTAAAAATAATAGACGATAAAATGGAACTTTGCTCGAGAATTTTATTAAAGAAGAGAGATTTAATAAATAGAAGATTAAAAACAGGCCACTTACCATTATGTAGAGGGAAAATTGATGGAGATTCAATTTTTAAATTAGAAAAGCAAAATTTATCTATAAGTTTCATTGGATTAAATGAAACTGTAAAAAGTTTAACTGATTTTGAGCTTCACGAAGATGATCATGCTTATAATCTTGGAAGGAAAATATTAGAGTACATGGCAACAAAGTGTACTATAATGTCAGAGAGAGATAATGTACATTATTGCTTATCAGAACAACCTAGTAATATAAGTTCTAAACGTCTAGCACGCTTAGATCTAAAACATTTTCCTAAAAAAGCAATTCCACTAAATAATGGAATTTATACTAAATCCAGCCACTTACGTTATAACGCAGAAATACCATTGTTTGAACGGATTAAAAAAGAGGGGGAATTTCATCCAATGATTAAAGGAAAAATCATTTCCTATCTCCCGCTAAGTGAAAATAAATCAGATATTGATAGATTGTGGGAGCTTACCCGGCATATTTGCCTTAATACAAACACATCTTATTTTAGTTATAATTTTGAGGATTTTTCCCCCTAAGTAATTAAAAATCTTATATCTTTCTAAGATTAAATTTTTCTAAAAATTTAATTTATTATATTTATGAAAGAAAAGAAATCATTAAAAGAAATTCAGCAAGATGTTAACGATTGGATACTTAAACACGGGGGTTATTGGCCTCCTCTTTCAATGCTTTCTGCAATTATGGAAGAATTTGGTGAACTAGCTCGCGAAATAAATCATCTTGAGGGATTCAAAACAAAAAAGTCTAATGAAAAATTTAAAACAGATTTGGGGGAAGAACTAGCAGATATTATTTTCTCAGTCATATGTTTAGCAAATTATTATAAAATCGATTTAAATAAAAAAATAAATAATGTTATTAAGAAATACTCTAAAAGAGATGCTAATAGATTTATTTAGGAAAAAAATCATAAAAAATTTATTACAAATTTTATTATGGTTTTTGAAATAAGCCATTTTAATGAAATAACTAAAAAATGAGAATGTCCCTACTTAATGCATAGTCTTTTTTCTTTCAATTAATAATAAATTTTAAATAAATAGGAAAGGATAATAAGAATCAACAATTAATCACCTAAGAAATGTTAAAAGATGGAATAGACAGAAAAGAAATACTTAAAATTTTAAGAGAGAAGTTATCTCAAGACCTTACTTATGATTCAGGATATATTTTGGGTTCTATGTGTACCAAACCTCTTGACTTCGGAAAAGAAGTTTATATAAATTATATATGTAAAAATTTGGGAGACCCAGGATTATTTCAAGGCTGTAATGAATTAGAAAAAGAATTAATCTCAGACATCGGAGAATTATTAGGCGGTACTAATATAATCGGAACTATTACTACAGGCGGATCAGAAGCAAACTTAATAGCTATGAGAATTGCTAAAAAGTTAAGACCAGATATAAGATATCCAGAGATAATCGCTCCTATATCCGCTCATGTATCTTTTGATAAAGCCGAGGATTTACTAGGATTTAAACTAAGAAAAGCAAGATTGAAAAAAAATTTTGAATTAGATCTTAATCATTTTGAATCACTCCTAAACGAGAATACATGTGGTGTAGTAGGAATTGCAGGAACGACTGCATTGGGATTAATTGATCCAATAGAAGAAATTGGTAAAATCATTGAAGGGAAAAATATATTTTTTCACGTTGACGCTGCTTTTGGAGGATTTGTTTTACCATTTTTGAAAGAATTAAATTATATTCTGCCTTCTTGGGATTTCAACATCAAAACATTAGATTCTATTACGGCAGATCCTCATAAGATGGGATTAGGAATTATTCCAACAGGAGGGTTTTTTTTAAGAGATTCCACTATTTTAAAAAAAACAGGATTCGACATCCCATATCTTGCTGGGGGAAACTTTAAACATTTCCATATAGTTGGAACAAGATCAGGAGGGACAGTCATTGCTTTTTGGGCTATTATGAAATATTTAGGTAAGAGTGGATTTGTAAAAATTGTAAAGGAGTGCATGGAAAATACAAAATATTTGGAAAAAAGAATATCTGAAATCAATGGGATTAAATTGGCTACCGAACCAGTCATGAATGTGGTTGGTATTACAACAGAAAATGGCGAAAGTATCTGCAAAATTGACGATGAATTAAGAAAAAGAAGTTGGATGCTAGGAAAATTTACTAATTTCAATTTAATAAGAGTAGTTATTATGCCTCATGTTAAGAAATCTGATTTACACAAATTTGTGCAAGATTTAGAGGAGGTCGTAAAAAGATTGAGACTTTCTTAAAAACTACATTTAATTATTCTAAATCTTTCCACGAGCGTAATTCAATTAAAATTACTTCTTTTTGTATAATATTTGATATTTCATCCATTCTATTTAGAATCAATTTATCCGTAGGATTTTCCTTCTCGTAAATAAAAATTAATTCTTTATCATCCCAATTACTATTTTTTATTTGGTTAATTATTCTTTCGCATTTTGTTTTAATACTTTTTATAGCTTTCTCCGACAATTCTGGATTAATAGTTTTGTAATCTTTAACAAATAATGGACCACCCGTGACGATTAAATGCCTTGGATCAATGCCAATAGTTTTTAATTTTTTTTTAGAAGAATTGGCTGAAATTAAGGCAATATTGTTAGGGATCAATGATTTCAAAATCTTTGTTTTTAAATATTTTGACGATTCTTTTGTTCCTATTAGATTTTCTTCATTTAAATATTCAGAAAATAATGGTTGAAGCTTATTGTGCAGAGATTTTAATAAAGAAAGGAATTTCTCCTTTAAAATTGGATCTAAATTATAACTTGGAGCTAATTTTCTTATTAGAAGCTTTATTTCAATTAGGTCATCTATAGCAGTTAAAAATGCTCTAACATCTTCGATTTTGATTTTTTTTTCCACTTTAAGATGCCTCATGTTGTCTTAAATAGTATAATAAAGAAATATATTTAAAGAGTTAATTGAATTAATATTTATAAGGAACAATTTAGGATAATAATTTCATAAAATTTTTTACTAAGAATGGGGAAAAAAGAAAAAAAGAAGAAGAAATTGGGAATAAAAACATCGAGATATTATACTAAAGACTGCCATAATTGCGGTAACGAATATCCTAATTGGTTCACCCAGTGTCCCTTGTGTGGCGCAGAATGGTTCAGCTCAGAATCCTTAAACGCTAAAGCAGTTGGTAAAGAAAAAGAGTTAGGTCAAAAAAAAATTAAAATTGTTGTAAAAATTACTGAAGAAGACTTCAACGATGATATTGATTATCTTCAATTAATTTTCAGTGGAGATCAAGGCAAATCATGGTATCAAATGAAAATGGATGTAGAAATGGACTATTTTATAGCAGAAATGGCAGAAGTTCCAGATGGATCTGTTATAATTTATTACATCGAGGTTTATTTAGTGAATGGTGAGAAATTTATTGAAAATAACAAGGGTAATTACTTTTATTACAAAGTAGGAGCCCTTTTAGAAGAGATTGAAGAGAAACCACCACAATTGGAAGCACAAATTATACAAGAGAATATAAAAGAGGCAACTCCAGATCCTCATACAATTAATGAAGCTAAATATGAAGGAGAAAACACTATATTTGGCAAACCACAAACGCAAATAGATCCCGACCTTAAAATCTGTCCTCATTGTAATGCAAAAATAAAAAAGATGTGGGGCACATGTCCTTTCTGTAGCGGAAAGGTGTAATAGTCCTTATTGTCCTTTAATTGTATTATATTCTTTTTCTTTAGAAAAATATATTAATAATATAGAAGTAAATAAAAAATAATTAAAGATTTTTACAATATTAAAAATATGAATTTGTTTACTTAAAGCTTACCCCCACATTTATTGCAGAAAGCATAATCGGAGGAAAGCATTGCACCACACTGCTTACAGATGATAATTTCTTTCTTTTTTTTCTCTTGAGTTGGTGGCTGATAACTAGGAAATCTCGATACACCTGAGGATGCAGGTTCGGAAGCAAATACTGGACCAGTACTTGGTTCTAAGTCAGCAACATTAGGTATTATCTTAAGAGTGGAGGCTTCTTCTTTTTTAGCTTTTTCTGATTCTGCAAATGGTATAAAGGGACTACTTGGAACAGCATCATCTGCTTTTTGAGATAGTGTCTGAAAAAAGGTGGATGCCACCGAGGATGGTTCTGTTGGTTTAGCTGTTAGGAATTGGGTGGCTGGCTCAGTTATAACTTCTTCAATTTTTTCTTTCTTCTTTTTCTTTTCTTTGCTGATGAGTTCCCTCCTTTTCGCCGCTTTTTCTTTTTTTTCTCGAATTTTTTTTTCTTTTTCCAATTTAGCTTTTTCTCTTTCTAATTTTTCTCTTTCTTTTTCTTCTTGAATCTTCTTCTCTTTTTCAAATTTTGCTTTTTCTTTTTCTTCTTTCTTTCTCTGTTTTTCTAATTTTTTCATTTCCTTCTTTGATAAAATGGTTTCTGCCATATAATCTACTAAAGATTCTGAGGAAGATTCTGAAGATTGAAATTCTTCTGGGGTAGGTGCTGGCACAGGAAAACTTGTTGTGAATGGAATAGTTTTTGGTTTATAAGCTGGACTCTCCTGAGATTCTGAGATATCAAAAATAGGTTGTGGTTCTCCTTCTTTAACTTCTTCAGCTAAGATTTCGTCTGGTCTTTTAAATTCAAATTCTACAGACGTTTCAGTAAGGCTAGGTTCTAACGGCACGGCAGAAGGGGATTCTGGGATAGGTGGAGCTGCAAATTCGATCTCAGGTTCGGGTTCAATTGTTGGAACAGGTTTTAAAGGCATGGCGGAAGGGGGTTCTGGAATTGGAGGAGCTGTAAATTCGATTTCAGGTTCTGGAACTGGAGGAGTTGCAAATTCAGTTTCGGATTCTGGAACTGGTGGAGCAGCAAATTCAATTTCGGGTTCTGGTTCTAATGATGTGGCTGAAACCTTAACTGCTGGTTCTTCTTGAGTTATAGGAGTAGAAGCCAGAGTTGCGGCCGCAGCAAGAACATCACCAGGACTAAAAACAATTCCTTTTGAGATAAGTTGGTCTGGAACTCCTGAGCCTACCATTAAACAAGCAAGAATATAAAAACAATCACCTACGCCCTCTCCTGTCTTTGCTGAAGTCTCCATATAATATAGATTAAATTTTTTTGTAAATTCATTAATTACATCAAGAGATACAGCTCGAAGATCAACTAAATCACTTTTATTTCCAACTAAAAGTAATGGCACTTCACTTTTTACATTTGCCCTAACTTCCTCAATCCACTGAGGTAAGTGCTCAAAACTTTCATCGGATGTGAGATCAAAGATTAATAGAGCTCCTAAAGCGCCTCTATAATACATAGGTCTTATTGAACTGAATCTTTCTTGTCCTCCTGTATCCCATATTTGGAGTTTAACAAGTATTTGGCCTTCCTCTTCCGTATCAATCTTAATTGTTTTCACGTGGAAGTCAACACCAATCGTCATCTTATAATCCTCAGTAAAAAATCCTTTGCTAAATCGAAGCGTTAAGGCAGTTTTACCAACACCTCCATCTCCTACGACTATCGATTTAAAGAGGTAATCATATTCATCAGCCATTACAAGTCAACCGTTAACTTATTATTTTGAAAGTATAAATTATAAAATATCAACAAAATTCGTTTTCTTATAAGATATATCTATTAATACAAATTTATATTTTTATTTATACCGTTAAATTTATAAGTAAAAAGTCGACTATCCCATAACAATCTAAAAAAATTGTTTAAAAATAGATTTATAACACGAAATATTATCGATTTAATTCAAAAGCTTATTTAATTTCAAAGATTCTTCTTCAATATCAACTTTTTCAAACCATTCATTAATCTCGTCTAATTCATTCTGAGGGAATTCATATGAATGTTTTAGTTGAGGGTATATCCCATTTTCTACTTCATGTTTATAACTTTTCAAGGCATTGCGGATTGAATCTCCAATGTTACCAAAATATTTTAAGAATTTTGGTTTAAATTCAGTAAAAATTCCCAACATATCATGAATGACTAGAATTTGACCATCGCAATATGATCCTGCGCCTATACCGATTGTCGGTACGTCGACGGCTTTTGTAATTAGCTTTGCAATTTGCCACGGAATACTTTCCAAAACAATTGAAAAAACTCCGGCTTCTTGTAAATTTATGGCATCCATAATCAGTTTCTTGGCAGCATTCAGGGTTTTTCCTTGGACTAAAAATCCTCCAAACCGATAAATTGCTTGGGGGGTAAGCCCAATGTGTCCCATTACTTCTATATCCGCATTAATAATGGCTTTTATAATTGGGCAAATCTCAGTACCTCCCTCAACTTTAACAGCTTCAGCACCCCCTTCCTGGATAAATCTGCCAGAGTTTTTAACAGCTTCTACAACATCAACTTTATATGAAAGAAAGGGCATATCACCAACAACTAGCGCATTTGATACACCTCGAGTTACAGCTTTTGTATGGTGAATCATTTCGTCCATTGTAACAGATAATGTGTTTCTATACCCGAGCATTACCATCGAGAGGGAATCCCCTACAAGAATTAAGTCGATGCCACATTCATCGACTATTTTAGCAATAGAGTAATCATATGATGTTATTGTAACTATTTTTTCGCCTTTTTGCTTTTTTTCTATAATCTTTTTTGTTGTTATTTTTTGTAAGGACATATGAAAAATAACCTAATTATTTTGAAAAATTTTTTGATAGTTTTAAATAAATTATGTTCATTTATAAATTGAGCCAAGGAGGAGATTTGAACTCCCGTAAATCAACTCTGCAGGCTGACGCTTTCGGTACGAACTTTAAGAGTATCACTCAACCGGGCTAAGCGACCTTGGCTATTCTTAATGATTTTATAGAAAAATAAATAAAACTTAATTTAGAAAAGCGAACCATGAATTTTAATTTTTTGTATTAATTTAAAGGAATGTAGACTTTAATGCTAGGTTGAAATTTTCTATTTCTGCTTTCATTTTGTCAATTCGTTTGAGAGGGACAGAAATTCCTAAGTAAAATACATTATTTCCATTTTCTAATTCTATAACAAATTTTTTTACATAATCCATATTATTATGGAGTAAAGACAATCTTTCATCTATGTCAACTTGGTTGTCAGCTAATCTCTGAAAAAACTCTAAATCATCGCTGATTTTGCTACTTATTGATTCTTCAAAATCTCTGGGATCCATTGTATTCATAGATTCTATATAATAATCAGAGATTATTATACCTGAATTTGTATATAAAATAGCGTAATTACAACCAAAATCTTTTACTATTTTTTCCATTCTAGCGTTAAGGGGTTCTATATTCAACAATTTATTTAAAGAATAAGATATTGCTCTAGATAACGAGGAAATATCATAATACGAAGTTTCAAAAAAGTGAAACTGCATATCTTTATTTTGAACTACGACTAGATTTTTTATCATTTCAATTCGATCTGAAAAGTCTGCTTTGTTCTTAAATTTTGGGTCGTATTTATTGAAACATATAATAATTTCGCTAGAATAATCCATCTCTCTATAAATTTTTAGAAGCTCGTGCAAGTAATTTATAGATTCTTCTATTCTTAGCTCATCTTGAATATCAATAAAATAATAAAGGTAGTTTGTATTTGTGAAATAAATTGGATTATTGATATATATATTTCGATACTTCGCTTGGCCTCCCATGTCCCAAAAATTAATGGTCCAATTCATAAAATCAAATGAACTGTAATCAACTTTTATGGTGGGCTTTAGATCTTTGATTTTCTCGTAAAAATTATATTTTTGCCTTAACGCAATTAAAAAACTAGTTTTACCCGCGTTATCTAAGCCAGCAATAACCAATTTAATTTCTTCTAATTTATTTAACATTTTTCAGTAAGATAAATAGAGTAATTTACTTTTTTTTATCAAATATTATTTCTTAATTGTATTAATAGTTTTAATTTATGTATTTAATTTTAATCTTTTTATCGTTTAATACAGTAAAAACATTTTGATAGATTACTAAGTTCACGTATACTATTAGTTAGGAAATTTCATAATTCACTCTAATTTTCAATAAAATTTTTTAGTAATCGCTTCATATAATATTTCTAACAATTAAAAGAGTATTTTTATAAATATGAAAGCAAGTGACATAGATTTTTATAATTTAGGTTTTGATTTTATTGAAACCAAAACGATGTTTGTTTCAGATTATAAAGAAGGTAAATGGGACGAAGGTAAATTATTACCTTTTGGACCCTTTGAGATTTCGCCAGGAGCTTGCGTATTAAATTATGGACAAGGCATTTTTGAAGGTATGAAAGCTTTAAAAGCGAAAACTGGCGAGATTGTATTGTTTAGGCCATATGAGAATGGAAAGAGGTTAAATAGCAGTGCCGATAGGATGTTGATGCCAAATTACGATGTTGATAAATTCGTTGAAGCTGTTAAACAAGTAGTTAAAGAAAACGAAGAATACATCCCACCTTATGATAGCGGTGGAGCATTATATATACGACCTATATTAATAGGAAATGGGGCAATTTTGGGAGTTGCACCTGCAGAAGAATATAAACTTATAATATACACGATCCCTGTTGGACCTTATTTCCCTGAAGGGTTTAAAGCAATCAATTTAGAAATTTCAAAAAAATACACGAGAGCCGCCCCTGGCGGATCTGGATTTGCGAAGACTTGTTGCAATTATGCCCCAACAATGAAACCCACAAAAGAAACGAAAGCAAAAGGTTATGCTCAAATAATTTATTTAGATGCGGCACGAATGGAGTACATTGATGAGGTAGGAACGGCTAATTTTTTCGCAGTTATCAATGGAAAACTTGCTACACCTCGAGTAGCTGGGACAATTTTGCCAGGAATTACCCGTAAATCTGTTTTAGAAATAGCAGAAAAGAAATTGGGAATGGAAATTGAAGAAAGGGACATATCTTACAAAGAATTATTTGCAGACTCTTGTACAGAAGCATTTTGTACGGGAACTGCTGCTGTTATAACACCAATTGGGTCAGTGGCTTTAGAAAATCAAAAAAGAACATGGAATAATGGAGAGCCTGGTGAAATAACCGTAAATTTATATGAATTATTAACTGGGATTCAACGTTTAGAAATCGAGGACGATTTTGGATGGGTTGTTAAAGTTCAGTAATTTTTTTCTTTTTTTTAATTGAAATAGAATATAGTGGATTAATTCATAAATGGCACCCAAAGTATAAATTCTATAATTAAATTTTCTTAATTTTTTCTACGGGGAAAAATAAACAACCGTACTCCAATAATGGTTATTAGTCTTTTTACAAAAATTTAAATACTTATACTATTATTCAAAAGATAGAAAGTATTATTTTCAATCTTATAACCTTTTAATATGGGGTTGGGTTTAAAAATAACAGAAGGAATAAAACCAATAATTAGTAAGAAGGATTTTGTAGAGTGGAGAGAAAAACTTGAGGAAATACGGCCTTCAAGCCGCCGAAATCGTCTGAGCGATAAAGAACTTCAAGTCATTAGTGAACTAGTTATAAAAAAGATCACGGATAATTTAATAAGACATGAGCCTTCCTCTGAAGTTTTAACTAATTATCTTATAAATTTAGAACCTAAGAAAAAAGTGATTGAACAAAAAGAATTTTCTACTGCTGTAAGAGTTGGAGGTTTGATTCTTTTAAGTTTTTGCGTTTGGTATTGGATGTGGTTCTTCTTTGTAGTTCAAGATATTGAACCACTTATTTATACAACATATATAACATTGATCCTTATCAGCTTAACTTGTATTAATAAATTTGAATCCGTCCTCCTTAATTCAATTACTTGTATCTCTGTTTATGGATTTTTAACAGTGACGATATGGCTTGCGTTAGTAGTAAAAGATATCGGTACTCTTTTCGGAGGACCAATCTTGCACGGTGCTATGGCCGGATTTCAATTATATCTTGTACTTCATCGAAAAATAGCGTTAAGTAAGCGATATCTTTTTCT
>JBHLJY010000014.1:0-65492 GCA_048887225.1 Candidatus Hodarchaeota archaeon
AAAGGAGATATTCATGAATGTATTTTAAAAGATAAAACAGATCTTTGTCGTTATACTCTTTATTTAGAAAAAAAAGAGAAATAAAATTAAAATTTAAGAGGATATACTCCATATTTTTTAGTTGCTTCAACCATCCATTTTAAATTTGAAACTTTAACTGCTGGATGCATATTTGCAGCGGAAACTATAAAACCTCCACCAGGACCAGCAGTCTTAATTGCATATTTCACTGAATTAAATACTTCCTCTTGAGTACCATATACGAGATCATGAGCCACATCTATGTTGCCCATAAGACACAATTTATCACCTACTTTTTTCTTGACTAGCGCTAAATCAACGCCAGCGGTGGGTTCAAGGCTATGCAAACCATCAAAACCACAGTTAACAATAAAATCTAATAAAGGAGTGATTTGCCCATCTGTATGAAGCACTATTTTCCCGCCTCTCTCATGTACGGCCTCTGTGATAATTTTATAGGCAGGTAATAAAAGCTCATCGTATTTTTTAGGATTCATCATAGGTCCTGTATGATACGCAAGATCGCCTGATTCTATGAAAACTTCAGCTCCAGCATCCATATAACTCATATAAAGATCTTTTGTAAATGTGGCAAAAACTGCATGTACTTCTTTGAGAAATTTCGGATTTTTATGGAGCATCTTTGAATAATAGGTCATCCCCATTCCTTGGGATGTACTCTCAAATGTCCCTAAATAATCATTTGTAACTAAAACAAAAATGTTATCCTTATGTTTTTTATTTATGCGCCGAAAAAATTTTTTTGCCATTTTTTTATATTTCTCAGTCAAGGGTCCTTCAATATTTTCTTTGATCTCTTCCCATTTATCAATTGTTAGCGTACCATACAAATAATAAGGATTAAAATTTCCTTCGTTGTCTCTAGCTTCCCAAACTCTTCCAAAGATATCTTTCATTAAAAGTCTTTCTTCATTAGGATCGTCAAAAAAGTAAAATGGGATAATTCCTACTTGCATAGCATCAAGACCTATCTTAGCAGCGGCCTCTACACATCGGGAAAAAACAGATGTTTCAACACTTTCAACCAAATTACTTAATTCCTCAACCCATCCGTTGGGATTATCTCGCATTACTCTCTCAACAGTATCGAAATCGGTTATTTGTGGTTTTCCTAGAATCTCATCAACATTATTAGCATCAATTATTATTGTGTGACAAGGTACACGGTCAGGTTCTTCTAAATTTAACGTTGTGAGTACTCTTTCTCTACAATTCATATATACCTTAACTCTTTTTTTAGAGATAATATAATCATATTACTATTTTGATTTGTTTTGATCATATTTTCAAAAAGTTTATGATTCTGCTAATTCTTTAATATGCCTAACACCATCAACAGCATCGTCGGCAAAATCATCAGCACCTAATCTTTTTGCAAGTTTCATGTTTAAAGGTGCGCCACCAACAATTAATTTCACTTTATCCCTAAGTCCCGCAGCTTTTAGCGCTTCATGTACGGCTGTAATCTGATCAACTGTCATAGTTAAAAGAGAACTTAATCCCACTATTTTTGCTCCAGTTTTCTTTACTTCTTCTACGATAGTTTCTGCCTCAATATCCATACCTAAATCTATCACTTCAAACCCAGAACTTAATAACAAAGTCCCAAGAAGATTTTTTCCAATATCGTGATTGTCACCTCTAACCGTTGCAATTATCACTTTCACTTTTTTTATCGATTTATCAGAAGCAGCCATAGCGGGTTTTATTATTTTAAACGCTTCTTTCATGGTTTCTCCAGCTAATACCAATTCGGTTAAATAATATTCTTCTGCCTCGTATCGGCGCCCCACCTCATCCATTCCTTCAGTTAAGGCATTTAAAACATCATAAGGATCTTTTCCGTCTGTTTCAAGAGCTTCTTTTACTGCATCTGCAATATCATCAATCTCTAGCTCAATTACAAGTTCGGTTATTCTTTCAAAATCCATTATTTTTTTCCCTCGATTTTAATGTTGTTATAAATGTTTTTAAATAAAAAGATTATATTCCTGCCAATTCTTTAATGTGTTTAACTCCATCAACAGCATCATCGGCAAAATCGTCAGCGCCTAGTTTCTTAGCAAGTTCCATGTTTAATGGTGCACCTCCAACAATCATTTTAACTTTATCTCGAAGCCCCGCTACCCGTAACGCTTCGTGGACAACTTTAATTTCTTCAACAGTCATAGTTAAAAGGGAACTTAATGCCACAATTTTAGCTCCAGTTTCTTTTACTTTATTTACGATAGTCTCTGAATCTACATCCATTCCTAGATCGTGTAATTCAAAACCAGAGCTTAAAAGCAACGAACCAAGGATATTTTTTCCAATATCATGATTATCCCCTTTAACTGTTGCTAAAATAATCTTGGGTTTTTCACTAGATGTATCTGTTGCAGCTAACTTTGGTTGTAAGATATTAAACGCTTCCTTCATAGTTTCTCCAGCAAGAACGAGTTCAGTTAGATAATATTCTTTTTCATCATACCGTCTTCCAACTTCATCCATTCCTTTCGTTAAAGCGTTTAATACCTCAAACGGATCTTTTCCATCTATCTCAAGTGCTTCTTTTACAGCATCAGCAATGTCATCAACTTCTAATTCGATAATAAGTTCAGTTAGTTTTTCAAAATCCATAAAAATCGACTTTTCTTATTTAAACTTTTTTTACTCTCTTTTTTAATTTTTATATATATTTAACTTCAAATAAAGCATATGAATTAATTTACAATCATGTAATAATCAAAATTTTTTTTAAAAAATAAGAATATTAAAAAACCCGATTCTCGATTTCAATTAAAATTGCTATAACCTTGTAATATGCCCCTCCACACCCGCACTGCAAAGCGTGAACACCTATACTTACGACTGCTCCCTCCCGGGCCTTATCGGGTTTATAATTACGAGCTTATATTTTTCCTACAAAAAATACTGCCCTGATACCCACCTATGCAGCCGATGCTTCGACGGAACATAAAACTGGATAAGAAAATTTTATGAAACCTTAAATCAGGCATTTCCGCTATGAGCATTTTGCGGTCCGTCCAGCATGGGACTTCAGACCTGCCCAAGTGGTCCATATCAAATTAAGAAGAAATGGAATAAAAACTTATTGAAATTAAGAGAAAAACGATATTTTCTAATATGTCTAATATTTAGAATTAATTAATACTTATTGAATTAAATTCAACTTATAATAATGTAAAAATTCTTTCAATTGATTTATTATGTCGAATGAAGTTGAATATATTGAAGCGAAAACTCTTGAGAATTTTATGAGAGACGTTTTTAAGGGGCTTGGCGTACCAAAAGAAGATGCCAACATTATAGCTGATGTTCTAATCACCTCAGATTTAAGGGGTATTGATTCTCATGGAATTCAGCGCTGTAAAATGTATTATGACCGAATTAAAGAGGGAATCTATGAAACTAAAACTGAAATAGATATAATTAAGGAGAGTCCTACAACAGCTCTTCTTGATGGAGGGTGTGGGATGGGTCATGTTATAGCCTATAAAGCAATGAAGATGGCAATTGAAAAAGCAAAAATACACGGGGTAGGCGCAATAGCAGTAAGAAACTCCACCCATTTTGGCATTGCTGGCTATTATTCTTTAATGGCGATAAAAGAAGGAATGATTGGTATAGCAGTAACTAATGCCAGACCCTCAATCCCTCCTACCTTCGGTGTTGAACCAATGCTAGGTACCAATCCTTTAACCGCCGGCGCTCCTACAGACGAAAACTTTCCGTTTCTTATAGATTGTGCAACCTCAATTGTTCAAAGAGGTAAAGTAGAAGTTTATAATAGGATGAATAAATCAATTCCCGATGGTGTGATTATTACTAATGATGGTAAAACTGAAACAGATCCAAAAAAAATATTGGATAATTTAGGAAAAGGTATGGCAGCTTTATTACCGTTAGGGGGAAAAGGAGAGGATACGGGCGGACATAAGGGATATGGATACGCGACGTTAGTAGAAATCTTATCCGCAGCATTAACAAGTGGAATTTATCTTAAAGATACAATTGGAATTGTTGAAAAAGGGCAAAAACGTCTTAAAGTAGGTCACTTTTTTTTAGCAATTAATATTGAAAATTTTATCCCTCTAGATACTTTCAAGAGGACGGCCGGTAATATTATGAGAGGTCTTAGAAGTTCTAAAAAAGCACCTGGAGAAGATCGCATTTACACGGCAGGAGAAAAAGAATATGAAGCTGAAATTGAAAGAATTAAGAAAGGAATTCCTATTAATAAAAACTTGCAGCAAGATATAAAAATAATGAAAGATGAGCTTGGTTTAGACAAATATAATTTTCCGTTTTAATATGCTTTTTACTTTATTTTATTTTCCAGAATTGAAGATAATTCCACCAGTTCGACCTTTCACTGGTTCGGAATGAAGAATTATTTCTTTTAAATTATCAATTTTTAATGTATTTTTGATTTGGATTTCTAAATCTGTTAAATAATTGTGAACTTGAGAAATCTTTTGATCTCCATCAAAAAATATGTGAAGTTCTAAAATACAATAATTGGAAGTTGTCCAAAATTCAAGTCCATGATAACCTTTAACTGAAGGTTGTAATTTGAGGATTTCTTCAACATTTTGTTTAATTTTATTCAAGGAGTCCGAATCAATAATGCCACATTCAATATGTATTTGTGAGGATAATTTTTCTTTATATTCACTTTCAATATGAGTTATTATTCGAGATAAAAATGGTGCTTGCGTTTTTAATTCATTTTCGAAGTTAGTACAAATTTCGTGTGCCTCTTTAAGGGATAATTCATCATTTACTATAGCAGTTAAGGATAAAAAATATTTATCCTTAATTCTAAAAACATTAAGATCTTTGACATTTAAAATATCAGGAAATTCTGTTTTCATGGAATATATTAAATTTATAATATTCTCTCCTAATGACTCTTCTCCTCCTAAAGGATTCATTTCGACCAAACATTCAACATTATAATTGGGAAAAAAACTCTGGCTCAAAGTTCGTATTGATTGAGTTATTTCGTGAGCGTGAATTACTGAAATATGATCTTCAACGGATAAATGAGTTTCTAAAAATAAATTGTTTCCACTAGCTCGTATTCTCAAATTTTCAACGCCGATAACATGTTCAAGATTAAATATAATTAGTCTAATATCTTCTAAAATCAATGAATCAATAGGATTCACATCTGTTAAGTCTTTTATACCCTTTTTTGCCAACATAACTGCTCCAATTATTATCCATGCTGATAGAGCAATACTAAAGAAAGGATCTAATAAAAAAAACCCGATTAAAGCAAACATCAAACTAATGATAACAATTACAGCTCGCATCGAATCTTGGAAGAGATTTAAACCTTGAATTTCAAGTGTAGGACTATTACGGCGTTTTCCTTGCCAAATTAGTATTCTCGAAAAAATCAAATTCACAAAAAACGATATAATTAATATTATTAATCCAATATCAGGGTGAGCGACTTGATATGTCCCACTAATGATAACTTGTAGAGCATAAACAACTAGAATTACATATAAATTGATTAGGATAATTCCTTGAATTAATGCTCCAATAGGATCTGTTTTAGAATGACCCCACATGTGATCGTAATCAGGCGGTTTTTGACTATGTTTTATCGAATAAAGAGTTATAGAAATAAAAACAATATCTACAAGCGTATCAACTGTTTCAGACAAGAAACTTAAACTACCTGTTATTAACACCCCATAAATTTTTAAGATAGATTGAAAAACTATAATTCCCAGTGTTATAACACCAAACTTAAGTTTCTCATCCATTAATTCTCACATTTTATTTGGTTAGCATACTAAAAAAGTAAATTAATTTAATAAAAATTATTATTAGATTTATTATTTTAAAGATAATTTTGGATAAAGGGGAAAAATTTTTTGACTAATCCTTTCACATTTCCTTTGATTAAACAAACGTTTCAAGCTCTCGGAAGAAATTTAACACAGTATTGTAATAAGTGTAATGCAAATCGATTTGATTTGGTCATTGATAATTTAATTGGTGCGAAAAATAATTTATGTTTTAAATGTCGATTTCAAAGAAACCTTATAAAACTTCTATTAATCCGATGGTTTAAGTTTTACAATTTTGATTATAATACATTAGTTATGCTCTGCAAAAATCCAACAATGAGAAAGTTAATCAAAAATATTTTCAAGGGGATGGGTTTATTTGGTCTCCAAAAACCTTTTATCACGGGGGCCCCATTGAGTGTAGTCTGGAACTACACAAAAAAGTGTAATTTAAGATGTGCCCATTGTTTTTCCGATTCAAAATTTAATCAAAAATCTGATGATGAGCTCACAACCAATGAAGCAAAGCAAGTAATCAATATTTTAGCAGCTAATGATGTACTCACCGTGAATTTTTGCGGTGGTGAACCCCTTATGCGAGAAGATCTATTTGAAATTATTCAATATACAAATGATAAGGGAATATTTCCCTCTCTTTCTACTAATGCTACATTATTAACGAAAGATATTTGTCAGAAATTATATGATGCTGGTATCCGTGATATAACGATTAGTCTCGACGGAATTTCTTCAAAATCTCATGAACATTTACGAAATGTACTTGGAACCTTTGAGAAAGCAGTGAATGGAATCAAAAATGCCGTAGAATTTGGAAAGTTTGAGGAAATTATCGTAAATACAACATTATTAAATTTTAATTATGATGAAATTCCTGATATTTATAAATTTATAAAAGAATTAGGAGCTACAGGTTATTACGTTTCAAGAATTTTACCGACTGGTCGAGGTAAAGATTATCTCAAACATAGTGTTAGCAACGATGTAATGCTTAATACTATGAAATTTATGGCAAAAAAATTCATTCAAAACGCTCTTGATGAAAGTGAATTGCTTGTATATGGACGTGGTATGCCTTACTTTAGCAGAGCTTGCTTTGAATTAAGCAATGGAGATGTCTTCCCTGTCTGTGAAATCCTAACAGGACATGAATCAAAATATCAAGAATTTTTCGATGGGAATGCTGCGAAAATTATAAATGAATTGTATCCTTTCTTTAGTGGTTGTGCGACCGGATTGTTTTATTGTGGTTTGGATTGCGATGGAAATATACTGCCATGTGCTCCAGCCGGGCATATTAAGTTAGGTAAAATTCTTGAAAAAGGATTATCTGAGATATGGATTAAAAGTCCCGTTTTGAATAAAATAAGACAACGTAATAAAATAAATGGGAAATGTTCAAAATGTAAGTCTAAAGTTTTTTGTGGAGGTTGCCGTTTAACTGCTTATGGTTTAACAGGAGATTGGCTCGGAAGTGATTTGAGTTGTCCTTATTAAAAAAATTCTATCTTTTAGCAGGAGAAGCATAACAGTAATCGCAATTATGCTTACATCGAAAGATTCCAGTGTATCCTCCAATGTCTTTCGATTTATAACATCCACATGAATCTCTCTGCCCTGTATCCCTTATTTTCGGAATTACTTCACCAACTATTTTTTCTATTTTGTAAGCGTCAATGCAATGTGCTTGTTCAATTCCGTCTATTTCGAGAAGATCTGGCTGGCAACACGCTCTCAACTTTATATTATGTCGATTACATATCTCTATTAATCTATTAATTAATTCTAACTTCTTTTCTAAGGTAAGATCAATTGGGATTTTTCCTCTTTTCTCCATTCTTGTTTTAACTTTAGGATAAATAGTAGCAATTGAAAATATCATCTCATCTAAACCAAGAGGGCTAATGTGTTCAACAATATATTCGAACTTATCTAAATTGTTTCTAATTTTGTCAGAATCTTTATTCTTATAAAGTATTATTGGATCAAAACGGTAACTGATTGAATTCGTTCCAAATTCATTAATTAACCATTCTAATTGTTTGAATCTTTTCTCCAATGAGATTTTAATATTACTTTCTAATTCTGATGGAGAATTAATTGTAAATTGAAAGTAATGCCCATTGTACGATTTGAAGAGTTCCTCGTATGAATTATAGGATTTTATCCATCCTTCAAAATTTTTGCTCCACCATACCCAACATTTCACATCTTTAGGATTTAACGAAACGCGTGAAATTTGTTTTCGATTAAATGGATTAACCACATCTACATATCCTATTTTCATTTTTTCTATAACCCAATCCATTAAAAAAGCTGGAATGTCAGTTCTACGAGAACAGGATATTATAGGGGATTTAACTATTTTTATGGATTGGATTATATTACTTGACATTATCTTATCTATACAATAATTTAATATAATTTCTTTTTTGCTATTTAATTTTATAGATGAATCCTTTATTTAAATCCTCTTTTTCTCTCAATCCAAGGGAGCTATTATTAATAATTATTTCACATGCTTTTTCTGGAGAACCTCTGGCTTTTACAATGATATAATCCTTATTAGATAATATTTCAATTGATATTTTCACCGAATTATATTCAAAATCAAAAGATCTTGCAATTATGCCATCAATCCCCCACACCAATTTTTCTTTGAAATCAAGAAATAAATCACCAAAATGCTTCTTTACATAAGCAGTAGCCATAGTAGAAGTTCCAAAACCCCAATCAAACATAATATAACCGGGGGCCCATAAATCAGTTCCTGAATGACCGTAATTTTCAACAACACACCCTCGATCTATTCCATCAACAGTTTTAATACCTTTTAAATTTCCTGGACATTGCTCTTGATATTCCCTAAGCAATTGCATTGCCCAACACGCTCTTAATGCAGCAATTCCTCTTTCCATATATTCTTTTTTTCCAGTTTCTAAATAATATTCCATATAAACGCGAATAAATAGCGCTTGTCGAGCGTCGCTTAATTCAGAATCGATATTTTGAGAACAAAAACCACCAAATGTATTAAAGCTAATATATGGCATATTCCAAATTTGTTGGAATAATGATAAGACCGCTACTATTCTCTCACCTAATTTTAAATATTCTTTTTTATCTGTAATTCTATATAATTCCTTCATACCCTCAGCACACCAATATATGCATAAGCAATTCATTACATGCTTTTTTGTGTAATCATCGTAAAAATCGACAGGTAAATGGGTACAAGAATAAAACGGCTCAAAATCATGCCATTTATCCTCTGGGATTATTTCTGTCATGATAAAATTGGCAATCTTTTCAGCAATTAGTATTATTTTATCATCCTTAAATAACTTATAGAATTCTGTTAAAAACATCAGAGAAGCACCCGAACTCGCAGAATTTATAAGAAGATTACTTACAATCGGAGTAGTACCATTAGCATTAAAATCTAAATTAGTAGCAACTGATCCATTCTCTAATTGTACATTTTGTAGCAATTCAAAAAGTTCTTTAGATTTTTTTATTACCAATTCATTTTTTTCGAAATCTTTATAATATTTTAATGCCCAATACATTGATAGAGAACAATCTACAGTGCTGTATTGATCTCTTAAAATAAATCCGGTTACTGATTTAATAGTGGAAAATTTTGATCCTCCTAGCAATGATGGTAAAATAATGCTAGGAAAAACTCCTCTTGTTCGAGGAATGTATAGAAGCGTATTTAATATTCTATTACCTTTGTCAATTAAATTATTATCTCCCCAAATTTCTCCAAAATATCTAAAGCCATAGCCAGATCTCATATTCATAAACCACGCTTGATTCCAAATTTCCGCATTACGGTTTATAATCGCGTGATTCTGGGTAAATTTTGCATACCTTTTTATCCAGAATGGGCTATTAGAAAAATACATAATAATTCTACTTAATAAAGATTCTTCTCCAAATAATCTTGTCAAGCTTTTCTTCTGGTGTGTTTCAAAATCGAATGTTTCGGAATCAAAAAAATTAATTGGCTTCTTTTTTTTACCCAACCAAGATGATTGCCAGAATCCTCCACAATCTTTCCCATTTATTTTTAAATTTCCCCAAACTTTATGTCTTTCAAATAACGCTTTAATACCTTCCTTTACGTTGGAATCATATGGTAAAATTTGCGGATTCAAACTTTCATAGAGCAATTTTCTTCCATACTTTTCCCAAAAAAAGTTATTTACAAATTCTAAAATTTCTTGTACGGTCTTATCAATAAAAATTATTACATAATACCTGAAAGTTAAATCTGTGTTTGCCTTAATTTTCCATTTTTTATTTGGATTATGTTTAAAGCGAATATGTCCAACTGGCTTATAATTTCCAAAGCCATAATATATCTGAGGTGCTCCTTGAAAATTCTTTGGTTTTAAATTGAAATCCATGAATGTTTGAAATGGGCGATTTAATCCTAATGTTTTTAAATCGGGAATAAATGTAAAAGCATAATTACCTTTCTTATAAATAATTACAGGAGATCGAAAGATATGGTCCCCCATTACTAAATTTTCTTTAGGCCTAAGATATGGAACCCAGGTATAATCGGGTTCGTTTCCTAATAAAATACCGTAATTAACACCTAGTTTTGATAAAAATAATTTTCGATTATTAGATATTTTATATCTGATGTGAATTACATTATTTTCCTCTAAGCAATAATCT
This sequence comes from Candidatus Hodarchaeota archaeon, assembly GCA_048887225.1. Classification (GTDB taxonomy): domain Archaea; phylum Asgardarchaeota; class Lokiarchaeia; order Sigyniarchaeales; family SOKP01; genus LW40-45. The sequence goes on from JBHLJY010000014.1 coordinate 10,563, forward strand.
AAATTTATCGCAAAATCGTTATCGTTCAATTGATAATATAATTTTTTTCTTGTTCTCTTTTGGAAACTCAATGCTTTTGAATTAATTTTATTTTTTAACCAAGAAGTTAGGGTGCTATAATCGTTATTATTTCCAATTATAGCAATCCATTTATCTCCGTTTTTTATCTCTATCTTTTCAGATGTATAATTCTCATATTCCTCTAAAACAACTCTTATTAATTCCCCTTCTAAAATCTTTTTATTAATTATATCCACCTACAAATTCTGAAAATGGTCCGATATTTCGTGCTAATTAATTTTACTTCTTTTACCAGATATAATAAAAATAAATACATAATTATTTTCAAATCTAATTTTTTAAAGCTTAAAATATTCTAAATATTTATGATTCCTTCGATTGAATGGGTGGATAACAAGGTTAAAATGATCGATCAAACTCAACTTCCTCGAGAACTTAAATTCCTTGAGTTTGACGATTATCGGGGCGTTGCTACTGCTATTAAGGCTATGAATATCAGGGGAGCACCTGCAATTGGCGTTGCCGCAGCGATGGGAATGGCACTTGCCACTATTGAATATAAAGAATTACCAAAAGAACAATTTCTAAAAAAAATGGAAGAAGTTGCTAATGTTATAAGAGATACTAGACCAACCGCTTCAAATTTATTTTGGGCAGTAAATAGAATATGGGAGATAATAAGCACTTATCCAGATAATCCCTCGGGTATATCCGAACTTGTAATAGAAGAAGCTAAATTAATGGCTCAAGAAGATATTAATGTGAATAAAAATATTGGAAAAAATGGAGCTGCTCTATTAGAAGATGGAGATGTGGTATTAACGCATTGTAATGCGGGCTCACTTGCGACAGTTCAATATGGAACTGCTTTAGCTCCTGTAAGAGCTGCGATTGAAAAAGGAAAAAATATCAGTGTCATTGCTGATGAGACGCGTCCAAGACTACAAGGAGCTCGTCTTACTGCTTACGAATTATTATATGATAAAATTCCAGTTAAGGTTATCTCAGATACTTCGTCAGGGTTATTAATGAGATTAGGAAAAGTAAATAAAGTTATTGTAGGAACTGACCGCGTTACTTCTGATGCCGTTTTCAATAAAATCGGAACCTATTTAGTAGCATTAGCGGCAAAAGATAATAATCTTCCTTTTTATGTAGCGGCGCCCTCTTCTACATTATCCCTCAATGAGACTGTCGACGATGTTACTATTGAACAAAGAGATGGTAAAGAAGTTAGTTGTGTTTTGGGTGAAGTTCAAATAATACCTGATGGCGTTGAATGTTTGAATTATGCTTTTGACATTACTCCATTTAGACTAGTATCAAGGATCATAACTGAAGATGGTGTTTTTACACCAAAAGAGCTTTTAAAGAGATATAAATAGCTTATATTATTAAATCTTTCCAGAAAATTCTAAAAAAGTTGTGAATAAAAATCGTGTCTGATTACATTGAAGAATATGAGTTTAAAAACACTCCTAAAGAGATTAAGTATTATGATGATGATCCTTTAAAATTGAGTAGTGAATTCTCTTTTTACCATAATAAAAGCGGATTTAGAAAAGAATTAAACCGTCTTCAATACCTTTTCCGTGACTATTTAAAAACCTCCCTTATTGCTGCGGGAATAAGAGATTCTTATTTAAAAGAAGAATATACTGAGAAATATTTAATTGTATTATTTACTACTAGTAAAAATGTTAAAGATACTAATCAAATTATTGAAGCACATTCCAAAATCGAAATACCTTTAGGTTGTTTTTATCTTAAATCAAGCTCAGAATACCTTCTTCTTTTAGCGAAAGATATGGATGGATTAAATTTTGGAATAGACACTTTGGAAGAAATCTTTACTCAAACTTTTGAAGATTATTTTAATAGGAAAAAATTTAACGAACATATTAAAATTCGTCCATTTAAAATGACTAGTTGCACGAAATCTTCTTAATTTTACTATATAAATTAATTAAATGGAATATAGATAAGAAGAAGATATTAAAAAATTAATCCAAGTTGTCAGTTAATCAATAAATTTCCAAGGTCTTTGTCTTTTTAATTTATATGCTCTCTCGGCATATTCTTCGACCATTCGGTGCGTGTTAAAATAAGCAGCTAAAGAAATAGCGTTTTTTTGCCTAAAAATCCACTCATCGTGATTCATATATGTAGGGATAATCTCATTCTCTAAAATCTCGTATATATAATTAGAATCAACGTCCCAATTATTTTTAATTGCCTCGGGATCAGAATCATCTGGTCCGATGGCCCATCCTGCTAATCGATTCCTTTTATAACCTTCAAGCCACCATCCATCTAGTACACTAAAATTTAATACTCCGTTTAACGCAGCTTTCATCCCTGAAGTCCCGCTTGCTTCTCTATACCTGTTTGGTGTATTTAACCATACATCAACGCCGGAAACTAACATATGGGATAAATCCATGTTATAATTTTCCATTAACACAACCTTCACACCATAATTGTCGAATAAATATTCTCCAGATTCAAAGACTTTTTTAATATAATCTTTTGCCATTTGATCTTTAGGGTGAGCTTTACCCGCAAATATAAATTGTACGCTATTTTTACATATTTTACCTAATCTATCAATATCGTGAAATAATAAGATTGCTCTTTTATATGTCGCAAAACGTCTAGCAAAACCAAATGTTATTAATTCTTCGTCTAACAGATTCCAACTATGACCCTTTTGATAGCTAATAAGATTGAATTTGTTTTCAATATGGGCGTCAAAAAGGTCTAAATCATCTAATTCAACGGCATTTTCTAGTAATGACGGATTTGCTTTCCAGTTTGGCCATTTCTTATCAAAAAGTTTTCGTATCGGTTTCGAAACCCAAAAAGGAAGGTGGACACCATTAGTTATATGGTCAATGTTGTAATTAGGAAACATTTTTCGTGATATTTCACCATGTTTTTTTGCAACTCCATTTCTATATCTGGAAAGATTCATAGCTAAAACCGTCATATTTAATTCGTTTTTACCACCTAACTCTTTAATATTTTTAGGAAGGTCATTTCTAAAAGCATCGTCAACTAGATCGTAATGAAATGTATCATGACCAGCTGGTACAGGTGTATGTGTTGTAAAAGCGACCAGTTGCTTCACTTTATCAACATCTCCCTTAGCTTGTTTCAATAATTCTAAAGTTGCAAAAGCACCATGACCCTCGTTAATATGATAAACTTTAATATTGTTATAACCTAAGGACTCTAACAATCGGACGCCGCCTATTCCTAAAATTATTTCTTGAACAATTCTATGCCATCGACTTGTCGAATCGTAAAGGGCTGCCGTTAATTTTCTTTGCCATTCTTCATTTCCTTCTACATCTGTCGTCAAGAGATAAATAGGAATTACATGACCAGATTGCCCAATAACTTTATATAACCACGCTGAGACCTTGATCTCATTATCTTGAATTTTTATACTAATCGGTTTTTCAACCTTATCAAACTCATAGAAAAAACTCCATTCAATTTCTTTTTCCTTTTGGTCTCCTCTCTCGTTAAAAAGCTGATAGAAATAACCACTGCTGTAACACAGACATAGACCAACCATAGGTATTTCTAGATCAGCCGCAGAACGTACCGTATCACCAGACAATACTCCTAAGCCTCCACTATAAGTAGGTATATTTGAATCTAATGCTATCTCCATTGAGATGTATGCTACATTAGTATTATCAATTAAATTTTGGTCCACTTCCATTTTCAAAACACATTTTTAAATGTAAATTACTCTACTTTCTTGCTTTAAAATTTTTTATAATTAAAATTATAATTTATACTTATAATAATTATATTGCAGTAAAAAAGAATAAAAAAACTTTTAGTTTATAATTTTAAGGACTTATTTTCTAATATTTCTACTTTAATATTAGGATCTTTTTTCGACATTAGTTCTTTGTATTCATTTAAATCTGATCCCCAGTTATGCATTGGAATTACAACTTCAGGCTTTATATCCAAAGCTGATGAACAAGATTCTTCATAATCCATTGTAAATCTGCCTCCACATGGTAATAGAGCTACGGTAATATTTTCCAAATCTTTCATTTCAGGGATTCTTTCTGTGTCTCCTGCGTGGTAAATTCGTTTACCTTCGACTTCTATAATTGCTCCTGCCCAATCATTGCTTTTTGGATGCGTACCTTTTTTTATCGTGTAAGATGGTACTAATTCTATCTTTATATCATCAATTTCAAAGACTTCTCCGAATTTTAACCCTTTTCCATTAAATTTCTTTAAATTATTGGATATACTAACAGGTCCAAGCAAAATAGAAGAATCTTTGATTATGGTTTTAATTGATCTATTATCAAAGTGATCTCCATGAGAATGGCTTGAAATTATGATGTCGGCTTTTTCTGCGTCTTTAGGAATTTGATAAGGATCTAAATAGATAACTTTTCCACTCTCTGTTTTAATCTTAAAAGCAGCATGTGAAATCCAAAATATTTCCAATTATTTCACCTCTTTTTAAAATTTTCCAATTAAATTTAATAAATTAATTAAGAAAATTTGTACCATTATTTTTAATTTTAATGTTAAAAATAGCATTTATTCATTTACTTTTTCAAGTATTTCTTGACGAAGGTTAATAGCATCTTCATTATTCGGTTCGATTTCTAGGCAACGATTACAAATTTCAAGAGCATTATCAATACGTTCTAACTTTACAAGAATTCTGGCTAAATTATACCATGCTCGGCTATCGTTTGAGTCAAGTGTTATTGATTTTTTTACCAATTCTTTTGCTTTATTGTATTCTCCTTTATTATAAAAGGCAAAACCTAAAGTGTTCCATGATTTAGCATAATCTTCATTAATTTCTGTGGCGGTTCTACAAGCATCGACTGCTTTATCGAATTCACCTTTTTCAATATAAATTTCACCGAGATTGTTCCATGCTTCAAAAAATTTTGAATCCATCTCTAATGCCTTATTAAATGCTTCTTCTGCTTTATCTAACTCTTTTTTTTCTTTATAAATTAATCCAAGTTTGTTCCAAATTTTGTAAGCATTCATATCTAATTCTAAAGCTTTCTTATATGCATCAATTGCGTTTTCAAATTCCTTTTTTTCTCTAAAAACAGAACCAAGATTATTCCACAGTTCGAAAAGGCTTGGATCAATTTCTAGCGCTTTTTTATATGCTTCTATAGATTTAACAAAATTTCCAATTTTGGAGTAAGCATAACCTAGGTTTTTCCATCCTTTCAAGTATTTTGGATCAATCTTTATGGAATTATTATAGGCATCAATGGCCTTATCGAATTTCTCAAGTTTAAAATAAGCTGAGGCAAGATAATTCCAAGCAGTTAAAAAATTAGGTTCAATCTCTACTACTTTATTATAAGCTTCAATTATTTTATCGGTATCCCCTTTTTCGTTATAAGCATAACCAAGATTATTCCAAGCTTCGATGGATTTCGGATTCATCTCAACAACCTTATTATAGGTTTTTATTGCAGCATCGATTTCACCTTTATTAAGCAGGATTGAACCGAGTTTTTCCCAACCTGCTAAAAATTGAGGTGCAATCTCAACTGCGCGTTTATATGCATGTGATGCGTTGTCATATTCACCCTTTTTAAAGTATGCGTTTCCAAGAGTGTTCCAACTTTCCACAGATTTTGAATCTATCTCGATTGCCTTTTTACACGCTTCGATTGCGCTTTCAATCTCGCCAATTTCATTGTAGATAGTTCCTAATTTGTTCCACGCTTCTAAGAAGTTAGGATCAAGTTCAATCAGTTTTTTATATGCATGCATTGCATTATCTGTATTGCCGATTTCAAAATAAGAATTTCCAAGAATTTTCCAAGCATCGAGAGAATTCGGATCAATCCTTTCTAATGCTTGTTTTATCGTTTCTATTGCTTTATCATATTCTTTATTTCTAAAATAAACATAACTTAAATTGTTCCATACTTTTATAAATTTAGATTCGATCTCTAAGGCTTTATTATAGGCTTCAATTGCATTGCTGAAATCATTTATTTCTCTATAAGCAGAACCGAGATTATTCCACGCTTCCAATGAATTTGAATCTAGCTCCACGGCTTCCTTCAATGCCCTAATTGCTTGATCGAATTCGCCCTTTTTAAAAAATTCATAACCCATGTCTTTTTTTAACTTTACTTTTGATAGTTTAGTCCGAATTGTATATTCCTCAATTTTTATTTCAATTTTTTCAAGAAAATCTGGAGGTTCGGCCTCATTTATTTTTTTAACTGTATTTAATATTTCTATTGCATTCAAATATTTTTTAATTGCGTTTTCATATTCTTTTTTCTTTTCATAGATGAAAGCTTCATTTCCCTCGTCTAAAGCTGTTTGAAATAATTTTTCGACATTCATGGATTATAATTAGTTAAAAGATTTTCAATAATAAATTCAAAATAGAATAAATCCTATTTAACTTTAATTTAGTCCAAATTTTAAAAATTTATTCTTCTTTTTCTAACTTTAACTCTGGACTTTTTAAAGATCTCCTTTTCGAAATCTCATAAATATCTGAATTTGTGATATCGAGTTCTTTAAGTCGATCTAAAAGCAAATTACTCTTAAAATTAGGGATTTCATTTAATAAATTTAGCTTTGGAAAAGCATTAGATATGTTTAGATTTAGATATTCTTTTTGTGGTCTTAAATCTTTTAAGAAATCTTCATTTTCAATATTATATTGTTCGAAATGTGGATTATATGGCTTTAACTCATTATTATATAGCTTATTAATTTTGAGAAGATTTTCTGGAACAGAAGATTTTACTTTTTGGCATGTTGGGCAATTAATTTCGTCTAAACCATGTATACAAGGCATTATCCTTTAAATAAAGAGATGATTTTCAGTATTTCATTATTAAAATTAATTTTATCTTTTATTTTTTTTTATAATAATTAAATGACTAAAGGAATTATTTTATCTGGTGGATGGGGCACTCGGTTAAGACCGCTTACATGTACCTTGCCTAAAACATTAATGCCAGTTGTTAATAAGCCAGTCATAGAACGACAAATGCTTCTTTTAAAGAATGCAGGTGTTAAAGAGATTGTGTTGGCAGTAAGCATAATGGCAAAAGAGTTGAAGGATTATTTTAAGAATGGCGAAAAGCTTGACATTCAAATTCATTATACAAACGAGAAAAATCCCATGGGAACGGCAGGAGCAATAAAATTAGCAGAAGATTATCTAAAAGACGATAATTTCTTTATGTTAAATGGAGACGTAATTATAAATTTTGATTTCAATGAAATGCTTAAAAATCATTATAACTTCAAAGGTACAGGAACAATCGCAAGTAAAATTGTTAAAGATCCTTTAAGATACGGTGTTTTAATAGTCGACGAGAAATCCAATCAAATAAATAAATTTCTTGAAAAAGCTGAATATCACCCTCCTGAAGAAAAACAAGTACCGATGCTTATAAATGCAGGTGTATATATTCTGGAACCTAGTATTTTTTCTTATATTGAACCTAATAAAAAACTTTCTATTGAAACAGATATTTTTCCAAAGATAGCGAATGAGGGAAAATTGTATTACCACCCTATTTCTGGTGTTTGGAAAGATATTGGCAAACCTGAAGAACTATTGGAAGGAAATATTCTTTTAATGAAAGATCTCTTGAAAAATCTAAAAGAAAAGAAAGAAAATTTAATTGATGAAAGTGTAAAAATAGAAGGAAACATCTTAATATATCCACCCGTTACGATTGGTGAAAACGTTAAAATTGGATATAATTGCGTTATAGGTCCTAATGTCGTAATTGGAAATAATGTTTACATTGATGAAAACACTGAAATTAAAGAATCATTAATATACAGTGAAAATTCGATATCAAAAAACGTAAAAATCGAACGATCAATTGTTGCTGATAATTGTCATATCCACGATGGAGCCGTTTTACGGGGTAATGAAAGTGGTTTAGTAATATTATCTTCTTATGTAGAGGTTTTAGAAAACATCAGGATTATTACCGAAACAATTAATTCCATTTCGGTGTGTCATCATGAAGAAGTAAAAGAAAACAGAATATCAACTAATTATTTTACTTCTGAATCTGTCAGCGATTAATTCCAAATATGATTTTGTAATTGATTCTTCTTTTTTAATATCAAATAAACTTAAAAAATCAAAAAGAATATCTTTAGATTCTTCTAATTTGTTGGGCGATTTGGACATAATTTCAGCTTCAATAAAATATTCTTTTAAAATAGGAATATAATCGAATAAAACATCAATAATATACCCTTTAAAATTGAATTCGTAAAGGTCTCGTTCTTTTTTAACTGTAAAGATTTCACGAAATCCTAGTGCTTTTAAAATATCTTTAATTTTATCACTCTCTTCTATTTTTGTTTCAAATTCATAACGAGTTTTGGTTGTTTTATCAATTTTTTTTCCCTTATAGGTGATAAAATAGTTAATTTGTTGTTTTGGATTTTTAAAATTCTTATTATATTTAATGGACTTACGGATCCTTAAAGCCTCATCAGTTTCTTTAAAGTCTCTTAACCCTTCTGGCATATTAAAATAAGTATCTTCATGAATAAATGAAAATTTATATTTTCCCTTTTTGCTTTTAAATTTTTTTACGAACTCATTAGGATTTAGAACTTTAGCTTTTATTTCTACTTCAATCATATTTATATCTTTTTTCAATACTAACAATTGTAATTAACGATTTTTTAATAATTATTAACTAATATTAATATTAAAGTTAGCAATTAGAGTTGATAAAATATTAATTCAAATCAAACTAAAGCATCTAAGCTAGCAAGAAAATATGGTTATTTACCATATATGATAGAAAGATATATTGCATTCTTAGGATTAGAAGAAACTGTCGAACTTTTGAAAGCTAATGAACGACCATTAATTCCTTCAATTCGAGTTAATACACTTAAGATTAAAGTTAATGAGTTAAAGAATAAATTAGAAAACAAAGGTTTCAAGTTAGAACCGTTTGATTGGGTCTCATATGGATTAAATGTAATAAAAGAAACACTAAACTTGGGTTCGCTGCATGAATATTTACAAGGTTATTTTTATTTACAAAATGTCGCTTCTATGCTTCCCGCACACATCCTTAATCCTAAGCCAGGGGAGTTAATAATTGATATGTGTGCAGCTCCTGGCGGTAAATCAACCCAATTGGCCCAATTAATGAAAAATAAGGGAACATTAATACTGATTGATAAGAATAAAGATAGAATTCCTGCCCTGGATGTCAATTTAAGAAGAATGGGGATATCAAACTCTGTTTTAATAAACTACGACGCTACAAGATTAGAAGAATTGAATATTAAAGCTGATAAAATTTTATTAGATGCGCCTTGTACAGGGGAAGGTTTGGTAAGAAGTGATATTAATCGAAAGACAAGCAAAAAAATAGAAGATATTAATAAAATGGCTACTATTCAGAAGAAATTATTAGAGGCCGGATTAAGAGGATTGAAATCAGGCGGGCAGCTAATATATAGTACATGCTCTATAGCACCAGAAGAGAATGAACTGGTTGTTAACGATGTACTTAATTCATTTTCTGATTTTTCAATAATTAAAATTTCACATCAATATGGTACTGAAGGTTTAACAAGCGTTTTTGGAAGAAAATTGAGAAGTAATTTAAAATATTCTCAGCGATTATATCCCCATATTGAAGATACAATTGGATTTTTTTTGTGTTTAATTGAAAACTCAAACTAATTTTAAGCGTATATTTAAATTTTAAATTATCCATATTAGATCTAATATTATAATTTAAATTAAAAATTCAAAGGTATAAAAAAATGAGACATAAGCAAGTGCTTATATTAATTGTAATAGTTATAATGAGTAGTATCGTTCTAAATATCCAAATTAATACAACTAAGGATTCAGCCAAAAAAATAGACGATAATCAAAGTATTGGAATGGAAACACTGGGCAAATCCGATCCTTTTAATCCTGATCCGCCAACACGTCCTGGAATGTCTTGGAACTTTACAACTGGTGAAATAGTTGGTTGGCGCTTTACTTCCGATTGGGGTGTTCAAGATTTGATATTTAATATTTCGGATCTGAAGTATTTTAAAGATGTGGAAAACGTTACGGGGAACAATCAGGCTTACTATGGTGTACAACTAACACCAGCATATTGGAACGTAAGTCAGGCTAAAGTTCTTGAATTCTCAAACCGAACTTTATTTCCATTGTTAAATGCATCATTGATAAACTATACTCTCCCTTTAGTATTCGGCATGCAAATTTGGAATATGGCACCTTTTGGAGATCCGAATGAAGTACTTGGTCCTGAATCTCAATTAAATCCGTTTATCCCTCATAATAGTTCTAAAGTTATGGATTTACATTGGGTTGCTAACGCATTACATTGGAGATATTCATCTCATCTTAAGGGTGCCATGCCGATGAGTCCAGCTGAATTGGTAGAGAAAAACGTTAATCTCGGTACTAACTCAATACATTATTCTTATTCCTCGCTTGGTACATATTGTAATTTATATTATTATGACAATGGTACTCTTGAAACTGGAGAACTGAAAGGAATGTATGGAGCACAAACCTATACAATCAACTTGACAAGAATATATGATTTTAATCCATTGGATGATCTGATATGGTCAACAGATTTTGATACAAAAGGAGATATTATATATGTTGGGATTGATAAAAACGAAACACAGTTAATATTTAACCACACAGTTGATAATCTGGATTTAGAAATTGAATGGGATGATGATGAAGAAGAATGGGATATTGACCTATATTATTATCAGGAGATATGGGCTAATGTATCGTTTTGGAATGAAGGTGCTGGAGATTGGGAGTATGAAAATACCACAGCAGTCTCGAGTGCTAATGAAATGGCACCAATAGTTTTTGGTGGGGATGATGATGACAATGGAGATGATGATGGCCCTATGCCACCTTTTCTAATAATACCGGACGAAGGATCATCAAGCTTAGAAGTTGTATTTTCATGGTGGGAAAAAAATCCATATTGGACCGATCTCACATTTGATTATGCTGAGAATTATGTGAAAATCACCAATACTACTACATCTAAGTCTGTAGCATTTTCATATCAGGCAAATGGCATTTTAGAATACATTTATTTTTCCACTATTGGACCATTTAAATTTGAGAATGAAGACCCTTATGATGATGACTTAATTTGGTATTATAAAAATTCTACTGGACCTCTAGCTGCAAAACCAGTTATTAACAGCCATCAAATATATGCTTTTGACTTAGCTATATCTGCCGTTATCAATATATCCGTTAATCAGATGTCAAACATTTGGCTCGCTGGTTTTCCATATAATCCGACAAATCGTTCAATCAATAATGCTTTAGGATTCTTTGATATTTTTATAATGGATCAAACTGATTTAAATCAGGACCATTTTGCGCCAATTAATATAACATTTAGCTACGACCACACAAAATATACATCAGTAAAAGTATATTGGTTCAATATCTCTGCAAATGAGGGTACGGGAGCATGGGAACAAATAATAGAAGTCAAAGATCTTGGTAGCGGTCTTTTCGTAGTGACATTAAATCATACAAGTATTATAGTTTTCACTGCAAGTGTTATAGGAATAGCTCCTCCTCGAGGAGACGATGACGATGATGATGCAGAAGCACCTATTATTCCAATTGGCAATTATTATCTAATATTTATAGCCATAGCAGTTATTGGATTAGTTCTATACAAAAAGCGAGAATTATTCAAAAAATAAATTTAAAATTCTTTTTTTTTCCTAATTTCTTATTGTTTTTTTCTCAGATAATAACCTTTGTCAATTAAATTAAATGCAATAATATCATTACGTTTTAGATTTTGAATATCTTCAAAATTCACTTGAGATCGAGCAATGCAAATCAATTCATTAGACTGGTTAAAAACCAATAAAAAATCATTTTTCTTTACTTTATTTGATATTTTTATTATCATCTTTGCCGGTATTTGATTTCCATATAAAATTGCTTTTTCTCCATCATTGTTCACTATAGCTAGATTCCTTTCAGAGAAAAAATTTAGGTTAAGTAAGAATTCTGCACCTTCTATACTTAATAGAAACTGATTTTTTTTTATAAATCCAAAATAAATTCCAGCTGAAATTATACTTTTTTTGGACTCTAATTTATCAAATATCTTCGTTAAATAATTAGGAACTAGAAATATTAATGGAAAATTATTTTTTAAACCTAATTCATTAAGTGAAATGAAAATTATATACTCAATTCTTTCCAAAATTGTTATTATTTCAGTAGAAATTTTTGAAAGTGAATTAATAATGATATTTTTTTCAGTTTTATTAACGACCCTAAAGTTTTTTAGATTTTTCATAATTTCTTATGATTGAATAAATAGATAAGAGATAATTGTTTTATATTAATCACTAAAATTATTAAAAACATGGGATAAAATATGGGCATTCGTAAAATTGAAGACGAGATTGATCTCAAAGAGGCAATGAAAAAGAAAGCGGCCGAACTAAAAATTAAAGAAATTAAAGCAAAGGCTTCTGTTGAAAATCTAACTAAGGAAAGACTAAGAGAACTGGCTAAAAGACACGGTGTGATTCTAGCTTTAAACCCGAAATTAAAAGGAGAAGTAAAATTACTTCAAGAGCGGTATAATATACCTTCTTCCAAAATAATAAAAGAACAGATATATGAATCAGATGTTTTAATAAAATCTAAAAAATTAGACATCGAAAACTTAGGTATGCTTGCCTATCAACGAGTATTAATGCGTAAAGAGGAGACTGGAGGGATAATGCCAATCTCTGAAGTTTTTGAATTAATAAACACTGGAATTTTAAAAGGAAACGTTGAAATCAAGGATTTAATAAAGGCAATGAAAATTTTGAAAAAAACTAAAGTTATCGATGATGTAAGAGAATTAGAATCAGGTGTTGTTATAATTCATTTTTTCCCGGTTCAATATACAGGAGATGAAGCTAAAGTGGTTGAATTGGCAAAGGAAAAAGACTATCTTTCAATTGAAAGCGTATGCTCGGAATTTAATTGGTCTCAAGATCGAGCTTTAAAGGTTTTAAAATCGCTTGAACAAAGCGGGGTTGCAAAATTTAGAGAGTCTCTTTTGACAGGAAAACAATGGTATTTTCCTTCAATTAAATAAAATTTATTCAAGCTTAATTTTAAAAGCGATTTCCCCATCCTCCGTTCTGATAATAGTACCTCTATCATCCTTGGATAAAATTCTAAAAACTTCTTCTAAATCATCTTTTGGAAGAGAATTGAGCCCTTTTTGGTCTGACTCTCTTATCTCGTATATTAGAATTGGGCCAACCTTACCAGAATCAATCGCCCAATCATATAAGTTATCTGCCCAAATATCAAGAGTTTTCCAATAAACTCTTATTTTATCTTTCTTTTTTGATATAAATTTGGCAAGTTCTTGAGATACTAATTCTTCTGCAATTTCTTTAATTGCTTCTTGACGATTTTGAAAATTTGAAAAAGGTTTTTCGGAAATTATCTCCCTTAAATATATAATATGAAGTATTGCATATTTGGCGTAGTCAAACGTAACTTTTGACCACTCGACTTTCCAAGATTCATAATCATTTGGATTTTTCTTTTTGTTTGGGATAGAATACATAAATTCATACTTTGGTTCTTCAAGCCATGGATATACATTTAATAATTCCTCATAAGGGCTTAATTCTTTCTCTATAACACCTTTTTCTCCTATTATCTCCTCTTCTAGAGTATGAAGTTGCGTCTCTATATAATCAGCATGCTGTTCATAAGTTCGTTGATCAATATCTTCAAATTGTTTAAGTAAAAATTTATCAATTTCATTTAGCTTACTTTCTATATCATCTACTTTAGTTTCGTATTGAGCCTCAGATTTAATTTCCTCGTTTTCGGTCGAAGCCGCAATTTCTTGTGAGGCTTCTTCTTCTTTTAAATCTTTTTGTCTCTTTAATTCTCTTAATCTCGCAAGCTCTCTTCTAAGTGCCTCAAGCTCAATTTCTTTAAGTTTTTCCTTAGGTTTCTCTCTTTCCATTTTTTAATTATAGATTATTGTTTTTTAATTATTCTCCAAATTCGTCTTTCCATTTATCATATTGTTGCAAAATGGCAGCTGTCGTCATCGGTTTAACCTTTTTAAGAGATTGTTTGAAATCATTTAACGTTATATCTCGTACGTTTATTTCCTGATCTGACTTTTCTAATAAACCACTCATATCTAATTCTCGAATGGGGAGCATTATAACCTCACGACATACGTTAGCGATATCTCTTCCTGAATAATTTTCAGACCTAGCTCCAAGTTCTATATAATCTTCATCGTCTAACGTAGAATTAACACCTGCTGTATGAATCTTAAATATATCTGCCCTCGCTGGCACATCAGGAAGAGGTACATATACTTTTTTCTCAAAACGAGATAACATTGCATTATCAAGGTCCCAAGGTCGGTTTGTTGCTCCTAAAACAAGTAAAGGTTTATCATGACTTGTTTTTAGTCCTTGAATCTCGCTTAAAAGTTGTGTCTTTACGCGTCTTTCACCTCCACTCTCGGTTCCTTCTCCTCTTTTAGTTGCAATTGAATCAATTTCATCCATGAATATTAAACTTGGGGCTTTCAATCTTGCAATTTTAAACAACGCTCCAATTAATTTTTCACTTTCTCCTAACCATTTACTTAATAAATCGGCTGAAGAAGCGCTAAAAAATGTAGCATTACATTCAGTTGCAGCGGCTTTGGCAAGTAGCGTTTTTCCACATCCAGGTGGTCCGAATAATAAAATTCCTGACCATGGTTTTCTAGCTCCAGTAAATAATTCTGGTTTTACCATAGGTAAAACAATTGCTTCTCTTAAAGCTTGTTTACAGTTCTCTAATCCCGCAATTTCAACCCATCTTACTTTTGGAGATTCAGTAACTATAGTTCCAGAAATCATATTTAGTAATTCTTGTTCTTCATCACTAACACCTTCTCCCATTGTTTTATCCTCAGAAGGCATTGAAGGAGTTCCTTGAGTTATAGAGCGGCCACCAACTTTCATTCTTAAAATTTTAACTTGATTAATATAATCCTCTACACTTTTTTGAACTGTTTGACGCATCATAGGATTTTTATTAAATTTTAAGAATTGTATTAGGATTTCGGCAGCCCTTTCATATTTATTAATCGCTTGATGATATTTACCAGCTTTTTCCAGAGTGATTGCTTGATTCGCTTCTTGTTTTGCATACAATAACAGCTTAGAATCACTTGAACTCATAAAATTAAACCTTTTTTTATTGAAAATATAGCTGATTTTTATTGTTAATATAGCATTTTTGATATTTATAACTAATCAAATTGAATATTTCAAACTAAATCTATAAATATCGGACTACAAATTATTTTATACAAGGAGTTCTATTATTATACTATATAAAAAAATTAAAAATGAATAAGTGGTTATTATTGGGTTCCTGACCGATTTAAGTAAATGGCTTAGTGGAGGACGAGGAAGAAAGGATAATATTCGTTCTGCCACAGTCAGACTAAAAGTTTTCAACAAAAGGTTGATGAGGCAATCAAAGAAACTCGAAATGAGTGCTAAATTAGCTAAGGAGAAAGCAATAAGATTAAGGCGTGAAGGAGATTTACAAGGTTCTAAATTTCATGCGAGGAATTATCTCCAAGTTAATAATCAAGCACGTGCTGTAGAATCTTTTAGAACTAATTTGGAAAGCTTACAATTCAAACTAGAAAATGCTAGTGCGATCAAGGATGTTGCCGGAATTTTTAGAGGTATTGCTCAATCCGTTTCAGGATTAAAAAGAAATTTATCAATACCTCAAATTACTGATTTAATGAGCTCCATTAATATGGACATTGAAGATTTTGAGGTTACACAAGATATAACCACAGATGCAATGACAGATATGAGTATGGATACAGCAGTGACTGATGAGACGGTAGATCAATTCTTAGCTGAGGTTGATGCTGAAATAGGAATAGAAACGGGTGTGGCATTACCTTCTACTTCAGGCGGAGATCAAAAAATCAAAGATCTAGAAGCAGAGTTGGACCGTCTTAAATCCAACGAATAGTGAATACCGATTAATTAACACATTTTTTGTTGCGTCTCTCTTTTTAGAAAGTCTCAGAAAACTTTTTAAGATTAAAGAGCATTTTTAAATTATTTATTAAATTCATAAATTATTTCATAAGTGAGCATTTTGAATCCAGAATTGATTACTATAGGAAGTTGCACTTTAGATGTGATAATTGAAATTGATGATATTTTACGCTTTGAATTACTTGATAGAAATATTGTAAAGAAATACGCCGCAATTGAATACTCTCGAAAGTTAAATGTTAAAAACGTAAGATTCGTTCCTGGAGGGTCAGGTGCGAATATCGCAGCAAATTGCTCGATGTTAGGCTTAAATGCGACTTATATTGGAATCTTAGGAAATGATTTTTCTGCACAGATATGTTTAGACGATTTAAGAAAACGAGGCGTTGATTTATCTCAAATAATTCAGACTGACGAAGATACGACTGCGTTATCAATAATATTAAGGACAGAATGGGGTAAAGATCGAAGTATACTCGCATACAAAGGAGCAAATAACTTATTAAAACCCTCAGATGTTAAACCAGAATTATTTGAAAACATAAAAGCGTTTTCTTGGACATCATTAACCACCGATGATGGATGCCGAGCAATAGAAAAAGCTATTTCTCTCACAAGGGATAGTGGAGGAAAAGTTTTTGCTGCTCCAAGTATGTCGATTATAAAAAATGCCTCAAAATGGGCAAAAATTTTAATTTCCAACTCAGATGTAGTTTCTTTAAATACGGAAGAAGCTCAAGAATTTACGGGTGAAAATAAAAAAACCCTAATGATAAACACATTTTTAGATATGGGGGTTCAATTAATTTCTATTACAGATGGTCCTAACGGAAGTATAATATCAGATGGAAATACGATTATAAATAGCAGCATCTTTGAAGGGACAATAGAGGATACCACAGGAGCTGGCGATGCGTTTTTAAGCGGGATTTTAGTTTCAACTTTAAATAATTTCTCGTTAGAAAAAACGTCAAAAATGGCTACGGCTATGGCCGCACTTGAATGTATGGAAGTAGGAGTTCGTGAAGGACTCCCTAATAGTGTACAAGAATTAGAAGATTTTATAATTACTAATCCACTTAAGCAAGTAATAAGTAAAGTTGTTTAATGATTAGAACTTTTACTCTTAAATTCATTAAATTTTAATTTTTTAATATATTTAAACAGTTAAAAGCGCTCTTAGTATAGTGGTAAGTATACGCTAAATTTGCCATCAAGCAAATTTGGGTATAACAGGTTGCCAACCTAAGGCGAGAATTATCGTCTCGGCTGTAGAGGGTGACCCGGGTTCAATTCCCGGAGGGCGCATTTTCTTCTTCTATATTTTTTTAGACTGCTAAAGTTAATTAATATCTTTTTTTCAGATCTATATAAACCCAAGGAAATCAGAAACATCCGATGTTTCACTAACTTTAACCTCAAAATAAGATTTAATGATATCAATTACAAAATTTAAGTATGCTTTCTGTAATTTGATGTTATATTTTTCTGTTACATAATCAACAATTATCTTTAAATTGAGGTCTATTTTTTGCTCACTAGCATAATCTATTATGGATTTTGATAATTGATATGCTTTACGAATCTCGTTTTTTAAGATAATATAGCTATACGATAAGTCAAACTCGGATAAAAAAGTTTGAATAAGATGTTCTTCTACTTTTAGCTTTTTTACATCGATGAAATTATTAGGGTTATTAACTATTTCATTATTCTCGAATACCATGTGATTTTTATACTTTTTTTTATTACTTTTGTAATCCTTCTTAGTCATAATTTCAATATCAACGTTAAAAGTATCTCGAGTAATGAAACCGAAAAAATTTCTAATATGCTCGTATAAAAATTCTTGTTCAGAGATTAATACAATTTTCTGTTTAGTGAAAATTGATTTAATTATATAAGTAAGCAATAGTGCAGACAAATTAAGTTTGATTAAATCTAAATTAATTACATCTTTAGACGGAATTTTCTTTTCTTCAATCTCTTCAGGTAAAGCGATCTCTGGCACCTCAATTTTGAAATCGGCTATAAAATAATCTCTCACATTAAGGTTTTTGTCTATATATGCGATGAAACTATGTTCACATACAGCCCCAGTTGCAATATTAATTGCGAGGAGACCCCTTTCGACATTTTTCATAGTATCTTCTGAGATTTGTATGAATCCATTTCCTTGACACGATGGACAAATAATTCGTACCTTTTGAGACATATTTTATTGTTAATATCCTCTATAATTTATGATTTTAGCATTAACAAACAAAGTGAATTAAAACACATTATTTTACTGAAAATATAATAATATAACTATTATCGAGATATAATTTTTATATATAAAATTATGTGTGAGCTATTTTTTATATATTTGTCTAATATCTCTGAACTTTAGCATAATATTTTTCAAATAAGTTAGAAACTAAAATACAGATAATAGTCCCAATATTTTCAGCAATTATAAAGGATATAATATTATTAAACCAGATGTTGCTTATAAAATAAGCTATAAAGAAGGGAGGTGCAAATATTAAAAAAATAATTAATAATGGTCTTACAACTGGATATTCAAGAAAATTTTTAAATCTTGCTTTATCAAATATCTTTTTGGCGAAACGGCGTTTTATTTTTCTCTCACGCTGCACTTGAGCATAGCTATCAAATATAACTATTGAGGCATAAAACAAAGCAAAAGTAGCTCCTGTTGGAATCAAAATAATTACTAAATAATTTCCTATACTTAAAAAATATTGAGCTACGAAAATAAAAAATACTTGGATTATACCACATCCCCCAAATAACATTAAAGCAATGCCGAAGTATTCTTTTTGAGCCCAGCGAATTCTTAGCGGCAATCTTTTTATTACTCCTGTTTATATGATTAAAATATTATAGTGGGCGCGGCGAGATTTGAACTCGCGACCTTCCGCACGTCAAGCGGATGTCATACCGGGCTAGACTTCGCGCATGCACCTTTTTGGCAACATTACACGCGCCCTAAAAAACACGCCCATGTTATTTTGACATGAAACTTTTACTATTAAAGAATCATTCTCTAATTATTAAATTTATTCTAAGTTTAGACCACTTATTCATAAATTTAGTTAGGTTATTCAGTGAATAATTAAATTTTAATCGTAAAAAATCACTATTAATATTGAGATATAACGAAAAATAAAGTGGTGTCTAAAAGTCATGGAATCTGTAAGTACCAAACAAAAACATCGTAAAAAAAAAATTTTAATTGTAGCAAGCATAGCACTTTTAACTACTTTAGCTATAGCAATAGCGTTTATATTTTTAAACAATTATTATAACGTAGAAAACAAAGAATCAGATGAAGATGATGAAACAAACACAGGAAATCCAGGAGATGAAGGATCTGGAGGTGGATGAGGATGCAGCGTTTTAATTCAAGATATACCGAAAATTGATTATTCATCAGCGCTCCGAAAAATTTTAATAATCTGAATAAAACCGAATTGAATGATTCATGCGAGTAAAAGCGAGTTGCATGATGACAGACCTATGTGAAGGTTTCGGGAAAGTAAATTGAAATATAAATAAATATTAAAATAAGCTACAAAAAAATAAAAAATATTAATTTATATTTATAATTTTTTCTCTCTTAGCGCTTTTATCATTGGAAGGTCATTTCCAGAAAGGATTTCAAGCATAGCCCCTCCAGCAGTTGAAATAAAGGAAACATCCTCAGCTTTTCCTGCCATTGCTGCGGCAGCCCCCATTTCTCCACCTCCAATTATAGTAAGTGCTCCCTTTTTCGTAGCATTTACCATTGCATCAATCATTTCATTTGTCGCTTTACGGAAAATTTCTTGCTCAAAAATTCCTGGTGGACCATTTGCTATTATTGTTTTACATTTTAGAATTACTTCATTGAACTTTTCAACCGTTTTTGGGCCTATATCTCCAGTTGTGGTATTATATAACCCGGCTTCTTCAATAGTAATGATTTTTCTATTACCATTGTCATCAATGATTAAATCTTCTGGGAGAATAATTTTATCTTTATAGTTTTCATAAGCTGCTACAATCATATCTCTATTAACTCCTAAATCCTTGGCAATTATTTTGCGATTTACCTCACCCATATTTTTCCCTAATGCTTCAAAAATCAAAATCGCGGTCAATCCAGAACATAAAGCATAATCTAATTTTCTGTTGTCAAAGTTATATTTCATCGCTTTAAATTTATCTATTGCTTTCGCCCCACCAATAAGCATTGCCATTGGTTTTTCAGGTTCTTCCATTATTTTTTTCAAATTTTCTAATTCCTTATCAGTAATAGGACCCGCTAACATTTTTGGCCATCCAACGATTGAAGCATGCGCTCGATGGGCAGCACCAAATGCATCAACAATAGCGTAATCCACTAATGGGAATAAAGTTTGGATCATAGCAGTATTTTCTGCTTCGGAGAAATCTTTATACCCTTTCATTTCGTCTTCAAATTTTCGAACATTATTTAACACTAAGACTTCTCCAGGTTTGAGTTCTTTAATAGCATTAATCGCCTCCTCGCCATAAATATCTTTAACAAATTTTACTGGACGGCCAAGCTGTGTCTCAATTTCTTTCGCATGAATATCTAGATCAGTAAAATCTGGACTGCCTGGTCTAGATTGGTGTGCTAATATAATTACAGCACTTTCTCTGTAGATCTCGTTTAAAGCAGGAACTAATGCTCGAATTCTTGGTGAATCTCTTATTTTATTATTCTCTACATCAATGTTGGAATTGATGTCGACACGTATAAGTACTTTTTTTCCTTTTAAATCCACATCCTTGTAAGATGTATAATCTATCTTCATTAATTCATCACTTTAGATTAGGATTATATTATTAAGAAAGTTTTATTGTATAATTATTTTAAATTCTTATTATGCTTTTTAAATTTAAAAAGAATAAAAGATTTAACTATTAAGTTAAATTGAATGAAATTACTATATTTGTAAACGATTGGTAATGAATAATATTAAGGAAATTTTAAAAAAATTACTTGAAAAGGAATGCTCAATCGATGAAGCTGAGAAACTTTTAAAAGCTAATCTAGTAGAAGAAGTAGGAAATTTTGCAAAATTAGATGTTTTTCGAAAGACTAGGACTGGTGTCCCTGAAGTTATATTGGCTCAAAATAAAGCACCTCAAACTATTATTGATATCATTGAGCATTTTTTGAAAACTAATAAATTTGCAATAATCTCTCGATATAGTGAAAAACAAAGAGAAGTTCTTATCGAGAAATTTGGAAAAGAGGCTAAGTATGACATAGAGATAAACGAGTTAGGTAAAATTATAATTATAAAAGAAAAACAATTCGATTTCACTAAGAAAAGCGGGATTGTTGGAATAATCACAGCAGGAAGTTCAGATATTTTGGTTGCTGAGGAGGCAAAAGCTACAGCTATAGCAATGGGATGCAAAGTATTAACAAGCTATGATGTAGGAATAGCCGGTGTGCATAGAATTTTTAAACCACTTAGCGATATGATTAAAAGAGGTGTACATGTTATCATCGTGTGTGCTGGAATGGAAGGAACTTTACCTGGCGTTGTTGCTGCTTTAGTGGATATACCAGTAATAGGCGTGCCTATTTCGAGTGGTTATGGTATGGGAGAAAAAGGCAAGGGAGCGTTAATAACAATGCTCCAATCATGTTCACCTGGTTTATTAGTTGTTAATATTGATAATGGATTCGGAGCTGGTGCTTCAGCAGCATTGATAGCAAATAAAATTAGTGAATAATTTTATTAATCCATTTAAAATGATTAACTTTTAATTATTAAATAAAGTCAATAATAATTATTTAAACAAATTTATAGTTTTTCCATGAATTTAATAGAAAAGTTGACTAAATCAGTTGTAGATGGGGATTCTGAGCAAGCAGTCTTATTAGCTAAAGAAGTATTAAAGCATGAATTGGATATTAATGAAGTTATCCTTAATGGTTTGAACGAAGGTATGAGAATTGTTGGAAAACTATACGAAAAAAAAGAATATTTTTTACCTGAGATAATTATTTCAGCTGATGCCTTATACGATGCGTTAGCAATTCTTAAACCACATTTGGAGGTGCAATATTTAGAAAAAAAAGCAACTGTAGTAATTGGTGTAGTTCGTGGAGATATTCACGATATTGGCAAAAATTTAACCAAAATCTTTTTGGAAACATCTGGTTATAAGGTGATTGATTGTGGTCGAAATGTAAAGGCTGATACATTCATAAAAGCGATTAAAGAAAATCAAGCGGATGTTTTAGCATTATCAACTTTAATGAATCCAACTTTAGAGAGTATTGTTGAGTTGGTAAATTTATTGAAAGAACTAGGACTTCATAAAAAACTTAAAATTATCATTGGAGGGGCAGCTACAAACGAGATATTTGCCGAAACAATAGATGTAATCTATTGTAAAGATGCACCATCTGCTATTAAATTATTGGATAAATATTTTTCAGGAGGAGATATATAATGGAATTGGAAGACCTGCTGCAATCTGATATTTTTCGAGGATTGTTTGGAGAATCGGGTTCGTCAATACCTACTTACCCAATTATGTTAGGTTATCCTATTTGGGCATATTCCAATAATACAGGTCTTCCAGCTCATGAAATAATGAAGGATGGCAAAAATCACGCAGCAGCACAATTATATGTAGCCAAAGAATACAATTTACCTTTTGTTGTTACCTTCTCTGATTTAAATATTATAGGAGAGGCTTTAGGAGCAACTTTAACTTATATGTCCGATGTAATTCCCGTACATGAAAACCCAGCAGTTATAAAAGCTGATGAAATTGAAGCCCTAGAAACAATTGATCCTCAAAAAGATGGTAGAATGCCTCAAATAATTGAAACTTGTAAAATTTTTACGGATAAACTTGAGCGAACTAATCATATTTTAGTAGGAGGAGGGGAAGGTCCAATAACTTCTGCAGGTTCAATCTGGGGTATGGAAAATCTAATGAGAAATATGATAAAAAATCCCGATCTTGTTCATAAAGTTCTTGAAATAAGCACCGATTCAATTATTGAATTTTTAAACGCACAGATAGAGCAAGGTGTCGATTTAATCGCATTAGCCGATCCAAGTGCGTCTTGTACTTGTATTTCCCCTCAGTTTTTTCAGGAGTTTACCGTCCCATACTTAAAAAGAATCGTTAGAAAAGTGAATTCTCCAGCATTCATGATTCATATCTGTGGAGAAACTTTCCAAATATTAAAATTTCTTGCTCGAATCCGAAAAATTCTCGCAATCAGTGTTGATATAGTTGATATGAAAGAAGCAAAAAAAGAATTTGGCAACAAGTTTATTGTTTTGATGGGAAATGCCTCAACAGAAATCATGAGATATGGTACACCTCAACAGATTGAACAAGAAGTAAAAAGATGTATTCAAGATGCGGGGGAAGGAGGTAAATTTTTACTTAGTACTGCATGTGATTTAGCTCCTAAAACGCCTCCAGACAACATTAGAGCATTTTTAAATGCCGGCAAGAAATATGGTACTTTTCCTTTAGAGTTTTGAAAAAGATATTATTAATCGTCAATCATTCTTTTATGACCTTTTGGACAAGTTCCATAGGTACAGTCGTAAAAGCCATCGTCAAACACTTCTTCTGCATTATAATGCTCCCAACAATAGATTTTATCACAATTGGGGCAATAAGCATCTAAACCTTCATAATCATGGTACTTCTTCATAAAATCATGAACCATAGAAATATCTTTTTTTTTTAAGATTTCAAATAATTTCTCAGCAAGACCAATATTTAGAGATCTCTCGTGTGTAATTCCTCGAAAAACCAATGATTCTTCTTTATCAAATCTTCCATATCCAATTTTATAAATCACAGAAATCCTTCCGCAGACAGAACATGGTAGGTGATATTCTAAATCAGACACCTTAACAATTTTTTCAAATGGTGTTCTTCTTTCTTTTTTTGGTGTCAAAATTTCAAATTCGGAAGAAAAGGCATCCCAACATTTTTCAAAAACATTTGACGCTTTTTCCCCAAGCTTCTCAGCATTATCATCCTTAAAGGTTTTAAGCTCACTAATAGATTGAGCTAACCGACTTTTTGCTGCATATAAAAAACCTTTAGAATTATCTAAATATTTTTCCTTTCCTTCTGAAGCAGCTCTCAACATTTCCCAGGCAGAAACAGTGTTGTAATAAAATTCTTTAGCGTCGGCGATCCAAACATTATAGGCACCATCATCAGGATTATTATTAGAAGTTAAATAATCGATTATGTCATCCTTAGTTTTTTCAAGTTCTTGAATATAATCCCTAATTTTCCAAATTCTATCTCTCATATCAGATTTGGATTTTTTTTCATTCATACCCATGATATTTATGAAAAAATACAGATATAAATCTTCCCTATTGATGCTTAACTTGAATTAGAGTGGGATTAATATGGGTTTTTTTTTAATAAAATGGGAGATAAATGGGTATATTCAAACGAATATTTAATCAAATAGAAGATCATTAAGTATAAATATTAGTTTCAATATATGTTTTATTGGACTAATTTTTAACTCAAAAATTTAATAAAAAAAAATTATTAAGTATTCAAGTTGAGACCAGTGGTCGCAATTATGAACAATGAATTTTTTGAAAAATCTAAGACATTTTTTGAAAATGGTGATATCAGTAACTCGTTAGAATCGTATGAAAAAGCTATTTCCTATATTGATCCAAAAGATAAATCCAGTTATATCCAATTTTTAAATCAAATTTTGAAATATTGTAGGGAAAACGATCTTCAAGAAGAAGAAGCAGTAATACTAAGAGCTTTAGGCAGAACTCATTCAATTTTTAAGCAATATGTTGAAAGTTTAAGGTATCATGAAGAATCTTTAAAAATCCAAAGACAATTAGGAAAAAAATTAGATGTTGCTGAAGGATTATTATTTCTTGCCGAAGATCTTGAAGTTTCGGGGAATTACGATAGTTGCCTTAGTACATTTCAAGATGCAGCAGAAATTTTTCGTGAACTCGGTAAATTAAGAAAAGCTAAAGAAATTCAAAAAGAAATTGATCGAATAAGAGAATTTTCAAAACAAATGGTTGAAGATGAATACTATCTTAGTAAGTTCAATATAGATAAATATTAAGCTAGTGTTATCAACCACTTAATATTTTTTTTATTTTTTTCCTTAATTTTTATATTTCTTATATTTGTTAAAGATTTGCTGAATTTTTGCTCGACCAAAATATAGAATTTTTTTTAATGGTAGCCTTGAATCATTAGCAATTTTCCTGAGATTTTCGTATTCCGGCTTAATATTTATGATCTTTCTTTCGTTTTCTGTATCAATATAAGAAATTTTATATTTCAAATCGTAATTTTTACCGTTTATTTCTAGATCTATATTTTCAATTGTTCTCGCTACGCAAACACGGTTAATGGTATTAAATCTTACTCCTAATGTACCTAATTCGTCAATAATTTTTTCTATTAATTCAAATTTGTATTTTGGACAACATAAGATTTTTATTATATGGCTTGGTCGATTCTTTTTAGATATACTCGGAATAATTTGTAAATCTAATATATCTTCTTTTTCCATTTCTTTAACAAAGTTCCCAAGAATCTCTCCAGAAACATCGTCAACATTAGTTTCTAAAACTGTGACTGGTTCTATATATTCTTTTAGGTAGTGAGTTTCAGTAAAAATATCACTCTCTTCCATTTCCCCATAATATAAACGCAAGATATTTAAAAAATCACTAAATTCTTTTTGCCCCGTACTATAGACTACTTTTTCAATATTCATTTCATATGGTAAATTTTGCGGTTTTAAATTCACTAACAAAGCGGCTCCCGTAGGTGTTACTAATTCTTTCTCAATAGGACCATTAACTAAAGCTAAATTCGAATCTTCTAAGATTTTTAGAGTTGCGGGAGCTGGTATAGGTAAGATTCCATGGGCAGTTTTAATTGTCCCTCCTCCTAAAGGTAATTTACTACAAAATATTTTAAAATCACTGTCAAAAGCTCCCAAAATATCTAATGCTTTAGAGACACCAATTATATCTATTAATGTATCAATAGAACTTAATTCGTGGAGGTGTAGATTTTCAATTAGTTCACCGTGTATATCTGCTTCTGCTTGAATTAATGTATTTAACACTTTATTAGCGTAATCTTTCGCATGATTCGAAAAATTTTTTCTCTCTAAAAATTTATTTAACGAGGATTTCAAAACTTTAACGGTTCGCTGATGCTTGTTTTCTTTAATTTCCATTTTAAGTTTATTTATATTGATACCTGATCGCTTGATCCTCATTAAATCTATATTTAGTTTAGAAACATCTGGTAAATAATCTTTCAAGTTTTTTAATTCGTTTAGCACAATATCAGGTTCTGGAACAAGCTCTAAAAGTGAAGCTAAAAACATATCACCCGATATCCCAGAATTGGTAGCATCAATATATAATAATTTCATTTTAAAAAGGCTTCATTTTTATCGAACTAATAAAATATTTTAAGGGTATTTTAACTTATAAAGTTTTTAATACTAAATTTATATTTTTTTAATTCATTACTATAATAATAATAATAAAAAAGTTTAAAAGTAAGACTTAAAATGAGCGTATTGGAAACAATAAAATGTTATATCACTCAATTACCCGCAACTCTCATAAGTCTATTGGGGATTCAGCCCCCCTCTGATATACCACCTCCAGTTCAGATGATCTTAGATAAATATAAGGGAATAGAGCGTATAACCCTCATTATGATTGATAATTACGGACTTTTCGAGATTACAATGTTCAAACCTTCGTTCATGATAACTAATTCTGAAGTTATGTTGCTTTTAAGCACAAAGAATCCTTATACATTAGGTGTTTTTCATCAATTATTATTTGGAGGATTTGAAATTGAACCTAATGGTTTTCATTTACTAAGATATCTTAATGATAACGGTAGGAAATCGTGTTTTATTGCGAGAAAAAAAGATCTACAACGTTATGATGGTGGAACTCTCTCAGTGTCCAAAGAAACTGACATGTCTACATGGGTGGAATCTGCTAAAGCAATCAATAAATATGACTTTTCATGGATGCACTATTTGGATTTTGAAAACCTTCATAAACAACAGCAAAAGTTAAAACAGAGAACACCAGAAGATTTAATTCAAAAGTTAATCCTTCGTACTGATAAGTGGATTTTAAGTAATTATAAACAACTTAGAAAAAATTCTTTAATGATTATCTTAGGCGATCATGGGAGATCTAAATTGAATTTTGAATATTCTGGTAAGATTGCTCAATGGCGCGAAGCAAGTGTACCCATTGCTATCTTTATAAGAAAGTCTTAACGCTTTCTAATTTAATTAAAAGTAAAGAATGAATCTAAATGGGAGAAGATAAGGAAGAATATAAGCGATTTACTGTTTCTCTTCCAAAGAAGCTGTACGAAAATTTTGAATCTTTTAGAGAAAAAAGAAAATGGGCAAGATCAGATAGTATTAGAAAGGCCATGAACTCCTTCATGATTAGTGAAGAAAATATTCCTGTATCGCCAGGAAACGTTGTTGGATGCATTACAATGATAATATCATACGAGCATTTTAAAAAAGTTGATGAAATTCCCAACATTCTGAATTCTGAGATAAATACTAAACATAAACTTGATCATGATTATCAACACGCACATGACTATACCTCTCAACCTATATATGCAAATATTCAACAAACTGATTCAATATTATCAAAAGATATACAACATCATTATGGAGACGTTATTCTTTCAAATCTACATATCCATTTAAAGTTTGAAAAATGTATGGAAATTATAGCTGTATCAGGGTCCTATAATAGAATAAAAGAACTACGCGACAATCTTCAAAGATTAAAGAGCGTGTTATCAATCGGATTTTTTGTTGTTGATAGAGAAGATAAATAATAAATAAAAGAAGAAATAAGAATAAAGCTTTCCTTTATTAAAAAAGAGTTTGTTTGATAAGGCGATTTTAAGGAAAGTTTATTCTTTATTTTTAGGGGTTATGTGTGTGTTGTCTTTTATTTGTTTGAACAACAATTTATTCTCTGATACTGTGTTGATTTATTAATTTATGTTCAAAAAATTAAGTAAAGAAAAATAGATCTAAAAAAAAATAAATTTAATGATATTAATCAATTATTTACAAGTCTTTTTCTTGTACGGTTTTTCTGCCGTTTGCTTTAGCCCTACCAATCGCTTTGTCAAGAACTTCTATTACCGCATTGTTAAGAGAATCTCCATCAATTAAATCGCCGCTTGTATTACATCCTTTTGATTTAATATAATCTCGAACTTTACTCTTAACAAATAGGGCTTCGGCTTTGGCTCCTCCTTTTTTCTTAGCCATTTTTTATTCCTCCATTTATGTTTTAAATAATATAAAAGTAATTTAAAAATATTTTAAATTTAAATATTGATTAGTTAAGCTTGTTTTTAAACTTTGAGGTTAAATCATTATAGAATATTAATAATGTCGGTCTAATCCCATTCTATGGAAACGAATGATCCTTCAAAATCTCGGTCGGATTTTTATTTAAGTCAATAGATAAGATTTATTTGTAAAATATTTGATATAAGGTGTACCATTTCATTGATTATATCTCAAACATAGGCGCCTTCTTATTTAATTTCGTTCTTAAAAAAAAATATTGCAAATTAAAAATGGCTTATAAGAGTTTTATTATTATATCATTGAAAAGTTTAAAAAAAAGAAAAAAAAATATTTAAATTTTCTACTTTGGTTCACATCCGTCTTTTTTTCATGACTACGTAAATAAGTGAAATCGCAGAAATCGCAGCAGCACCTAACAAAATTGAAATTTCATATCCAGGAATAACTGGAGCAAGACTTTCAGTCTTGTAAAATATATCTCCATTTTGGTAAGTCATCGAACTCTGACTTCCAGTATCACTGTAGAGAAAGACCATCTCATAATCGTCTCGCTCTTCTGGTACTGCGGCACCTGGATTCCACATAACGCCATCTGCCCATTCAATTTCAATCGTAACTTGCATTTCATCAACGGAAACATCACAAAGGAAATTATCATCGGTTCCACCATAATAGACATCATCAGGAATATCGAAGCCATCAACTAATCTTTCAAGCCATTTATCAACAGATTGATGGGCAGGAATGCCAGCTCTTAGGATTGTGATTAAGTATTCTGCTTTATCAGGTACTTTTGATCTAAAGAAGTCAATAAGATCCACTTCAAGCCCTAGTTTTATTGCTGCATAAATACCATATACAGCGTCTCCATTAGCACCTATCGGTGGTGGCAAAGTAATTGCAAACCATAACGGACCGTAATTTACAGGATCTGCTAAGTATAAATTATAGACGGTTGTATAAAGTGTTGTATTGAGAGCATCCCAATCAGAACCATCATTATAAGTATGAGTCCCCCCAGGGAGACCTGCGGACCACCCGACACTCCCTATAAAGGTGGTATAAGCATCCACTATAGCTTGAATTTGAGCGAACAGAACTTCAGTCATTCCGTAGAAATACCAATATGAATCTACTACATCATCTGGATCTTCGATGAATGGAGTTTCTACCTCATCCTCATCAGGATCTGATTCATAATCGCCGTTGTCTGCCCAATACCAGAGGTCTCTCTCGAGGATATATCCCTTATACTCTTTACCATAGAGGGCTGAAACGGTTGTTCTGTTATAAGAACTTACCCATGCTAAATTTTGCACAGTTTGCATTAGTGAGAAATTAGCAAATGTTACATTGCCATTCAAATATTCTTGATAAGCAATTCCAAACACCATATAAATTAAAGGTTTATTATATAATGTACCAATTGTGTCAGTATGATTTGCTAATCCTTTTACGGTCATATGAGCAAAAGTAATAGCGTCCCAGTAAGTGATAAGGTCGCTGATACCGTCACCGGTCCTGTCATAACTAGCATCTTGTCTGATGGATTCGTCTAATTTTGTATATAATAGATGATCACCTAATAACCAGATATCATCCTTTTCCCAATCTAATATTTTACTCTTTGTTCTTGCACCGACATCATCTGCATTTGAAGAATAGCCCTCTCGATAATTTCCGTGCTTTTGATTACATCTATCATCTGGGTTGTTACCTAATGCATGTCCCCAATCGCTCTTGTCATAGACCTTGACTTCGCTTTCAGTTTCAATGCCTTTAGCCTCATTTGGAACACCAAAACTCCATTTTGCGCCTAATGCTGGTTTAGCGAGTAAAGCAACAGAGCTCAGAATAAAGATGGATGTAAAAAGCATACCATATAGTAATTTTTTATTCATTTTACTTTCATCCTTTTCTTTTATTTAAAATGTATTATAATATTTTTTGCTACTAATCTTTTTAAATATATCGCATGTCATTTTAGCATATAAATATCTGTTTTACATGTTAGAACCAATGTTAAAAAATAAATTTTTTATTGAACTAATAAAGTTTATGAATTATAAGAACCAAATTGAAATATTTTTATTCTAAACCAAACTTAATAACTTAAAAATAAAGAGAGTGAGATTTAAGATGACAAAATCAGAAGAAGATCTTAAAGCAGCTTTCGCAGGCGAGAGCCAAGCTAATAGAAAATATTTGGCTTTTGCAAAAAAAGCGGACGAAGAAGGATTTCCAAATGTCGCCTTACTCTTTAGAGCAGCAGCTGCCGCAGAAACTGTGCATGCCCATGCACACTTAAGACAATTAGGAGGTATTAAATCGACAGTTGAGAATTTAAAAGAAGCCGTTGGGGGAGAACATTATGAATTATCGAACATGTATCCTGAATTCATAGGAGATGCAGAAGCTGATGGTGATAAGGGTGCCAAATTTTCGTTCAACGCGGCTCTGGCTGCTGAAAAAGTTCATCATAAATTATATGAAAAAGCTTTAAAAGCCGTCGAAAGTGGGAAAGACAGAGAAGCTAAAGATATATATGTATGTTCTGTCTGCGGTATGACATTTGAAGGTGAGGCTCCCGATAAATGTCCCGTTTGTGGTGCCCCAAAAGAAAAAATTAATAAGATTGAATAATTAAATTGTTTTTTAAAATTTTTTTTTATATTTTCCAGGGAGAATATCCATTTCTATACGTTAAAAAATAATCATTTATCGTAAAATCCACTAATTTCTCTGCTTTTCTTAATGCTCCAAAATTTGCTCCTTCTAAATAATAATTAATAAGTAAAAAAGAAATGTCCCTATCTCCTACTGAAATTAAAGTTTGTAATTTTGCGTTATTAACAATTTCTCTAATATTTTGGAATTTTAATTTTATTGAGGGCATATTTTTAAGTTCTTTTATTATTTTTTGATAAGCTAATCTTAATTTATTGATCTTTTCACTTAGAAAAAAATCAATTTTAAATTCATAAGGCGTGTTCAACTTAGGAATTAAAGGATTGATGTTAATCTTGAGGGAATCCTTATCGAACCCCATATCGTTGATTGTTTTAATCATCTTTATAGTTTCCTCGATATCTTCTTCAGTTTCATTAGGTAAGCCTATTAAAAAATAAAATTTTATATTTCTTATTTTTGAATAACTGATTTCACTTACAATTGAGTAAATTTTTTCATTTGAGATTTGTTTTCCGAGAGCAAATCTTAAAGGTTCTGATCCTGTTTCTGGAGCAAGTGTTACTGTTTTAATTCCACTTATTTCTAAAATTTTAATAATTTTTGGAGATAAATGCTCGATTCTTATAGAGGGGATAGAAATTCTTTTACCCTTATCTATTATATATTCACAGATTTCATAAAATTTGGGATGAGCAGACACACACGATCCAATTAAACTAATAGTATCAAAGGAAGCAACTTTAATTCCTTTATCTATAGCGTTTATTATTTTCTTATAACTTCGATTTCTAAAAGGTGCGCTATGAAATGAAGATATACAGAATTTACATTGATATGGACACCCCCGATTAACTTCAATAAAATAATTTTGCTCAAAGATATGTCTCTTATTTAATAAATTAGCAAGTATTTGATAATCGGGGATAGGTCCTATATTTAGATCTTGTTGGATTGCCCTATTAACTTTGTTATTGAGAGAAGGAACGTAAATACCCTCAATTAATTGAGCCCTTTTTAATAAATCTCTATAATCTATTTTCTTATGAACATATTTCTTAAATAATTTGAAAAATAAATTTAAATTTGGTTCCGAATCCCCAATAAACATCAGATCAAAAAAAGGACTAAATGGCATTGGATTTGAAGTAATAACTGGCCCTCCAGCTATTATTAAAGGAAATTGTCTTCCATCTTCTTTAATATGGTTTTCACGAGCTTGCGATGTAATTGGAATTAAAGAATCTTCTAAAATCCATAATATATTTTTAAAATCATTCTCAAACTGTATAGAAAATCCTAATATGTCAAATTCATCTAAAAATACCTTATTTTCAATACTTCTTATTTGTGTTTTAAAGTTGTAATATGCATGAGCGGGGTATTTTACCTTCTCGGGTAAGAAAATTCGCTCACACACAATATTTTTGTTAGAATTTATTAAATAGTAAAGAAGTCGAATAGAATAGGAGGACATGCCAATTTTATAAATATTTGGATAAATTAAACCAAATGAGAATTCTACAGTTCTCCAATCTTTGATGATTAGATTTTCATTTAACATTTCATTATAAAACTATACTCTAATATTATTAAGTCTGTTTAAAATCCTCCTTTTTAACTTTCATGTTTTTAATTTCTTCAAGGATTGAAGGTAATATAGTTCCTGTTTTATGATGAATCACTACTTCTGCTTTTTCGTCTAAATGTGTAGGTCTATCGTTTACAATTATTAATTTGCCCCCTTCTCCTAAAGTATATAAAGGCAAATCACACACGGGAGCTACTGAAAGTGAAGATCCGGCTATTAGCATAACATCAGCTTTTTGCGATAATGCCTGAGATTGATAAATCTCAAAAGTAGGTAAACTTTCTCCAAATAAAACAACTGAAGGTTTTAATGGAGCAGCACAAATATCGCATCTAGGTGGATAATTCTTTTCTTTTTTTAATTTTCTTAAAACTTGCTTTTTAGTGTAAGATGCTCTACACCCGAAGCAACTAAACCGATTGATATTCCCATGAACTTCGTAAACTATAACTGAACCTGCTTTCTGATGTAACTCGTCGATATTTTGAGTTATAATTGCCTTAATAATGTCCATATTTTCAAGTTCAGCTAATGCAATATGACCTGGATTTGGTTTAGCAGTAAATAATTTAGGAGCAATTTTTTCTGCCATTTGCCAAAATTTTGAGGGATCCTTCAAAAAAGATTTTATGTTTCCGTAGATTTCTGGTTTATACTTTTCCCATATTCCATTATCCCCTCTAAAATCTGGTATGCCCGATTCTGTTGAAACTCCGGCTCCAGTCAAAGCTATAGCATTTTTAGAATTAAAAAGAAGTTTCGCAGCTTCGTTAATCTTCTTTCTTTCTACAAATTTTATAATTTTTGTACTCATTATTTCAAATCTTTTTTTTAAATCATTTGTTTTAGCAGAATTTACTTTTTAATTAAGTGTGTCTCTGAAATGATATTTTTATATTAATTTTTGAAATAATTGAAAATTAATAATTTTGATTATAATTAATTAAAATAATTTAGATTAAATCGTAAAAGATTAAAATATGTTTGAGGATATTAATTTTAAAGAAAAAAATTGAACTTTTTTGTCCTAAAAGCTCTAAAGGTAATAACATTTATTAAAAAATAGAAAAATAATTTAGGTTCCATAATTTTAATTCATGACAATAAAACAAATAAGTTACGGTATCATTTTAGAAGATGAAATACTTTATTGCTCGAACGATAAAAAATATAACGTCTTTGAAATCATCCTATTCGTAGAGAAACTCCTAAGAAGTTTTAATCCTAAGCAAACATGGCGTTTAAACCACGTCTATTTAAAAAGTTCGAATAAGGAGAAAGAAAGAATAATTATTAGACACATTCTTACTGAAACAAATGAAAACTTATTCATTTTTTTGAGTGGTGTCTTTAAAGAAGGTTCACAAGAAATTCGAAATATGTTAGTGGATTTTTTCGAAAAGGTTATAGCTTACTACAATACGGGGGATTCATTAAAGAAATATTCCAAAAAACCTATTTTTAAAGAAAATATTGAAAATATCACAGATTTTTTATGGAACAAATATAAAATTCTTTTAGAACATGAAGAAATAATTCAAGAAGTTGATCAGGCTACTCCTAATAAAATATTATATGGGGGTATCTCGATTCAAGGATTACCAATAATTTCTCAATTGTTCGATCCGACTCTTTTAAAGAATTTAGATAAAGAAATAACTGCTGAAAACATTGATTTATTTAATTCTAGTCTTTCAGCACAATTAGCTACAATTGAAATGAATACGTTAATAAGGACAAACAATTATAATATTAAAGAGATTCATATAGCAGATTTAGAAATTAAAAAAAACAAGAAAATAATTTTATACGATGATATTGGTGAATATTCTTTAACTCTCTTTGCTTCTGGAAATTTTTTTGAAATTAAAGATGTTATGAAGTTGTTAAAAATCCAAATTTCTAAGGAAGAGATCCTTCAAGAAGAATTCCTAGGAGATTTAAAACCCTATCGATACTTAGAGAAGTATTTCTCTAATCTTGATAAAGAGTTTTAAATTCAGAAATAAATTATAAAAAAAATCTGAATTCAATCAGATAATAATTAAAACTTACAAAACTTCTTGTGCTACTAATTGCTCTTTATTCTCTTTTTTGAATTTACGCAATAAACGAGAAAATTTTAATGGCTTTCCCTTATAATTAAGTTCGGAAAGAGCTTGTTCTTGATATGCATGGAAAAGTTTATTTGAAAGTTTTTCCCAATCCCTACATATATTAAGAGTTTCAGTGTCATTTCTTAATAGGCTTTCATGAGACATTATTCGCAGAAATTCGGCAGCATATTGTTCAATAACATCAGAATCTGCCCCTGCTAAAAGATCCCGAATAAATTCGTCAGCAGGATACCAATCCTTAACTCTTTGGAAATCACGATGGATTTGAGTGAGGAGAACATTGCGAGGCCCCTCCCAGAGTTCCATAATCATAGAATCACGATGAAGACGCGAGAGTGATATAAAATCTTCCATTACACCATGCCCCCCAAAAAATGAAATAGCATTTCTTATCATTGCTGGAGTATCATCAGCCACAACTATTTTTTGTAGCATTACTAATTCTCGCAATCTAAACCGGCGTTTACGATCGGTAAGGTTTCCAATTTTTTGTAAATCTTTTATACCCGCAATGAGTTCTTCATTAAAATTAATATACTCAGAATATATTTTAAAAGCTCCTGCTGCAGCTCTTTCGGCAAAACGGTTTAAATCATTGATTTGATTGATCATAAGTGGAAAAGAAGATATTGGAACTCCAAATGCAGTTCTAAATTGGGCATACAGAGTAGCTTCACGTGCAGCGCGAAGTGCTCCTGAAGCCATCCCAAAACCAATATGGAACCTTGATAATGATAAAACAATACCGACAATATTAGCGAGCCCTTTTTCAAGCGGACCAATCGGATAAGCTACAGCTCCATTATAAGTTATTTCAGCTGTTGGCAATTCTGCTGTTCCTAATTTTTGTTTGAGCCTATCTATTGTGAAAGAGTTTCTTATTTCCCGATCTTTATTACCTGGAAGCCATGATGGAACAACAAAAGCAGCTATCCTGGTTGATGATGGCATTCCTTTCGGTTTTGCTGTCACAATTGCATAATCAGCTTGCATTGCCGAACAAAAGAATTTTTGACCATAAATTCTCCAGCAATTTGAAATTCCATCAGTTCCTTTTGCCTCTTCATATACTGCTTCAACTAAATTAGCTGGAACATCACTTCCAGCTTGTATCTCACTTACGAATTGAGCCCCAATTCCATATTCACCGTCACTAAATCCCCCCTTTCCATCCCTAACAGAAGTGAGGATTTTACGAGCTTCCTGACCCAATTCATCTTCGTATTGCTCTATAAGTTTAACCATCCCATGGGTACATGCAATTGGACACATTACACCACTCTCCCCATTTTGGTATAATAAAAAAAGTTTAGCAAATCTGCTCCAAGGTGTATTTCTACTGGGATCAAATAGACCGAGAGCAAAAATTTCCCGTTCTAATATCTCTGTTTCAGCACAACGCTTTATTCTATCAACACGATGATTATGCGCATCATAATGTATTACTTGCGTACATTTAATGCGATTTTCAAGTTTATTAGCCTCATCCGAAAGATCCCTAAACTTATAGGATACATAATCTGATATCGCTCGTAGCTCCTTATCAATCTTTTCAAATTCATTCGGAGGTACATATTTCTTAATTAATGCTTGAAAAAATTCATCATCGCGGTAATAATTAAATTGATTTTTAACAAGTAAATAATCATCAAAAGAATATTGATTATTTCGGTTTCCTTCCTTATAAATTTGAGCACACATTTTTTAACATTTATTTTCAATTTTATTATTTAATTAACAGAATTAAAGTTAATATATATAGATTTATTAGGGAAAAATTAAAAACTGATTTAAACAATTAAAAAAGAGACTTTAAAAGAAAGTCTCAAAAGGACTTATAAGAAGTTATGTTAAATTAATTAAAAGTTTTTTATTCTGAAGGAGATTCTTCTTTAGAGGTGGTATGTGTTTTATTTTGAGCAAATTTTTTTACATTTATACGTTCAGTTCTTTTTATCTCAGATTTACGAGTTCTTTTAACATCAACTTCTACAATCTCAAACTTTTCATCTGGACTTACAGCTTTATCTTTTATGCCTTCAGGAGAGGAAATTAATTTGCTCTTGATTATAGAAGAATTTGCTAAAGGATAAATACTTTTGGCAACTCTGGCAATTTGATTTTGAAATTCCCCGTAAATTATTCCAATAATAAATTTTTCATGATTTAACGATTTAGCAAATTCTTTTAAAATATCTCGCATAATTTTCCTAATTACAATTTGTTGAGAACTTCTGGCTCGCTTAATTGTATTACATATAGTAGTCACCCGAAATATAAAACCATCTTTTGTAGTAAGATTCTGAATAGTTTGAATTTTTGTAGAACCCCTTCCAATGAGACTGCGAATGAAATCATTAGTATATTGATGACCAATAAACATAGTATCACATTTTTTTGCTTCAGCATTAATGTTATTGATTTTAAATCTTAATTTCAAATTAATATCATTGAAATCGTTGGTAAAATCAAATAAAATTGCTTCTACTGTTCGCCCTAAAATATTATTGTCTACACCAAAAATTTCGCCAATG
Organism: Candidatus Hodarchaeota archaeon; assembly: GCA_048887225.1. Classification (GTDB taxonomy): domain Archaea; phylum Asgardarchaeota; class Lokiarchaeia; order Sigyniarchaeales; family SOKP01; genus LW40-45. The sequence continues at coordinate 48,096 of JBHLJY010000014.1, forward strand.
GGCTTAAATTTAAAAATTTTAGGTGATACTACTTCATACCAATCCTTATCTTTAAATGATACTTTCTTAATTTTAGGTTTTTTCTTCTTCTTAGCTTTCTGACTCATTTTTTCAAAAATTTTTTATATGTTAACCTAGATTATCTTGCTACAAGTGTTCTTATCTTTTCAGGATCGTATTTAAACGACTCGGGCAATACTTTAGTTTTTTTATAATATCTTATTAAGCGATATATTTTCGACTCTGTTCGCTGTAAGCCTTTTTTTCCTTCAAGATCTTTATGATTTGAATCGAGATGTTTCCTTATGTTTAAAGCCTTTTTCACTAAATTTGTGAGATCATCGGGAAGAGCAAATTCAATTTTATTTTCTTCAAGTATCTGGCTTATTTTTTTTCCTGTAACTACTTTGATAAGTGGAATTCCATAACTATCTCTCAATATAGTGCCAATCATAGATTTAGAAAATCCTTTTCTCGCCAATTTGACAACTAAATTTTCTACTTCCTCAGCGGATCTTTCTACCCACACGGGTTTTTCCAATCTTGGAGGTCTAGTACTGCCACTTTTCCCTTTCTTTCTGCTGTGAAGCCTTGCCATTATATTAGACTTACGCTTTTAATTATTAAAACTAAAAACTAATTAAAACTAATTATAAAATACTTTAAAGGTATAATAGGACAAAATAAATAAAATTTTGGAATTTAATCAATTCTTAAGTTACTATTTTATTTTCTATATTGTGTTATATAGAATTATGCAAAAAGAAATTGCAACATTATATTTTGTGACTCGTAATAAACATAAGTTTGATGAGATTTCAAGAAAATTTCAAAATGAAAATGTAAAATTTGCCTTACAACAATTAGAGTTAGAGACAATTGAAATTCAAGCTAACACGATTAAAGACATAGCTTTATTTAAACTGAATTCTGTTAAAGAAAAAATTAATAGCTCCTTCTTTATTGAAGATGCTGGATTTTTTGTAGATAAACCGCTAAATGGATTCCCAGGAGTATTCTCTTCTTACGTCTTTAAAACCTTAGGTAATGAAGGTATATTAAGGTTAATTGATGATTTCAAAAAATCGAAAGCTCATTTTTCTGCCGTTATTGCATTATTTTTTAAACCCGCAAATGAAATTTATGTTTTTGAAGGCCATGTGGAAGGTAGAGTATCAGATAAAATAAGAGGAAAAGGTGGTTTTGGTTTTGATCCAATATTTATACCAGATATAATACCAAATAAAACTTTTTCAGAGTTGAAAACAGAAGAAAAAAATGAAATATCTCATAGAGGACAAGCATTAAAAAAATTAATATCTTTTCTTAAGAATTTCTAATACCTTTTATTTATTTAAAAAACTGGCGTTTACAAATCATTTTTTTTTAAATAATTTAAAAGCCTTAAATATAAATCCTGTTCAGCTTCTTTCTTGCTTTTAAATTCTTCTGATCTTAAGTCCGCTTCTAAAGGGATTAATATTTTACTTTTACGATCTAAAATTTTAGGATTTTTTGCAATCCATTTCGGATCGTGATCGGAACCCTTGTTAACGAATTCTGTTATAATTACTGGAGTGATTCTATGTATTTTCTGAATGTGCTCCAATAACTTGCTCTTGTTAAAAATCGAAGTTTCTTTTATGATACTATCCCAATCATCATAAAATCGATTAATTATTTTCTCTTCGATTATATCTAGGTTTGAAGCTGAATCAAGAAAAATTGCTCCACAAATTGCTTCAAAAACGTCTGCAAGAATTCTTGTTCCTGTAATTACTTGTTTTTCTGATTTTAGAACGAATTTTTTTAGATCAAAATAATCATTAGATATTCTGGTTAAAGTCTCATCATTTTCTAAACACTGCTTTGTGATAGTAATTTCACCAGGATCATTTATTCCTTCTTTCATTTTTTTGGAGATAAAAATTAATTTTATTACTGCATCTCCTAAAAGTTCTAAAGCATTATAATCGGGAATATTTAATAGTTTTCCTAATTGGGGCGTAGTCAATGCATTCTTTAACAAATCCTCGTTTTTAAATTTATATTCAAGAAATTCTTGGAACTCTTTTAACTTCTCATTTTCTCTATTTATCATCTTATTAATTTACTATTATAATCAGATAAATTTAAAAATTTAGACATGTCTCTATTATTATATCATGGAGAAAGAAAATAGAAAATTAGACAAAGTTCTTTCGATGATTAAAGGAATTGAAAGAAAAAATTTAGAATTTGAAAATTATATTTCAGATTTAAATATTCTTTCAAGAACTAATCTGCTTAAAGAAATTTCCGTGGATATAATTAAAAATAGTGAGCTCTTTCAGGATTTACATATTGAGTGTAAAGATATAGAAGTAGCCAAAGATGAACAAAAAAATATCCTAGTAGCTAATTTTGTTGAAGATATAATTTTAAAAATTAAAAACGATCCTGCTAAAAAGATTATATTTTTACGAGAATTTCTTGATAATTTTGAAGATATTTCTCAAAATGATAAAAATGTAATTTTACAATCGTTAAAAGAGAAGGATGATGAGGAATTAAACCAAGAAATGTCTAATTTGGTAAATGTGTTTAAAATACGGGATATTAAATAAAAATTTCTCATTCTAAAAGAATAAAGAAAATATATCAAAAAAATGTTAGTTATGGAGAAAAAGTGATCTAACAATAATTCTTGAAAAAAAGCAATTAAAATTAATACCCTGACTGCTCTCCGCCACTAAAGAACTCTTCGAAAGCTTTTCTATCTTGATCTGAAATTCTGTCCCCTTTAAGCCCCTCTTTAATTATAATAGGAGCAATTTCCTTGTCATCATGCTTTATTGTTTTAATAATCTTATAATCTTCTTGTTGGTCAGAATTAAGATCAAATTCCTCTTCGCATGCTTTACAATAAAGTTTGCCTTTCTTAGGAATCAACATATTTCCACACGAATCACAGAACTTCATATTTTCAAAGACCACCTTTTTATAAAAAATCACTAATTTAAATTTTTCGTTTTTGTAATCGATTTTTTTTAACCGTCTTTAGTATAAAACTAAATAACCTTTATAAATTTAATCAAAATCATATTATTACGAATCATTCGGATATATAAATTTATCGGAAACAATGTGTTAATAATTGGTATTGAAAAATCTTATTAAATAAATGTCAAAGTATATAAAAATTTATAAGATATTGTTACCAACTTAACAATTAACTCTACACTTTAATCAAATACCCTTTTAATTAAATAATAAATTAATTTCTTTACCTTTATTATCTTGAAAGAAAAGGAGAAGAAAGTAATTATAATTGGTCATAGAGGAGCTAATAGCGTTGCTCCAGAAAATACTTTAAAATCTTTTCAGAAAGCAATTGATTTAGGCGCAGATTACATAGAATTTGACATTCATATGTCGAAGGACGGTGAAATTGTAGTAATGCATGATTCAAACACTTTTGCTATAACTGGTCATAAAGGATTAATAAATAGAATGACTATTGAAGAATTAAAAAGATTAGATTGCGGAGACGGAGAACAAATCCCAACTTTGCGAGAAACAATTAAATTGGCAAAAGGCAAAATAGGATTACAAATTGAAATTAAGGCTAAAGATTTGGTTGATCGTATGGTAGAAATTTTAAGAGAGGAAGATCTGATTGCAACCTCTCTTATATCCTCATTTCAACACGCAGAACTCCTAAAAGTAAAAAAAATTGAACCGAAACTTAAAGTTGCCACCTTGGAACCAACAATAACAGGATGGTCCAATGATTGGAGTTATCTTGGAGGTATAATTAACAAAGCAATCAGATATAATTCTTATGCTATTCATCCGAGATATCAATTAGTAACGAAACAATTCATTGATTTTGCTCATAATAATGATCTTAAAATTAATATATGGACTTTAAACAGCAAGGCTACTATGAAAAAATTTATTAAAATGGGTGTTGATGGGATAATAACAGACGATATTTCAAAAGCTAAAGAAATATTAAAGCAGATATAGCATTTTGATCTCTATATTTTAAATTATAAAAATTTGAGAAAATTATTATTGTATTAGTGTTCTAAACTCTATAATAAAATATTTGAGTAATTTTTCAATATGTATTTTATACAAGAAATTAATGCTACAGAGTAATTTCTATGTCAAATACAATTGATTCGAATGCAATAAATTTTGAAAGGCTTTTCTCTCCGCGTGCTATAGGAATTATTGGTGCCAGTTATGATCCAGCAGGAGGAGGTTTTTTTGTACGATGTTTAAAAAACAAATTTCGAGGTCCTTTATATCTATTTAATCCCCGATTAAGTGGAAAAGAACTATATGGATACAAGATTTATAACTCTATTTTAGAAATTTCAGATATAATAGATTATGTTATATTAGCAGTTCCAGCAAAATTATGCCCTAAGTTACTGGAAGAAATTGGTCATAAAAAAGTACCATTTGTAACAATTTTTGCTTCGGGTTTTCGTGAGGTTGGAAATGAAACCCTCGAAAAGGAAACTTTAATGGTTGCTCAAAAATACAATATTAGAATTATTGGTCCAAATTGTATTGGCGTATATAATCCAAGCTCAAATCTTTATTTTGCTTATGAACAATCTCGAAAAGCTGGAAATTTTGGCGGAATTTTTCAGTCTGGCGGACACGCTCAAAATATAGCTCAGCTTGCTGTGTCTTACGGTGTTTTTATCTCAAAATTTCTCTCAATCGGAAATGCTCTAGATTTAGCAGCTCCAGAATTTATAAATTATTTTTTAAAAGATGAACATACTAAAATTATAGGATTATATCTGGAAAACTTGCGTTCTATTGAACAAGGTCGCAAATTTTTAGAATTAGTAAAAAAATGTAATTTAAATAGGAAGCCGGTGATATTATGGAGAGCAGGCTATGGTGAAGCAACTAAAAAAGCAATTCTCTCTCATACAGGAGGATTAGCTGGAAATAACGAAATTTGGAAGGCTGTTGCTAAGCAAACTGGTTGTTCTTTAGTCACTAATTCAACAGTCTTTGCTGCTTTAGCGAGTGCTTTTAAACTAACTCATTTGCCAGATAGTCGTAATGTTGGCGTAATAGGAATAGGTGGTGGTTCAACTATTGAAGCAGTAGATATTCTAGAAAATTATAATCTTAACATAGCCTCATTAACAGAAAAAACAATAAAAAAAATGGGTAGGTTTATCCCTGATGTTAATACAAATATAACTAATCCAATAGATCTTGGAGGTATGGGTATCAGGCCCGATATTTATTATCGTACCATTCTAGCTTTGGATAGAGACCCAAACGTTTCAGCTATCGTATTTATAAAAGATCCTGAAAGATTTGGAGGATTTTCAGCACTATTAGAAGAGATGGGCTTTAAAGGATTGGATTTAAATAGAGAGTTTATAAGATACATTTCTAAAGCTAAAAATGTATGCATCAAACCATTGTTTTGTGTAATGTTAAAAATTAATGAAGGCTTTGAAGAATACAAAAGCCGTTACAAATTTAAACTTAAACTTCTAAATAGAAACGTTCCAATATTCGAAACTTTAGAGTTAGCTGGTGAAGTTTTAGATAAAATGAATTCATATAGAGAATTTCTTCAAAAACATGGAAAATTTCCTAAGCCTTAATTCTCATTTTTTATATGTGTTATTTCTATAGGTCGACCGGGACTTCCTTGATAATAATATTTATCTGGTTTACCTCGCCAATTTTTATGGAGTACTGTATTTGGATAAATCACACAATTGGCTTTAGTTAATACACCAGGACCAGCAATAATACCAGGATATAATGTAGTATTTTCACCTAATTTAAGTTCAATAATACTTATTTTGCCAAAGATAGTATTTACTGCATGCGTAGCTAATGCGCTTGTAGGATAAATAAAAACATTATCGCCTAAATCAGTGAATTCCAATCCTACATAACCATCACAGTAAATTACATTTTTTCCTATTTTATTATGGCTTATTCTTCGGAGTGTTCTATTAATTAACCACGGAAATGGGGATTTGGAGGTTAACCACATTGGATATTTAATTATAAAACCTCGTTTATGATAATATTTAATCATTTTACCTTCTTCACTATTAACGTCGTCGAGAACGCGCTGAAACACTCCTTGTATAGGGGGTGATTTTTTGCTCCATTTTTTTGCCCAAAAAGCAGAGAATTCGATTAATACTATTAAATACACATAATATAAAAACAATAAAAAAACAGGTAAGATCACCAAATGTATAAATAGTGGAATTGAAAAAAGAATTATAAAACAATACTCAAACAATAATAACAATCCTAAACACACATATAAAGGGACTAAAAAGCTTAAAAAATTTATTTTAAAAAAATCTAACGCAGGAAGTTCTACGGTTTGTTTTTCCTCCCCCTCCGATTTCAAGTTATTACTAATCTTTTCCTTCTTTGCTTTCTCTTCGCGCATAATATTATTATTGATAATCCAATATAAAAAAATTAATATTTTTTCATATTAGGATTAATAAAAATAATTTAACATTAAACGTAAAGAAAAAATTCTATGTCTGAAATTTCTTGGGATAAATATGCGTTAAAAATCAATGGAAAAAAGATTTTTTTTTTAAGTGGTGAGTTTCATTACTGGCGTATTCCAGACAGAGAACGATGGTTTGATATCCTTAGGACGTATAAGATTGCTGGTTTAAATTCAATTAGAATATATTTTCATTGGGGATATCATAATCCATCTGAAGATAAATTTTATTTTAACGATAATCGAGATATAGATTATTTATTAAGATTATGCGAAGAACTTGGATTTTATGTATTTATTGCTGCTGGACCGTATATATGCGCAGAGACTAATGCAGGGGGATATCCCGGATGGCTCTTAACTAAACGAACCGTGAGGATAAAACATGTAAGAAGTTTGGACGATATTAAATATGATTCTAAATATATGGAATTTTGTAGAGAATGGTATAAAAGTTTCATTCCTAATATAAAAAATCATCAAATCTCTGAAAATCCATTTGGATGTGTAATAGCCTTTCAAATTGAGAATGAGTATATTGAAGAGCAACACGCCATAAGAAGATATATGGAGGAACTTATTCAATATGCCCGTGAATTTGGAATTACAGTCCCTACTTTCCATAATGATGCACTCGAATTTGGTTCATGGAATGGCCTTGTTGATCTATATGGTTTTGATAAATATCCTATATGGGCTACTAAATCTTTAAAAGAAGGGCAAATTCCTAAATGGAGTATTGGTAAATTCAAGAATAAAATTGATCAGCTCGAAAAAAAGGTTAGGGTATTCGGAAAAGCAGCTGCAGAATCTCCAATTTTCATTCCTGAACTTCAAGGGGGTTGGTTCAATCATTGGGGTATACCTTATGGCTATGATGAACTTTACAATTTCTATGGTTCGACTTATCAAAAAATGATTCTTCAAAGCCTTGCAGCTCAAGGCTCAACGATGATGGTCTTATATATGTTTTATGGCGGTACAACATGGGGGGCACTTCCTAATCCAGAGGTTTATACGAGTTATGATTATTCTGGATGTATAAGAGAATATGGATATCAATCTGATCGTTTAAGGCATGTAAGATTGTTTTCATTATTTGCTCAAAGCTTTAATCTAAGTTTTATTAATACAGATTGGGTTGAAAAACCTGCACTTAATTGTAATGAAAAAGGAATTTTTTATCGACAGAGACGCAGTTTTGATGGAACTGATTATTATTTCTTTAGAAATTTTAACAAAAAGGAATCCCAAAATTTCACGATTCAACTTTCTCAAGACATTAAAGTGCCGAAAAATGGTACCCAAATGTTAGATCTTCGGGATTCATATATTGCTATCGGAAATCACGAGCTTGATGGATTCTTTATTCAGTTTTGTTCCTTAAAAATATTTCTTAAATCAAATTATGCTGGAGCTCCTTTACTAGTAGTAATCCAGAATGGAGGAGAATTACTTTTGAAAGGAACTGAGTTTGAGGTAAAAGGTAGTATAGAAGCGTTTAAAGATAATAATTTTACTAGATTTGCTTTTCCAAATGAAGGATATGGCTGTATCACGAATGCACGAGGAAAAAATTTGTATATAATATGTTTATCAAAAAAAGATGCTCTTACATTAAACGCAGATTTTTCTGAATCAGACGTAAAATTAGCATGGGGTGCATATTCATTATTTTTTCCTAAAAAAGATATACTAGAAATCGAAACACTTGGAACGCAAAAAGTGTGGCTTTTAATAAATCGTTCAAATATTCCAAATTTCGATGAGCTTGGTAATACGCCCATTCCAGGATTGAAAAAAAGAATTTTTGGGAATAAAATTAAAATTCCAGACATATCGCTTAAAAATTGGTATGAAATTCAAACTGATTGGAGTAATAATATGAGTCAAGAGATATGGAAAGAAATAGATTTCAATAATGAACGAGATCCAATTGATCATTTCTTTACTAGCGGGCATGTACTTTATAAATGTGAATACTTCACTTCTAATGAAGATTCAATAAATTTGAAGATTAATACAAGGCATAAAACAGCAATTTGGTTAAATGGACACTTTATTGGAGGTCATCAAACTTATAATATTAAAACAGATCAGCCAGGAGCTATGAACGGCAATGATCCTCCATTATTAGGTGCCAAAAGTTACGATTTATCTCGATCACTTAATTCAGATAAAAATATTCTCTACATAATAACTGAAAATCTTGGTCATAATAAGAATTTTTTTGTACTTAACGACGTTAGAAATCCTCGGGGTATACTTTCGGCAGAATTCTCTAAAAAGTTAAAATCGATAAAATGGTTTATTGCAGGAATAGACGTTACACAATTAGAACAACCATATAATACTTCAGGGTTACCTGGAGAAAAATTCTCCTATCAAGTTGGAGAAACTGATCAATGGAGAAAAGTAAAAGGAGCACCCACAATTTCACCTAAAAATCAAATAATCTGGTATAAGACACAATTTAAATGGAAAACTGAGGATAACATAAGAATTCCTCTACGGATTCATCTAGAAGGAAAACACAATGTCAATATATTTCTAAATGGTCTCTATATAGGGCGATACTGGGGAGAATACGGTCCGCAACATGACTTCTATATAATGGACAAACTACTTAAAGAAGATAATTTATTAGTGTTAGCATGCTGGACAACTAAAGAGGATAATTTCTCAATTTCAATTAAACCATACAAAATAAATTTGGAAAGTGGTAATATTGACGAAAACGGTATTGACTTTGCCATAGAAAAACATTATGTTAATTTTAAACGATCTTAATGACAAAAATATTTCATAAATAACTTCAATATAAAGAGAAAAATATTTACCTTCTTATTTGTAATTGTTGTTCTTTGAGATGTAAAGGAATAATCTTTTTGAATACCATAAGAAATGCCATAAGGGCAATTAAACCCATAACTATACCCCACCAATGAGGTGAATATATTGTTAATAACAAGGCTCCAATTATAGGTCCCCCTATCATTGCGAAGCTGTCCAAAGTTGTAGTAATTCCATTGATCTTTCCTTGTTCCTTAGGAGTTACTGATTGAGTTATTTTACTGATTAATAATCCCCTTGAACATGAAACACCATAACTCACAATTAGCATCAATATGAGAAGCATAAAAACATCCTGCACAAATCCCGCTACAAAAAATGTTAGAACTAAAATAAATAGGCCAAGCCTTGTCATATTTTTCTCTCCTAACAATCTTAAAGTTGGTTTAAATAGTGAAAAACGAACAATTGCGCGAAATAAACCCGAAATTGTCAATAAAAGACCTATCTCAAGAGTACCGAGTCCAAGAATATATCCAATATAAATGACCATTGTGGATATATACATAATGAAAGAAAATGTATGGAATGTGTATAAAGTTAATAAATATGTAGCGTCTTTATTTTTACGGATTTTCACTTTTGTTTTAATTACCTTCTCCATTTTCATCCGTCGATCTTTAGGCCAAGATTCCCTTACAAAAAATATTGTGATTAAAAGAGATGTAAATGAAAGCCCAGCAGCAGCTAATCCTACGGTTGCCACAGGATATTCTGAGCCCAATATTCGAATTAATGATAAGATCCCACCTAATCCAGGACCGACAAGGCCAGCAAGCACATGTGCAACGCCTATATTAGTCATCTGAAGGCTTCTATCTTTTGGTGGTACTTGATCACTTATGATCGCTTTCACCATTGGAAAATTTCCTCCGAATATTCCATCAACCATTCGAGCAAGAAAAAGCATTTCGATTGAATCCGTGAAAGCTAACATCAAAAATGCTGAGAATGTACCGAGCTGTGAAATTATTAATATAGGCTTTCTTCCGAATCTATCACTCAATCTACCCCATATTGGAGCGGAAACTAGAGTAAACATCGCATTTGTAGCAAGTACTAACCCAATTACTAAAGGTGTCGTTTCAAAAACTACTATAAATGTGGCCAAAAATGGAATGATAACATAAAATCCTAAAATATCAACAAATAATCCTATCCATAATGGCATTAATTCTGGATATTTTACTTTCTTTACATTTGTAAACTCTTCACTCATAATATAACTTTAATCCTTTTAGGTGTTTTAAATTTATGATTTTAATTTTTAACTTTTAAGAAAATCTAAAATTAGTTGATTAACTTCGGGAGCTCTTGATAAAGTACAAAAGTGTCCCGCTTGTTGAATCACTTTCAATGTACTATTTGGAATTCTTTTGTGCATTTCTTCCATAGATAATAATGGCGTCATTCTATCGTGAGATGCGGCTATTATTAAAGTTTTATTATTAATTTCACTCAACTTATCTAGTACATTATGCTTCTTAATAGCGTTTCCTTGATTTATAATATCTTGAGGATTTGATGGGTTTATTATACTTTCATTTATTAAATCTTCTGCGGACCAAATACCATAGAATTTCTTTTTAGGATTAGATTCCATTTCCTTTCTAAATTTTTGATGGAATACAATACGAGCGAATTGCCAAAAATATTTTTCAGGATCTTTTTTAAGAGTCTTAATTTGTTCAATCCGTCCTTTTATCAGTAACTCCACTCCTTTTTCATCAGGGAATCCAGGAGTAGTAGTTATTAATATTATTTTATCAACGCTTTTTGGATATTTTAATACTAAATGTTGGGCTATCATACCACCCATAGACCTCCCAGCTATATGTGCCTTTTTGATGTTAAGAAAATCCATTAATCCTTTAACATCATCAGCAAATAAATCCATCGTATATAGCATATTTGGGCGATCAGACTTGCCAGTACCACGAAGATCTAAAATTATAACTTTAAACTTTTCCGATAAAGCCCCAATTTGAGCTATCCACGTTTCCTTTTTCGCGCCATAACCATGAATAAAAATGATAGGATATCCTTTACCGTGAATTTCATAGCAAATTTTTATATTATTAATATCAGCATATTGTTCTGTCATTATATTTCAAAAACATTTAATAATCATCAAGTTATACTTATTTGAAAACCACAATATTTACAATTACCATTAGAATCTAAGTTTAGCTCATTTATCCCAAAAGCCAATCTATTAATCACTGTTTTTGAGCATTTGGGGCATATTGTATTTTCATATTCAGTATTAGGTAAGTTTCCAAGGTATACATATTTTAAACCAACATTTTTTGCAATTTTATATGCTGTTTTTAAGCTTTTTATTGAAGTAGAATTATGAATTCCATGCTCATAAGATTTATAATGCGGAAAAAAACGGCTAATATGAAAAGGCGTAAATTCTCCTAAATCGCTTAATATTCTTTCGGCAATTTCTTTTACAGTCCCTTCATCAGAATTTAAATTTTCAATTAATAAAGTTGTAATCTCCACATGAATTCCCAAATTCTTAGCTAATTTTGCGTTGTGCCATACTTTTTCAACATTCGCACCGCAATATTTTAGTACCATTTCAGCCTCACCTTTTATATCGATATTTATTGCATCAAGACCAGCTTCTGCCAAATCCCTAAGAACATCTTCCGTCATATACCCGTTCGACACATATGTATTATATAAACCTTCTTTTTTGGCTAATTTAAAGACCTCAAGAGAATATTCAAATAATAGAGTTGGCTCGTTAAAAGAAATCGATGTTCCTCTGCAATTTTTTTTTTTAGCAATCTCTATCAACTTCTCTGGTGATAGATATTCCCTTTCCATCTTAACCTTTTCTAAGACGGGATTTTTTGGATGAGAAATGTGGTGATTTTGGCACCAGAAACAACTGAAATTGCATCCATAAGTTCCTATTGTTAAGGCAAATGTTCCAGGATAAAAATGAAATAACGGCTTTTTCTCAATGGGATTAAAAGACAAAGCAGGAATACAACCAAAAACTATCGTGAAAATTTCGCCATCTTGATTTATTCGAGTCTGGCAAAAACCGGAATTTCCTAACGAAATTTTACACTTCCTCTCACAGTTTAAGCATTGAGAGACGTTATTATTAATTTTTTTTTGATATTTTGATCTATTAATAAAATTCGGATTAATATCCATCTAAACTTCCTTAAGAACAATCATTTCATTTGGTAGATGTTTTTTTAATAAATCACTTACACTAATCTCATCTGATATTGGTAGGCCTCTTATCATAAATTGCGATTTTTTTAAAGTATCTACCTTCCAATCAAACTCACTCATAAGATAAGGTCTTAATTCACCAAATGTTATATCTTGGCTTAACATAAAATCTTCTAAAAGTTTTTCGATATCTGCTATGTTCACCATGTCCTAAATCCACTCAAAGAATTCCTATTTTTTCAGATTTATTAATATATAATTTAGATTTAAATTTTAAAATTTATGAATTTTTAATTGTTCTCTCTTTAATTCTTTGATTAACGAGTTTTCATAATTGGCATTAAAATACGGAATTGTTTTGCGTAGAATTTCCTAATTAAGGGGATGTCAAATAATAATCGAATTACTTTCAATAATCTAAATTTCCTTGGTTCGAAAGTACTTCTATTTTTATTGTATGTTAACCTCTTTATAAAAAAATTCTTTTGAAATGTAGAAATCATTAATTGATATGTTATTATAGCAATTATATCCCATGCACGTTTAACATGATCATTAGGATAATTAATTTTTTCACCCATTGCCATTCTTACAACTTCAATAATATGATAGATGTCAATTTTACTTTCTAAAAGTTCCCGAGTTGCCCATAATAGATAAACACATCCGCTGCAGTAAGAAATCAACGCATTTGCTTTCGTATCCTCCGCTTCTTTAAATTTTTTTACTCCTTCTGAAATTATATCAAAAGGTATCGAAATATTCTTAGTCCAAGATGCCCCAGCTCCAAAACCACAGCACAATGAATCTTTTTTAATATGCCTCATTTCTTTAATATCGCAGCCGCATTTCTTAAGAATTTCTCTTGGGTTCTCCCAAAATTTGCTACCTAAAATCTTTGAATAACAATTATCATGAATTGTAACAGTGATATTTAGAGGAGCATTAGGTAATTTTATTTCTCCTGCATTAATTTTTTTTAAAAGCCATTCATGAAAATTAGTAAAATTCTGTTTATGCTTAACTCCCATTTCATTATGGTGTATTTCAGAAAAATGAATTTGAACTGCATCTGTAGAAACAACAACATCTCTAACACCCCATGCGTTAAAATCCCTTTTCGCTCTCTGAGCAATTCTCTGAACGAGATCCAGATATCCTCCTTGATATAAATAGGCTCCTCCTTCCCATTGATCAATTCGGTCTATAGGCTTAAAAGAATCTAATAACTTACTTCCTCCGATTATAAATGGAAATAGATGCATATAGTTGCCAATTAAAAATACAATATCCTCTTTTTTAGGAAGATAATTCATCCATTTATGGATCCAAATTCGTTCTTGATTGGAAAGAAAAACATTAAGAAGTTGCCAAATATTAGGTTCTTCTGTTGGACAAACAAATCGATATAATGGTGGAGCGCCTCTTTTTTTATATAATTCATTCCATCTTTCTAGAATTAGCTGATAAGGATGTGCTTGTTGAGGACAATATAAATTACAAGAAAAACAGGTATTGCAACGAGAAAGAACATATTCTGATTTTTTTCCTTCAATTAAATTCTGAAATTCATCTTTTGCCTCATCAATAGGTAAATGCAACACTGGACATAATTTAAGGCACAAACCACATAGATCGCATAAATCCTTTTTAAATGCTGGAACCCTTTTAATTTTATTTACATTCAATTACTAAACACTTGAGTTTGAGTATTTTTGATATGTCTAAATTACTGCGACCATTTGGAGCGTTATTAGGCATATAAAATATATTAACAAAAAATTTCCTACTAGAATTCCTATATCTTTTACGCCTTGAGTGGATTTGGTCGGGCGTCTGAAAGTATACATGGTACCTATTGGCAGAAATATAAATGGGAAAAAATAAAATTGTTCTAAAATTATAAAAGCCCATATTCCTAATATCAGTGAAATTATTGAAGAAATCCAAATGATTATCTGGCATTGTCGTAAACTGAAATGTTTTGTTAATGAATCAGAATCTATTACTTCATGTACAAACTGTCCAGTCAGAGCAAAGGCATAAAATGCTATTAATAAGGGTAATTCTGATTTAACATCTATTAATGGTAAACCAGCGTCAATTTTTATCATAAGATATGGGAGAAGCATGTGAGATGCCCCTAACAATATATGATTTAAGAAAGGTATAGGTTTTAACCACACACAATATAAAAGAACCATGAAAATTATTACTACTAACAAAATTGCGTTCAATAAATGCTGAATACATGTCCGAAGTAGCAAAGTTATACCTAAGGTAAAGCTTACAAATCCTATTGTAAATATTTCTTTCCAATGATATCCTTCAACTCTTTTTAAAGTTTCGGTCTCACTTGGGTCTCTCATATCAATAACATCATTCCACGTGTTTCCCGTTATTGCCAAAAACAGAAATCCAATGAGGATATCAATATGATTGAATGGATTTAAACGGTTAAGATAAATAGCCATTAACATAGGGATTATCACACTAAAAGTATAGTCAAGTCTTAATAATCCAAATCTGCTTCCCATGATTTCATTTCCTAGCAAAAATTTTATTGTAATTAAAATAAAGGGAGTTTTTATTTTAATTTATTTGAGGTGAAGCTGATAATTAAAAATAAAAATAAATTATTGAATTTTGCTTAAATCAATTCCTTTTGTTTCTTTTATATATAAATAGATTAGCGGAACATCGATTAATAGAAATAAACTATATAATATAAAAGCAAATCCTAATCCGTAGTAAAAAATGATAATACTGCTTAAGAGTAGCCCCCCTGTAATACCAATGGCAGCAATTAAAGATTTTAAACCGTTTCCCGTCCCTCTTGCCTCTGTAGGAATTATTTCCAAAGTAACTATACTTATAACTATCCTTAATCCCCAATAAGCTAAACTTCCTAAGCCAGCTCCTATACAAACGTAAAGTAGAGCTCCTTCAGTCACATAACTTCCTAAAACTGCAATTAAAATCGATATGGGTAAAAGAATTGAATAAATATATAAGAATGGTTTTCTTCCTAATTTATCAGCAAATATACCCGTAATAAGATAGCCAGCTATGGCAGCTAAGCTCATAACTAAAACAATTATATTAATATCATTTTGAGTTAAATTCGGGCTACTTGAAACAAAAGATTCTCCCAAAGCGATAAATATATAATTCAAACCTCCAATAAAACTCATAATTAATATAATAATGAATTCTTTGCGACGAGAGCTTTTAAAAAGAGACCTCATATTATCTTTAAATAAATTTGGCGTCTTTTTTTCTTTTAATTTGCCCTCTTTAATTTGTTCATACTTTGAAGTTTCTTTAAAGGTAAAAAAAATAATTAGGGCTAACGGAATACCTAAAAATATCGCAAAAAGAGTCATACCTCTCCAGTAAGAAAAAGTTTCGGTTATGAAGATTGAACGAAAGATGGGGATTAATATTGCACCTGCAACTCCTCCAATCAAAACAATATTCGTCCAAAAAGCTCTTTTTTCAGGTGGAGATTCTTCATTGATATATATTACCCAAATATCTGAGCTAAAAAAGATATATAGCATAAATAAAAATATTGTATATTGGATTATATTAGTTGATAATAATATTAAAAAAGAAGATAAAGCCATACCAAAAACGGTGAAACCTAAGAGTAATTTTCTCCCTACACGATCTGCTAAATATTGATTAAGAAAAACAAAGTACATTCCTACAGTTGCAATCCCTATGACAATAGCAAAAATAGATTGTGCTATATTTTCAGGATAATCCAGAAGGAATTCTGAAATTACTTGTGATGGAATTACGTTAGGATAATTAGTAGTATAAGTATCTAAAATTTCTACAAAAATTAGAATAAATATCATGTATTTAAAATAAGTCTTACTTCTGATAAACTCAGATTCATTTTTTTCTATTGGCATCTACTTAATTTTAAACTTTCATATATATAAGGCTTATATTATTAATACATTGTTTTGATATAATTAAAAATTAAAAATACATTCTAATTGCTAATCCCATTAAAATAATTGCCACGAAAAACTGGAGAGTGACTTTTGGCATCTTATTTGAAACTTTTGCCCCTAATATCGATCCTAGAACAGCACCTATCCCAATAATTATACCAAACAAATAATTTATCTTTCCAATTATGGCTTTAACTATAGTATTATATATTGCTGTAAAAAATATTATTGACGTTGATATTGCTGTGGAGTTGTGAATAGGGTATCCTAAAACAACATGTAACGCCGGAGTATTGATTACACCACCACCAATTCCCAATAAATGAGCCAAAAAACCTGCTAAAATAAACAAAGGAATACTTTTCTTAAAATTGACTTTATAATCGTGATTTTCTAAAGAAAAATCATTCTCTTCAATTTCTTCTGTTAAATTTCTTGAATCCTTATAAGTTTTTATTGCCTTATAGACCATATTTAATCCAGTGATAAGCATGACAGTGGCAAAAATGTATTTTAAAATTGTATTATCGAAATGAATAAATAATAACATCAGAGTACATAATATGCTTCCTAAAATAGAGAATCCAGCAAATATCAACGATAATTTCAAATTAGTTCTCTTTTCTTTTAAATATATTATAAATGCAGCCCCCGACGAGATTAAAATAATAAAAACAGATGTATCTATAGCCTCATTTATTGGTAATAAAAAGAAAATTGTTAAAATACTTACAAAGAAAACGCCTCCTCCTATTCCCGCGATACTACTTATAATACCAACTATTAATCCAAAAACCAATAATATAATAATTATCTGCCATATGAGTTCCATTATACATAGGGATATGATGC
>JBHLJY010000015.1:0-53479 GCA_048887225.1 Candidatus Hodarchaeota archaeon
ACAGTTGCCACTAATTTACTTGATCTATTTCCAATCAATAGCTCCTCAGGCAAGATATAAATTGTCATTTCATCTAAAGTTCTTGCTAACGCCTTAGCAGCTCTCAATGAAGGATGCTCCCCCTCTGTTTCTTTGTATACCTGAGTGTAATAACACGCTCTTTCAATACATATTTCATAAGGCGCTTCTAAGATTTTATTCTTTAAAATCTGAGTTCTTTTTATTTGTATTGCCTGAGAATCCTTTATATCTTCAGTTTGAGTGTCTAATTGCATTAGAAATTCCAATAGTTTTTTTATAATTTAAAAAAGGAGCTAATTTTTAATTTAATCTGTGAAATTATAATTTTTATTAAATATTTAAAAATTGATGTTTCTTAAATTAAGTACGATATGTTTATCCAGACATAACACTTTTAAATCGTTCTTCTTTATAAAAATTGAAAAAGTTATTCAAGAAAATGAAGTTTAAAAAAGTAAAAAAGAATAGAAGCGCAGATTTGGACGAAGAAGAGAAAATAAAAATAAACTTTAATTCAAGAAAAAATAAAGCCATAATTTTTGCTATCACAATCTTGATTGCAACGATTGTTGGATCTTATATGGTTTTGGAATATGTTCATTCACAAAATCGCATAATATTAGCAACTACAACTTCAACCTATGATTCTGGTTTATTAGATTATTTACTTCCTGTTTTTGAGAGACGATATAGAATTTCTGTAGATGTTTTATCCGTTGGAACTGGACAAGCTTTAGAAGCAGGGGAAAAAGGTGATGCTGACGTTTTACTTGTTCATGCGAGAGATAAAGAAGATGATCTCGTTGATGATGATTATGGAGTTCACCGAGTATGTGTGATGTATAACGATTTTATTATTGTTGGTCCCAATTCTGATCCTGCAAACATCAATGGTAGAAATATAACAGCTGCGATGAGTAAGTTGAAAAATTCTGGTGAAACAGGTACAATAAAATTTTATTCGAGAGGTGACAATTCTGGGACACATATAAAGGAATTAAAATTATGGAAGCTAATTGGTTTCACTCCAGACACTTCAGAGGATGATTGGTATTTCGAAACCGGAAGTGGAATGGGTAATACTTTAACAGTGACTGACGATAACGAAGCATATACATTAATCGATAGAGGAACGTGGCTCTCCTCAAAAGATAAAGTTAGCTTAACTGATTTAGTGTATGGAGAAGATATTTTGCTTAATCCTTATGGAGCTATAGCTGTCAATCCTGAAATTAACTCAAATGTTAAGTTTGAACATGCTAAGACATTTATTGGGTTTCTTGTTTCGGAAGAAGGACAAGAGTTAATTAGGGATTTTAGAAAAAATAATGAAATTTTATTTAGGCCCGCTTTTGGTATATGTGATAAAACTCACAATTGTCCGACTAAAGATGAAGAAATTGATTTTTGGGAAGAATTTAACGGTGAATACACCGGTCCAACGTCAGAATCAGCTTTAATTACAATTTCATTTATTAATTTTGAATTAAATTAACAATATTTAAAAAATTTAATGAATAGCTATGGCAAATGAATTTATAGACGGAATGATTGAGGCATTTGTTTTGATCTTTACATTTGATCAAGAAATATGGGACATAATCCTTCTTTCAATTAGAGTATCAGGAACAGCCACTTTTCTAGCAGCACTTGTAGCACTTCCACTTGGCTCTTATTTGGGTCTACATAAATTTCGTGGAAAAAAAACTGTATCAAATTTAATTAATACATTCATGGGTTTTCCACCAGTTGTAATGGGTCTTATCATATTTTTATTGTTATCTAGAAGTGGTCCACTCGGGGGATTAGCTCTGCTATACACAACTACTGCTATGATTGTAGCTCAATTTTTATTAGCAATTCCAATAATTATTGGTACAACTAAAGCTGCTATTGAGAGTGTGGATCCAGCTCTAAAAGAAACTGTTCAATCTCTTGGATCAAGTGAAAGCCAATTATGGTGGGAATTAATAAAAGAATCTAAGAAATCAATCATAGCAGGGATATTGGTGGCATTTGGCCAAGCCATTTCTGAAGTCGGTGCTGTAATTATCGTCGGAGGAAATATCCGATGGCACACGCGCACTTTTACAACTGCCATTGTTGTACATACTCGCATGGGAGAATTTGGCATGGCGATTGCTTTAGGAATGATTCTTATCATTATAGCTTTTATTTTGAATTATACCTTAACCCATCTACAATCTGAGAAAGGTTGATATGAATTTAATTGAATTTAAAAATATTTCAAAGACTTTTTATAAGAGAGACGAAACTGAGCATACTGTTCTCTCAGATATCAACTTTTCGGTAAAAAAAGGTGAATGTTTTACGATCATTGGACCTAACGGGAGTGGAAAAACCACATTACTGCGGATAATAGGCTTAATAGAGAAACCCACAAGAGGTAAGATGTTTTATTTGGGTGAAGATATAACAGATTTATCTAAAAAAGAAATATTGTTATATCGTAGAAAATTTTCTTTTGTAAGACAAAAGCCGGTAGTCTTAAACGCAACTGTTGCGAATAATATTGCCTATGGATTAAAGGTTCGCGGTGTTGAGAGGGACCAAATTATTTCTAAAGTAACAGAAATTATCGAGCTCGTAAGCTTACGAGGGTTGGCAAATAAAAATGCTAGATCGCTATCAGGTGGAGAAATGCAACGTGTTGCTATAGCTATGAATTTTATACTATCTCCTGAATTATATCTTTTGGATGAGGTCTCAGCAAATTTAGATTTACAAAACATAGTATTATTAGATAAGTTTATAACTAAAATAAAACAAGATAAAGAAAAAACGATAATTTTGAGTACTCACGACCCATTAGAAGCAATTAAATATGGGGATCAAATCGCTGTTTTGAATGAAGGAAAAATCTCTCAAATTGGAACCCCAGATGAAATATTTACATCGCCAGTTGATGAGTTCACAGCTCAATTTGTAGGGTACGAGAATATATTTGAAGGTGTTGCTAAATTTGATCCTGAATCGGGATTAAATAAAATCAAAATTAATAATCTAACCATTGCTGCATCTACCCAGAAAGAAGGTAAATTAAAAGTGTGCATTCGTCCAGAAAGTATTGTTATTGCTAAAAATCCACCCACTGGAACAAGTTTTCGTAATTCACTAAAAGGGAAAGTTGATTCCATCAGAGAACTTGGAAACATTTGCCATATTTTTGTATTATGCGAATCTGAAAAATTTTTAATAACCATAACTAAACAAGCTCTAACAAATTTAGATTTAAAACCTCAAACTGAGGTATTTATTAGTTTTAAAGCAACTGATGTTAAATGTCTATAAAAGTAGGATGTGAAAAAGATGATTGATATATCAGAAAAGAAAGTTATTCTTAGAACTGCAAAAGCTTCAGGTAGAATTTATTTGAAGGGAGAAACTGTCGAACGTATCAAGAATAATCAAGTTAAGAAAGGTGATGTTTTAACAATCGCCAAAGTATCTGCCATTAGCGCTGTCAAAAAAGTTCCTAATTTAATACCCTTATGTCACCCGATCCCTATAACCCAAATTGCTGTAGATTTTGAATTTGAGGAAAATAATATTATTAGAGTTATTTGTACTGTAAAGAGTTATGCCAGAACTGGCGTTGAAATGGAAGCTTTAACAGGTGTAAGTGTAGCTCTTCTAAATTTATGGGATGTTGTTAAAATGTATGAAAAAAATGATCGAGGGCAATATCCTAAAACAATTATTAATGATATTAAAGTTGATGTTAAAATCAAGGAAGGATAAATGAAAGACATTTCTAATAGAAAAATAAAGCATATTAGGTTTTCTGTCACCTCAAAATGTAATTATAAATGTATTTATTGTGATAAAGAGGGATTTATTCCAAAAACAACAGAGCTTACTTTAGATGAAATCACTAAATTATGCCGAATTTTAGCTGAAGTGTTAAAGGTCACCCGTATCAAATTTACAGGGGGAGAACCTTTATGTAGGGGAGATATAGTACAAATAATAAAGAACGTGCATGAGTTAAATCTTTATAAAGACATTTCTTTAACAACAAATGGATATTTCTTGTACGAAAAAGCTGAGGATCTCTATAAAGCAGGATTAAACAGAATTAATGTGTCTTTAAACTCTCTAAAGCCTGAAATGTATCAACAATTAAATGGATCTGATTCTTTGAATGAAGTTCTTAAAGGATTAGAAAAAGCAAAAGTAGTTGGATTAAATCCCATTAAACTAAACTTTGTAATTTTGAAAGATCTAAATGAAAAAGAACTTGATGATATGATTGATTTTTGTTCAAAAACAGGCTATATCTTACAACTAATCGAGTTACATAAAGTTTCTGAATCAGTAGGAGAAAAAAATGGGTTTTACGAAAAATACCACATAGGTGTAAAGCCATTCATAAAGGAATTTGAGAAAAAAGCTAGACAGGTTATAATCAGAGGTAATATGCAAAATAGGAAAGTTTTTATAATGCCCAACGAAGCTGTAATTGAAACAATTACACCAAGCCATGAATTTTGTATGGGTTGCACAAAATTGAGAGTCGGTTGTGATGGAAATTTATTTGGCTGTCTCTATCGTTCAGAAGAAGGGAGGAATTTAAAAGAAGAATTGAGGAATCATCAATCATTAACAAAATACGAGAAGATTGTTAAAAAAGTAGTTGAAGCGAGGGAACCTTACTATTAGATAAATCAATAAAATGAAGATTGAAGTATTATATTTTGCCGATTTGAAGGATATCACAGGAAAGGATAAAGAGAATTTCATCCTTAATACTAATAAACTAAGCGAAGTAGTGAATATACTTCTAGAAAAACATCAATCTTTTAGGAACATAATCTGGGATGAAAAAAATAACTCATTGAAAGAAATCATATCAGTTGCCATAAATGATAGTATAATTCAAAAAAAAGAAAAATACTCTATAGAATTATCGGAAGGAGACCGTATTGCTTTCTTATTACCTGTATCAGGGGGATAGATAATTATGGTAGCAAAGAAAAAACTAATTAACTCAGGAATATATAATAAGGGTGAAATAACTTTTGATGATGTTATAGCATCAGTAAAAGGCACTTCAAATATTACTGAAGCAGGGGCAATACTATCCTTTACTGGAATTGTAAGAAACACATCTGAAGATGGAAAACTAGTCAATGGCCTTAAAATTGATGCCTATGATGAACTAGCAAATCAAACAATAGAAATAATTTGTTCTGATATTAAAAAGAAATATAGAATTATTGATATTAGAATTATTCATTTAAAGGGGGATTTTGATATTAGTGATGATTTAGTTTATGTAGTAGTAGCAAGTGCTCATAGAAATGATGGATTCGAAGCCCTCAGAACTGCTGTTGAGAGATATAAGCATGAATTAACTGTATGGAAAAAAGAAGATTTTTTAAATGGAAATTCAAAATGGGTTCATTAAGTTCTATTGATATGGTTTTATGACATGAATCACATCATCATAATCGATTCCCAACTCTTTTACTAGCTCAATTGTAGGACATCCAAATGCATTCCAACCACGCTGACGATATACTGCCTCTTGTAATTTTAAATATTGAATCTCTCTATATTTTCGCAATATCTTCATTTTTTCTTCAGTGGTCTTTTCTTTGATATCTATTTCTAATTCTTCTAATTGCTCATCATATCTTTTTTTACGACTTTCATATTCCATTTTTGTTACAGGGCCCATTGCTCTATAAGGCAAGTTGGAATCATGTTCTCTCAAACCCTTACCTTGACGAATATTGAAGATTCTTTGCAAATTATAAACGCGCTCAGACATGCGGATTAGATCGTCTGGCTCTGCTCTAATTCCTGTTACTGCCGTAAAATAGTCAGCATACCATTGAACATGCTGAGGAATCTTAGCTTGTAATAATTCCCCGGCCATTTTAATAGGAAGATCAAAATTGGAAGGAGGAGGGACGTCGTTCCAAGGGAGCTTACATAAACCACATAAACCGAACCATGTACGCCAAAGTGGGAACCAATATAATGCTTTAGCTTTATCCTCGAATGTGGGAATGGAATGTCGCACAATATCTTCAAAAATCAACCATGCTTCATCGTGTTGAGGACCTTTATTTGTAAGCCCATAACCTCCTTGCTGAGTTAAAGACTCCTTAGTTACATATTCTGAGAATTCTAATCCTTTATGCTCCATTCCAACGTCTTGCAAGAATTTAGGGTCGCCGCCATATTCTTTCGCAAATTTTTTCTTCATTCTTTTAATACCTTGACCAACAACAACTCCAAAACCCTCTCCTCTTGCCATTTGGTGGATTAAATTAATCGCAGCCTCGGCATTTCCGAAACTCAAATCAAGGTTCCCTGTAATTTCTTTGTTTATAATTCTCTCTTCATAACATTCCATTATAAAAGCAATTCCCGTTCCTACTCCAATTGTATCTAAACCGTATGTATCACAATAAAAATTGACTTCAAGTACCCATTTAGGATCCCACACACCCCAATTTGAGCCACATCCAGCGATTGTCTCATATTCTGGACCATCTATTATCACTTTTTCTCCTTTGAAGGGGCCTGTCATTACTTTATAATCTTTAACCCAATGAGAACAACTAACTGCGCATCCATGCCAACAACCATCAGCACCTTTTCCAGTATGTTCACCAAATATTTCATACCAATCTTGTCGTTTATAAGGAATATCCTTGCCTTTAATTTCTCGATGCTGACCTAATCGAAAATTCTCAACAGGTAAAATATCAGCCATATTCATAAGATCTGGTAAATATCCAGTACCAACTATTCTCATCTGATTCATTGTTGGGTCGTAAGTTATAATTTCTTTTTTATGCTTTCTTCCGATTTCAAATAATTTATCGGGATCTGAAGGATCGTTCTTCTTTACATTGTATGTTGGTGCCCGGCAAACCATGGCCTTAATCTTTTTATCTGCAAAAACAGTACCAATACCTCCTCGACCTGCCTGTTTGCATGATGCCCATTTTCTTTTACGTTGATACCAAGAAGAATTTAACATACCCCATAGTGTATATTTTGCCGCAGGACCAGTGCTCACTACAGAAACAAGCTGTTTTTCCTTTTCTGTATGTTCTTTCGCATATTTTAAGGTTAGCTGTTGGGTTAGTAAGTGAGAATAATCTGAAAGACCATCAGAATCTTCTACGGTTTCAATTCGAACAGTATGATCCTGCCCATTTATGAAAATTACAACTTCCTTTTCAGCTTTTCCTTGAATTTCAAGAGTGTCAAAACCAGAGTATTTTAGATACGGTCCAAAATGACCTCCAACGTTGCTATCAATAATTATACCAGTTAAAGGCGAAATTGTCGTCACAATTGATTTTCCACCACCTGGATAATAAGTTGATGCTCCTAATGGACCGGTAGCCCAGCAAATTTCATTTTCAGGATCACTCCATTTCACAATTCTATCTTTTGGCAAACTATTCCACATAAGCCACAGATCAAAACCTCTTCCACCTATGAATTTTTCCTTCATTTCATCTGTAACGGGCTTTATAGAAATCTCATTTGTAGAAAGATTAATATATAGTGTTCTATTTGTATATCCTCTTTCCATATCTCTGTGATTGTACTTTTTCTCAGCTAATAACATTAATTTTCACATATTTGAATAAAATTTCCTAGATACGTTAAATATTTCAAATCCTTCAATTTAATTAAGTTTAAGGTTTACTAAGATATAATCTAAAAGTTTAATTAGATTTTATAAAAATAAGGTTTTTTTATCAATTTGAATATTTCAAATATAGATTTCTAACAAAATTGAATATTTGATGAAATTTTTAAAAACAATTAGGGTAGAAAAATTAAGAAACATATTAAACTCAATTCCAAACCTTAAACTTGAGGAAGAAATAGTATCTCTTGAAGAGAGTTTTAATAGAGTTATTTCAAGAGATATTAAAAGCACTATTGATGTTCCACATTTTCGAAAATCTCGAATGGATGGATATGCGGTAATTGCTGAAGATACTTATGATGCTGAGGAAGATAATTTGATCTCTCTTGAATTAATTGAGACCATAAATGCCGGAAAAATTCCTAAGAAAAAATTGAAGAGGGGTCAGTGTTCTTATGTGGCTACTGGTGCTGCGATACCAGAAGGAGCTAATGGCGTTGTAATGGTTGAATTTTCAGAAAAAAAAGGTAATAACATCTTAATTTCAAAAGCAATAACACCCGAAACTCATTTAATCAATATTGGATACGATATCAAAAAAGATCAGATTATATGTAAGAAACACACCCTTATTGATTTACCAACTATAGGTCTCCTCTCTTCTTGTGGAATGGATCGAGTCCCAGTTTCTAAAAAACCAATAGTAAGTCTACTTAGCACCGGTAATGAGATTGTTCCATTCGATGTAAAATCTTTAGATATTGGAAAAATATATGATGTTAATTCAATAGTTTTAAAGAAAGCTATTGAAAACGCAGGATCGAGTGTTAATTTTTTAGGTATTGTAAAAGATGATTATCAAGAACTAAGGAAAAAAATCGATAATGCTTTATCAAATAGCAACATTGTAGTTTTATCAGGAGGAACCTCTAAAGGTGAAGGAGATTTAATTCCGCAAGTCTTAAATGAATATAAAAATATTGAAGTAATGGTACACGGAGTAAGAATTAAACCTGGAAAACCCCTAATTTTTGCTAAAATGGGTAAGAAAATTATTTTTGTTTTACCAGGATTCCCTACATCAGCTCTTAGTTGCTTTTATATATTTGTAGAGAATTTTTTAAGAAGAATGTCAGGTTATCCATTGAAAGAAAAGAATTCAAAACTTTTAGAAGTTGGAGAAAGAATATATAGCACGGTTGGTAGGCATGAATTTAAATCAATTAGAATACAAGAAGAAAATGGTGTGAAAAAAATCTATCCTGTTAAAACAGGATCAGAAGCAATTAGTACTATCTTTAAAGCAGATGGATATATCGAGATCGAAGAATTAGAATCTATAGTCGAAAAAGGTGAGATAAGACAGGTTTTTTTCTTTTGAGAAAAAAGTTTTTTAATCAATAATAGGTGAATAATAAATGAAAGTTCACGAAGAACATAAAAAAAAAGCACCAGAACTCGTTAAAATTGCTTTAGTTATAGTAAGTACAAGTCGATTTGAAGAAATGCAAAAGGGTAAGACTAGTACTGATAAAACAATTCCATTAGTTAAAGAAGTTCTAAAGGACAATCCAAATTTTTTATTATCAAAATCAGAAATCGTGGCCGATTCTTCAGAACAAATAAAAAATGTTTTAAATAAATTATTAAGAGACCAATCAATTGACTCAATATTATTTAGTGGAGGTACAGGACTAACACCAAAGGACATCACCTATGAAACATTAGAACCTTTATTAGAAAAGAAAATACTTGGATTTGGGGAATTTTTCAGGTATCTTTCTTTTAAGGAGATTGGAGCATCAGCTATGTTATCAAGGGCGTTAGCAGGTAAGTTAGGAGATAAAGCTATTTTTTTGCTCCCCGGCTCTCCTAACGCTGTAAGATTAGCTCTAAACAAACTAATTATTCCAGAATTAGGTCATATAATTTATATGATTAAAAAAGAAGAGTGATTAAGATGGAAAGATTAAGAAAAATTGGTTTCTCGAAATTAACAGCGTTAGAAGATGCTTTAAACAAGTTGAGTTCTCATATTAAATTGAGTTCAGTTGAGGAAATCGAAACGGTAGCATCACTTAACAGAATTTTGGCTGATGATATAACAAGTGAAATTGATATCCCACCGTTTGATAGATCCGCTATGGATGGCTATGCTGTTAAAGCTGAAGATATTTTTGAAGCATCACTGAAAAATCCAAAAAAAATTAAAAAAGTGGGAATTATTGAAATTGGGGAAAGTCCAACACAAGTTCTCAAGAGAGGTGAAGCTATAAGAATATCCACAGGAGCTGCAATGCCAGATGGAGCTGATGCCGTTATAAAAATTGAAGATACTGAAATTGAAAACGATTTAATAACAATATATACATCTCTTGTTCCTGGAAAAAATGTTTCAAAAAAAGGGGAAGATATTCCATTAGGAACTCAAATTTTGAATCAAGGTGTAGAAATAAAAGCAGAACATATAGCTCTTTTAAGTTCATTAGGTATTGAAAAAATAAACGTAAGAAAGAATCCAAAAATAAGCGTGTTTGCCACCGGCAACGAATTGTTAGAGGTTGGCACTCCTCTTGAGAAAAATAAAATCTTTAATTCAAATACTCCTATGATTTCAAATCTGGTTCAAATCTATGGTGGTAAAGTTATTAAAGAATCTACCTTGAAAGATAACAGAAAAATATTAAAAACTGCTTTAATTGAGGCTGTTAAAGATTCAAATATAGTTATTTTTACGGGAGGTACTTCAGTAGGAACAAAGGATCATCTACCAGAAGTTATTCACGAAAATGGTACTGTTTTAACTCATGGGATAGCTATGAGACCAGGATCGCCAATTCTAATTGGATATCTGAAAGATACTTTAGTATTTTGTTTGCCTGGAACTCCAGTAGCAGCTTACCTTTGTTTTTTAGTTATTGTTGGACCAACCATTAGGAAAATGATGGGATGTTCTAAAATTGATCCGAGAATAGAAATTAATGCAATTATTAATAAAGATGTCCCAATTTCAAGCTTGGGATATATTAATTATTTAAGAGTTAAAATTGAGAAAATAAAAAATCATTTTATTGCCATTCCAGTGAAATTAAAAGGTTCCGGAATAATTAGTTCATTAACTAAATCAGATGGGATTATTGAGATTCAAGCTTCCCAAGAAGGATTAAAAAATGGAGATCAAGTTACAGTAAAACTCCATCCAACATAATGTTTCAAAAAAAGTTTTTAGAAATAGTTAATTATAACATATATGGTTGATACAACCAAAAAAGTAAAGGATATACAAAATAAATATAAAATCATTGGTAGAACTGAGGAATTAAAGAAAATAATTTTGGCGCGTTCAGTAGGAAAGAATATTTTAATTGAAGGCGAAGTTGGAACTGGAAAAACTACTCTTGCTAAAGCGGTGTCAAGTTATTATGATGCAAATTTTTATCGGATTGATTGTTCTGAGGAGACGTTAACTCACAATTTGATTGGTCATTGGGATCCTCCGTTAGTCATTTCAAAGGGATATGGAGAAGATTCTTATGTATATGGACCGCTTGCTTCAGCAATGTCCAATGGGGGATGCTTATTTATAAACGAAATAAATAGAATGCCTGAAAGTACTCAAAATGCTTTATTAACCTCGTTAGACGAGAGATTTCTTGAAATTTCTAAATTGAAAACAATCCACGCTAAGGAAAACTTCTTCGTTGTAGCAACCTTAAATCCATCAGCTCATGTTGGTGTTACTGTATTAGGAGAAGCCATTAAAGATAGATTTATATGGATTAAGATTGACTATCAACAACCAGAAGAAGAAATAGAAATTATTAAGCAAGAAGTTAATCTTAATGGCGAATTAGACATCAAAATTGCTCGAATTTCTCAAGAAATAGTTCAAATAACAAGAAATAGCACATCTATTCGTAGAGGAAGCTCAATCAGAGGCGCTATTGACTTAGCGGCTCTAATAACTCAATATGAAACAAATACTAGTACTAAAAATTGGGTTGAAGCTGCAATAATGTCTCTTTATAATAAAATTGAACTTGAAGACGGAGTGACTAAATCAAAAAAAGAAATTATTACTGAAATTGTTTTATCTGTATTAAATAAGTCGGATTTTTAATAATCGATGATTTCTCTGCGGATGATTCCGAAGAGATTGAGAATAAAAGGCTTAAGGTTAGACTTACTGAAAGACCTCCAGACAAAGAAATTTTACGATTAGAAATAATTAGAAAAAAGAAAAAAAAACCAGATTATTATCGACTCTTAGCGAACTCGTTGGATTACAAACAAATAAAAGAAATGACCTTTTTAGCAATCCAGTATAAAAATCTGGAGGCAATTATGGGCATGCTTAAATCAAATGTTTATGCAGCGACAGATGCGCTAGATTGCGATGAAAGCGTGCAATTTTTTTCTGAAAAATCAAAAGAATCTGGTTTAGTTATGCCAGAAATATACTTTTTTATAAGAAGGCCGATATCGAAAAAATATAAAAAGATTTTTAGAAGGCTAGCTCGACAGAGTATATTAA
This sequence comes from Candidatus Hodarchaeota archaeon, assembly GCA_048887225.1. Taxonomy (GTDB): domain Archaea; phylum Asgardarchaeota; class Lokiarchaeia; order Sigyniarchaeales; family SOKP01; genus LW40-45. The sequence continues at coordinate 12,204 of JBHLJY010000015.1, forward strand.
AAACTTCCTTAAAGATTACAAGCAGAGGTATTAAAGGTACTCGAAAGAAGACTATTCCATATTATGAAATAGGAATGCCTGAATTCGATTTAGACGAGTCAATTCAACATAATCCGCTAAAAATTTATGAAAAAAATCTTTCTTATAAAGATATCTATGGAATCAAGAGGCAACGACAAAAAAGAAATATTGTTTTAATATTAGATACAAGTGGCAGTATGTACGGGCGTACTCTATTAAACGCAGCTCTTACAACATCAGTTCTTGCCTATAATATGGAAAAGGAAAACTATAGTATTGTATTATTCAATTCTACTGCTATGATACTGAAAAAAATAAACGATATTCAAAAATCCATTATTACCATAATAGACGACATATTAGACTCTGAAGCAGTAGGATTTACAAATATTCATATCGGTTTAGAAAAGGGTTTAAAAGAACTAAATAAAGTCAAAGAACATCACAAAAATAAATTTGGCATTCTAATAACAGATGGTAATTATAATCGTGGAGAAAACCCAATTAAAATAGCAAAAAAATATCCTAAATTACATGTAATAGGAATGCCCGCAGAGAACGATGCTGATAGAGGTATTGATACATGTCGAGAAATTGCTAAAGCTGGACAGGGAAAATTTTATGCTGTAACCGATTATAAAGAAATTCCACGAGCACTAATCAATTTATTGTCTCAAGCTTGAATACTATAAAATGTCTCAAATTAATCATAAGATTTGATCTGTTTTAGCAATCTAAAAATATAAATTATTAAAAATTTAAACTCCTCTTCTTTAATTATAATTAGAAATAAATTTTAAATTAGAGGTAAAAATATTTTAGAGAGAGAAACGTGGTAAGACCACCGACAGAAAAAAATATTTGCTTGTTATGTAAAGGTGCACGGCTCTTATGTGGGAAAAAAACCTGTCCAATTCTATTAAAAAAATCTATCTTAAAATCTATTGTTCCTTTTGAATTGGGAAAATCTAAGCGAAACATTGAAATTTTTGGGGCAAGTCCACCAGGGTTTTTTGTAGGGAGGTTTAATTATCCAAATGTAGCAGTTGGACCGCTTGTTCCATTTAAAGAATTGGAATCAAACCTTAATATTGAAGATCATCACATTCTTGATGCTCCAGAACTTTGGTATGGTAAACAAATGGCTGAGGTTATTTTATATAGGAGTAGTTTAGTTCGAAGTAATTTCAAAATAAATGTGAGAATTGGTGAACAAAAATTAAAATATACTCCTCCAATAAGGGCTCAAAAATTATTAGAAACTTCACAAGAACTCTCAATGGCCGCTCGTCCTGTTGACACAGAAACTAAATTGGAAAAACTAAATTTTCGAATGATTATGGATAATCACGCTTTACCTGTTGGTCCAAGTGGTATTACAAATAAAATAAGAATTACTGAAAATGTCAAAGTCCATCCAAAGGTAGAATATTGTGTATCTGATACTGATTTAAAGGCTCAAGATGCTATATCTGAGCATCTTTATCTTAAAGGTCGTGTTCCTTTATCATCAATCCAAAGAGTTTTTTCAGCAGGATTGTTAGGAGAGCAAAATAGTCGCAAATTGGTTCCTACAAGATGGTCGATAACAGCCATTGATGATATGATTTCAAAAAGATTAATTACAGAAATAAAAAAATTTCCTGAGATAAATGATTATCAAATTTTTGAAGCTATTTACCTTGATAACCATTTCAAAATTCTCTTATTTCCTGGAAAATTCACCTACGAGATGAATGAAGTCTGGGCACCAAATTCTTTATGGAATATATCTCTTTCTGGAAATAATTGCAATTTACAGCCACAGATAATGACAGATTACGAATTTTATAGAGGTCGCAAATCTTATGCGAGTAATATAACAGGTGCTTATTATGCCGCCAGGAAAGCTGTTTGTGAGTATCTATATAAAAAAAGGAGACAAGCTCGAATTTTGATCTTTCGTGAGGTATCCTCTGGCTATATTGTTCCCTTGGGAGTTTGGGTAATTAGAGAAACTGTAAAAAACGCCATGGATACAAATCCAGTGAGATTAGATAATTTCAACTCTGCTTTAAGTAAAATGGCTAAAGGATTAATTGTTGATCAAAAACACTGGGAAAAAAATAGCAAATTGATTGATTTTGTAAAAACTCAAAAAACAATTGATAATTTTTTTTGATTAATTCATTAATTAAAGAGATTTTTAGAAAATCGTAAATATTTTATAGTTCTCTATAATTATATTTAAATTTATTTTTTACTGTAAATATTTAATAATTAAGTTTTTATAGAAATATCTCATCCATTAAAAAAATCAAAATAAAAGGTTTTTAAAAATTATGTCAGAGAAATCAATAGTATATTGGGCATCTCCTTATGAGTTGAGTTCTTTAACTAATTCTTCTAGAAATATGACAACAAATAATTTAGTAAAAACCAGATTTATATTAGACAAAATTTTGGATAATATCAATTCTGGAGATAAAGTAGCAGTAAAAGTTCATGTTGGAGAAGCTTATAATACGCGTTATTTACGCCATGATTATGTTCGTGAAGTTGTTGATGTTGTTAAATCATTAGGAGCTATACCAACTCTTATAGAGACTCAAGGTTTAGGAATGGAAATCCATCTTGTTAATATTTCTGATAGTTGTTCGTTATGTCTCGGAAGCCGAAAAATTGCGAGTGAGCACATGAATATTGCTCATTTACATGGATATTCAGAGGATATTATTGGCGCACCGCTTAAATTTATTGATGGTGAAAAAGGTATTGATGGAAAAATTATTAAAATAGAAGGAATTCATTTCAAAGATGTATCTGTTGGTGCGGGTCTTTATGATTTTGATAAGATTGTTGTAGTTTCTCATTTCAAAGGACATCCACAGGCTGCTTTTGGAGGTGCTTTAAAGCAAATTGGAATAGGTTGTGTAACTAAAAGAAATAAGTTTCGTGCTCATTTTGAGGGGAGTCTTAGCGTAACTAAGAGATGCAACATATCGAAATGTAACCAAGAATGTATTAAAGTCTGTCCCGTAGATGCAATTAAAATGGAAGGAGAATATGCTGTAATTAATTCTTCTACTTGTATTGGTTGTACAGGCTGTCAAGAAGCCTGTCCCGTTAGAAAAGCAATTAAATCAGCAGATTTCAATGATTTTAAAATTTTCACTGAGAGATTTATTGATAATACTATGGCTGTTTTAAATTCGTTTGGTCCTGAAAAAATCCGTTATATCAATTTCGCTTTTGATATACCTAATATGTGTGATTGTGTCGTTAACGCGAATATGCCCATTATCCCCGATCTCGGTATTTTTGGTTCTTCTGACCCACTTGCTGTAGATAAAGCTTGTGTTGATGCAGAAACTAATGCCCCAGGGCTTCCTACTTTGGATAAAAATGGACAATGGAAAGAACCAGTTCCTATTGGCGTTGAGAAATTTAAAGCAATGAATGTTAGTTTGGATCCCTCTTGGCAACTTGATGCTGCAGTTAAAAATAAAGTCGGAAATATTTCCTATGAATTAGTATCAATATAATTTTCTTTTGATTTCAATAATCTCTTTGGTTCAGACCAAATTATAATCTTATTTTTTTTAAAATACAAAATTATTTTTGCTAAATTAACTCTATAAGTTATAAAAATCATTTTAATTAAAGTGAATTTTATGTGGTTAAATGCATGGGCATCAATGAGGATGGATAAAGAACAACGTTGGTGGAGTTTTGAATGGAATTTTGCTGATTCGGTACGTATGCAAATGAATTTACCTGAAAAAGTTATCATTAAAGATGATACATTAAGAGAAGGAGAAGAAACTCCTGGTACTTATTTTACGATAGAACAAAAGGTTGAAATCGCTAAATTACTTGAAGAAATGGGAATTCCCGAAATCGAAGTAGGTTACGCTGCTGGTATTAAAGAGCATGCTGAGACATTCAAGGCTCTTAAAAAGGAAGGAATAAAGATGAAACTTTCTTCTCATGCCAGGTTGTATGCGGAAGATGTTAAGAGAGAAGTTGACGATATAATATCGGCTGGAGCAGATCATATTAATTTTTTGCTTGTTCCAAGTCCTTCCTTAAAAACAAGAAACGCTGTCTATAAAAGAATTGTAGAAGGTATAACGTATGCAAAATCACAAAATGTTTCAGTAGCATTTGGTTCGGGGCGTGTTATCCCACGGTATTGGAAAAAGTTTCTAGAATTAGCGTTAGATGCTAACGTAGATAGAATAGTGGTTTACGATGGAAACGGATGTGCGCTTCCAGCAGCTTTTAAAGATAATGTAGTTTTTACTAAAAATATAATTAAAGATATTCCAATTGAAGTTCATACTCATAATGATTTAGGATTGGCAACTGCAACTACGCTTGCTGGAGTGGAGGGTGGAGCAGAAATAGTAGATGTTGTCTTTAACGGTCTTGGTGATAGAGCGGGAAATGCTGCAACTGAAGAAGTAATCATGGCTCTTGAAATTTTATACGGGATTAATCTGAATTTAAAACTTGAAAAAATAATGGAAATTTCTCAACTTATTGAAAAATATAGTAGAACACCACTTCAACCGCACAAAGCAATTGTGGGAGAAAATTGTTTTATACATGAGTCAGACTTACACGTGGAGCAGATTTTAATCGGTAATTGGGTGACATGGGAATTATACCAACCTCATATAGTTGGACAATCCCGAAAATTAATATTTGGTGCCACTACACTTCAAGATAGAGCAATCAAAGCGAAATTGTCAAAAATGGATTTAAATCCGACAGATGCTCATCTTAAACAATTACGAGAAAAAATTAAAGAGCGAATTAAGGTTCAAGATTTTATTTCTGAAAAAGAACTTGAAGATATAGCTAAAAAAATTGTAAAATAACATTATAATTATAAGTGATTTACTAATTCACTAAGAATTTTTGTTGCTCTTGAAATGTTAAAAATTCCACATATACAAGGTCTAGCTAATTTTTTTGCTGCTTTTTCCACGGTAATTTTTCCTTCTTTTATTAAATCGATGTAATATTCTATAGATTGCTGCGAGGTGCAGTGATGCCCACACATCGTAGTGATTTCCAGTATTGTTTCAGAAGGTAATAACTCTTTCTTTCCAAATGTACCTAATGAGAGATGGACAGTATGCATATTCAAACCGATTTCTTCAACTACTTCTTTAATTTCAGAAATTAAACCACTTATCACAATAGAAACTCCCAAATCTTCTCGTTTTAAAGTTTGAATAATTTGCTTAATAGTATTGATATCTGTAAAAACAGCTGTAATAACGGGTGAAATCTCCCAAGCAACATTCGGCATAATATTTGTAGGATTGTGTTGATTCAGGATTTCAGCAATTCTTATTAATTTTTGACGCGAATCTGGATATTTATCGTTTATTCCAGCCGCAAGCATTGCCAATATCACAAAATCCTCTCTTAAATCATCAATAGATCCTACTCTATGTAATGAATGTGTCATTTTATTTTACCTCCAAATTTTAGCTTTTACCTAATCCAATATTTATTTTAGCATTTGGATTTACTTTAAAACCTTGATTCTCTAATATATCTATTACAGGAATAGAGCCATCTTTCATCACTCGAGAAACGATCCCAACAGTAAAAACTGTATCAATTTCTTTTTCAACTTCTTTGATTACCTGTAAAACCTGATAAATCTTATTTTTAGGAAGTTTAAATTCAATAATAGCAGAAAGAACACGCTCATTTTTTATATCATCTTTAATATTAACGTTATCATCAGCCAGAATTGCTGTAACTGGACTCATTTTTTCATATTCCACACCGATTTGAACCAATTTAGTAGTAAATAATTCGATATTTTTTAACCATGTTCCAACTCCAGGGCGTCCTAATTCAATCGAAACGCCAAATTCATCTATACCAAAGCGATTAGTCACATCATTAGTTTTCATCTCCTCTGTACCTCTTCCTGGTATGCCCGTTAATTTATGAGTTGCTATTACATTGCTGAAAGGACTGCGAATAATTCTTGGCCATTTTAATCTCGTAGGTTTTATAGCTTTTACAGGGCATTCTGCATATCGATAACAGATGTCACATTCTACGCATAATTCGTTATCTATGATAGCTTTATTATTGAGTATATTTATTGCTTGAACTGTACACACCGTTACACATTGGCCGCATCCTGTGCATTTATCTTCTCTAATTTTCATTATCCAAATCTTGAGGTAATACTTGTAATATAATAATTACAAATAAAGAGCTTATTAATGCTAAAATTGATAATATAAGATATCCAGGTCTGTAATAATCATTAAAGTTAATAAAAAAGAAAGCTAACATTAAGATACTTAGACTTCGACCAAATGTGTAAGCCAAAAAATTTAATGAATAAACCGTAGATCTGATTTGAGGGGGGCTTGTATCCCCTAGTGTTGCCTGTGTAAGCGGATCAATCCCTCCAAATAAGAAAGCTCCTATAAAAAGAACCAAAAAGAAAATAATAAGTGTAAATATATTGATGGTTGGAAGTATTAAAGAAAATGCAATAATGTACATTGTTGATCCACCCACTAAACAAATGAGAACTATCGTCATTCTTCCCGTTTTCTTCTTTTCCATTCTTTTATCGGCAATTTTTCCGATTACAGGACCGCTAATCATTTGGCTACCAAAAATCACGACTAAAATAAGTGTTGCTGTAGAAGAAGTAAAATTGTAATCGTTTTTTAGCATTGATATAAAATTAGAGGAAATAGCACCAATAGCAATAAACATAGCAAAATTAAAAATTAAAATCAAAAAAATTGTCTTTTTTTGCCAAATTTTCTTAAAATCTTCTAATTTTATTTTAAAACTTAATCCAAGAACACTCTCATCTTCTAAACCTGATGAAACATCCATTTCTCCTTTTACAGGTTCTTTCATAAAAAATAAAAATATCGTACAAACAAATCCACATAAAGAAATTATCATGAAAGGTAATACCCAGGGATAATAATCGATTAAAGAACCTGAAAGAATATGGCCTAATCCGTTGCCTAAGACATAAGCAGCACTTAGTGTGCCAAACGATTCTCCTCTTTTTTCAACTTTAACTAAATCTACCAGTAAAGAAAAGGTTAAGGGTAACGCAGAGCCAAAACCAATAGCAGTTATTAACTGAAAAAAAAGTAGAGAAAAAAAATCGGTTGCAAAAATAGTGAGAAAGGCAAAAATAGACCATATTAATGTTCCAATTATTAACATTATCTTGCGTGAAAATTTATCGCCTAATATTGCCCAGATTATTGAGCTGCACGCTCCAACGAATAAAAACATTGAATTTATAATTTGAACTTGGGCTTCACTTTCTAAATTTAAGGCTTGCGCAACTTCTTTAGCCATCGGCATTATAATACTGATTAAAGCAGAGGAAAAAAGTGTTAACATTATGAGTATAATAAACGATTGATGTTTCATGTTAAAGGAGTTTACTTTTTTTGTTTCACTTAAATGTTTTGGATATTAAGATGGTGAAATAAATAAAAATCTTTCTAATATCTACATACAAAATCATTACATCTCCAAGCGCAAACATGTTTTTTAATAACATTATTGTTTATAATTAGGATTATTTTGAAATTTTTCTAATATTTGGACTACGCTAGGTTTAAAAACGATTTCATCCCAATAAATTATAACATCTTTTTAAATTAAATTTATTCAAAAAAACGCTATAAAACTAAATAGAGGAAATATTTTGAACACCCATGATAAAAGAAGGGTTCTCTTAATTTCTATTTTAATATTCTTGAATTTATCATTCTTCTCAGGTATTACAGCTAATAATATTTATGGACCGAATCAATTGAACTCAAGTAATGCTCCAAAATCTGCAAGTCCAGCTGAGAGCGGAAGAATACTCAGTACTATGCACGATACAGATCTAAACTGTTATATTAATAGAGATGATCCGAATTCAAATCGTCAACCCTCAATTTATATTCCCAATCACTATCTTTCGAGTGCAAGTATGGTTTTCAGTAATATCGTTGCTCACAATTATACAAAAGATATAGAACCTGAAATTTCACAATATATTACGAATCCTTATACAGATCGACCTCTATATGTTTATCAACAATTCGCTATTGAAGTAAGTCAATATGTAAACAATATTACTATTGGTATTCAAGATGATCCTGATACAAAAACTCCTGAGTATACCGAAGATAATTCATGGGAAGTCGCTATAATGAATTGTACTGACGATGAATCTGGAACACCTAATAATGAAACTTTAGCTATTTTGCAGAAACAACATCCTCCAGATGATGGTTTCTATTGGTATACATTTGATTTTGAAAATTCAGAAATTGGTCCGGTTTATCTTGATACTTCAACAACCTATAGTACAATTGAAAGTGGAGTAACTAAATATTGGTTCGCTTATAGAGTAAAAATACCAGCAGATGATACTGCGTTAGATGGAGGGATAAAAAAGCTTTATTTCAATCCAGATGGCGGTGATCCCTCAAATATGGGAGAAGGGGAAACTTTTCTATTTTATCCAAGTATAAACTATGAAAACTTTACATATAATTATGTTTCAAAAATTAATGATTCAACACCTATAAATGGTACCTATTTAACTGGAGGAATATCTTCATTCGAAGAAAAAGACGAAAATAGATATGCCGTAGATTTTATTCGAAATAATTTAACTATGGAGTTTTTCTTCAATATTCAGAATCATTCTCAATATAGTTATGACGAGATGAGTATGCGAGGTTGGCCATGGTGGTCTCTTAATAAACCAATAAAAAGTATTGATTTTGAACTCTCCTTGAAGGTAAGTAATCCTAGTAATGTTCAAGGCGCTTCATTATATGTTTGGAATTACACTGGTAATTATAGGGTACGTTTGCCAGATTTCTTTTTTAATTTATCAAATAACAACGAACGCATCCAAGTTCTTAGATTGGCTTATAATCCTTTTGAGCCTACGGCTTTAAGAGACATTATACGTCTAATTAACACTTCGGATAATAATGCAATGAAATTTATGTTTGAATACAATGGCAATGGAGAGTTTAACGTTTCAATTAATAAATTCTCAATCAATTTTGGTGAAAAAAGAGAAGTATTAAATGATGTGATTTTATCCTATGATCCTTTACTACGAGAACTATACTCTCCTGTAGAAATAAACCTTGTAAATGGAACTACTTCTACTCCACAATTACAAACACTTGAACTAAACGATGACAAGTATTACAAAGCTCGAGCAAAAACAACTAATGTTTCTATTGAAATTAAATTTGAATTCATGCCAGAAATAGATCCCTATCTTTGGACGTGGTTAGATCCATTTGATTGGGGCGTCCTTGGCCCAATATGGCAAACTTATCCTTTTCCGTATGTAAAATACATTGATTTTCGCTTAAGCTCAAATGTAAGTATTACGGATTTTAATGAGTTAAAATTAGCCGCATTAGAAGTTTATGATAGATTTAATGATAGTTGGACAGATATAACGGGTTATAACAAAACTTTTGCTTTCAATGATGAGAGACAACTGGCAGTACGTTTGAATACTACTGATACCTATTTTATTTTACAAATTTCAGATCCAGATGATAAAAATTCATTCTGGATGCGATTGAGATACGAAACAAACGAGAGCTATATGCCAAATTTGGAGAAATTTAATGTTACTGTTGACGAATTTATTATGGATTTTCACATTCAAAACATATTTTCTTCAGACATATCATCAAAAATTGGCTTTGGAATGAAAAGTAACAAATTAAATGCCTCCGATATACAAATGAAAAATATGGGTATACCTCTAACGGATGATGGAGTCGGTAATGGGACATGGAATAATGCTATCTTAAATGGTATACCCGTTCAAGGAAATTTCGAATTCAATGTAACTTCATTATGGCCATCAGTTACTTTTGATGTGATAGGTACTTATGAAATTTATCAATTAGCAATTGATATAGATTTTAAAGATGATCTTGAAATCCAGTATATGACAGGAACAGAATACTTTACAGTAGAAATAACAGATGGTATGGATTCACCAATTTCAGGTTTAGAAATAACTTTTGAATTGCTGGATGCAGATGATAAAGTAGTTGATGATGATACAGATAATACAGATTCGGATGGAGAAGCAACGGGTGCTTTAGAGTTGGATGAATTAGGGGATGGCTTTTATATAAAAGTTAGTTATAATCTAGTTGGGATATATGGAAGTAAAGAAACAGAATCAGATGAATTCCGAATTGTGGATGAATTCACCATATTTATGGATAATTTTCTTTTATTATTACCGTATATTCTTATCGGATTAGCTGCACTTTTCACTTTTGTTGCTATCAGGCATCGAAAGCTAAGTAAATTGCGTGAACTTTGGGCTGGGGAAGCATTGGTTTTAGACGACTTGGTCAAAATTTCATACATCATGGTCATCCATAAGGATGTGGGAGTAACCCTTTATTCTAAGCAAATTTCTATGGAACTCGATTCTGACTTAATAGGTGGATTTATAACAGCTATTTCACAGTTTAGAAGCGAAATTAAAAAACCTATTGAAGGATTAGGTATGGGTACTGGATTTGAAATGGATTATTATGATTTTAAAATTGATATGGCTGATGGCAAATATGTTCGTACAGCACTAATTTTAGAAGGAATTCCATCCGAAAAGTTAAAAGAAAATCAAAAGATGTTTACAAACAACTTTGAAACAAAATTTGCCCCACTCTTAGAAGATTTTACAGGAGATGTTCAGCCATTTAGAGAAACTGACGCTTTAATTGAAAAGTTTTTTAACCTTTCTTTAATGTATCCACTTCAATTAAGTTCTCATTGGAAATTGGCTAAACTGAAAAAGTTAGAGACAGCATTATTAGAAGTAGCAGAACAAATGCAGAAGGAGAGAAAATATTTCTTTGTTTCAAGTCTATTAAATTATGGAATCGCAGGCAGAAAAGAATCAAAAGATCAAATAATAAGTACTATAATTGATTTAAAACGTCGAGGCTTACTTGTTCCAGTTGAAAATATTTAATTTTCTCTTTTTTTTATAATTAGAAAGAATAAAATTTCTGAAATATAAAGAAAAACTCATTAATTCTCAAAAATAATATTTAATAATCTCTTGAGATATTAAGGTAGCATAATTATTGAAGAAAAAAAGAAAATTGTGGACAATAGGCCAGATCGACGCTACAGGAGTAAGAGGACCTCACGAAAAGGAATTAAGTGATATTAGTAAATCAAAATATCCTGTATTTATTAACCTCGACATCAACAAGCTAGAAAGAATTGTAACCGAAGATATTGGAGGAAAAATGGATAATCTTGGTTTCGATGAGGATTGGACAATATCATTAGAATTCTTTCCTGAAGCTAATATTCATATCTCATTCACTAATTATGGAGATGAATTTGGGGATTATTTAGAAGCAGAATTTAAATTCTTCTTCTCAGGAGAAAGAGTTATCCTAATACCCGGCGAAGACAGCGCAACCTTTATTGATCTTGTCTTAGATTTTTTGGAAAAAAGAATAAAAGGTGAAGAACCATTCGAGAAATCCTATGATATAAAATCGGAACTAATGCAAAATGTCTTGATTCAAAGAAATGAACCATTTAAATTGCTAAAAGAAGAGGATAGAGACGGATTAGCAATTTATCTTGGAGCAAAAGTATGGAAAACCACTAATGGATGGCGGATTAAACGAGAAATCTTTTCGAAAATCTTTGTAGAAATCTCTTGGAATACAGAACATGGATTGGATATTAGCTATTCGGGTGAAAATCTTGGAAATTTTAGTAGTTATCATATTGAATTAGTGGGGATTTTTATTATAAACCATATTCTTAGATATATAACATTAAATAATTTGGATAAAGATCTTGAGGATATCTGTTATCAAATGTTTTCAAGATATTATACTAAGCAAATGAATTGGGATCATCGAAGAACTTAACTAAATAATGGATGAAAAAAAATAAAAAGAAAATAGTATTCAGTTAATTGCAGTCCAAAATACAGCCCTTCCTTTTTTACTTGTCCGTTTAATTTTTTTAGTTCTCTCTAAATCGGACATTAATTTCCAAATTTGACTTGATGTCAATTTGAAATATCTCCTTAATTCTGGTGTAGACATCTCCGTTCCATCTAATAAAATCACAATTAATCTTTTAATTTCTTTGATTATATTTTCACTTGACTCATCAGATTTTTCTTCCTCTTCAACGAGGAGTTCCATTTCAGATATAATTCTATTAGCAACTTTGTTTAATAGGGAAATATTTTTTTCAATACCATGTGGTTTCATGAATAAACAGCATAGTTCTAAATCCTGTGGAAAAGCGACAATGTAAAATTTATCGTATAATATTGCTCTTGGTTTTTTACCAGCATTTCCGCCTCGGAAAGCAAGATAAAAATTCATAGCGAAATCGTCTAGATTCACCACATTTTTTGATTTGTTTTCGTATTCTTTTTTCCATTTAAGAAATGGACCGTCAATCATATCAAAACCAATTAATGCTGCACCAAATAATTCATTCTCGTTAAAGTTCACTTTATTTCAACCCCCTTCCTTACTGCCACTTGATTTAATTCATTTTTTATAATATTCATTAATTCTTTTAAACCTCTTCTTAATAACACTTGATTTAATTCTTTTTTAATTATATTCATAAATTTTACTCGTTCTGAACGGTTTATAGCTGTTAAACCATAAGTTTTTACCTGAAGTACATCCTCAACTCTATTTTGATCCATTCTACCATCGATTTTGCATAAGTCTTGCTTGTTTGCGATGGCAATTATAGGGCAATCATCATCAACAATATCGTTACTAAAGTCAATTAATTGCCGAGAATTTAAAACATTTAAAGGAGTGGAATCAGTAACTATAACTACAAGGTCTGACCCTATAAGATATTCTTTTAAATAAGAAAGATAAGCTTTCTGACCTCCAAAATCCCATACTTTAAGATTAAAATTGCCATATTTAACTTTTTTAAGATCGAATCCTTGTGTGGGGAAATATAATCTATCAATCCTTTCCTCATTTAATAGCTTTAAGATGGTCGTTTTGCCCACAGCAGGATGTCCTATTATAGATATTTTTATTAAATCGTTTATATCCGAACTTAACATTTGTGAGTTAAAATTATGAATGTTTTATTGAAGAAAAATGAGAATATATGAATATTAACCTTGATATTATCCATATATTATCTTATAATAGGATTTAAAAAATTCCTGTAATTTGAATATTATAATAGAAAAGCAGCAATATTAAAGAGAAAAAGGTTGGTACTATTAAGCTAAGCGTTAATAATCTCTGAGAAACTCTTATACATTCTTGTAATGTGGCAATAATCGTATCAAAATATTTTGGATTGCCCCAAATTTTAACATCTTTTACGATTGAATCAGTATAATGAAATTCAACTGGCTCTAAATCAGTTTCAGCCATTTGTAATAATGTTTCTAATTTATCTATGATAAAATTTAATTTAATTTTATCTCCAATAGGAGAATAACCTCTACTGGAGAACTGTCTTGCAACTGTATGTGAATCTGAAGTTGTTATCTCGCCTCTTTCAATTCCTCTATTTTGAAGTGCGTTCAAGATATATGATCTTATATCTACATAAGCGTTATTACCATCAAAATGGATAAATGCAGTTTTTTGTTCGGTAATTGAATTTTTAAAGAGATGGACAACCATACCACCAGATCCGATTCCATCTTTTTCATTAAATTCCTTTAAAGGATCTTTTGCTACACCATATAATAATTGAATCTTTTGATCCTTCTCTTTCTTTTTACTCGCAATAAATTTATTTGAAACATTAATTAATTCCTTACCTTCAATTGTGTCTTTTACAATTAAATGTTCATCGTCTATTATTGAATTATGGGAATCGATAATCATGATTTCTTGAAACTTATTTTCGGGTGATTGAGCAATTTTCCTAATTTTATCCCCTATTTCTGCTTGTATATCGTCAGAAGGGAGAGGATGACGTGTTAAAAATAAGATCGGTGTGTTTTGTATAATCGTTCCAATAACTTTGGAATTGTTTGATATTTTTCTTGAAAAATCTATTATTTCATTTATCCAAACGGTATCAGAATTGTTCTTTAAATTTCTAATATCTTTTTTAATAACGTCAATCACTTTGTCTACATCCTCTTGTTTTGTTAAATTTTGTGTATGATCAGTTGTAGTATGATAAACCGTTGTTCCTGGAATATCTTTTAAATTTTTATATATTTGTTCTGGTAAATCTGATGAACCGCAAGTTTTGAAAGGACCAAAATGAATGTGGGGAACTACAAATAATCCTTTAATTGTTTTCTTTTTTTCACTTCTAATAGCGAGATATTGTAATCTAACACTGGAATCAACTCCAATTTTATCGAAAATTTGTTCAATTTTTTCATCATTTCCAGTTGTCATCATCGAAAGTACAAAAGCACGGATGAACGGATATCCTCCAAGTCCAGTCGCTTCTCTATAAATATTACTTACATGAAACATTCCTCTTGCGTAAGGGATCGTAAAAATTAAAGCACAAGTGGAAAAAAAGAGTATTGCACGGATAAAAAATATCAATGACAATTGAGCCGTATATATGCTATAGAGTGAAATACTAGCTACTGGTTGTACTAATGCTAAAATGAAATGACCATACTTACCCGCAGTCGTAAAAGAAAAATATATTACAAATGCTAAAATATATGAAACTATTATCCCTAACATGAAGAAAACTTCACGGAAAGTAATGTTTCTGAAAAATATAGCTAATAATTGCCCAAAAAGAAAACTTCCTCCAATCACAGAATTAAAAATTGCGTTCAATTGAATCGCATATCCGCTTGGAGGTGCTTTCAATATTGGTGCCTTTTTGTAATAAGATAAAGTTAAAATAGCTCCAATTAAAGAACTGGACATAAAAATTCCGTAAATTTGTATAAAATGTCTAATCAATCTTAAGTCCCACGAACCAATAAGTAGTCCTTGAGAAATCGTTGATAGAATACCAATTAAAAGAGGCATACCAAAGAAGATGGAATAGGCTGGAATTTTTGAAGAAAAAAGTTCGACATAAGAAAATATTCCAGGCACTTTTCGGCTTGGTTGTTTTTGTACAAACATGATGTTTTTATTATTATGTTTCGAATTATTTAAAGAATAGAATTATCTAAAATATTACTAATATCTCGTATTTCACGTTTTATTTATATTAATCTATGTTTCTTATTTAAAAAATTATAAATAATTGAAAGACTATTAAAGAAATATAGGAAATAATAAATAAATGTACTTAGCAAATAAATCTTCAAGTATTTTCCTTTTCAAATTATTTAAAGTAAAATTCCAATGTATTTTAACGTCGAAAAAAAGTTTGATTTAAACGTAAACGATATTAAGAATCCTGTTATTTTGATAGGATGGCCTGGAATAGCCTTAGTTGCTAAATTAGCAATATCTTCAATTAAAGACGCTATAGATGCAAAGTTATTTTTAAACATAGAATATTTTGATTTTCCACCTAAAAGTACCGTTGAGAAGGGATATTTAGGGATACCCATTGCAGAAGTATACTATAAATCAAAAGAACCTAATGATATTTTCATCTTAACGGCAAATTTTCAACCTCAATCGCCTGAAGGTGTTTTCGAATTTACAATGAAGTTTTGCGAAGAAATGGAAAAAATTTGCGGAAAAGGAAATATAAAAATGTATGTAAGCACAGGAGCACTAGTTTCTGATAAAGTCTCTGATAATCCAAAGGTTCATATTTGTGGCACTGATAGTGATTTAATGTCTTCGTTTTTAGAGTTAGACAATACTAAAACGATGGATGGGGGAATAATCGCAGGTGCTAATGGAATATTGCCAGCATATGCAGGTGTTAAAGGATTTGCTCCAGGAATTTGTTTGTTGGCTGAAACGATGCCACTACCAATGATGAGTTTAGACCCCCGAGCCTCAAAGGCATTAGTTCAAATTTTGAAAGATTATTTCAAAATAGATATGGCTTTTGACGAATTGGATAAAAAAATAAAAGAAATGCAGAATGTTTTTGATTCATTTAAAAAACAAGCAGATTATTTTATGAAGGGTTTTCAGGAGGATAAAGGAACAGACAGTTATTTTCGCTAATAACTTATTTTCAACAGAAAAAAATTAAATCATATTCCTAAGAAGTGAATTCTTTTTTTCTTCTTTTAAAAAGAGACTGAATATATTATTCAAACAAATTTTTAATTAAAAAATACTTTATTTATGTAAAAAATTATAAATAATTTAGGTTGAGATTTGAAGTTTTTTAAGCTATTTACACCTTTCAAGATAAAAGATATTGTTATATCTAATCGAATCGTAATGCCTGCTATGCATTTAAACCTCGCAGATAATGGTTATATGACAAAAAAATTAAAAGATTTCTACGTTGAGCGGGCAAAAGGAGGGGCAGGACTTATTATTGTTGGGGGTTGTTACGTGGACATTTATGGGAAGGGGCTTCCAAGCATGATTTCTATTGAAAGCGATGATTACATTCCAAAGATGATAGAATTTACTGATGCTGTTCATAATGCGCGTGATGATGTTAAAATCTGCGCTCAATTATACCATGGAGGAAGATATACTTTCCCTCAAATAATAGGAAGAACTCCAATTTCTTCTTCTGCAACTTATAGTAAGTTTAGCAAGTGTACACCACGAGAAATGAATCTTGAAGATATAAAGCGAGAACAAAAAGCCTTTGCTGATGCTGCATTACGAGCAAAAAAAGCGGGGTTTGATTGCGTTGAAATATGTGGATCCGCGGGGTATCTAATGGATCAATTTTTATCTCCATTCGTTAATAAAAGAACAGATGAATATGGAGGAGATTTTGAAAACAGATTGAGATTTCCACTTGAAACTATTGAAACAATAAAAGATACTGTAGGAAGTGATTTTATTGTCGGGATGAGGATGGCGGGTGACGATTTTGTACCTGGAAGTTTGACATATAAAGATAAACCCCCTATTGCTAAAGCGTACGAGAAGATTGGAATAAATTTTATTAATATTACAGGTGGATGGCATGAAACAAGGACTCCACAGCTTACTATGGATGTACCTGAGGGATGCTATACTTATTTAGCAGAAAATGTTAAAAAAAGTGTCTCTATTCCTGTTTTTGCATCTAATAGAATAAATGATCCTGTTATGGCTGAGCAGATGTTAATGGCTGATAAAGCTGATGCAATTTGTATAGGTCGAGGATTAATTGCTGATCCGTATTTACCTATGAAAGCACAAAAAGGAGATCTCCGTGATATAATGAATTGTATCGCCTGTAATCAAGGATGTTTTGACAATGTTTTTCGAATGATGCCTATAGCTTGCTTGAGAAATGCTAGAGCGGGTAAAGAAGCTAGGACTAAATTAAAAGCAATAAAAGAGAAAAAAAAAGTAATGGTGATTGGTTCTGGTCCTGCGGGATTAGAAGCTGGAAGAATTGCTCGAATAAGAGGCCATGAAGTTCATATTTTTGAAAAAGGTGATGAGATAGGAGGTTTACTGAATGTTATATGGATTCCACCTGGAAGAAATGAATTTAAAAGGATGATTGAAAATTATACATATTGGATCCAAAAACATGAAATTAATTTACATCTAGAAATAGACGTATCAATAGAGACGATAAAAGAATTCAATCCTGATATTGTGCTTGTCGCAACTGGTTCTACCCCTATAAAACCTCCGATATTAGGTATTAATAGAGAAAATGTTTTCTGGGCTAACGATGTTTTTACTGGGGATGCACCCATCGGTCAAAATAATGTAATAATTGGAGGTGGTGCTACAGGCATTGAATTAGCACTTTATATAGCAAAATATGGTGCTTTAAGTCGTGAAGCATTTGAATTTCTTACTTTTTACAAAGCATTAGACCCTGAAGTCGCTCTTCAAATGTTACACAAAGGAAAAAAAAAAGTAACTGTTTTAGAAAAATTACCAAAATTAGGGTCAATCCTCGGGAGAACAACAAAATGGGTACTGCTTGATAAATGTAATAATTTAGGGATTAGTCTCATTACTGGTGCCAATATTACCGAAATTGGTGAAAATTATATAAATTATACAGACGGTATGGGAAAAGATCAAGTTATTAACGATGTGGACGCTGTTTATTACGCAACTGGGGTAGAACCCAATGATGCAATATTTAAAGAGATTAAATCTTTAGGAATTGAAGTTCATAAGATCGGCGATGCAAGGAAACCTGCTACAGTCATGGAAGCAATTGAAAAGGGCTATAAAATTGCTAATGGAATTTGAGATTTAGATAAAATTATTTCTATTAAGTTTCATATTCAAAAATCTTTAAGTATTAAACAAACAATGAGATATTGATTACATTTGCAGAATATAAGCACTGTTGATACCAATAAAAATAGGATTCAGAACGAGATTTACACTAAATTAGAGAGTATTAATGAGCAATCTCGAAATTACATTAATGACGTTATTGTTATCATTAATAGAGAAATCGGAATTGATAAAATTACATCAATAATTTTATTTGGGAGCCAAAGAGAAATAGAAAAAAAAAATGCTGAGTGTACTTCTGTCTCAGATTGCGATTTACTTATTATTTTTAACGATAATGTTCCAGATTTTTTTATAAAAAAGATTGAAAAATATTTCCTCGCTTTAGAAAATAAACATAACTTTCGAGTTGAGAATAACTCTAAATTTGTTAATAAATTTTTGGATGTAGTTCATTCAAGCACTGGAATGTTTGTAAGTCATTTTTTAACTAAGAAAAAATATTGGGAAAATATAATTTTTCACAAAATATTTCGGGTAAATAAGGTATTCTCCAAATTAATTGCACCAAAAAAAATAGTATTGTGTAATGTAGTTGCAAATAGTAGACTCCTTTATGGAAATGACTTGAGAGAAATTGTTAAAAAGATTGAAATCTCGCCTCTTGATATGATAAAAAGCTTATGCATGAATTTAATAGTATTGTTCTTATCAATACCTATTTCAATATTAAACTCTTTTAATTCAATAAGATATCAATTAGAAGCCGTAAAATGGAGTTTAAGGGCTGCAAATTATTATGCTTTTAAAGATTCGGTATCTCTCGAAGAAATTTCTTCTCGATTTACGCTATTTGAAAAGTCAGGAAGCTTTTTAAATTATATAAAACACGCTAAAGTTTTCTACAATAGATTTCTAAATTTAAGAAAAAGGCCTCAGAGAGACTTAGGTTTTATGCTTCGATGTCCATTTAGAATTCTTAAAATTCACTTAAAAGGCATACTTTTCAAAAAAATGGCAAAAAAAGGAATTAATAATGATAAAAAAAGCTTTAATTTTATATTTCCTTAAGATTTTTATATTTTCAAGGTTATTATTTTAATGTAAAATTATTCAAAAATAGGTTTAAAAAATATGGAAATTAATATAAGAGAATTATTCTTGGACATACTCTCCATCGTTAAATTCGAGCTCAAGTTCTATAAAGATAAAGAATCACCCATGTTTGAAAGAATAGTAAAAACCAGGGTTTTTCAACAAAAATTGCAGAAGCTAAAAGACTTTATAATGTCTTATTTTGAAATAATGTACAAAGATAAAGACAGTCCCATAAACAAAGCAGCTTTAAGAGCACAACTCGATAATATTGCTCGGATTACAAACTATTACGACGATTTATCGAGTTTTTACCAGGACCATACAGAAATATTAATTACTAAAGAGAAATTTCTTAGCTTAATTGAATATAGCCATATTGAAGTATTATTCCTCATTTTTACGAATATTCTGGACTGGGAACACTATAAAAGCAGCCTCCTCTTCCCAACTGACAAAGCAAAAGAAAAAATGCTAAAAGAATTTCTAAATAGACTTGCTAGTAGCGACATAAAAGATGTTGATGATATTATAGATCTTGAACAAGAAATTGATACATTTGTTCAAGCAATCGAAATTTAATTCTAAGAGAAAATTATAACAAATACTTCTTTTTAACTTTTTTCTTAAGAAATTCTAATGATTTTCGCCTTAGATATAAATAGGTTTCCAATCTGGGAAAAAAATTTTAATAGATAATTTTTAATTTATTTTTTACAGCTTAATCCAAAAAAAATATAAGTGTGAGTAAAGATGTTATTTATTGGTATTAGGAATAACTATAACAAGCATAACTAATTTAATATGGATTGTATCGATAAGATTTTAGACTTTTATAAAAACCAAGAAATTTATAAATTTAATGAAGTAAAAATTCGTCTTGGTAAAATTTTAATTGAATTAATGAATGATCTTAATAATCCTTCAAATTTATTTAGAGTCCGAAATTGTTTAGTCTTATTGATAAATCTATTTTTTGATATTGATTACCCAGATCATCTGCATAAACAAGGAAAACCGCTATGTGATTTATCTGAAGAGGAGCTAAAAATTGTTCATGATTTGCTTAAATCAGAATTAAGTTGAGATTTAAATTAAGAAAGGATTGAAATCTTTAAAATACTTTTAAATCTTTTAAGAAATGTTTAAAGGATTCGTCGTAATTGTTAAAATAAAGCTCTATTTTCTGTAAGATCTCCGTAATTGCCTTTTTTAGTTTTTTATCTGAGTCTAAGGTGTCTATAATGACGCTAGAAAGGTCGATTTGATATTCAGATGTTAATTCTGTAATTTTTGATAAATCTTCTTTACGAATACCAATTTTTTCTAATTTAATAAAAACCGAATCAATCTCAAACTTAAGTTTTCTTGTTGCTTTCAAGGAATTAACGCATTTTTTGTATAAATCTTGTTCTTTTTCATACATAATTGATTCTTCTTCAGAAAGAATATCTTTTCCGTCTCGCTCATTCAATCTTTCTTGTAGAAGATGTTTAGTCCTGTGATAAATATCTATAGCTTCATTAATCTTTACTATTGATTTAATTAAATCGAATTTACGGAGTAATCTTGCCTCAACTATCTTTAAATATGCAACTTCATAGAAAATTTGAAGTTCTCCAAAAGTGCTTTTCTCCCAGTGGCCTATTCTTAACTTAAGTTCTCTTAATTGCTCGTACAGCAGATCTTTCTCTTGAATACTTAGATCAATTTTCTTAAGTTCGTTAAACACCGAATTTGCTTTTTCTTTAACTATTAAAGCATTGCGTTTTAACATTCCTGCTTTTTTTTCAATGTTTGTAATGCTTCGTGATTCACCTTCTCTTTCAACCCAACTAAATATTCTTATTGCATCATTTAGCAATTTATTGAATTTTACCGTGTCCGATTCTAAATAATATTTTGAATCTTGAACTTTTTGGATTGCTCTATCCATTTGGACTTCGAACTCAAAAATATGATCAACAAGAGTTATTTGTTTTCTTTCCGATAATACTCTTGATTTCACATACATATCATCTTCTACGCTTCTGCTTACAATATACCAAAGAATAGCAGCGGGGATCCAGAATACTATTGCGAACAACATCATATTGTAAATACTTCCAAGCCATGTAATTAACATAAAAGAGATAAATAAAGTAATGCCTTTACCTATTTGTTCTGAAAGATTAAAAAATGAAGCTGCGGTTCCCTTGTGTTCAGGCATATTAACATCAATTAAAACCGCATTCCTATTTGCAACTGGTCCGGCAGCCACAGTGGTTCCGATTAATCCAATAATAAAATAAAAAATATAATTCGGATAAACTCTGAATATTGCAGCAATAGTTAAAAAGATATATCTCCAAATCTCTCCAGTCGGGATGGGATCAGGATAACTAATACCTAATTTATCAACTCTAATAGGTTGTATAAAAAGCATAGTTAATATATATAAAGGAATTGTTATTATCATACAGATTGTTGCTAATCTCGCTCGGTTTCTTTTATTTCTTTTAAATAAAGCATCTCCTATGCGTGAAAGTACCACATTTCCCAAAATATATCCTATCCCAACCATCCCTGCAAATATAGATGCTGTTTGTAGTCTTATTTCGTCTGGTAATTCCGCAAAAAAATGAAGTGCAAACATGGAAGTCAAAAAATATACTAAAATCGTTCCAGGTATAATTGCGAAAAAGCCCTGAATTGTTAAGTAGCGATTTGTTTTTTTCTTAACAATTTGAGCTAAATCTGAAGTTGATATTCTATAGCTATATTCTAAACTTAATTTGGCTAAATCTAATAATTCGTCCTCGCTCGCACCTCTCTGAGGTATTTTTACAAAAAAAAGGATTATAATAATAAAAATGCTAATTATTGCCAATAGAAGGAACGGAAATCTCCAACTTGTAATAGGCCCTAAAAATGAAGATAACGCTTGACCAATTCCATTAGATATTGAACTTAAAATAGCGAGCATTCCAAACCACCCTGAGCGTTCTTCAGGAGGTATTGCATCTGAAATAATAGAATATCCTACTGGCAAAACACAACCAAGTCCAGCTCCACTTAGCATCCTTGAAATGACTAGCATTTGATATGAGAAGCTAAAGGAAGTTAGAAACATCCCTATTGTCCAAGAAAAAGCTCCCGCCATTATAACCTTGCTTCTATCAATACGATCTGTATAGTAACCCCAAATCAATGCAAAAAATGCGCTGAATAAAATAAAAAAAGCATCAGGAATTGCTATAAGTGCCTCAGGAATATTAAATTCTTCTTGAATCGAACCATAACTAGGAATTAACATATTGGCACATGCGATAGAGACGAATAAAAGAAGCACTACCAATAATATCGGAATTAAATCTTTTTTCGAGATTTTAGTTAACGGGATTTAAATTACACCTTAATTTAAAGATTATAATTTAATAAGAATCGTCAATTAAAAAAATTTTCAACCAAAATACAATAAGAACATTGTGTTTTAAAAACAATGACAGAATAAACTTATTTCCGATTATAAGGATTCAAATGAGTTAAAGGACCACATTTATTTTGTAAGGATTGGAGACGGCGGGAGTCGAACCCGCGGCCTTTTGCATGCCAAGCAAACGATCTTCCACTAATCCACGTCCCCAATTTATCAAAATTAAGTTTTATTAAAGACTATAAAAAAAGTCTGAAGACTATACATCAAAGGTAAATAATAAACAATTTTTAATAACAATTATGATTTCATAGGAGAGTTATTTTTGAAGTATTAAAACGCTCCCATCTTTTTGTCCTATATACGCTTTTGAAGCTAATCCTATGAAAAAACCAGTATCTACAACGCCGGGAATCGTTAATTTCTCGTCAAGCGCTATTGGATTCTCAATTATTCCAAAATCTACATCAATTATAAAATTGCCATTATCAGTTATTAAAGGACCCATTTTTGACTTAGCCATTCGAAGAACGGGCTTTCCTCCAAGTTTTTCGAATTTTTTCATAATAGGACCGTGAGCCATTGGAATAACTTCAATCGGCACTCCATTTTTCCATTTTTCTCCTAATTTATCTGAATTTTTTCTGTAATCAACAATAATTACAACTTTTTTAGAATTTGACGCAAGAATTTTTTCTTGAACAAGACAACCTCCGCCTCCCTTGATTAGATTAAGATCTTTGTCCATCTCATCCGCACCATCGATGTCTAAATCGATTTCAGGATATTGATTTAATGACGCTAAATTAAGCCCATTATCTATTATTAATTGATACGATTGAAAAGATGAGGGAATACATTTTAAATTTAAATTGTTTTCTCTATTTAACTCAGCTATTTTTTTCACAGCATAAACTACGGTAGAACCACTACCTATACCTAAAATCATATTTCTTTTAACATTATCTTGTACTGCTTTTTCTGCTGCTTTTTCTTTCCCTAATTCGATTAAATCTTTACTCATAATTATCCTAAGTTTTATTATTTTTTAATAAATTAAGAATTCGAATTGCAAGATATGCCGCATTATCACCTCTATCAATTCCAACACATCCTACAGGTACACTGGGAGGCATTTGAACAATTGAAAGTAACGCGTCTAAACCACCTAATTTCGTACTTACGGGCACTCCAATAACAGGTTTGTCTGTCTTAGAGGCAATTAAGCCTGGTAATGCTGCAGATAATCCTGCGACGGCAATATATACTAATGATTCGCAAGATTTAAGATATTCATCTAATTTTTCTGGATCTCTGTGAGCGGATAATATTTTTAACTCATAGGTAATATTATTTTCTTTTAAAACGCTTTCTGCCTTTTCGTAAACTTCGCTATCTGAAGCACTTCCAGCAATTATCGAAATTAAAGTCCTTTTTTCCATAATTAAACAAAACCTTTGATAAATAAAAATAATTCTAATCCCTTCTTAATATAGTTTTAAAAAATGACTAAAATCAAAAATTAGAATTATTTATTTGAGATATCAATTTATCAAAAACTTTAATAGAATTTTAAAATTTCTTGAATTAAATTTCAAAATATTAACTTCATATAAAAAAAGTAAAATGTGATTGTTAAGATGGCAAAAAGCTTAAAAGAGGCATGGCTTGTTGATTATGCAAGAACTGCTTTTTCTCGTTCAAGACCGGGCGCCCCTGAAAGAGATGTATTTGGTGATCAAAGAGGAGACGAATTATTAGCGCATTTATTAATGAAGTTCTTTGACGAAAAATTAGCTAACAAAGGAATTGAAAAGAAAGATATAGAAGAAGCTTCTGTAGGAACTGCGATGGGAGTTTATGAGTGTTGGACCTATGGCGGCAGACTTCCGTTGTTTATGGCAGAATTTCCCGTTGAAACGAGCGCATTTTTTATTGATAAACAATGTGGATCGGCTGGTGCGGGATTACAAGTGTTATCTATGGAAATAATGACAGGAAATACTAAATGTGCTTTAGCCACAGGTGTAGAACATATGACTCGTATTCCAATGCAAAATGATTGGATCAGACCTAATTTGGGTATGGTTAGCAAGAATGACAAATGGTTTAGACCCCAATATGATATTATGACAACCATTAACATGATTCAGACTGCGCAGAAACTTTACGAGCAGGAATCGCCTTATATCACCAAAGAAGATCTAGATAAATTTGGAGTGAGAAGTCATAATTTAACCGTTCAGAATCAAGAATCAGGGTGGTTTAAGGGAGAAATTATCCCTATTGAAGGTCATAAAGAAGGAAACCCTGACGAGAAAATGATGATTGATAGGGATATGGCAGCAAGAAAATCAGACTTAGCAACAGTGGCAAAATTGCGCCGATTATCAAGACCGTTCTTTTTAAAGCAAAATGCATATGGAGAAGATCTTGGTGGTAGAAAAGGATATATGGAAAGAGAAGGAACCAAAGAAGGAGTTATAACTCCAGGAAATTCTTCTCCATTAAATGCAGGAGCTACCGCATGCGTTTTAATGGAAGCTCAAGAAGCTGAAAAAAGAGGGATTAAACCAATGGCAAAAATAGTCTCACTTGGCTGGGCAGCAGTAGATCCAAGCGTAATGGGCCGTGGACCTGTGCCCGCGAGTAAAAAGGCGTTAGAATTAGCTGGTTTAACTGCTGATGATATTGATTTTTGGGAAATAAACGAGGCATTCACAATCGTTTCTCTAAGTTGCATGAAAGCATTTAATATACCTGAAGAAAAAGTTAATGTTATGGGAGGTGCCACTGCTATTGGTCATCCTTTAGGTGCTACAATGATAAGACTCACTGGTACTTTAGCAAGAATATTAAAAGATAAAAATGGTAAGTATGGAATAGCAAACGCTTGTATTGGTGGTGGTCAGGGGATCGCTGTTTTATTGGAAAATCCTGACGCATAAAACGATTAAAAACATTATTTCCTCTCTTTTTTTTTAATTTTTTAGTACTTAGAATTATTCTATCTTCATATTTTTTTATTATTTAATATTTTCAAATTGCAAAATATTTATATATTAAAGCAATAAATATAGAAACATCTGAATATTAACAACATGATAGTAATATACAGATTTTCCAATATTAAAGCAATAAAAATATAGATATCAAAAAATCAAAAAAAATGTGAAATCAAAAAAGGTGTATTAAGAAAAATGCCTGTTTACAAAAGTATTCAATTAGTTGGGACTTCTGATACTAACTGGGCTGATGCAGTAAAAAATTGTTACGCTGAGGCCAAGAAATCCTTACGTGGAATAAGAAACATCCAAATAATCGAGTCCGACGTTAAGGTTAAAGAAGACGTAGATAAACTTATATATCGAGTCAGAGTTCAAATAAATTTTGAAATTGAAAGGTAATTCTGATTAAAACCGTGTGATAGCTGAATGGTAAGCCCAGGATATAAAAGTATACAATTAGTTGCTACAAGCGATAAAAATTGGAAAGATGCTGTAATGGAAGCATATAAGGTAGCTAAACAAACTATCCACGGTATACGGACGATTCAGATTCTCCAACGTGATGTAAAAGTAAAGGAGGATATAGATAAACTTATTTATCGAGTCAGAGTTCAAGTAAATTTTCAATTAGCTGAAAGATAAACCAATCTTTATTATTTTTTTTCAATTTAATTATATCAGAAAATTAAGTCAGAATAAGTGAAGCAGAGTTAACATTTTGGAGATATCTTATTGGTGGGATTATTGTGTTAGTAATTATTATAATTTGCTGTATAATACATACTAAACTTATAAAAAAGTAAAATAATCTCAAATTCTTTTTTATAATTCTTTTCCACATTTATCGCAGAATTTAGCATTATCTCTATTAATATTACCGCAATTATTGCAAGTAATTATTGTTTCTTGTAGTATTTTTCTCTTTGAAGAATTAAATTTCTGTTTTACAATTTTCTTAGCTTGCAAAGCGTAAATGAATTTTGGATCAATTTCTAATGCTTTCTTGTAAAACTTTAAAGCTTCCTGAAAATCTTTCATAATCTCATAAATTAACCCAATGTTATAATAACAATGTTTATAATCTGGTTTTATTTTAATAGCTTCATTATATGCATATATAGCTTTTTTCATTCTTCCTAAATTGAAATAAGAAATTCCCAAATTATAGATTGCTCTGTAATTGTCTGGTTCGATTTCAATAATTTTTTTAAAACATTTAATAGCCTTTTTATCTCCCATAATAAATTCGTCGCTTAGATAAATTCCATATGAAAACAAAACATTAATAAGTTCTTTTCTTATGTCCTCAGAATTAGGCTCTTTACTATATAGCTCTTCTAGAATTTTTATGGATTCCTCGTATTTCTTGTTGCTTTTTAATTTATTTGCCCTATTTAGAAGTTTTTCAGTTCTAGTCAAATAAATTCACAGGATAAATCTAAATTAATATAAATCAAAATATAAAATTAAGAATATACCAATAAGCAAAATCCTTATCCAAGTTCTTTTTCATACCAAATAAATTGGGATTTTTTTAATCCTAATTTCAGTAACAAACTGCGTAAATTTCCGTCAGAATCAGGACATATAATATTAAATTTATTTATTCCTAAAGTTGATGAGATGTAATTCAAAAGTTCTCGAATTAACATTTCTTCTATTCCTTTTTTGTATGCATCATCTTTTCTAGTTAAAATTTGGTGAATTAAAACCCTATCATTACCAAGGTAATCTCTGAAAATAGTGTAGGTACCCCATCCAACTATTTTTCCATCTTCTTTAGCTATAACCATTGAGTTCCGATACTGCAGATTTAACGATCTTTTATTCAACTCATAATCGAATTTAGACCAATTAGAGTCAAAATAGGATTTATTTTTAATAAAATCTTCAAATAGCTCTTTAAGGTCCTCTCTATCTTTTCTGGGGTCGTATCGCTCAATTGTTATCAATTTTGATTTTCACCGTTTTTTAATTGTATGTAGTATAATTCTTCTTTAATAAAAATTCTTTTTTATTAACTAAAATAATTAAAAATGACTAAATATGAATCAAAAACCAACAGATTCTAAAAATAAAGAGAAAAAGAAAATTTCAGTAGCGTTTAAATCCTTAAGCGAAGGTGTAATTGTGCCAAAACCTTCAAATCTTTGGGATGCTGGTGCTGACGCTCGTATTATGGGTTTTAAAAAAATCGTAAAAAAGGAAGGTAAAAAAGAATTAATAGAAATCGATTCAGATTCATATATACTTAAACCTCTCGAGCGAATAGGATGCCCATTAGGCTTCGCTACTGCTATTCCTAAGGGTTATTATTTTAAAGTAGTTCCTAGAAGTGGTTTAGCGTTATGGGACGGATTATCCATTGTTAACGCTCCAGGTACAATTGATTCTGGCTTTAGAAACGAATGGTTGGCTATCGTTGTTAATCTTTCAAATAAAGAGGTTACTTTAAAGAAAGGAGATCGTATTTGTCAAATTATTCTCGCTAAAATGTACGATTACGAATTTGTCAAAACTGATAAGTTGCCTGATTCTGAAAGAGGATTAGGTGGTTTTGGATCTACTGGAAAAGCTTGAATTCCAGACGCATCTTCTAAAAATTTTAGCTTATAAAATAAAGTTCAAATTATTTACTTAATTTCTTGAATTATAAATTATTTAGATGATCACATCTCTTTAGGCATAAAATTTGACCAAATTAAACGAAAAAAATTCACCAAAATCGATTACTATAAGCAAAGATCCATCGAAAGAACATTTTATCTATAAAATATTAAACCCTAATAGTATCTGTGTATTCGGGGCAAATAATAATTTATTAAATACGATGGGATCGATGCAATTACGTAATATCATCACAGGAGGAATTTCAAAAGATAAAATCTATCCTATTCATTTAAAATTAGACGAAGTACAAGGCTTAAAAGCTTATAAATCAGTTTTAGATTTACCAAACACGCCAGATTTAGCATTTTTAATTCTACCACCTAATCATGTTCCTCAAGTTCTTGATGAATGTGGTCAGAAAGGGATCAAGCGTGCTATAATCACTTCGGGTGGTTTCAGAGAAAGTGGACCAGATGGCATGAAATTATCTAAACAAATCGACGAAATTGCTAAAAAATATGATATGAGATTCATTGGACCTAATTGTCTTGGCATATATAATGGATATTTTCAGTATCCCGAAAAAGATGACACTTATATTAATACATTTTGGATTTACATACCACACAAAAGAGGTAATATATCGCTTGTAAGCCAATCAGGGACTATCGCAGCTCAAACTGCTTGGCATTCAAATAATATTGGAGTTAAAATTGGTAAATCTATATCTGTAGGAAATGAAAGAAATATTGATATCGTCGATTTTCTAGAATATTTCAAGGAAGACCCTCAAACTAAGGTTATTGGATTATATATCGAAGAAATAAAAAGAGGAAAAGAATTTATTGAATTGGCCAAAGAAATTTCGCCCAAAAAACCTATTGTTGCGATATATGCAGGAGGGACTGAAGCAGCAGACAGATCTATTATGAGTCATACCGGCTCTATAGGAGGAAACAATAATATATATGATGCTGTATTTAAAAAAACGGGCATTATTAATACAAATTCTATAACGGAATTTTTATTTTATCTTAGGACTCTATCTTATGCTCAAACTAATAATATATTTCCAAAAGGCCGAAGATTGGGTATTATTACGGATTCTGGAGGCTCTGGTTCAATTTTAACGAAGGTTGCCGAATTATACGGATTGGAGGTCCCTGAATTCTCTATAAAATTACAAAATAAGATAGCAGAACTTATACCTCCTACAGGAAGTAAATCCAATCCTGTAGATATAACTTTTTTTAGAAACTATTATGATTTTTTCGTAAAATTACCAAGATTAATAATTAAATCTGAAGAGATAGATTGTATAATTTTCGACGGTGTCTTTGATTTTCAAGAAATTTTTGATGTTATTGAGAAATCTGGATTTCCAATTGATAATAAAATGAAAAATTCAATTGCCATGTTTTTTAATTCTATTATTAAACCTTTGCAATTTTTAGTTCGTAAAAAATCTATTCCATTATTTTATTGTGGCCCCCAGCTTTATAATTATCCATTGTATCAATTGTTTATTTCAAATGATATTCCTATATTTAGTTTGTGGGATGAACCAACTAAATGTATGAAAATTTTATGTGAATATTCCGAGTATCGAAGAAAATTTTCTTAAAAATCCAATTTTTTTCTTGAATATTTAAACAAATAATTTATAGAATCTCTTTAAATAATAATATTCTTTTTTATTATTAGTATTTAGAAAATTCAAAATTTAAAAGGGTTCATATTTGTCTATAGCATTTTTTAAGCCACCAAAAACAATTATTGCGTCGGGCACTAAAAAAGGTGTAGAACTTGGAGGAGATAAAAGTATTTTGAGTGTTGATGCAAAACATAATTTATTTACGGAAGGAACTATTTTTACAGAGCTGAGCTGGGCAGAATTTTATCAAGAGGAAGGAATCGAGGATCAAATAGATACATTTACTACAACCGAATTTAAATCTGTATCAG
This sequence comes from Candidatus Hodarchaeota archaeon, assembly GCA_048887225.1. Taxonomy (GTDB): domain Archaea; phylum Asgardarchaeota; class Lokiarchaeia; order Sigyniarchaeales; family SOKP01; genus LW40-45. The sequence continues at coordinate 42,650 of JBHLJY010000015.1, forward strand.
ATGATTCTGAAGCTTTAATTGATACAATCATAAAAAGTATTCAAAATATTATTAATTATAAAAGGGTATTTTATGGAATTGCTGACTTTGAAGTCGACGCATTTATGAATCAAAACTGCGTTATTCCCGGTCTCTCTCTTGATATAGAGATCTTAAACAAGTTGATGGCAGCTCACAAAAAATCTCGAGATGAAAATCTCTTTCCAGAAATTGTTATCAATAAAGAAGGAATTAAAAAGATAAATATAGAATTTCAAGGAACTAAAAAAAAGAATTTGCATATTCCAGGTACAAAATTAGAAGATATCTCTGATACACTCCGAATGGCGAAAGGATACGCTACAGGTTTAGTGTGTACTAGTAGAGGTGCTGCGAACCTTTATATTATGAGCGATAATATAGTTTTTCAAGAAGATGAACTTCCCGAATTGTACATTGACGAGGAAAATATATATGTAATAGAAATGGGAATTCAAAGAGAGTTACTCTTTCCCATTAGTTGGTTCAGAATAGATATAGGGATTAGATCTTTAGAAACATTAGAATTATGGGATGAGATTAAGGATGATCCTGAACTTAATCATATTTTAAATGAATATGAGAATTATGTTACTGCTTTGTTAGTTAAAAAGTATCAATTAATTGCTTCGGGAGGGCACTTAGGTCTTGATCTTGAGAACGATTTTTACAACATGACTCCCGAAGAAAGAAGAAAAGCGCTAAGAGATATGGCAGATGCGATAAAAATTCTAACTAAAAAATATAAAGAATAAGGTTATTCTTTTAATATCCTTGGTGCCTTAAAATATCCTTTTAATTTATGTTCCGCATTTTTTAAGGCTTCTTCGTTCGAAAGACTTTTCCAAGGTTTATCTTCCCTAAATACATTTTTTAATCCTTCAATTGCATGCGTAGTAGGTTTGACATTACTAGTATCTAAATCGTTTAATTTTTTGAAGTAAGAAATTATATCACCCAGTTGTTTGGAAAATTTTTCTTTTTCTTCTTCCGTTAAATCTATCAGTGCCAATTTTGATAAATAATCAATGGTTTCTTTCGAAAATTCTTCCTTCTCTGACATATCCACAATAAGAAAATAATTGAAAATTATTCAGACTTAATAATTAAAGATATTAATTAAGCTTAACCTATAAATCAGTATACATAAATCTTTTTCAATAAAATATAAAGTAAAGAATTAATAAATTTAAGATATTTAAAAAAATAGGTTTGAAAAGCTAAACAACATGGTTTTATAATATATGTCAGAAAAAGAAAATAAAGATTTATGGACTGAAATTCCTGGTTATGCGTGGATTTCATTAGCGAGAAGAGGTATGGAAAAGATTAGCCTTGATCAATGTTTCTTGAGGGGATGTGATAATCAAGACGCTAAACTATTAGAACCTTTTAAAAAAGAAGAATACGAGGAAAAGAATAAGGAAATAAAACATGTTTATTTTAAATGTAAAAAATGTGGAGGCATTTTTCAATTAAAGTTCGAAACAATAAAGAAAGTAGCAAAGCCGACAAAAAAGTCCGATGCGGATAAGAAAGAAATTTTATCTATGGGTTTAGTTTACGCTCTAGACGAAAATGGAGATAATTTAGGACATATTGGCTATTTTTAAATATTCTAATTAATTTTTTAGAAATTCTATTATAATCTGATTTATTTCAGGAGCTCTTGAATAGTGAGATTCATGTCCTGCTTTATCGATCACCTTAAATATACTATTAGGGATTCTTTCATGCATTTGTTGCATAAAGAATTTCGGGACGAGCTTATCGTGAGAAGCAGTAAGTAATAGGGTTTTATTTTTAATTTCATTCAATCTTTCATATGTATTATGCGTCTTAATAGCAAGTGCTTGATTTTCAATATCTCGAGGGGTAGAGGGATCTGTTTGAATATACTTAATAAGATCTTCTACCGACCAAATACCATAAAATTTTTTTTTAGGAGCAGCTTCCATTTGTTTCCTAAATTTTATATAAAATCCTAATCGTGTATCACGCCAAAAAGCTTTTTCTGGATCTCTCTTTATTAAATTAAATCTTTCAAATTGGGTTCTTTTAAACATTTCTATACTCTCTTCATTTCGTATTCCCGCGCTTGTGTTAATTAAAATTAGTTTAATTACTTTTCTAGGATATTTTAATACAAAATTTTGAGCGATCATACCACCCATAGATCTTCCAATTATATGTGCTTTTTCGATATTTAGGAAATCCATTAATCCTCTTATATCGTCAGCAAATAATTCCATAGTATAAGAGGGTTTATCTGGGCGACTAGATTTTCCCGCACCACGTAGGTCGAAAATAATAACTTTATAATATTTTGATAATTCTCCAATTTGTGCTATCCATGTTTCTTTTTTAGATCCAAATCCATGAATGCAAATTAACGGGTCGCTCTCTTCTTTGCCATAAATTTTATAACAGATTTTAATCCCATTAACATCAGCAAATTTTTCGCGCATAATACTATTAATATAAATCTTCAAATTCTAAAAAAGAGTGGTATTTTTTACAGCGCGAGGAATTGATTGCTTTAAATTAGTACAATAGTATCTTTAAAAAAATATTTATTTGGTCTATTAACCTTCAGGACTAGTAATCTTCCAGATTTTAGCGACCTGAACAAATGCCCATAACATAAAGGAATAGACTATAATTCTTTGCATTGTTGGACGAATCATATCAAAGAATCTAAAAATATAAAGGAAAACAATTATAGAAAATCCTAAAAAAATAACACCATAAAGATTGTGATAATCTGAGTTAAAGAAGATTGCAATTGAATAGATTAATATTGCCGCTGCCATACAAAAAAAGAATATATCAGTCGGTATCATATGAATTTCATATCCCCAGTCCAAGGGAATAATAGCTATAAATGGTAAAAAAAGAGCCGCAACAAGACCTAATAATGAACCACACCTGCTAAGATAAATCGGAATTTTATTCTCTTTAAATAATAGAGGCATAATCAACCAGAAGGGAACTAGCGCGACAGCAACAAAAGTACAAGCAATAATTAATAAAATTCTAGCAATTGTATTATCTGCACCGTTCACTTTAATTTGCCCTAAATAGCTAAAAGTATGTTTCGTAAAAGAATAACTTCCTGGATAGAATCTCATTGCTATAAATGTTAATATAATATAAGAAATAGCTGCTATTATTAAAAGTAAACCACTTAATCTTTCCCTCGATTTTAAATCTTCTTTTTTTAAGAATCTAACCATTTTTAAAGTATTTGTTTTACTTTTTCAAATTTTTACACAAATGTCGTTCAATATATGAAAGTCATATTTTTAATTTAAAATTTAACTATTTCAATAATTTTTGTAATAATTTCTTTACGATCTCATCGTTATTTTCTTTTAGCTGGAAATAATCATAGAAATGTCTTGTTAAATAGAATTTAAGGTCATTTTCTATTATAAATTTTAATTTTTTAAGATTTTTAATATTTCTATACATTGTTGATATGCCACCTAATTTTGCTCTAACTTCTTTACGATTCGCATTAGGTTGAAGATAAGAGATAATTGATAATGTTTTTACGTCGCTCTTTCTCAGTAAATCTCCTTGTGTAAATTTTTCGATAGAATTAAGTATTGGATCTTTTATCTTTAATTCAAATCTCGTACCCGCTAGCTCTATTATTTCTAGAGCAGTTTGAAATTCTTTATATTCCTCAATAAGTTCACGGGTCAACTCTAAGATTTTATTTTTTTGATTTTTAGGGAATAATTTACAGATTTCTTCTAAAGACAAAATTCTACGAGCTTTAAAAATAGCAGCTTCAATTTCCCTTTTTATTTCATAGTGCTCTAACCTTTGAAGTCGAGCCCTTTGCTCAATTTCTATCGAATATTCCTTAGGACTCAGCAATATATTTTAAAGCCTCCTTAACGTTTAAATTCAGCACTTCTGTCAATCCATGGACATTTGAGACCCCTAAAAGCTGGTTTGCTATTGTCATAGTAACGTCCCTATGTGTAATTAAAATGAATTGGGAATTTTCCGACAATTCTTTTATAAGTGTTGCAACTTGTCCTGCGTTATAATCATCTAAAGCAGCATCAATCTCATCCAATATATAATACGGTGATGGAGTATACATTTGAATCCCTAAAATTAATGCGATTACAGTTAAAGTTTTTTCCCCTCCCGACATTGACCGTGTCTGACACCATTTTCTATCCCCAGGTCTAGCAAGCATTTTAATTCCTCCCGAGAAAGGATCTTCTATATTTTCTAGTGCTAATTTAGCCTCCCCTCCAGGGGATAATTTAGCAAAAATTCGCATAAAATGCTCGTTTATACCGTTAAATGTATTTAAAAAAGCATTTTTCTTTTCAAACTCAATTTTTTCTATAAATTCCAAGATTGACATTCTTTCATCTATAACAATCTCGTGTTTTTCAATAAGGTCGTCGTATCTCTCTTTAATTTTATCGTATTTCTTTATCGCTCTCATATTAACTGGTTCTAATTCTTGCTTAATCTCAATGCATTGATTAATAAGAATCGATAACTTTTCTTGTGGAAAATTTAGAAAATCTTGAATTTTTTCCAGCTCTTCATCGGATATCTTGTGAGATTCTTCCAACTCTTCTTTCTGTGATTGAATATTCTTTGAATTGATTTCTAAAGTGTTGATTTTTATGTTTTTTGGATGAATATTTGATTTTAAGTCTTCAATTTCGACCTTGATATTGGTTTGAGCTAACAATAAATCTTCCTTTTTTTCGTAAAATTGTCCGATAATTTCATTTTTCTGTAATACTACAGATTCTAATTCCTCGATTGCTTGTTTAGTTTCATTCAGTTCTCTGTTGAGAGTCTCAAGTCCAATCGTATTCTGTTCGATATCTTTTTGATAATTATTGATAGCAACTAAGATTTCAGATTCTCGATTATTCAAAATATCATTTAATTGAGTTTTTAGTTTAGTTATTTCTAAATTAACTGCAATTTTCTCTTTTTCTCTTTCGTCAATTTCCTCTCTTATATTGTTAATTTCTTTTGTAAAATCATTATTTTCGAGTAAGGAAATTTTTGATTTAAATTCATTTACCTCATCAATTAAGTTAGATAGTATTTGTTCAATTGTATTTGCCTTGGATTGTTCTTCTTGTAATTCTCCTTCACATTTTTTAATTTCTGTGTTTAGAATTTTAATTTTCGCATTGTATCCATTTAATTCCTCTTCCTTTCTTACTAATTTATCTTTTAAAATCGCTAATTTTTGTTTAATTTCGCTTAACTCATTATTAGTTGAAATTCTATTTCTAAAATTTAATGTAATTTGAGTTTCTATATCTTTTAACTTCTTTATATACGAGTCTTCTTCATTTTTTAAATGATTCAATTCTAACTCTAATGTTGGTATTTTTGATTCTTCTTGCGATATAAAACCTCCTTTCAATAGTTGTTTAACCACACCCCCAGTCATCAGATTTGACAATTCAATGAGATCTCCATTTAAAGTAACTTTTTTCGCTTTTATATTTAAATTTGAAGCAGTTTTAATATCTGATACGACAATAGTATTTCCAAAAACATATTCGAAAGCATTTCTAAACAAAGGATCAAATTGAATTAAATCAACAGCTTTTCCAATAATTTTTTCATTTATATTTAACTCTAAATTAATCTTATGAGGTTTAATCTTATCTAAAGGTATGAATGAAGCACGACCTATTTTATTAGTTTTTAGGTATTTAATGCATTGCCTTGCTGTTCTTTGATTATCGACCACAATATAATTGAGTTTATTGCCTGCTGCGACTTGTAAAGCAATATCGTATTCTTCATTCACTTCTCCTAATTGTGCTATTGTACCGTAGATATTCCCACGAATATTATATTTAGTTTTAAATTCAGAACTTTTCTTAAAATCTAGAATTGCCTTAATTGCTCTGTTTCTTGATAGTTTTTGAATAGTTTTTATTTTACTTTTTATTGAAATTAATTTTTCCTGCTTTTTATTAATGAAATTTTGAATTTTTCTTAATTTCTTTTCCAAAATCAGCTTCTTATTTGTTAATTCATCCATATTTATTTCTATATCAGAATTTTCTTTGAAAAGTCCTTCTTTCTTCTTTAATTTCTCAATTTCTTGAGTAAGGTCGTTAATTTCTCTTTTAAATAGATTTACTGTTTCTTTAATATCTGTTAGATTGTCATTAGAAATTTTCAAATTATTTTTTAGAACCTTGATTTCAGATTTTATATCGCTCTTAATTTCACTTTTTTCAGCAATTTTAGATTTTAAAGATTCAAGGTTTTCTTGAAAATTCCTATAATCTAAGTCAAATTCTTTTAGTTGTTCTTCGCTATGATATAATTCTTCCTTTAATGTTTTTAGCTTCTCGTTAATTACCTCCTTCTCTTCTTTCTTATCCGTTAATTCTTTTTGAATAGTTTTTCGGTTTTTTTCTATTTCTTCTTTTTTCTTAAAAGAATCAACCAAACTCTTCTTTAATTTTGAAAGTTCATTTTCAAGATTTTCTTTCTGTGTCTCCTTTTTTGCAAATTCAGTTTTTAATTTACTTAATTCTAAAGTAAGTTCTTTTAATTCGTCTGTTTGAAGTATTTTAATCTCCTCATTGATACGATCAAGTTCGGTAGTAATATTAGTTAAATTTTCTCTTTTTTCTAATAGTTTATAATTGATTTCCTGAATTTCTTTTACAAGCGTTTCCTTTTTAACTATGATCTTTTCAATTTGTTTTTCAAAATTCCTTATTTTTAAAATAATTAGAGCATTTTCAGCGTTTTTCTGTTCAATATCACATTCTTGGTATTTTAAAGCATCATTTTTTTCTTTTTCCAACGAATCTAATTGTATCGACAGTTCATTTAATAATAGAGTAATTCTAGAGATATTTACTTCAACTTTCTCTAAATCTTTTTCAGCTTTTTCTTTTTTCTCGTTGTAGGATGCAATGCCAGAAATATCTTCTATTAATCCTCTGCGTTCGTTGTTATTCATTGTTATAATTCTAAAAAGTTCTCCTTGCAAAATAAGATTAGATGAATTTGGTAATAATCCCGCTATATCCAAAATATCTTGTAATTCCCGCCTTGTTATAACCTTGTCGTTTAATCGATATTTTCCATTGCCCTCAGCATTAATCATTCTTGAAACTTTCACTTTTTTAGTTTCTACAGGGATGATTTTGTCAGAGTTATCAAAAATTATATCTACCCTAGCAGAATCTGACGCTTCTCCTCCATTAGTTCCGCCATTACATAATATATTTTTAATATTATTTACTCTTAATTTATTTCCAGATAATTCACCTATGGCAAATATAAACGCATCCAAAATGTTAGATTTTCCTGTTCCATTCGCACCTACTATACTGGTGAATCCTTTGCTAAAATTAATTTTGGTTCTATTTTTAAAGCTTTTAAAACCCTCACAAATTAAAGATTTTATATACACCATGGTAAAATTTAAAATTTATATTATTAAGAGATTATGCATATTTCCTCAATTATAGCTGAGAAATATCTACATATATATAACAAGAATATAATTATCTCATTTCAATTAAAGTAATATTTAGGTATTATCTTTAAGCGGATTTAGTATAATTCAAGTTATATTAACTAAAGGAAACACAAAAAAAGTTCAAATAGCTTAGCATTTCAGATAAGAAGTAATTGTTATGAGGCTACCTATAAGAGGTATTGTTTAGAATTTATAAAAAGAATAGTTAAATATGAAGAGTTAATAATAAATCTCAATAAACAGTAATTTTGTGAATAAAATGCAAAAAAAGGAAATTTATAAATGCAACATATGTGGTAAGGTTATTGAAATCCTCAATCCGGGTGCCCCTGAAACTATTTGCTGCGGACAACCAATGCAGTTAATGGACGCGCAAACGGCCGATTGGTCAACTGAGAAGCATGTCCCAAAGATATCTATGGAGGGGAATAAAGTCACTGTTGATGTGGGTATTTCCATGGGAACTCCACATCCTATGACCGAGGAGCATTGGATTATGTGGATTGAGTTAATTTGCAAAGGCAATTGCTATAAACGTAAATTTTTAAATCCTGGAGACGAGCCAAAAGCAACTTTTGTAGTAGCCGATACTGATGGACTTTCAGCAAGAGAATATTGTAATTTACATGGATTATGGAAGAGCTAAGAGTAACCATAAAATAATATTTTTTTTAATAAACTCCAATTCTTTTTATTTTAATTACGAAAAACCTGGAATTTATAAGGATTATTAATAAAAAAAAAATATATGTTTTGATTTAGAATACCTTATCTTTTACGTCCCAAAGTTGGCATAGCATGTTCATACTGCTTCATAACAAATCGAGAGATAACTACTCTCTGAATTTCAGATGTCCCCTCGTAAATTTGATATAATTTTGCATCTCTAAAAAGCTTTTCAACTGGATAAGTTTTGAGATATCCATAACCTCCAAAAACTTGAATTGCTTCAGTTGCAGCTTCCATAGCTACATCAGATGCATATGCTTTTGCGCATGAAGCACTTAAATTATTATCAAGCCCTTTGTCTGCTTCCCACGCTGCCTTATGACATAATAATCGTGCAGCTTCAAGTTTCATATACATTTCAGCAATCTTAAATTGAATTGCTTGGTACCTTCCAATGGATCTGCCAAAGGCTTCTCTTTTATTAGCGTAATCAATGGAATATTCCATTGCTGATCGTGCACATCCTACGGCAAACGCAGCGATAGCTGGACGGGTGTGAGCAAAAGTCTGCATTGCTAATACAAATCCTCTCCCTGGCTTGGCGAGTACATTCTCCTTAGATACTCTCACATTTTTTAAGATTACAGCTGCGGTATTTGATGCTTTATGTCCTAATTTAGGAATAGGATCTCCTATTTTAACACCTTCTGAGTCTGTAGGTACAATAAAAGCACAAATTCCTCTATGCTTTTTTGTTGGATCTGCAGTTGCGAATACAGATATGTATTTTGCAAAACCACCATTAGTAATCCAAAATTTGTTACCATTTAAAATAAAATCTGAACCATCTCTTTCAGCTTTACATTTCATCCCTGCAACATCTGAACCCATAGTTGGTTCTGAGGTAGCAAATGCTATTAAAACAAAATTATTTACTAATTCAGATAAAATTCTTTGTTTTTGTTCTTCATTACCTCCTATTACAATAGGCTCTGCTCCTAAATTATTATCGAATAGAGACGTGGCAACTCCAGGACAAGCTGAGGCAATTTCTTCCACAACTAAACATGCCTCTAAAAGACTACGACCAGGTCCTCCATACTCTTTTGGAATACCCAAATTTAATAAACCTTCTTCCCATGCCCTTCTCAGAACTGGCATAGGAAATTCTCCCGTATCATCATATTTTTTTGCTACAGGGAGTATTTCATTAATTGCAAATTCTCTTGCTTTTTGTTGGAGATTCTTTTGTTCTTCTGTTAAACCAAAATCCATGATTTATGATGCCCCCATTTTTTCAATTAATTTATCGATAATATTTTTGAGATCTAAATCTTCTGGTTTTGGTACAAATTTTATTTCAATTTTTTCGTCTAAAACATAAATTCCAGTTGCTTCCAATTCTTTCATAATTTCCTTTGCAGCACCACCTCCCCACCCATACGATCCAAAAGCCATTCCTATTTTATTCATTGGTTTAAGTCCTCTTTGATAATTTAAATATTCAGCTACTAAAGGATAAAGTCCATTATTTAACGTTGGACTTCCAACCAGTATTGCTTTTGCTTTCATTGCTTCTGTAATTACGTCTGAATAATCAGCAAAAGTCAATCTGAACCTCTTTACAGGTATTCCCCTATGATTTATCTCTTTATATAAGGCCTTCGCAATTTTTTCTGTGCTTCCCCACATTGTATCATATACGATTAAAACGCTATTTTGTTCAATTTCGCCAGCAGACCATTTTGTATATTTTTCTAATATTTCAGAAATATATTTTCTCCAACAGACTCCATGAGATGGACAAATAATCTCAATCGGCAAGGCTCCAACCGCAGGCAGCGTTTTTGCGATTAGCTTTGATAAGTGTAATAAAATATTTGCGTAGTATTTTTCAGCTTCCCACATAATTTCGGCAAGGTCGTTTTCATCGTCCCAGCGTTGAGATGTAGCAAAATGTTGTCCAAAAGCATCATTAGAAAACAATATATTTTTGCCATTGTCGTCTGTCATAAAAGAAACCATAGAATCCGGCCAATGAATCATTGGAATGGGAACAAAAGTAAACTTTTTCCCATTACCTATCTCTAAAGTATCTCCCTCTTTTACGGCTCTAATTTCATTAAATGTCTCATCCTTTACTTCCTCATGAAAATGCAATTTTAAATTCTCAACGCCATTTGTAGATGCGATTATTTCGGCATTGGGAAGGTGTTTTATAATAAGTGGAAAAGACCCTGAATGATCCATTTCAACATGATTTACAACAAAATAATCAACTTCAGCGGGATCACACACTTTTTTTATATTTTCTAAGAAATAATTAAAATACGGTCGTTTAACAGTGTCAATTAAAACTGTTTTATCTCCTTTAACAATGTATGCGTTATAAGACGAGCCCTTGTGAGTTGAATAGCCATGAAAATTTCGAACTTCCCAATCTACATAACCAACATAATAGATATCTTTCATTAACTCTAAATGTGTCACAATTATTTCACCATATATATGGATTTAATTTTTATGTAATTATATCTTGAAACTAATTATAAATTTAATTTCTATGGTTTATAAACCTTAAACTAAAACAATTAAAAAAAATAAGTATTGAGACTTGACCT
>JBHLJY010000016.1:0-49964 GCA_048887225.1 Candidatus Hodarchaeota archaeon
GACAATGGGGAATTAATTCAAAGAGGATGGTCTCGAAAACCAATTCTAAATTACAATCGGGAAAAAATTAAAGCTGGACCACTTAGAATTAAAGAATGGGATTATTACGCAATTTTAAATCATGATGGTCATTATGGGATAACTATTACAGTTGCTGATTTAGGTTTTGCTGGTTTAATAGCTGTTGTATGGTTAGACTTTAAAGAAAAAACATTCATATCCGACGATGTAATGGCATTGTTTACTAAAGGCAAGTTCAATTTGCCTAGGACCTCTGAGACGGGAGATATCGTTCTAAATATAAAAGGGGTTACTCTTAATATTAAGAGGAAAAGTGATAAACGCCAACTGAATTTATATTTTCCACGTTTTAATAAAGGAGAAGGGATAAAGGCAGAACTAACTCTAAATCAAGATTCTAAAATGGATACTATGGTTATTGCGACACCTTGGAAAGAAAATCCAACTAGGTTTTATTACAATCAAAAAATCAATTGCATGCCGGCAAATGGAATCGTTCAGAAAGGTAAAAAAATTTACTACTTTAAGGGAAATAGCGATAAAAGCTATGGAGTGCTTGATTGGGGGAGAGGTGTGTGGCCTCGCAAAAATAGATGGTATTGGGGTTCAGCATCAGGGAAATTAGATAATGGAATGCTTATTGGATGGAATATCGGGTATGGATTTAGTGATAGATCTTACGCCAGCGAAAATTTAATTTTTTATAATGGGATAGGACATAAACTCAACCAAGTCTTATTCCATTTTGACAAAAAGAATTATATGAACCCTTGGAGATTTACTAGTAATGATGGGCGATTCGAGATGATAATGCAACCTATTGTAGATAGAAATTCAAAAGTAAATTTGTTATTAATAAAAAGTTTACAGCATCAAATCTTTGGTTATTTTACTGGTTATCTCACGCTGGATGATGGAACTAAAATAAAAATAAATAATTTGTTGGGTTTTGCTGAGGAAGTTTATAATAAATGGTAATGCGATAAATTAAAAAGGATTAATCAACCATACTGAAAGTGTAGTCGTTCGCTCCACAATCAGGGCATTTTTCAGGAATATCATCTAAATCAAATACAGCTCCGCATTTATCACACTTCCAATGCAAATGAATATCCCTTTTTAAATAGATAGTACCAATTATTGATTATAAACATAAAATAGATTTTTAATTAAAATTTTTTGCATAATGAAAAAATTAGGATAAAATTGAAATAATTTCTTCAAATATTTCATCAAAATTCTTGCGTGTTAAATTGAATAGCATCAAATTGGGTAGATTTAATATAAAATCTTTGATTGGATGGGTTAATTTTAATCCTATAGTAGCTATAATTGAAATATTTGAACTAAATAAGTATTTTAGCCATTCTTGAAATTTAACACTAAAAAGCTCCATTTTACCGATCTCATCTATACATATTAAATCAACTTTTAGATTGTTGATATTTGCTAATTTTGAGATGATATTTTCAAATTCCTCAATGAATACTTTATATTTACCAAGTTTAAACTTAGTGGGATAATTCCCAACTCTTGCTAATCTCGCTTTTTCCCCAGAAAAGATATCCTCTACGTCAAATCCCATCCGAGTAGCATCTTTTTTTACTTCTGGAGTTAAAAAACCATGAATGATAAAATTTCTCTTACAATAATAATCAATTAATTTTGAAATTAAAGTTGATTTTCCACATCGAGGAGGTCCTGTTATAAGAATTTTTGATTTCATTATGAATAACAATTTAAATTTTTAAATCAACTTTTTTTCTAATAAAGAATTTATAAAATCATTAATTTAATTCTTTTACATCAAATAATAGGAATTGAAAAAAAATGAAGAGTTCAACATTCACTTATACAGATCAAGACGGAATCGAAGTTTTCGTCTATAAATGGGAACCAGATACCACTCCTAAAGCTGCTGTACAATTCAGTCATGGATTAGCAGAGCATGCAAAGAGATATGAACGAGTAGCTGAGACATTATGTAAGGAAGGCTATATTTGTTATGGAAATGACCATCATGGTCATGGAAGAACTGCTGGTGACGGAACCGAAACAACTTTAGAGGGAAATGCTGGAGTTTTTGGCCCTAATGGATGGAGAGGGATTGTTAATTCTATGCATGAATTAACAAAGATTATCAAGAAAGAAAATTCTAATATTCCTCTTTTTGTAATAGGACATTCTTGGGGTTCTTGGTTAGCCCAAGATTTTATGCAAGAATGGGGGGATGAATTAAATGGTGTCATATTAAGTGGTACAATGGGGAAAATACGAAAGTTAGTAATAAAAGCAGGAAAATTACTTATAAAGCACGAGATGAAAAAAGCGGATCTCAATACTCCTAGTGAGAAGTTGCATAAAATGAATGTTACTACCAATAATCATGATTGGGATAATGAAGAAGGAGCAACTGGATTTGAATGGCTCAGTAGAGATAAAGCAGAGGTTCAGAAATACATTGATGATCCTTGGTGTGGGTTTATTAGCCCCGCAAGGGTATGGCTAGAGTTTTTATATGGATTCGAAAAAATTTGGAGTAAAGAAAATGAAGTAAAAATTCCAAAGGATTTGCCTATCTTTATCATTTCTGGAACATTAGATCCAATAAGTAATAAGACAAAAACAATTATGCCACTTTTAAAACGATATGAAGAATATGGTATTAAGGATGTTTCGTATAAATTCTATAAAGATGCCCGCCATGAAATCTTTAATGAGATTAACCGTGATGAAGTTTTTAGCGATGTTATCAAGTGGCTTGACTCTCATCTATAATATAAATCTCTAAACTTTTCTAATAATTTTTTTTGTTCATCTGTGATTTTTTTGGGAATTTCTATATTTACAACAACATATTGGTCCCCTTTACCTTTGCCTCGTAGGTAGGTCGCTCCTCTATTTTTTATTCTAAACTCAGTTCCATGCTGTGTACCAGCAGGTATTGGTAGTTCTTTTTCGGTTATTTTCTTTTCCTTATAATCTAGAGTCGGTACTTTTATTTTTCCTCCTAATATTGCTGTAATTATATCAATATCTGCCTTTGTATAAAGGTCATTTCCTTTTCTAATAAAATTATTATTTCCAATAATTTTAATTCCCAAATAAAGATCTCCAGGAATAGCATTAGTTGAAGGTATGTGTCCTGCTCCTTGAACTTTTAGATGTATACCATTTTCAACTCCAGGAGGAATATTCACATGAATCTTTTTATTTTCGGGAATAGCTTTTTTACCGTTACATGTTTTACATTTTTTAGCAATAACTTTTCCTGTCCCATAGCAATTATAACATTCTGTTTCTCGAATTATTGTTCCAAAACCAGAGCGAGTCATTTTTCGCATTCTTCCTGTACCTTGACATTCAGGACAATTTTTAATACTTGAGGGATCTTCAGCGCCGGTACCTTCGCAATCAGAACAAGGGATATATCTCTCTCTATAGATATCTTTCTTTATACCGAACATTGCCTCATTGAAATTAATTTCAATTCTATCTTCAATATCTTGACCGACTTCCCTTCGTGGTGACGTGCGTCTGGCTCTGCTACTCGTAAATCCACCAAAAAAATCATCAAAGCCCCCAAAACCACTACCACCAAAAATTGATTTAAATAATTCGTCTATTCCAGGGATACCACCACTGAAAAAATCACTCATATCAATATGTACGCCGCTAAATCCAAAACGATCATAATTGCTTCTTTTCTCAGGATCGCTTAAAACTTCATAAGCCTCTTGGAGTTCAATAAATTTTTCTTTTGCTTTAGGATCAGTTTTATTTACATCTGGATGAAATTTTCTGGCTAATCGACGATAAGCTAATTTAATATCGTTTTCAGTAGCGTCTTTACTAACCCCTAATACTTCGTAATAGTCTCGTTTATTCTTAGAACTCATTACCAATTAATCCCTTGTTTCAATAAAAAAAAATGTTAATCTAACTATTAAAATTTATATAGGAAATGTCAGAATATTCTGAACTATTTATATAACGTGATCAATCTTTTTTTGATTTAATAAATATATCTTTCTCTTTAATTTTTTGGTTTAGTATATTTTAATAAATAGTAGTTGGTAAAATAGCTTCTTTTATAGAAGCAATATTTTCCAGGAGTTTTTTTTTGTTTTTCTATTAACTTTTTGTCTTTCTTTAATGTATAAAATTCTTGATTACATTGTTGATAAAACACAGGGAGAAAAATTTAGTGGAATTTATTAATACTCGAGGAGCTTTTATACCTCTATTCATCACCTATATTTTACCGTGTTTTTTTCTATTACACTCCTGACATAATAATTGGATATTATTTACTGAACTTGAACCCCCTTTAATGAAAGGGATAATATGGTCGAATTCTAAGTTAGTTTGGCTTCCACATTTTACACATTGACCTCTATCTCTATTCCAAACTTCTGTTCTCACTTTATTACTAATATATCTTGAGTGCTTCTTCTGTTTTTCCTTTTCTACCCATTCCCTCCCAAAATGTTTTTCCGCCCATTCTCTTTGAGTCCCCCAATTCCAATAATCTGGTTTAAATTTTAGTTTTGATTTTGGTTTGGATTCTGGTTGTATATATTTTTTATTATATTTCACTTTCAAATAATCGTCTATTCTCATATTACAAATCTAAATTTTGGTCTTTTTAAATGGAGGGAGTCATAATGAAAAAATGAAAAATTGAAATTTTTTTTTATATTATTGATGAAAAATAGTCAATCTCTTAGTTTTTAATAAGGAATGAGTTTTTATAATTATCAAGGATTAAAAAAAATCCAAGGGAAGAGGGTAAAAAATGAAAGAGGAAAAAACTGAAAATCAAAAGATAATAGATCGTCTCGATATAATTCATAATATATAATGAGATCAATTTTAAATCTTTCATTTGAAATTTGAATTTTGTCGATATGTAAAATCAAAAAAAGAATAATTAATCTTCTTTTTCTTCAAGTTTTTTTATTAAATCTACTATCTCTTTATCTTGTCGATCTGCCATTTTTATTAAGAGAGCTTTTATCAGATTAAATTCTGATTTTAACTTATCAATTTCTTTAGATAGATGATTTGTTTTAACTGAACCATTACTAATTAAAGTTAAAGGTTCTATATTTTCGAAATATTCCTCTGCAAAAGCATCTTCATTATCGAATAAATATAAGAATTAAAAAAATTTTGAAGATCTAATCTTCTTCTTCATCCCAATCTACATCTACTACCTTTTTCTTTTCATCCTTTTCTTCGGCGGCTTCTTTTTTATATGAAGCACCACCAGCACCCGTTTCACCCATACCACTTGGAGGGATTCCTCCCATTCCTCCTGGAGGAACACCTCCCATACCACTAGCAGCACGTTGAGCTTGTTCAGCGGCTTGTTGATAAACTTGGTCTTGAGCTTGAGTCTGGTAAATCCTCTGGGAAAAGCTGTACATTGATTTTTGTAGATTTTCTATTCCTAATTTGATTCTTTGGACATCTTCAGTTTTAATGTCTTCTTCTAACGATGTTATTGCGGTTTCAATTTCTTGCTTCTCATTTTCTTGAATTTTATCCTTATTTTCTTCCATTAGTTTTCGGACTTGATAAATCATCGATTCTGCTTGATTTTTAGCTTCAACTTTTTCTCTTATCTTTTTATCTTCTTCTTCATATATTTCACCATCTCTAATTTTTTGTTGAATCTCCTCTTCCGATAATCCTTTTGATCCCGTAACTGTGATACCTGTTTCTTTACCTGTACCTAAATCTTTTGCTGTAACATGTACGATTCCATCTGCGTCAATTGAAAATTTCACTTCAATTTGAGGCATCCCTCTTGGAGCAGGAGGAATACCTGTGAGATGAAACATACCCAACGAGATGTTATCTTTTGCCATAGCTCTTTCGCCTTGTAGAACATTGATAGTTACAGCAGGTTGATTATCAGCAGCTGTACTAAATATTTGTGATTTTTCTGTAGGTATTGTGGTATTTCTTTCAATTAATTTGGTAAAAACGCCACCTAATGTTTCTACACCTAAAGATAATGGGGTAACATCCAACAGTAATAAATCCTCAACATCTCCAGCGATAACACCTCCTTGAATTGCAGCACCCATAGCTACACATTCCATAGGATCAACCGAAAGCTCTGGTTCTCTTGCAAAAAATTTTTTAAATCGCTCTTGAACGGATGGCATTCTTGTCGGACCACCAACAAGAATGATTTTATCAATCTCTCTTACAGATAATTTTGCATCAGAAACGGCTCTTTGCATAATTGGATCTAATCTCCTTAAGGTAGGTTCAATTAATTGTTCTAATTTTGCTCTTGTAATTTCCATTTCTAAATGAACGGGATTTCCTTCCTTTTGGCTTAGATAAGGAAGATTAATTTGAGTTGATAAAGTAGTGGATAATTCAATTTTAGCTTTTTCGGCGCCGTCTTTAATTCTAATCATTGCCTTGGAATCACCTTTTAAATCTATTCCCTCCTTTTTTTTGAATTCTTCGCAAACCCATTCTATAATGGCATTATCCATATCAGTACCGCCCAGTTGTGTATCACCTGCCGTAGACATAACTTCTACAACGCCCTCACCGTATTCCATAAGTGTTATATCAAAGGTTCCACCTCCCAAATCCAAAACACAGATTTTCATTAGTCTATCTCTAGTGTCTTTATCTAAACCATAAGCTAAACATGCTGCTGTAGGTTCATTAATCATTCGAACAACTTCGAGTCCTGCTATTTCACCAGCATTTTTTGTTGCTGTACGTTGAGCATCATTAAAATACGCTGGCACGGTTATAACCGCTTTTTTAACTGGTTCTCCAAGATAAGCAGAGGCATCGTTTTTTATTTTTTTTAATATCATTGCTGATATTTCTTCTGGGGAAAACTCTTTCCAATCCTTTCCTACCTTGAGTTTAGCTTTGTATGATGTTCCCATTTTTCTTTTGATAGCAGTGACCGTTCCATCAGGATTTGAAACTGCTTGACGGCGTGCTGGTTCACCAACGATTTTTCGACCATTTTCGTCAAATGCTACATAAGAAGGGAAAGCCTTTCCACCAAGAGTTCTACCTTCCGCTGCTGGGATGATTTCAGGTTTACCAGTTCCAGATAATACTGAACATGCCGAATTAGAAGTTCCAAGGTCAATTCCAATGATTTTTTCTTTTCTTTTTGGTTTTTCATCATCAGCTTTTTTCTCTTCGCTCATATTAAAAAATTACACCTAATCATTGGTTATATGGTAAATATATCTAATTGTTTTTCTATTATGAATATATTATAAATTAAATAATTTTAATTTTTTTATAATGATCTATATATCATTAAATTTTTTTGTAATTATTATTTTAATAATTCATAATATTTACGGAATGATTAACAAATAAACATTGGGTTCTAATAGTATGACAAGGAAAAAGGAAAAGAAAGATACAAAGCATGAAAAACAAAAAGAAAAAATAGATCAAAAAAATGACAAAAAAAAACCAGTAAAAGAGAGCCCAGATATTAATAAAGAAAAAATTGATGCTGAACCTGATCTTCTGGAAGAGAAAGAAGGTGCAGAACAAGTTCTTTTAGAATATTATTCTAAAGAGGATTTAGTTAAGAAAGTTAAAGATTATGAAAAGGAACTTGAAGATAAATATGAAAAAATAAAGTTATTAGACGAGTGGAAAAATAAATATACTCATCTTCAAGCAGAATTCGAGAATGCACAAAAAAGATGGGAAAAAAATCGACAACATTTAAGAACCCAATATATAGCTTCAGTCTTGAAAAACTTTTTACCTTTACACGATTCTTTTAAAAAGGCAATTAATAGCGATGCGGAGAACGATACGCTTACGCAATTTTATAACCAATTTCTAAACTTATTAAAATCACAAGGAGTTGAGCCCATTAACGTAAATATTAACGATTTGTTTGATTATAGTGTCCATGAAGCACTATCTTCAATAGAAACTGATGAGGTCCCAGAAAATAGCATAGTAGAGATCATTCAAGACGGTTGGAAGTTTGGTAAAGATATTTTAAGGTACGCAAAGGTTATAATATCAAAAAAACCTAAACCGCCTGAAACTGAGCAAGAGGCTAAACAAGAAGAAGAGCCTACAGCAGAAGCTAGTAATAATGAGCAAGAAAAAGCGGTGACAGAGAAATCAGAAGCTGCCGAAGAAAATAAAAGCGATTAAATTGTAGCTTCTAAAATATTTAATATTCTAATAATAGATAAACATAAAGAATAATTATTTTAAATTCTTATAAAAATGAATAAGTGAAAAATTTCTTATAAGTGAAAATTAAGAAAAATTAAAGGAGGAGACTCAGCAATATCGGATGAACCTGTCTTTCCACCCATCCCAGCCATAACAGACGAATTTAAAAGAAAAAAGAGGATTATTGAGGCAAAATATACTGTACTAAAATGTAATGGCTGTAACGCCAAATATTCTCGACCTTTTAAACCGGGAGATTTTACTTTTAAGAAGTTAACTGATGAAGAATGTGAAAAATGCCATTTAAGAAAGTTGACTATTGTAGAAATTTACTCGAAATGGTTCGATCCTAAAAAAAAGAAGTAATTATTTGTTTTGTACCTATTTTATTAAAATTATATTCTTGATTTTTCCATTCTTGCCAATTCTGCTTTTTTATCCATTATGGTCTTGTATGTTGCAGCAGTATTTAAAGGAGGGACAATTTCTTCCTCTTTTTTTCTAAGTGTTATGGCTTCATTAGGGCATGTAGGAACACACACCCCACACCCTATACAACGATCTCGATTAACCATAGATTTATCATTAATGATCTCTATAGCCACCATGTTGCATCTGTCTTCACAAACACCACATCCAACACATAATTCATGATCAACTTCCGCGTAATAATTAGTAGCAAAAAATTGAGCTGGTTGATCTAATCTTTTCTGATTCGACAGAACTTCACAACAACACCCACAACATAAGCACATGCAAAAAGGACGCTGAGAATTTCCTGGTTGCAGAACTAAACCTGCTTCCTCTGCTTTCCTGATGATCTCAAGAGCCTTGTCTTTAGAAATTAACCGATTTAGCCCCTTCTCACTATAAGATAGAGCTCCCAATCTAAATGAAAAACATAGCTCACGCATATCCGTTTTTTTGCATGGTTCTGCAAGGATGTCTTTACCTTGTCGACATATACATTCATGCACTCCTATTGGTTCACCAATATTTTCGATCATGTTAATTAAATCATCATACGTGGCAATATTTTGTTCATAATCAATACTTTGCTCTATAGGGATTGTTCGCAATTGAGGGATTTTAGTTTTATTAAATTCCTCCTGCCAAAAAGCTTCTTCTAAATATTGCTTGAAATCTATGATAAATTCTTTTGTTAGGCGATTTAACTGGTATTCAAACATGCCTATTACAAGAGGAGCATTCGCGTAAAATTTTTCCTCGCCTGTTTCACTAGCTCTTTTCCCATAGTTGATAAGACCTTTTTGGTACATCTCATCTAATTTATTTTCCAGCCCCTTAATTGTAATGCCGCTTTTTTTTATTCTTCTATAAATCTTTTTTAGGGGATCTGGCATATAATTCAAACTCAATGCGAGTTTTGCCTCTTCAGGAGTGAAAAGATGTTTTAATACGCGTAATTCTACACCAGATTCAGTTGCAGGAAAACCAATCGGCATCTTATCGAGATGATTGGCTAATTCTCGATACACATTAATATCTTCTTCTTTCATTATTTTCTTATCAAAAATAAGTTATGATTAATTATAATATAATCTCCCATTTTTTCATTATCTTTTCAAATTATTTTTTACAAATTCTACTATTGTTTTTAATTCAGTACCAGGCCCATAGAATCCTGTTAAACCATGCTTTTCTAAGAAAGGTTTATCCTCATCTGGAATTATCCCTCCAACTGAAACTAAAACATCATCAATGCCCTTTTCCTTTAATTTTTCCATGATTACAGGGCAAATTACATTATGTGCACCACTTAATATACTTAATATAACTGCGTCTGGATCCTCTTGAATAACTGTATTCACAATATCATCTGGAGTTTGATGTAAACCTGTATAAAGTACTTCCATACCTGCATCCCTTAAAGCTCTTGCGATAACTTTAGCACCTCTATCATGACCATCTAAACCAGGTTTGCATACTAACACTTTAATTCGTCTAACTTCTGCCATTATAACAGCCTCCTTAATAAATAGAATCTTCGTGATAAGTACCGAAAACTTCTTTTAATGTAGCAACAATTTCTCCGACAGATGCATATTCTTTTACTGCATCTATAATAAAAGGCATTAAATTTCTATTTTCGTTAGCACTTTTTCTCAATTTTGCTAATTTCTTTTTAACTTGATTATTATCCCGTTCTTTTTTTACTTTCTTTAAATTCTCTATATGTTCTTTAACGATTTCATCATCTATTTTTAATAATGGAGTTGTGCATGGTTCCTTTATTTGATATTGATTTACACCTACAATAATTCTCTGTTTGTTCTCAATTTCTCGCTGATATTTGTAAGAAGCCCTAGCAATTTCTTTCTGAAAAAAATTGGCTTTAATAGCTGGGATGACGCCTCCCAACTTCTCTATCTTTTCAAAGTATTTTTCAGATTCTTCTTCCATTTTATTTGTAAGCCATTCCACATAATAAGAGCCGGCCAGAGGATCAACTGTATCTGCGACATCTGATTCATGGGCAATGATTTGTTGAGTTCTTAAAGCAATTTTTACTGCTTTTTCTGTTGGAAGGCATAAAGCCTCGTCAAACGAATTAGTATGCAAAGATTGCGTACCCCCTAATACAGCAGCTAAAGCTTGTAAAGTAACTCTTACTATGTTGTTTTCGGGTTCTTGAGCAGTTAACGATACTCCTGCGGTTTGAGTGTGAAATCGAAGGCGCATTGACTCTGGCTTTTTCGCACCGTATTTATTTTTCATCCTTTTTGCCCATATTCTCCTTGCTGCTCTATATTTACAAATCTCTTCAAAAAAGTTATTATGGGAATTAAAGAAAAATGATAATCTAGGGGCAAAGTCGTCCACATTTAATCCCCTCTCCATAGCAGCTTCGACGTATGCGAAACCGTCTGCCAGAGTAAATGCTAGCTCCTGAACTGCTGTTGATCCCGCTTCTCGGATATGATACCCGCTAATTGAAATTGGATACCATTGAGGGACATATTTAGTACAATATTCTATTGTGTCAACTATTAAGCGCATAGATTGTTCTGGAGGAAATATCCACGATTTTTGGGCTGTATACTCTTTTAATATATCATTTTGTATAGTTCCTCTCAATTTGTCCGGAGTATGACCCTGTTTTTCGGCTACAACAATATACATTGCAAGTAGAATCGATGCGGGTGCGTTTATTGTCATTGAAGTGGAAATTTTTGATAAATCAATCCCATCGAATAAAATTTCCATATCCTTTAATGTATCAATAGAAACCCCTTCTTTGCCAACTTCTCCTAAGGCTTTCTCATCAATTGCCTCAATTCCATAAAGGGTGTGCAAGCTAAAAGCTACGCTTAAACCAGTTTGACCATGATTTAAAAGAAATTTATACCGATTATTTGTTTGCTGTGCAGTCCCAAATCCAGAAAACTGCCTCATAGTCCAGAACTGTCCTCTATACATATTTTTATAAGCTCCACGAGTAAAGGGATATTGTCCAGGTTCTCCTAACTCATTAGCATAACTAAAATCTTTCATATTCGCGGGAGTATATAATCTTTCAATATCAATATCGGACAAATTAGTAAAATTCTTTTTCCTCTCGGATTTAGATACACCTTGAGCTTCTTGCTTTTCAATCTCAGTCATAAGAATAAACCCATTAATTAATTAAATGAATATTATGTTCTATCTCTATTATAGATTTTGATTCAAATGAAGGTGATATATCAATAAAGCAATTGATCAAAATGCTTTATAAGCTTCTCTAATGGCTGAACAGCCACCACATCTCACACAACCAGCTTTATTTTCAAGCGGATTTACTCCATATTCTTTCATTAATTTTGCCGCTTCATTATATATTTCTAGTAAGAGTTTATAGTTTGTAATTGGCAAATCCTTCATTCCTGGGATTGATCTTGCAGGTGTTATGAAAGGAATGACTCCTAATGAAATTAACTTTTCTAATTCTGAGATAAATGCATCATTAGATTCTCCAAATCCTGTTAAAAGAAAAGATGATACCTGGTTTTTACCGAATATTTCAAGAGCATGCTTCCAATTCTTTTCGAATATCTCATATGGTATGTGGGCTTTTCCAGGAGTAATATCTTTTCGAATGTTTTCATCAAGTATTTCAAGATGAATACCAATTGTATCAGCTCCAGATTCTTTTAACTTGTTTATATATGATAAATTATCTATTGGTTCAATTTGAACATGCAAAGGAAGTTTTGGATTATTATTTTTTATTCCTTTTAATAGTTCTATGTATCTTTTAGCTCCTTTATCTATACCCTCTTCGGTTCCACTAGTTAAAGTCATATGTGAGCATCTCCCCTCCTTTTTCGCTTGAACTATAACTTCATTCATTTGTTTGGAATTCTTTTCTAAAATTGTTGTGTCATATTTTAAACTTAATTCAATCCCACAGAACTTACATGCTTGTCCACAAGCCCAATATACGCATTTTTGATAGATAGTACTAGCTAGACAATCGATTCCGTGCACTAATGCTACTTTTTTCATTGGAATTCCATCGGAAGTTTTGAATGTAGAATCGTAAAATTTGGGTTCTGGAACTAACCTTAATTTACAATAAGAACTATTCTCTTTATTATTATAAATTTCAAAGAAATTTCCGATTTTTTCTTTTAAAAATAAATCAGTTTTTTTTGGGTTACTCCAAAGGGCAACATTAGCTAATGTTTCATTGTCCTCTAATATAAAATATCGCCCTCGAAGTGGTCCAGCTCCACCCTTTCGACCATAACTAATTCTTTGTTTTTTATAATATTCGAATAATTTCTCATCTAGATATAGTCCGTAACAGAGTAATTCGGTTTTCAATTTTAATGCTGTATGAATATCAATCATGTTTTGAATAAAGATTAAAAAATTTCTTATTTATTTTAACCTTAGAAGGCGTTTTTTAAAAAAATTTTTTAATTATCTTACATGAGAGTTTAATAATAAATTTATTAAACTTTTTTACTAAGATTCATAATCATTGCATTAATAAAGAGAGAAGATAATTATGGCGCACAGAAGACCTTGGAAATGCTACAGTAAATGGACTAGAAGACCATTCCAATATAAAAGAAGTGCGAATCGTAGAAGGGAGTTTGCTCGTGGTGGAGCTCAGTCGAAAATCGTTCGCTATTGGGGGGGAAATAAAGAGATTCCGTGGGAAGAATGGGATTTGGTAGTAGGATTAAAAGTAGATAAACAAATTCAGATTTCTTCAAACGCATTAGAAGCAATCCGTATTACTATCAACGGTGTTCTTCAAAGAAAATTAGGAAGACTTAACTTCCGACTTCGAATACGTCCAAAACCATTTCAAAAAATCCGTGAAAATAGAATGCTAGCTTTTGCTGGTGCTGATCGCGTACAAAGTGGAATGCGTAATTCATTTGGAAGATCTACTGGAGTATGCGCTCGTGTGAGAGCAGGTCAAATAATTGCCGAAGTTGGGACTTATTTAAAGAATTTGCCACTTGTTAGGGATAGGATGCGAGTCGCTAGCATGAAGGTTCCTTGTACTTGCCAAATTGTAATATTGAAATATAAAAAACCCGAAGTCTTTAAAAGATCGGGTTTACCTTTATATGATGATAAAAAGCGTAGAGAAATTCCTTTATACGAATTAACTTTTGTATAAACTTTTCTACTTTGCAAATTTTATATTTAATTTGTTTTAATATTAATTATAATTCAAAATTGTCAGAACCTTTTCAGACTTGAAAAATCTAAAACCATTTTTTAATCCAAAAAGTATTTTAATTGTTGGTGTATCAAGAAAAGCCTATACTTTTAGTTATACCATATTAAAAAATTTATTAGAGATCTTTTATAATAGAAAGATCTATTTGCTACATCCAAATGCCAACGAAATACTTGGTGTTAAATCGTATCGCTCTCTGGAAGAGATTCCTGAGATTCCTGAATTGGCAGTTATAGTTTTAGGGAAAAAAGTTATCGAAATTGTAGAAAAATTGGGCATATTCGGAGTCAAATATATAACAATTCAAACTGAATTAAAGACAGGCATTGATGATACAGATTTTATCACAAAATTAAATAAGATTTGCGAAAAATATGATATCACTTATTTAGGACCTTCTATGATAGGTATTATAAATTTTATTGATAATTTCACTACTTCGATTATTCCAGTTAGACAATACATCATGCGAGAAAATAAAAATATAAAAGATGGCATTAGTTTTATTGCCCAATCTGGAGGATTAGCGGGCGCTTTAGGTTGGTGGAGACCGTCCCAGAAATTACCCATTTCAAAAGTTGTTCATTTAGGTAAAGGATTTCATATCAATGAGGCTGATTTGCTTAAATATTTACTAAATGATGATACTACGAAAGTTATCTCCCTATTTTTAAGAGATATATCTAATGAATTAATTGATGCCGTTAAAAATGTTGCATCTTATAAACCTGTCCTTTTCTTTTACGTAGGGAAGGAAGAATTAAAAGAAAAAGAACTCAAAAAAGCAGGTGGGATACCTGTTTCAAATTATATTGAACTTTTTGAAATTGCTAAAATCTTTTTGTGGTGTCCAAAGCCACAAGGTACTAATTTAGGAATAATTGGGCCATCTTCTGGAGCAATTCATTTAATTGTAAAAGAAATGCGAAAGCAGAAATTATCGCTGGCAAAACCTTCTCAAGAATCTCAAGAGATAATTTTAGATAAAATAGGTGGTTCTACTTGCGATTATGGAAATCCTGTGGATTATTGGCCACCTGATAAATTAATAGGCATAAAGATTTGTGGCATATATAATACATCTGCAAACACTTTATTAAAGGACGATAATGTAGATGGATTAATCCTTGCGTTAGAATTTTTTATCGAAATAGAATTTGATTTCAGTATTTTTGAAAAAATAAAGAAATCTTATCCTAATAAACCTATTATAACTATATTAATTCAAGCTGAAAGAGAGGGAGCAAAAAGAGTATTTAATTCTGCTTCTGATTTGAAAATTCCTGTATTTGAAAATGAAATAGAACGGGCAGTACGAGGATACAAGTTATTATATGACTATTATTCAAAAATAAAAAAATAAAATTAGCTCAAGAAAATCTCTTTCAATTCTTCAGGAATTTCGGCATCTTCATCCATCAAAGAAAGTACATAGATTTTTTCTCCGCACTTACATTCTTTTCCTTCAAATAAGTAAAATTTAAATTGATTTTTCCAATTGCAAATTTGAATGCTAAGAAATTCTGCCACTTCACCACATAAACAATATATTGGCATATTTACTGAATTTGGAATGATATCATCAAAGGTATTAGTAGTTGCAGTAAAATCACAATTATTTAACGTATCATTAATTTTATCTGCGAGTGTGCTTTTTAAACTAGGCAAGAATCCAGTAAGAACACCATTTTTACCAACTATTTCCGTCAAAACTATAAAATTTTTTTCTGGTTTTGTTGGCGTTTTTCTTTCAGGAGGAATTTGTCGTTCCTGTTGAAGGAGTATTTCAGGTATTGGAAATGGTTCCATCTCTGGGGGATATTCAAATGAGAAGAAATATTGTGAAGTTCCTCTAACAGTTCTTTGATTTATTAGTTTCAAATTTTCGTAGTCTCGACTATGAAGAATGAATTTTATTAATTGAAGCGGAACTTTCATATCTAAAAGTCTTGATCGAATATTATCAAGAACATCACCAGTATAATCCTTTAAAATCATAATATCTTCACGATTTTCTGTGTAAAATGCAGTTTTGTTTTCTTCCTTAAAGTTATACCATTTTCGTAATACGCTTCCTCTAATTAATTGGGGGATCATACAGAAGATACATAATAAGGGAATAAATACCCAAATTAATTCCGTTATGGTTCCAATGAAGAACAACGTTAATAACATCAATATTATGAACATGGGGAGTGTAGTTAATAGGCTTAATTTTCTTAAACGCTTATCAACAGGCTGTTTTATCCCTTGTTTATTTAGGGCAGTGCCCTCCCCCTTTTTTTTTAATTGATAAATTATCTCAATAATTTGTTTATCTTCAAAATTTTTTTTTAATAATTTGTCTTCCTCTTTATCACCCATAGTTATTGATTCTAAAAATGTTTGCATCTCATTCTTATATTGCTCAATAGAACGATCTTTATAAATGAAATCTAAAGTTTCCTCTGAGAAATAATCTAAAAAGCGGGCAATAAAAAGTTTTTTTTCAATTTCTTGGATATCTCCTGGCTTAAGGCCTAATGCTTCTTGAAGCAATTGTCCTTGAGTTTTTTTAACTGGCTTACTTTCTCTACTTGGCTCTTCTGGGGACTCCGCTTCTACATTTTTATATTTATCGTTTTCATTCATATTTTATTCAAAATTTAAAAATTTATATTTAAAATTATTTAATAAAGTAAATAACTCTTTTAATATAAAATAAATAGAATTTCGAATAATTTAGCTTAACAAAATCTAAAAAAATAAGACTCAAAACAGAATTAGGCAATATTTACAACAGATTTAATTTCCGGGACGAATTGTTTTATTGCTCTTTCAATTCCAAACTGTAGCGTTTGTTGCGCATGAGCACACCCCACACAATGTCCCATTAATTTCACTTTGACGATGCCATCATCAGTAATTTCAATAAGTTCAACATCGCCTCCATCCATTTGGAGTTGAGGCCTAATTTTATCAAGAACCTGTTTAACTTTATCTTTATCTATCAAACTTTTTCACAATTCTTATGATTATTATTTATAATAAATAAGATAAATATTTTAAAATTTTCAATTATAAAACATAAAAGATTTTATTAGTAACTTTTGTATGAATAATAAAAATACAGAGAAAATCTATTCATAAAAATAATTAAGGTATAAATAATTGAGTACTCAAGAATTTATAATCCAATTAAATATTGCGCAAGATTTAATGTCCAAAAAAAAATATAAAGAAGCTTTTATATTACTTGAGAACTTAAAAGAGATTGAAAAAAATAGTGATATTGATTATAATTTAACACATAGACTGTATCAACTTTATTCTAATTGTCGCTCTTTATATAATCAAAAAATTATTCTAAAGCATATTAATAAAATATCAAAGTTTTCTTCTTCAGTAACTTTCCGTGAGTTAAAAAACGAAATAGACGAAATTGACTTAGAAGAAGCCATCTTGGGACGTGAAGTTGAATTGTTAATTCTAAGGGGCTTATTATCTTGTAGAATAGAAAAAGATAAGATAATATTCTGAGCTCTTTAAATATCAATTAATTTCTTGAATTATTTGTTTATAGAGGATCTATAAAGTTGAATGCAACATTGACCCCTGAGAAAATATATAATGATGTTATCACCAATAAATTGAGTAAAGAAGTAGCTACTGAACTATTAATTTCTTTAATTGAAAGTCCTGATAATAATATTAGAATTAAGTCAATAGAAGTTTTTCTAGCTCTATCATTAAATAGTGATAAAGTCTTTCGGATTGTTGAAAATTGTTTATTATCAGATGAAAATGCTTTAGTTAGGAGTGCGGCTGCTAAAGTTTTATTTGAAATTTTTCCAAAAAATATGAATTATTTACCTTTAAAGTGGGCAAGTCGCTACGAAAAATCTGCTATTGTCATAAATACATTTCTTAATTTATTTGATATTAACGATCCTCATTTTGATTTTCTTAAAGAAGAACTTTTAAGAAGGCTTGAGCAAATTTATCTGATAGTTCCAGAAGAAATCAACTTTTTTTTAACTTTAGATGTCTTATATGCTGAATATGCTAAAGATTTTGAATTTAAAGCTGGATCCGCTTGGTTTAAAATAATGAGGCTTTTAAATAAATTTCCTAATACAAGTGGATTAATCCAACGAATGTATTATATTCGCCTCGGTGGAAAGAAATATCTGTCGCCACCTGATGAATCGTTTTCTTATTTAAAAAAACTTATTTTAAAAAAAAATGAGTTTTAAACTTTTATTGTGATTGGTTCCACCAGCTTCTTTTTACCGAAGGTAGGAATACACCAATAATACATGCAATACTTTAGATTTTTATAATAAGGTCTGGCAAAATTGCAATGACCCAAATTCCCAGGGAAAAACAAACCATCTCCATCTGTAAGATCCCTACAAACAGATTGACCCTCCGTGCTTATAAGATATTGTGAGATAGCATATTTTTCGTCGTCTATACACATAAGGTATATTTCGGGATATTCAGGATGAACATGTGGATAAATTTCAACATCTCCATAGCAATTTCTTTCCAAATTAACGCTCGTTATAACACCTTGTCTTAACGATTCATTTGGTATATTTGTATAACCAGACATAAAATAACGATTTTTAATTGCTGTAAACACTTTTCTAAAAGTGCACATTTTATTTTCTGAACCAAGTTCTCCTCTTGATATAAACTTATTGAGGTCAAAATTTTTAATTTCAAAAGTAGCGTCAATTTTGCCATCAATAGTGCTATAATATAGGCAAATTTTGCATTTCTCTTTCGATTTTACTTTAATTAATGCTTCTTTACTTGGAGGAATAAAAAATATGTCAAATTTATTTAATTCAAACGTAGAACCATTGTAATTTAATATAACATCTCCTAATAACAAACAACCATTAAGAATTTCTTTTTTATTAGTTTTTAATTTTAAATCAGACTCAAAATAAAGATATTTCATTAATGTACGATTTAATTCTCTTTCAATAGGTCCATTTATAGGGTCCTCCAAAAAAAAAGAAAGCATTTTGGTCTTAGTTAAAACCATTATTAAAGAAATGATTTATAATTGATATTTATTTCAAAATAAGTAAAATTATAGAATTTAAATAAAACTATTCAAAAAAGTTCAGCTGCAACTGGAGATTGTAACCTTATCCTTTTTTGACTATTATCCTCTAAGATTGTGATTAAAGCTGAAATATCTTGTTTAGTTTCATAAGTAATTTCTTTTACCTCGCCACTCT
Organism: Candidatus Hodarchaeota archaeon; assembly: GCA_048887225.1. GTDB lineage: Archaea > Asgardarchaeota > Lokiarchaeia > Sigyniarchaeales > SOKP01 > LW40-45. The sequence continues at coordinate 19,180 of JBHLJY010000016.1, forward strand.
TCCAAGATTTGAAACCGTTCAAATTCGGAGCTGTTTCAAACAATCCTTGTTGCAATCCAGAAAGCTGAACGGTAACACCATTAAGGCTATCTTTAGATATATTTTTTATTTTTATTTTATATTTTTCTAAGTCAGAATCTATAGAAATTACTTTAAAGGTTTTTTGGAATTTAGATGATAACTCAAATATAGAAGGTGCTTCTGAGCCAGCTATACCAAACAATTCAATTCCTTCTTTTTCCTCTAAAATTGAGTGTGCAACAATCGTAATAGGTAGTTCAAATCTAATAACATCACGGCTGGTTTTATAATTACCTAATATTAATAAAGACCATTTAGTGTAATCTCCGTAACGAAATCCCCAGTACTCTTTTTCTGTTGGCTCCCAGAGATAATTGTGTGAAGGTTCAGCAATTTCAGGTATTTTTAACAGCATAAAACCTTTTTCAGTGTTAGATGTTTTTGAATCACCAGCAATCGCTGGAGGAAGCTCCTCCACTTTCCGACAATTTTGACCATAAGCCTCACAATAGCAAACAAGGTTAGCTTTTTGTAAAAGCCTAGCTTCAACTTGTTTAAGATCTTGAGATGAATAATTAATCTTAATAGTTTCACCAGGTCTAAAAACATCCTTAGTAAGACTGATATTTAAACCTGATATTGAAAATGAAATCGGATTTTGCGTAATATTTTTCATTCGAGATTCTCTTTCTCGAATTTCTATTTCATGATCTTTCTTTATTATTAAATCATCGTCAGGGTTTATTGGATTCATTTGTCTTAAAATCATTTGGATAACGTAATGTAAATTTCTAGTTTTAATTGTAGGGACAACATTATTCTTTATAAGTAAAGCCCTATCTCTTATATATTCTCCAGCTTCAAAATTACCCTTAGAAAAAACTTCTGCTTTTGCGATTTGTAGCTCTTTAAGACATGGTGGTGATGTGATTAGTCTAATACCCGACCATAAAATAGATGTATCTTCTTCGAAATTAAATTTAGTTCTAATATTTAATTTATCTCCAATAAAAACTAATCCTTGGTTTAAATCGCTTAGCTCTAATTTCATGTGCTAATTTCATTAATATGAACTTACAATATTAATATAAAAAAGATTTGAGTTTTATTAATTTTTTTTATTAATTCCTAAAATTCAAGGATTTATTTTATAAAGATTGGAAAAAAGTATAAGAGTTAACATTTTAAGAAATAATTTATAATTACTATAAATAAAAAAATAAATAAGCAAAATAATAATGAAAGAAAATCTGAGTCGTAAAATAAAAGCAATATTACTTGATCTAGATGGTACATTATTAGACCTTAATATTGATCCTTTTATTAAGGCGTATTTAAAGGGATTAGCTAAATGTGTAGCCCATATCGTTCCACCAAATAAATTTATTCCTCTTCTTATGAAAGCCTCTAAAAATATGGATGATAATAATGGGCAGATGACGAATGAGGAGGTTTTTGCGAATGCATTTTTCCCATTAATGGGGTATTCACGTGAAGAAATCGAACCGTTATTTATGAAATTCTATGAGGATGAATTTCCAAAGCTACGACATTATTCTCGCCAAAAACCTGAAGCGCGTTCTCTTATGCAAATTCTTTTTGAACGGGATTATGACGTCGTGGTTGCTACTACGCCCCTCCTTCCGATGACTGCAGTCGAACAGAGGCTCGAATGGGCAGGTGTGGCTGATTTTCCTTATAAATTAATTACTTCTTTTGAAATTATGCGAGCTACCAAACCAAATTTACTCTATTTTCAACAAATTTTGGATATTATTGGGCATAAAGCAGAGTCATGCTTAATGGTAGGTGATGAGAATAAGGATATGGTTGCTGCAAATCTAGGCATTTGGACATTCCTCATATATAGTTCTCATACCAAGTTAGATCCCTCAACGCCTGAACCGAATTATAGGGGTACTCTAGCTGATTTAAAAGCTTTGATTTTAGAATCTTAAAAAAAGGAATTTAAAAATTTTAAAATTTACAATTGGATTTTGACTTTCAATATTATCCCAATTATTGACTAATTTTTTCTTCGGCTATTTTTATTAACTCGTTAAAAATTTCTAAATAATGCATGCTAATAATGTCTTGGTATTGAGTTGCAAATTGTGTGATTTCTCGCATAATAGAAATCGTTTGTATAGGATCCGTAGTAGACTTTAACATCTCATGAAAATTCATAAGTCTCTGACGTGTTTCACGAATAATTTTCTCCTTTATATCTATGGGAAAGAATTTTGCAACAATGTCGTCAGAATTTTTAAATATTCTGATATCTCCTTTCCAATGCAAGAGTTTCTTCCGATAACGTGCTTCAAACGCATCTGTGAATTTCTCTACTCGTTTGTGAATGATTGGTAGGTCTTTTTCGGACAAAAGCGCAGAGGTACAAAATTGGCCGTGATATAATATAACTTTTTTATCTTCTTGATCAATCGTTCGAAGTAATTGTTTACTCCCTGTAGCTTCTTTTACAAAACTTGTTATTGCAGAAATCATACCAGAAATTAATTCGGGGTCTTGATATTCTACCCCAAACATATACCCATAGAGACTTAGACCTTCTTTCGAAATAACAAACAGATTTCGCAATGATTTCTCCCAATTTCTCTGTCGGAGTATTTTTCGTGTGGTTAAAGCAATTGGAGTTGATAAAATAGCTAATGCTACGATTATACCAATAAGTATCAAAGTCTCTAAGGTCAACCCTTCAGTCTCTTTCGAGTCCCCATCTGAACTTTCGCTTGACACAGCAGAAGTACGAACTTCAATTTGAGTTGAAAGATAAGCCACCTCTTTTCCATTAGACCAAAATATGTCTATGCTATATATTCCAATATCCAAATCTGTACTTAACAATATTTCCGAACTATTCATTATTCCATCCAGAGATGAGAGTTCAGATTCATTATAAACTACTGCTCCAGAGGGATTTTTTAATATTATTTGCCCCGACCCTCCCGAGATAGGCTCATTGTTTGAATTCTTAATTTCAGCATCGATCCGAATTGTCTGCCCTAAATTAAAAGACAATCCTTCCTCAAAAGTATTGTTAGATTTAATTTTCGTGCTTATGCTATTGCAGTAGTTTGGTGAAGTGTATATTCCCGTGTAATTTCCTTTTTCAAAACCAAAACCAAATAATTGAAATAATCCATAATAAGATACATTATATATTTTTAAAGGTCCAAAATATATATCGGATACATCGATACCATTTGGATCATAAAATCGAACAAAATCCCAGTCATATTCAAATAAAAAGAATAGTTCGAAACCAAATGCCCCTATGTCTTTATAAAAATATGAAATGGTCCACTCTATTTTGTTTTGGCTGGTGTCGTATTTTCCAGTAGCGTTAATCAAATATACATAATATTCCTCAATGGATACCTCAAGAATAGGTATTGTTTGGTTGGTAATGACAGTAACGTTTACTGTAAAAGTCGGAGGAGCGTTAAAGTAATATCTTAAAAATCCTTCGTATCCTCGCTCCATTCCCATCCCCCCGATAATTTTTCGGTATATTGGAATAATGGGGTTGTTGTCAATTATGAATATGAGACCGACTTTCGAAGGATGAATCAATTTAGCATATGTGAAATTGCATAACATATCTTGGGTAGTATCGTTTTTAATAATGTTCCAATCGCTTCCATTATATACCCTCGTCTTTCCTTTATTATTGGCTGGTGTGGTATAGTTTTCTGCCTTCCACCAATCTGTTCTTCTAACTCCAATACCTCCAGAAGATATCATATTAAAAACTAAATTATATTTATGATTTGCTTCTAAAGCGTGTGAAAAGAAATAAAAAGTATACCATTCATCAACATTTTTTCTATTTTCCCATCTCTCATCAAAATCTAGTTCTTCTTGAAAATCTTCGTCATAGATATACATTTGGAGATAATAAAATCCAAACATTAATGGAATAGAATAGTTCAAATAAATGTTTAGCTCTTGTATAGTCATAAAATCGGGTGCGGTAAATTCTTGTGCGATTCTAAAGGATCTTGTAACATTGATTTGTCTGTTTATATTGTCAGCAATCGTCATTTGATCCGTTCCGTTTATTAACCTGAAAGCCCTAATATCCATATAGTTTAGGTCATATATATATTCCCCATTGGTAAAATTTGGAGCCACAAGGCAGGTAGTGGAATTGTCATTAAACCATGTCTTCCATGTTGAATTTCTCGAAATTCCCATAATAGAAACATCTCCAACATAGGATCCATTGTAATTATGGACTTGGGCGTTTGAAATTAGAGGTTCTTTATAAACATAGTTTTCTGATCGTGTTTTATTTGTTTCTATATCTTTTTCTGGAAGTAGGATAGGGAGATATATCAAAGAAAAAATCATTAAAAATAATAAAATTAAACTTTTTGTTTCTCTTGGCATTTTCAATACCTAAAGTAGGATTAATTGATGTCTATTAAGCAAAAATAATTCTTATTTTTATTAAAAAAGAGTAAATATATCTATAAATAATTATTTTTTTTATTTCTTCTCGTATTTCAATAGATCTTATTTCCTCTGCTTAAGCAGGTATTGAAAATTATCGTAAGTTCCCTCGCTTACTTCAATATCTTGTAAGTTGGAATTATCGAAATGATTTAGCTCATTGTAATTGATTATATGATGATTTTTTAACCACAATTTAGTGCCAAATAATTTAATTAAATATAGTAATGAACCGGCTTGAGAAGTCAACTCGTTCTCTTTATGAATAATATAAAAAAATGAATAAAAGAATTTCAATCTGCATGAGCGCTTATTATTAAATCAGCGAAAAGCTTCATATCATTTAATAGCATATTAAGTTTATCCTGTGAGCCAACATCAATCTCTCCAGATTTCATCACAAGGACAGATATAATATATTTGAGTATATGCAGTTCTATTTCTTTCCCTTCGTTATTACGGCCTTTGAAATCAGCAGAATCACTCATAAATATGTTTTCACGAACCGTATTACATGCGTTTATAAAATCTCTTAAATCACCTCTTAAAGTTAATCCACTACTAACACCTGGAACGTTATGTACAATAACATTTCCAGAAATATCTGCGATGATAATTTTTGCATTTATCTCTTCAAGTTGTTTTTCTGCTTTTTCAACATGACCTTTTAATTCAGCGTAGGAAGTCATCAATATATCTCTAAATATTTTTGCTAATTTGTCTTGCTCATAAATACTTGTAAGCATATGTTGAAAATCATAATCTTTAAATAAGTCTAAAAAAATATCTTTAGCCTTTTTTACGTTTGTATCTAATAATTCCTTTTGATAATCTTCTGTATCGTATTTATGAAGAAACAAAAATATTTTTGGTTTTTCGTTATTCTTTCGATAAATATCTAATAATCCTACAAAATATTCTTTTGCTTGTTCATAGGAATTTGGATCATGCAAATCAACAATAGGAATTAAAATATCAGTCCCTCTGAACACGTCTGGCTTATCCATATATTCTTTCCGATATTGATCTTGACCGCCAAAATCGAAAATTCCTACTTGTAGCCCTAAAAATGGATGCCTCCTTGTTTCGTAAAGAATTGTTGGACTTAAAGATTTAGTTTCTTCAGGGCTTTTTTCGGCAAAAGCCACAGAATAAAGCGAAGTTTTACCACATCCAGCTAAACCTACTAAACTAATTTTCATATTTTTTTCCCATTAATAAATTCTTAATTTGTTTTATATAATATTTAATTTAACTTTATTAATTAAAATAGATCTTAATTTTTAGGTGCGTATTTTAAAGTTTTTGAGAATATTTTTCCAAATCTCTCTGTATTAGCTTCGACTAACACGGATCCTTCTACTTTTTCTAAAGGATAGCTTATTTCTATGGATTCAAACGGAAATAATTCTCTTATCGTTGTAACCCATGGTCTAGTTTCAAATACTTCGTCTATATTAGCGATGCGTACGCGAATATTATCTAAAGTGAAGCCTGCTGTATTAGTTAATGTTAATTCTAATTTTTTATCATTTTCATTTAACTCTTTAGCAACTGATATAGCCCGTCTAGCACCTATTAGTGTTTTGGCTTCTTCATCTACTGGTTTGGTTTCAATTTTAGGTTCTTCCTCAGTTGGTGCGTCTCGAACTATAAAAACTTTTCTTTTCTGTACGGTATATTGACTAACTTTTTTAAGTTTAGCTAAAAACAGTACAGCATTCAAATTTATTGCATTATAAGGCTCGATTGTTATATATCCTTTTTTAGCAGCATCTTCGATAATTTCAGCTCCAATACCTGTTCGAGCAAAAACTGTATTTTTATTAGGACCCGATCCGACAGAACCAACTGCTATATCTGCATTTTCAGCAGTTAAATCTGTACAGAAATTACAACTTGAGGATTTATATTTATGTAATTCTCTAATTGTATAAGATTTTATCGGCTCTTTTTTATCTTCATAATACAATTGAAATTTTCCTTTATGTATGTTCATTTTTACGACTTTAGATAAATCTATTCCATCTTTCTCAAACATAGGGTATAAAGTCTCTGGAGAAAAGCTATCCATGCAAAATAATCCAATAGTTATTACATTACTTCTAAGAAACCATCTTAGCATACCAGCTGGTGAATCCATCATTTTTTTAACAGCATCAATATTACAGGGTGTTCCAACAAATGCTATTGACCTATAATCAGACCTAATTGCGTCCATTAATGCATCAACTGTTTGACTATGACAATAAATGGAACCAGAAGACTTTATCGCTCCATCTTTTGAGGTAATTATTTGTGCTACGGGATGCCATAATTTATTAATATCGCGCATAGTAACAATTGCTGCGTCTATGAGATGCTCATCAAATAAATAGCATAATAAAGAAGTAACTGTTCCGCCATCTTGACCACCGATTACCTCAGGGATTTCAGTATTAGCGACATAACCAGATTTAAACTCTCCCATAAGCTGGACGGGATCAGTTATCGTACGGGGGCATTGATTATAACAGATTCCGCAACCAGTACATTTACCTATGAGCTTGGGCTGAGAGAGAAGCTCATCCCATTCAAGCACCGGACACACTGCTGCACACGTTCCGCATTCCGTACAGATTCCAGCACGAATAATCTCTTTCATAAGCATGCCATATGAATCCTTCTTCCCTTCCAATTTCTTTTGAATGAAATCAAACGAAAATTTATATTTTTCACCAGCCTCTTCATGATTCGCATCTTGTTCTGTCATTTTATATGCATTAAAATCTATAATAGTTTTAGATTAATTAATTGCTTATTGGTTAGTTTAATGGAGTAAAAAAAAAAAAGATTATTAAATTACTAAAAAAGAGAATTTATTTTTTGGATTGTAATTTATAAGACATAAAACTTTAATCAGGTTCTTCTTCACCAAGGCGTTTTTCAATTTTTTTGATCGCCTTTGTGGAAGATATTCTTACAATTCTGTGAAAATCGTTAACCTGTTTTAATAATGCATTAATGGCAGTTTTTCCACCAAAATCTTCTAATATTTTAATTAAACTCAATTTTACTTTAGGATTTTCGTCTAAATTATTTTTTAAATGATCTATTAATCGTTCTGAACGCATAACGAAAAATCTTTCAGATTCAGAACGCTTACTTTCTATACTTAGATTTATAAGGTAAATATTATAAAGAGCGTCGGATGCGACTTTTTTGAGTAGCCAATAATTATTTTTATCCTCTATAATGGATATAAGCGGATCCATAGCATCTTTATTACCGATTTTTCCTAACGCAATAGCCGCATTTTTTCGCACATCTAAATTTCTTTTGTTTAATAACTCAATTAGTGGATTTATGAATAAATCATAACCTAATTCTCCAAATAGATACGCAACACTTTCCAATAATATCTCATTTTTAGTATTTATTATTGAATATAAGTAGTCAAAATCAGCATCTTTATTCATTAAATATATTTTCTTAATTGCGTCAAGTATATACCATTTCATGTCTAAATCGATGTATTCAAAATGGAGGTCTTCAATATTTAAAATATTCAATAACTTAGGAACCGTGGATAAATCTCCAATTTCACCTAAAGATTTGATTGATGCTTTACTGACTTCATCGTAAATGTTATCTAAATTTTCTAATAACGCATCTCGACCATCCTTAATTTGTAATTCTCCTATTAATTTAATCGCGTTGGTTTTTATAATAAAATCCTCGCTATGTACAAAATCTATTAACTCATTATTTATCTCACGACCGATTGCCTTTAATATGATTAAAGCACTATTTAAAAAATCGTCTTTTAAAAAAGTAATGATTACTTCCAATAACATTTTTTTATATTGAATTAATTCTGATAGAATTTCTGGATATGTTATTTTGTAAGATTTTGAATCTTTGGGAAAAAGATTAACTGTTGATAACTGATGACCAATTAATTTTATTGCCTCAATCTTGTGTTTTTCAGAATAACTATCTTTCTTCAACGATTCTAATAAAAATTTTATTAATTTTTCTGGTTTCAGTTTTATTAATTGATGTACAACACATTCTTTAATTGATTGATATTTGCTATCCAATTCTTTAATAAAAAGATTAATCTCAGGCTCCGAAAATCGCACGTTTGCAATTGTTTTTAATGCTGCAATACTAACTTGGTTATCAGTTGATTCTTGCTCTAATATCCATTTTAAAGGTTTTAGAACTTTATCAATGCCTAAAAAAGATAATGAATTCGCTGCTTCACATTTCAAATCTATATTGTCATCGGATATCAATATATTTTCTAAAACTTCAAAACATTCTTCTTTTAATATAGTAGAATTATGAGTAATCAACCCTAAATATTTAATTGCGTTTTTTCTTTTTTTCACATCTTTATCTTTTTCTATTATTTCAAATAACATATTAATTGAATTCTCAATTCCGAATTCATCACGTTTATGAAATATTTCTTGGGGATTTTTAAACATTATTGTAAATTATTAACTTTTTTAATAAAAACATAAATTTCTTTAATTATTATCATATAAAATCATTTTCATTATAAAGATTATCGAGTTGGATCATTTAATTTGGAGGGATTATCGATTGAGATCATTTGACCTGTAAAAATTATCGAGCATGATCATTTAATTTAAATATGTCAAAATACCTAAAAAATGTTTAGAAAAAGCCTATTATTAATGAAAATAAGTTTAACAATAAGTTATTACAGTTAATTTTACAATCAATGAGAATTGGAATACGATAATTGAATTAAATTTCATTAAACGCTTATAATGATACAAATGATTAATTATAAGATAAATAGTTATTACTAATGATTAATTATTAGATATAAATATTTACTAAGTAAAGAATTATTTAATTTATAAAACAAAGGAATTAACAACTTTTTTGAGGTGGATGTGGAAAAAAAGATGGAAAAAAATCACACGCAACGGTTTGAAACTAAAAATAACGATAAATTAAAAATAGGATACTATGCTTGCCATTGAGGAATAAACATTAGAGGAAAAGTTGATTGCGATCAATTAGTAAAATTTGCTGAAAGCCTTGATGATGTTGTTATTGCTAAAACCAATGCTTTTCTATGAACCGAGGCAGCTCAAAATGAAATTATTGAGGATATCAAAGAAAAAAATTTAAATAGAATTGTTGCTTCGGCTTGAACACCACGTACACATGAGCCAATATACAGAGAATCAATAGCAAAAACTGATTTAAGTCCTTATTATTTTCAAATGGTTAATGTAAGGGAACATTGTAGTTGGGTTACAGAAAGCAACGAAGATGCTTTAGAAAAAGCAAAAATCTTGGTTAAAAGTGGTATTGAAAGAGCTAAACGCTTAGAAGTTATTCCTATAAGAACGGTTCCAATAACTAAAGCGACTTTGGTAGTTGGAGGAGGAATAGCTGGCATGAATGCTGCTCTTGACCTTGCAAATCAAGGAATTAAAGTTTACTTAGTAGAGCAAAAAACGACAGTTGGAGGAAGAATGGCTCAATTAGATAGAACCTTCCCAACCGACGATTGTGCAATTTGAATTTGTGGTCCAAAAATGTTAGAGGTAAGCCGAAACGAAAACATTGAAATCTTAAGCTATAGCGAAGTAAAGAAAGTTGAAGGCTATGTTGGGAATTATAATGTAACAGTTGAAAAAAAACCTCGATATATTACAGATGATTGTAATGGTTGCGGAGCTTGTACAGAAGTGTGTCCAACATATACCGCAAATTATTTCGATGAATATTTAGGGGCACGAAAGGCAATTGATATATCATTTGGCCAAGCAGTACCATTTTTGTACGATATCGACCGAAGTACTTGTGTAGAGTGTTTTTCATGTGTTGATGCATGTGAGTTAGATGCTATTGATTTCAGTCAAGAGCCAAAAGAAGTTAATTTTGAGGTTGGAACAATTATTATAGCAACTGGTTGGGACATATATGAACCTTTTGGAGAATATGGATATGGTGAATATGAGAACGTAGTTACACAAGCTCAATTAGAGAGAATGCTTGCTCCGAATGGACCATTAGGTGGACACGTAAGGAGAATCTCAGATAATAAGAAACTAAAAGAAATTTTATTTATTCAGTGTGTAGGAAGTCGAGACACTGAAAGAACGTATTGTAGTGGCGTTTGCTGTATGTTGGCTCTTAAAAATGCGAAATTACTTAAAGAGGAATACCCGGACGCAAATATAACAATTTGCTATATAGACATTAGAATAAACGAAAAAGGATTTGAAGAGTATTATCAACGTGCTAAAGATTCTGATATTCGATTGATTCGTGGAAAGGTTGGTGAAATTTTTGAAGATCCTGAGACTAAAAATGTTAATATTCGAGTTTATTCATCTTTAACTGATGAGATTATTAAAATTGACGCTGATTTAATAGTCTTATCTACCGCAGCGCTACCTTCGAAAGGAACTGAACAAATTGCTAAAATATTGAATTTAGATGTTGATAGAAATGGCTTTCTCACGGAATCTCACTTTGGTTTAATGCCACAGGAAACAAAATCAAAAGGTATTTTTATAGCGGGTTTCGCTCAAGGACCAAAAAATATTTCATATTCCGTATCTCAAGCCAGAGCGGCAGCTAGTAAAGTGGCTGAATTAACTGCTCCTGGAGAAGCAGATCTTGAACTTATCATCGCTGAAGTTGACAAGGATTTTTGCATATCATGCAGAAGATGCGAAAGAGAATGCCCTAAAGAAGCAATAAAAATTGTTGATGAAGAGGGAGCTGTAGTAGATGAAATTAACTGCGATGGATGCGGAATATGCGCAAGTTGTTGTCCTACAGAAGCAATAGACATTCGATATTTTCGCGATGACCAATTATATGCTGAAATTTCAGGTATTTTGGAAGGAGGTTAAATAGATGAATTATAAATATAAAATTGTTATGTTTGCATGCTTAAAGTGAGGTTATGGTGCTGCAGATTTAGCTGGCGTTTCTCGTATGAAATACACACCTTCAGTAAAAATCATCAAACTAAGGTGTACTGGTAGAATTGATACAAAACACATCTTATACACCATCAAATCTGGAGCTGATGGTGTAATGGTTGTTGGATGACGCCCAAATGAGTGTCAATTTAAAAATGGTAATTTTACAGCTCAAAAGCATGTGGATTTTGCAAATAGAATATTAGAATCTCGAGGTTTTGGCAGTCAAAGGGTCAACATGTATTGGCTAAGTAGTGCTGAATCTGAGAAATTAGTTAGAAGTGTTGAAGATGCTTATGAGAAAATTCGAAGAGCTGGTCCTAATCCAATTAATACTATAGATATTAAAACTAAGAGAAAAGTTAAAGAAAGCTTAACTACTCCCGTTGAATGAGTCTTGTAAGTAAATCTTAGTTGCAAGATGACAAGCCGTGCGATGGAGGGGGTTTTAAAACGAATATAATAAAAATTTAATATTGTAAAAATCGAAGGAAATATGGTTCAAATTTCAAAGGATTATAATTTTGATGGTATAACTCCAAAAGATCTGTTAGAGGCTACTTCATTAGCTACGGAAAATTTCCAAGTCAGAGCATTTTTAGAAGCTAAAGATGATATTATCAGACATGAAAAATTTAGCGAAAAAGAGTTTTATGACATTTTGGATGCAATGATCGATGCTGAAACAGAACGTAAAATGATATTGGAAGAATTAATAGGTCAGGAACCATTATTTTTAAGAGAAATTATAAATATAATTAAAAAATTTCCACCTGAAAACGTTATTAGAGATATAATTTACCTAAAAGAACAAGGTTACGTTGAAGAACTCGTTGAGATTAAAACTAAAAAAGTAATTAAAAAGATTAAAGGCGAGGAAAAAGAAGTTGAAGAAAAGGAATATTTCTATAGATATCAAGTAAAAGACCAAAGTGATGACTTCAAGGAGAATTTTTTTGAACCTGTTTCGCTTGTTTTTGATAATGGTGTTTGTTGTAACTGTGGATGGTGTTCCTCAATATGTCCTTTAGATGCTATTACAGTTACAGCAGATTCTTTAGAAATTGACGATAATATATGTATTAAATGTGGGTTATGTTTTTCTGTTTGCCCGAGATCTTTTTCGATTGAACAAGCTTATAAGGCAATTAAAAATTTAGATAAATCTCTTAAATTTTCTGAGAAAATTTTACATTATAAAAATACATATTCGGGCACTACAACTAACGAAGAAATTAAAAAAGTTCGACAAGACGGAGGAATAGTTACATCTCTACTAGAATATTTATTAAAGAATAAATTAGTTGATGCTATTATAGCAGTACAACATTCCAAGGATTTATGGAAACCAGAACCGGTAATTGTAGAGGATGTAAAAGATTTATACTCCACGAGTGGAACAAAATATGCTAATTCCCCTTCATTAGTGATTATTGATAAAGCAAAAAAGTATGATAGTATAGCAATTGTAGGTGTTCCATGCATGATGAAGGCTATTGAGAAAGGTTCATTATTTCCAAGTGGGTTACCATTTTTTAAAAACATCAAATATAAAATTGGACTTTTTTGCATGGAATCTTTTTCTTATGATAATATTATTAATTTGGTTAAAGACAAATTTAACAAAGACATTAATGATTTAATTAAAATGAATATTGATAAGGGTAAATTTATAATAACTTTGAAAAGTGGAGAAGAATTGAATGTCCCTCTATCTGAAATTCAATCGTACGCTCGCGATACATGTCATTATTGTGAAGATTTAACCTCTGATTATGCTGACATATCAGTTGGTTCAATTGGTTCACAAGCTGGTTGGTCGTCCGTGATTACAAGGACAAAAAAAGGGGAAGAGATTTACAAAGGAGCAATTAAGGATGATTTAATTGAATCAAAGAGCTTAAAAGATGTTAAACCGGGGCAATTTTTAGTAGAAAAGATTGGCGGGATTAAAAGAAATAAATGTAAACCATTTGAATTAAAAAAGAAATTAATCTAAGCTGAATTAATATTATGACTCCAAAAAAATTCCAAGATTTAATTGATGAGGTTCATAATAAAGGAATTTGTCAGGAATGTGGTGGATGCGTAAGTTTCTGTAGTTCAGCCGAATATGATGTGATCAAATTTGTAGATGGATATTCGTATCCAGTATTCATTCAAAAAGATAAATGTCTTGAGTGTGGAATTTGCTATTGTATTTGTCCGCAAACTCATATTTTAGATGAGTCTTTAAATCAAACATATAAATTTTCAGATTATTCTTCTATGCCTCTTGGCTTTTTTGAGGAAATTTGTTCTTGCCAAGCTACAGATAAAGAATTTCTAAAATATGGTACAGATGGAGGTGTAGTAAATTCAATTATAAATTATTTGTTAGAAAAAAAAATTGTTGACGGAGCAATAGTATCTAAAGTTGAGGGGCCATTTTCCAGAGAAGCTATGTTTGCTGATAAAAAAAATGAGTTACTTAAGGCCTCAGGTACTAAATTGGAGATATCTTCACATTTAGACGAAATTCAGAAATTCTGTACTTATACTCATTCAATTCCGAAATTAAATCATTATAAATTCAAAAAACTAGTTGTTGTAGGTACTCCATGTCAGCTTTATACAATCAGATGTATGCAAAATTTGGGAGTCACACCTTCACAAAATATTGAAATTTGTCTTGGGTTGTTTTGTTATGAGAATTTTCAATTTGATAAAATTCAAGTGAAGAAATTTGAAAAAGATTTTGCTATCGAATTCGAAAATATCGAAAAGATAAATATCAGAGAAGATTTAATCTTAAAATTGAGAGATGATGGTTCTGGAGAAAGAATAGTTCACATTCCATTTAATCACTTAACTGATTATATACGTCCTGCTTGTAAAGCTTGCAATGACTTTACCAATATCTATGCAGATATTTCCTTTGGAGGTCTTGGTTCACAAGAGAAATATACTACTGTAATCCCACGAACTGAAAAAGGAAATGAAATTCTAAAAAAAGCAAAAAGTGATGGAATAATTCGTTGTTTGGATTTAAATGAGACAAGTAAAAATAATATAGAAAAACTAGTATCTCAATATTCTCAAATGAAAATAAATCGAAAAAAAAATTTCATGAATGAATTAAAGTAGCGAAGTGAAAATTACGACAGAAATTAAAAGGAACTCTAAATTAGAAGAAAAAACCGTTGATGATATTGAATTTTATTTAAACAAGAGTTACCATCCTACTTTAAGAAATTTGTTAAAAAGATGTTATCAGTGTGGTCGATGTAGTGGTGTTTGCCAATTATCAAAAGTCCAAAAGTTTACACCTAGTAGAATTATTCAAATGGTATTAGAAGGCTTTGAAGATAAAATTATAGAAAGTGGAGTATTATGGGATTGTTTGACCTGCAACACATGCCTTCAACATTGTCCAGAAAATATTAATTTTGCGGATATTGTGAGAAATGCAAAATATAGGATGAGAAATTCAGCTAATCAAAATCCTGATGAATATATTGCTCATAAAGGTATTTATACTACGATATCCGAGATAATGAGTCAATCTAATATCAATCCAGAAAGAAATCTTGATTGGATCCCAAAAGAATGTAAAATTTCGAAAAAAGGAAATATTTTATATTATGTGGGATGTTTACCCTTTTTTAATTACGAATTTGAGGATTTAACTAACATTGCAACTAGTACGTTAAAAATAATATGTCAAGTTGAAAAAGAACCAATAGTAGTTTTAAAAGAAGAGAATTGTTGCGGACATGACCTATATTGGGGTCAGGGAAAACTTAAGACGTTCATAAAGTTAGCAAAAAAAAATATAGATATGTTCAAAGACGCTGGAATCTCTAAAATTATAACTGCATGTGCTGAGTGTTATCGAACATTTAAAGTGGATTATCCAGATATATTTGAGGATTTTAGTGAAAAGTTCGAGGTTCAGCATATTATAGAATATGTATATGAAAAATGGAAGCAAAATAAAATCGATTTTATAACTCCAAAAGAAAGTGATGAAAGAATTACCTTCACTTATCATGATCCTTGTAGACTGAGCAGATTTTTACCTAAGGATAACAAAATAATGGAAAAAGTCAGAGAAATCTTTAAAGAATTTAGAGAATTAGGTTATGATTTTAATGAAATGGAACATAATAAAGAAAATTCATTATGTTGCGGCGTTAATTCTTGGATGAATTGTAATGAAAAATCAAAAGCACTACGATATAAACGCATGTTAGAAGCTAAAGCTGCTGGTAATATCATGGTAACATCTTGTCCAAAATGTAATATACATTTGAGTTGTATTCAAAACGATTTTGAAGATCTTTCTTCAATAAAGATTTTAGATTTCTCTGAATTTTTAATTGATCATGTAGAATTAAAGTCATCAGATAAAATTGAGGAGGTTGAGAAATAATGGAAGGCTCAGTTCTAGTTATCGGAGGGGGTATTGCTGGAATACAAGCATCTCTTGATTTAACTGAATTAGGATTCAAAGTTTATTTAGTAGAAAGAAATCCTTCAATTGGAGGAAGGATGGCACAGTTAGATAAAACTTTTCCAACAAATGACTGTTCACTTTGTATTCTTGCACCTAAAATGGTGGAAATTTTTCGGAATCCTAACATTGAACTCTTAACTTATCACGAAGTTAAAAAAGTTGCTGGAGAACTTGGAGATTTTTCTGTTACAATTCTTAAGAAACCACGATACATTGATGAAACAAAATGTAAAGGTTGTGGTGACTGCGCTGCTAAATGCCCTAAAATAGAAGTTCCAAATCTTTTCGATATGAATTTAGGTAAAAGAAAGTCTGTGTATATTCCATTTCCTCAAGCGGTTCCGCCCATTTATTTAATTGATCCTGAGTTATGTTTAAAAATAACTAAAGGAGTATGCGGGGTATGCGAAAAAGTTTGCGCTGCTGAAGCTATTGATTATGAACAAAAACCTCAAGAAATTAATTTAAAAGTAGGAGCAATTGTTGTTGCAACTGGTTTTGATATGCCAGCAGAAAAATTAAATTCAAGATGGGGTTATCATTATAAAAATGTTATTAGTGCTCTTGAATATGAGAGAATTTTATGCGCATCTGGACCGTTTGGGGGTCATGTATTAAGACCAAGCGATGAGAAAGAACCTGAAATAATTGCGTTTATTCAATGTGCCGGCTCAAGGGATTTACATGAGCAAATACCTTATTGTTCAAGCGTATGTTGTATGTATACTGCTAAAGAATCAATTATCACTAAAGAACATTCTGAAAGATCAAAATGCTTTGTATTTCGACATGATATTAGAGCTTTCGGTAAAAATTTCTATGAATTTACTCAAAGAGCTCAAGAAGAATACGGAGTAAAATATTTTCAAACCAAAATTAGTAAAATTGAAGAAGATCCTGAAACTAATGACCTAATTATTCACTATGAAGATTTAAAAAATGGAGGTTTCAATGATTTCAGAGCTAATTTAGTGATTTTAGCCACGCCATTGGTTCCTTCTGATGGGGCTAAGGAATTATCCGAGATTTTAAATATAGAACAAGATGAATATGAATTTTTCAAAGAAAAATCATATTTTAACAAATCTTCATCCTCGAGAGAAGGTGTGTTCTTATGCGGTTTCTGTCAAGGTCCAATGGATATACCTGAGACTGTAGCAGATGCAAGTGGAGTGGCAGGCCAAGTAGCTGCTTTATTAACCACTACAAAATTTAGTCAAGTAAAAGAAAAAGCATTAGAAGTACCAGAAAAAGAAGTAAAAATTACAGATGAACCAAGAATTGGTGTTTTAATTTGCCACTGTGGTATCAATATTGGCAAGTATGTCGAAGTCCCCAACATAGCCGAATATGTACGAACATTACCTAATGTTGTACATTGTGAAGATAATTTATATTCATGTAGTTCCGATTCCCAGGCAAGAATTAAAGAATTAATTAAAGAGCATAATTTGAATAGATTTATTGTAGCATCGTGTACACCAAGAACTCATGAAGCACTATTCCAAGAAACATGTGAAGAATCAGGTTTAAATAAATATCTCTTTGAGATGGTAAATATTCGTGACCAATGTTCATGGGTTCATATGACCGAATATGAGGCAGCCACTCAGAAAGCTAAAGATTTAATTAGAATGGCTGTTGCAAAATCAAGATTATTAAAGCCTCTTAAAGAAGAATTATTACAAATAACTCCTACTGCATTAATTATTGGTGGTGGAATTTCAGGAATGAGCGCAGCTTTAAACATTGCTAATCAAGGATTTAAAACCTTCATTGTTGAGAAGGAGAAATTTCTAGGTGGAAACTTAAATTACTTAAATGTCTTATATCCTATTGAAGAAAGTGCTTCAGATTTCCTTAATGAAACTATTACAAGGGTAAAGAATAATAAAAATATTCAGATTTTCTTGGGTTCAAAAATAAAAGAAATAAAAGGATATGTTGGAAATTATTTAGTCTCTATTATTGATTCAAATAACGAAACTCACGAACTAAGTATAGGAACAATTATTGTTGCTACAGGAGGGCAGGAATACAAACCTAAGGATATTTTTCAATATGGTAATGGAAATAAGAATGTTATAACTCAATTAGAATTAGAAAAAATATTAAAAGAAAAAGGAAAATCTTGGCTTGATGGAATAAATCGTATTACAACAATTTTATGTGTTAATGCAAGACAAAATGAAGGAATAACATATTGCTCTAATATTTGTTGTGGAAATTCTATAAAAAACTTAGGGCTTCTAAAAAAGTTAAAACCTGAACTTGAACTAGTTGTTCTTTACAGAGATCTTCAAATGGCAAAAAAAAAGTATGAACAATACTATCGCGAACATAGAAAAAATGCTATATTTTTAAGGTATGATCTAGATAAAATGCCAATTATAGAACAAAATAGTAAAAATCCCGAAAAATATAGAATAAAAGTATTTGATACAAATTTACAAGATTATATAGAATTAGATACTGATTTAATTATTTTATCAACTCCAATGATTCCTGCTGATAATTTAGAAGAATTAGCAAAAATGCTTAAAGTTCCTTTAGATAAAAACGGATTTTTCTTAGAAGCCCATGTCAAATTGAGACCGTTGGATTTTGCGACTGATGGTATTTTCTTATGCGGATGTGCTCAATGGCCAAAAAACGTGCAAGATTCGATTTCCCAGGCAAATGGTGCAGCAGGAAGAGCTAGTAGGTTTTTAAGCGCTAAAGAGATTACAACTTCAGGAATAGTCGCAGAGGTAAATCCAATAGATTGTATCGGATGTGGGAAATGCGAATCTGTCTGTCCATACAACGCTATTGAACTTTTAGAATCAGTAAAAGATTTTGAAGAAGTAAGTTTAGTAGTAAAAAAATCCTTTGTTAATTCTGCATTATGTAAAGGTTGCGGAACTTGTGCAGCTACTTGCCCTAATGGGGCAATATCGATAATGCAGTATGATTTTGACCAAATATCTGCTATGATTGAATCATATTTACTTAAATAAAAAATAGGAATACATTATGCCAAAAGCGAAAACGAAAAAACTAAAGAAAGAATTTAACCCAGAAATTTTAGTTTTTTGTTGTAATTGGTGTTCTTATGCTGGAGCCGATTTAGCGGGAGTATCTCGATTTCAATATCCTCCTAATATGAGAATTGTTCGTGTAATGTGTTCTGGGAGAGTCGATCCCTCATTTATTTTGAAAGCGCTTAAAGATGGAGCAGATGGTGTTCTCATTAGTGGATGCCATATAGGTGATTGCCATTATATTTCTGGAAATGAATATGCTAAAGAAAGATTTGAGCGATTACATAAAATTATTATTAAACAATTAGGAATTGATGAAAAGCGCGTAAGACTTGAATGGGTAAGTGCTTCTGAAGGCAAACGATTTGCTGATCTAATTACAGAATTCACAAATGATATAAAAGAATTAGGGCCTTTAAGAGCCATTTAAATTATATCGATAAATTTTACTAAATCCTAAAATTTCACTTTTTTTCTAATTTTATTTATTGATGTAATAAAAGGATCATTAAAAAAAATTCTCTTTCTGATCTCGATAATTCTAGTATGTTTCATGATCGATATCAATCACATTTACTTAAAATAGTATCGACTTCGCGAGGAATGCTAGAAATAGATAAGAATAAGAATTAATTATGTCTGATCCCGATCACAAATAATGGTTAAATAACGAATATGCAAAAATTGCACTTAAATTTATGTTTGATATTGATAAAAATATTTATATACTAAAGTGTATTTAATTATTGATTAACAAAAAAACTATTTCCAATTTGATTGTATTGATTTTTGCCATTTTTTACATATTTATCTAAATCCTTTTAAGAGGGGGAAGTTTAATGGAAGGATCTGTATTGGTAATTGGAGGAGGTATAGCCGGGATACAAGCATCCTTGGATCTGACGGATTTAGGATTTAAAGTTTACTTAGTAGAGAGAAATCCATCAATAGGTGGTCGTATGGCTCAATTTGATAGATTATTCCCTGCTACCGACTGCAGTTTATGTGTTCTCACTCCAAAAATGGTTTCTATATATAGGAATCCAAATATTGAATTGTTTACTCTAACGGAAGTTAAAAAAGTATTAGGAGAACCAGGGAATTTTATAGTTACTGTGATTAAGAAGCCAAGATATATTGATGAGACAAAATGCAGAGGATGTGGGGATTGTGCTGCTAAATGCCCGAAGGTGGAAGCTCCAAATATTTTTGATATGAATTTAGGGAAAAGAAAATCTATATATCTTCCATTTCCACAAGCAACTCCTCCAGTATATTTAATTGATCCTGAGTTGTGTTTATATCTAAACAGAGATGTATGTGGAGTATGTCAAAAAGTCTGCAAAGCTGGAGCTATAGATTATGAACAAATACCCCAAGAAATAGAATTAAAAGTTGGAGCTATTGTAGTTGCTACAGGATTCGAGATGCTTGGGGAGGAATTGCCATCAAGATGGGGTTATAAGTATGAAAATGTTGTTAATGGATTAGAATATGAAAGAATTTTATGTCCCACTGGTCCCTTTGGAGGTCAAATTTTACGACCAAGTGATATACAAATACCTGAAAAGATAGCTTTTATTCAATGTGCTGGTTCTGGATATTTAGAAAAAAGCGTACCGTATTGTTCAAGAGTTTGTTGTATGTATACAGCAAAAAATGCAATTCTTACAAAAGAAAGGTATGAAGATATTCAAATTTCTATATTTAGACATAATATTAGAGTGTTTGGAAAAAACTTTTATGAATATACTAAATCAGCTCAAGAGGATTACAATATAAGATATCAAAATGCAACAATTAAATATATTAACGAAGATCCAGAAACTAAAGACATAATTATTAAATATGAAGATTTAAAAACAGGAGAGAGAAATAAAGAATTTCGGGCTAATTTAGTAGTATTGGCTGCTCCATTGGTTCCAGCTAAAAGTACTGAAGAATTAGCAAAAATATTAGGTATTAAATTAGATTTTAATAAATTTTTTAAAGAAGCATCTTATTTTAATAAATCCTTATCTACAAGAAAAGGAATATACTTATGTGGATTTTGCCAAGGACCAATGAATATATCGGAGACTGTGGTGAATGCAAGCGCAGTGGCAGCTCAAGTTGCTATATTATTGAGTTCTGCTAAATTTACTCAAGTTAAAGAGAGAGAAAGTGATATCCTACCAAAGAAAGAAATTATAAAGATTACTCCTCGGGCACTAATCATTGGTGGTGGAGTTTCTGGGATGACAGCAGCACTAAATATTAATAATCAAGGCTTCGAAACGATAATTGTGGAAAAAGAAGAAGAACTAGGTGGTAATTTAAAATATATTAACATTCTATATCCAATACGCCAAAAGGCTGAAGCCTTTCTAAATAACCTTCTAAAAAAAATTGAAATGAATGAACGCATTCATGTATATTTTAACTCAAAAATTAAAAATGTTTCAGGCTCAATTGGTAATTATGATATAACTATAGTAGATTCAAATAAAAATATTCAAAATTTCAAAGTTGGAACAATTATAATCGCAACTGGAAGTCAGGAATTTAAACCACGTGGAATATTTCAATATAATCCAAATAATAAAAGTATTTTGACTCAATTAGAATTGGAGCAGCGTCTTAAAAATAACGACACATCATGGCTTGACAATTTAAAACATATCACAATAATTATGTGTGTTTATGCGAGATACAAGTTCGGGTTACGTTATTGTTCTAATGTATGTTGCAGTAATACTATTAAAAATATTGATATTTTAAAAGAATTAAAGCCAGAACTTGAAATCGTAGTCCTCTTTAGAGATCTTCACATGGCTAAAAAGGAGTGCGAAGAAATGTGCAGAGAAAGAAAAAAAATTGCTAATTATCTAAGATACAATGTAGAAAATATTCCAGAAATTACGAAAATTAAAAACAATCCAGAGAAATACGCTATTATATTACAGAACGATTTAAAACCAAATGAATATATAAATTTTGAAACAGATCTTATAATTTTATCAACTCCAATGATTCCATCTGAGGGTTTACAAGAATTAGCAAATATATTAAGTGTTCCGTTAGATGAAAATGGATTTTTTATAGAAGCTCACACAAAATTACGACCATTAGATTTTGCAGCACATGGGATTTTCATATGTGGTTGTGCTCAATGGCCAAAAAATGTTCAAGATTCAATAGCAGAAGCAAATGGCGCAGCAGGAAGAGCAAGTAGATTCTTAAGTATCAAAGAGATATCAACAACAAAATTGGAATTTCTTTCATTTATGCTTTCTATCGAGTGCTTCTTTAAAGACATGGTCATTAATATTGAAAAGTGTAATGGTTGCGGAAGATGCGTAGAAGTTTGTTCTTTTAAAGCAATCAATCTTGTTGATATGAAGAAAGATTTTGAAGATATAAGTCTGCCCATTAAAAAGGCATTTATAAATCCTGCGATATGTAAAGGGTGTGGGAGGTGTGCAGCAACGTGTAGGTTAAAAGCAATAGACGCAAGACATTACGACTTTAAACAAATTTCTTCAATAATAGATCCATATTTTTTAGAAAGAAAAATGTCAAAGGAAGAAAACGAAGAACAACCTTTATTTTCCGTTTTGTAAATCAAAATTTGGGGAGGGATTCATTTACATTTTTTCATTAATTTGTTTTTCCATTTTAATGTCGGTGCTAGCGATATGAAAATGGAAGAAAATAAGGAATTCGAAACAAGAAATTTGATACCTTTAAGTTTTTAAAATTTTCAATGCTTTATCAATTGTTAAATTTTTTAATTTATACGCTTTTTCATAATGTTCCGAACAGAACCACTCAGCATAGGGTGGATGTCCTACCATTCCTTCTCTTTCCATAGTTTCGTCCCATTCAATATCAGAAGAACGCTTTTTAAAATATATTAAGCCACCATCATCCTTATCCATAAAATTTTTATCGCATATAGCGCATATTGGAGGTCTCAAAAAATCATCTCTTGTTTTATTCTATATTTTTTATTTGTTCAAACAACTCTGAAAATTTTGAATTTATCCTAAAAAATATTGGGGGTTGACCTATAGGTGCATTTACTTTTCTCCACCCTTTTTTATATTTTTCTCCAGACCAAATATGAATCCAAATATCGTCTGGAAAATATACCTTCCATTTATTTTTATTCGGTTTAATGACCGGAGCAATAAGTAAATCGCTTCCTAATAAAAATTGATATTTAATATGATGAACTTCAGAGTCATTTTCATAATGTAAATACAAAGCCCTTATTAGTGGATAACCATTATTTTTATATTCATTAGAAAGATGCTTAAAATAAGGTTTTAGATGTACATAAATTTTACTCATCTTTGCAAAATGTTCAAGGCATTCATCATCAGAATCAAATTGCCAGTTCAAATCAGGATTAACACCCTCATGAGATCTCATAACAGGACTGAAAACTTCCAATTCAGCCCAACGCATAAATAGTTCTTTATCGCGCCTAATTTCTTTAAAAGTGTGAAAACCGCCGATATCTGTATGGAAATATCCTATACCACATATGCCTAATGAGATTCCAGCAGGTATTACCGATGCTAATCCATCATCTATACTCCAATTTACGAGTTGATCTCCTGCCCAAACTAATGTTGTATACTTGGAGATTCCAGAATAGCCTGCTCGAGTAAAAAACACAATTTCTCCTATTTTATTAGCTTCTTTAATAGCTTCATATATGGTTTTTGCCCAAATCACAGGATATTTATTATGGAAAAGCTCTAGATCTTCTCCAGAAGATAAAACCGCATCAATAGGGAGATATTCACCATAATCTGCCATCCAACCATCTAAACCGATATTGATCATATTTCTTTTTATTAATAATTTCAACCAATCAATCGCTTTGCTATTTGATAAATCAATCATAGTTGCTTTTTGACTATCAGTTCGAACATCATAATCATTTCCTTCTTGATCTTTTATGCAAAAACCTTTTTTTGAAGCCACCTTAAATTGTTCACTATCCATAGCTAAGAATGAATTAATATATCCAAGAAATCTGATTCCCTTTTGTTTCAATTTTTTTATGAAGGATGGTAAATCTGGATAAATTTTATTATCATATTCCCAATTCCACAATAAACGCTTGCCTGAAGGCATCATGCGGATCCCTTGCCAATCTTGGCACCATACACCAGCAATTTTAACACCTTTTTCGCCTGCTTGATTTATTTTTTGTTCTACAATATCAGTTCCGCCTTGTATTCCTAGCCAAACTCCATCATACACCCAATCAGGCAATTCTGGTTGCCGACCTAAGTAATCAGATAATTTATTTACTACTTCAAGAGCAGTATCAAATTTACCAATTATAATTCTTTCAGGTATACACCATATATATAACTCATGAAAATCTTCATTGTCAAAGTTAAATTTTGAATAACTTGTTGCTAATACATGACAATAATAATTATTTGAAGATACAAATGTAGGCTGAGGATAATATGTAGTATACCAATCCCCTGTTATAGGTGGCGAACCCCTTCCAATTCCTTGTTCTTCTACCCACAAGGGAACTTCTTTTCCCCTTAAATTCAATTCTGAATATTGTTCCCCACATCCATATATTGCTTCATCATATTGAGCTGGGATTTTTATCCAAAATCGATTTATTTGTTTATTTGAGCACTCTGGTTTTATAATTAAAAAGCTACCTGAATCAACTAGAGAAACGTTCAATTCCGCTTCTGAAGAGAAAAATCTGAGTGATATTTTATTTTCAGATTTAGATATTATTTCATAATTTTCTAAATTGAATTCATTTTTTAATTTCTCTTTAATTCTAAAATGACCATAATTGCTTTTATAGCGAGCTGTGCCAATCCCTATCTTAAAACATGGTTGATTTGAAACATGATGTAAAATTAAATAATCTTTATAAAAGAAGTTAAAACCGTCTGATAAAATTTCAATTCGAATCATCTTCTAACAAATATTATAGATAATCAAATTATATGTTATTAATATATTATTTACCCATTTTTTTTAAAAAATGGAATAATTTCATCAGAAATTATCTGTGATACATCCCAATAGGTAAAAGGAGCATTTTTACTCGAAGCACTGTTCCAAATCTCGAAAATAAAGTATTGTGCCCCTGCATCAATGTAATTTTGAATTTTTTTAATGATCTCTTCTTTAGTTCCTATCAAGGTATTTTCACGTATCATTTTATCTGGAATCTGGTCATTAATTGTAGATAATTTATTAATATCAAATTTTCCAACATCTTCCCGGTCAATTTGAAGTAAGCTCATCTCATCGCAGTTATAACCTGTTGCTTCACAATATAATTCGTCAAATTCGTCTTTCCAAAATCCAAGTTTCTTAATTAAAGAAGGCTGGAACACCCAAGTCATTTTAAGAGCATTAATCTGTTCACTTATTCTCTTTTCGTCATTGTTCAAATATATGCGGTGGAATACAGCAAAAGTGAATTTATCTATCTCACGACCTTCTTTTTTGATAACTTCAGCAATTTCATTTCGACCTTCCTTAAATACATCAGTAATAACACCCAAGGGCATCCAACCATCTGCTATTTCAGCGGTCATTTCCCGAGTTTTTGGACTATTTGCCGCAACCCATACGGGTATTTCTGAAATCGGTTTCGGAAGTAATACAGCCTTTTTCGTTTGGTAATACTTACCATTAAACGTTACTCTCTTACCTTTTTTCCAAAATAATTTCATTAATTGGATAGATTCCCTCATCTTTCCAAGAGCATGATCGTATGGGATATTGTATGCCTTTAAATTCATCCCTTCACCAGCTCCTATTCCTAAAATAAAATTGCCCCCATTCATATGATTAATCGTCGTAGCCATTTGGCCTAAAACAGCAGGGTGATATCTGTGTGGATCAGTTACAGCAGATCCGAAGGTTTTCCCTTTAGTTAATTCTATAAATGAGCCGAACATAGGCCATAAGGTTAGAAAATCATCGATTGTACCTCCTGGAATACCACTCAAATGATCAGGCAGCCAGATTGAATCCCAATTTTCCCGATTAGCAGCTATAATTTTTTTTCTAACAAATTCATAAGAATTGGAATAAAACAATTGAGTTCCAAATTTAATTTCATTATTTAGCATGTTCTTCGAACATTTCCCTGTTTAATTCAACACCTAATCCTGGTTTTTCAATAGCGTTTACAAAACCTTTTTCAACTTGTATAGGTTCTTCGAGAAGTTGATATTCATCAGGAATAAATGGAAATTCGCACCAATCACACCTTGTTGACATAATAAAATGAAGATTGGCTGCTAGAATGTGCCCAAATCCAAAGATATGAGGAATACAGCGAACTCCTTTAACTTCTGCCATCGCATCGATTTTTTTTAATTGTAGAAAACCTCCACTACGAGTTACATCGGGTTGAATGATATCAAAGCATCCTCGAGAAAGAATATCTTCAAAGCGAAATATACCCATATCGTTTTCACCTCCAGCAATTTCGACAGGAGATTTTTCTCTTATTTTAGCTAATCCATTGAGATTATCCGTAGGGATTGGTTCCTCTAACCAAGTAATATTATGTTTAGCACAAATATTAGCGATTTGAAGTGCCTCATTGACAGATTGATATGCTGAATTAGCGTCAACCATGATATCTATATCGGGAAAAGCGTCCCTTATAGCTTCCATTAACGCATCATCTTTATTCGGACCATTTCCGATTCTCAATTTCACTGCTTTAAAACCTCCCAAATCCAAAGCAGCTTGAACTGCACCCACAGCCGCCTTAGCAGAATATCCCCTAGGCATAGATGCATAACATCGGATTCTTCTTTTCCTCCCTCCTAATAATTTATAAATCGGTTGCTTAGTAGCTTTACCAATTATGTCCCAACAAGCAATCATAATTGCGGAGGTTGATTGTGGTATGCCAAACATAATTCGATTGCTATTTTGATAAAGTGTATGATAGATCTCTTCAACCATAAAAGGATCCTTCTTTAAAACAAGGCTCTTTAAAGCCTCATCGATGAACTGTTTTTGAGCTAAATTGCTTAAATTCCAATGAGATAAAGCCCAACCATCTATTCCATCATCAGTTATAATATTTGTGTATAATCCAGTTGCTTTAAATCGTGGCATAGAGCCAATTTTAATTTTAAAATCAAGCTCTAATAAATAAGTTTTAAGATCTATTATCTTCATAGAACATCTGAACTAAAAGGTTTTAATTAATAATTTTTATTATATAGTTAATTTTTTGGATAAGAATTATTTAATTCTTTTGATTATTTCAAATTCTGAAATTACTTCACGAACTGATATTTAATGACTGAATCAATAAAAAGAGATCCCTTTGAAGGCTTGTATGAGGTTTATTTGCTTTTTTTTGAAGAAACTAAAGGAAATTTTCCGTTTTTTATTTATCCCGATGAAACTATAAAAAATAACACAGAAAAGATGCGGCCCATAAATATCCATACTATATGGTGGATGGACATGAAAGATCAAGCAGTAATGGACCATGTAGACCTCGAATATGGTGATAAGATGTATATTGCTCGGAAATTCTTGACACTATCAAAAAGGAAAAAAAAAGGAGTGAAATTTGATAATTATACACCTGAAACAATAATCATTATATTAACCATACCAAATGATCTATATATTTTTGGAGGAGCCCTCCTTAATCAACTAACAATAAATATTATTAAGAATTTTGAAGGAAAATTATACCACGTAATTGAATCCGAAATTGCTAAAGAAAAAATCATAAAAACGCCTGAAATAAAAAAAATTATAGATAAAGGAGATGTTATTAAAGAAAGAATGAAAGATATTGTATTAGTTACTTGTAAGCACTATTTCTCTTCAGTTATTAAGAAAAATAACCTCAAATCAATAAAACAACAAAAGGCTCTCTCTTATCTTTCTCTGAAGGGAATTGATTTTTCTTACTTAGCTAAATGTGTGGATAATGAAGAGTTTTCAAATATTAGATTATTTGATATTAAAATGAAGTCAGAAAATAGATCCGTTCTTAGAACACCATTAACAATTTCAAACGTAAAAATAAATGAAGGTAGTAATGAATTAGAAATAATTGTTCGAAATAAGACTGAAAAAGAACTTAATAATGTTTTAGTGAAAATAACTCAATTAAAGGAATTCTACGAAAGTGAAATTATGGGTCATAAAATAGATCAATGGTTTCCAGAAGAAGAATTGTTATTTATATCACCAATTCTACCAAATATCAATGATTATAATTTGTTTATAAAAGATGATGATAATCACTTGCTTTCGAAAAAAATCAATTTTACCATGCCAAAATTTTAAAATCACTGTCCAATTTTTAATAGCTTTGTAGTTTTAGTCTTTTATAATTTCGAATTTTTGTTTTATAGTTAATTTTTTAGGAGAAGTAATATTATTTTCTCTTGCTTAAAATGGCTAATCCCAGAAACGATGATTCATTGGAAACTAAATCATTGGAAGAAATTCTACAAGAAGAATTATGTGTAGTTTATGTTCTATATTTCGACGAAGCTAGTGGTCATGTTCCGCTCCTCATTTTTCCAATAGAAGAAAAACAACTAAAACAGAATAAACGCTTCATGCGTCCTATTAAATATCATCCTGTTTGGTTTCTTTCCGTTGAAGAACAGGAACCACTTGATCACATTGATCTTGAATTTAAAGGCTATACTTTTTTTGGCAAAAAATTTTTAACTAAATCTATGAGAAAAAAAAGACGGGCCGGCCTTGAGGAAGAGACTCCTGAAACGGTTGTTGTAATTGTATCTCTGTCAAATGATATAGCGATATATGGGGATCAACTAATACATTTAATGACAGACGAAATTCGATCTAAATTCGATGATAAATTATTTAGAATTATAGAGTATGAAGTCGTTAAAGACCAAGTTATCAAAACCCCTAATGTAAAGAAAATAATTGAAGAGGGCATAAAAATAAAAGAAGATCTTAATAATTTGATACATAACATTACTGAAAATTATTTTTCCAAATCATTAAGGCAAACAGATACAGTTTCAATAAAACAGCAAAAAGCTCTTTCATACCTGGCTTTAAAAGGGATTGATGTGTCATCTATAGGTGGTATACAAAAACGTGATACTTTTTCAAATATTAAATTATTTGAACCATCAAAAGAAACAACAAATGAATTAGCCCTAAAAGCATCTTTTATTTTTTCTAATGTTTCACTAATTGAAGATAGTCAAGAATTAGAAATTACAGTGCGAAATAATACAGGAAGAGAAGTAAAAGATGTTATTATAAACATTACCCATGTAAAAGAATTTTTTGAAAAAGAACTAATGGAGCAAGAAATTGATTTATGGTTTCCTGAGGAAGAATTATTATTTATTTCACCTATTATTCCTGGTATTAGCGAGTATCTTTTCTTCATCACGAAGAAAGAAAATAAAGAGAAATTACTTTCAAAAAAAATTGATTTAAAAGTATTTAATAAATCTAAAATTTAATAAATTTGGTAAAAAAAAATGTCAAGCTCATTTGTTAATGAAGACGAAATTATTATCAGAAATTATAGAACATCTGACTATGAAGCAACCTTAGAAATATTACAACAACTTCATAATAAATTTGATATTGGTTTAAAAGAAAAGCAATGGAAGGAATCTTCTGGTTTACGACAGTTCAAACCAAATCTGAAACGTATAACGCTCATAGCTGAGTTGAAGTCTACTGGAGAAGTTGTAAGTATGGGGATGCTTGAAGCGGTAAAGAATAATTTAGGCCAATATATTGGTTATCTGGATAATTGGAGTACAAAAGAAGATTATATTGGTAAAGGTGTTGGTAAAATTCTGGCGGATAGAGCCATTCAAATACTAAAATCATGGGGCTGTACTTCAGTAAGAATTAATATGGGCTATAATGTAAGTGAAAAAGTAATCAATGTGATTTGTAAAGGTCAAGGTTTTAAACCCATTCTTATTGTTTTAGAAAAAAGATTTGACGAAAATAACGAATAATAAATAAAATTCTTTTTTTTTGAATTAAAGATTGCTTTTTATTTTTAAAGAGATTTATTCAATCGTAAAACTTTTTTACTGATAAAAATCAAAATAAATATTTTTAATCTTTAATTCTTCAAAACTATAAAATTAAAATTATAAAAAAATAAAACAAAAAAATAGGTTGAATTTTGATATGATTGGCATAAAAGCTTATGGTTGTTATTTACCAAGGTATTTATTGCCTCGTGAAACAGTTGCTAAAGCTTGGGATTTTCCATCTATGCCAGGTACTAAAGCTATGGCTAGTGTTGACGAAGACAGTATTACAATGGGAATAGAAGCCGGATTGGACTGTTTAAATGGGATAGACCCTAAAACAATTGATGGCCTTTTCTATGCAACAACAACTCAAGTTTATACTGAAAAAAATTCGGCATCGTTTATAGCAACTATTTTAGATTTTAAAGAAGATATTACAGCTATAGATTTCACAGATTCATTAAAAGCCGGGACTACAGCTATAATGAGAGCTGTAGACACAATAAAAGCTAATAATGACACTAAAAGTATTCTTGTTATTGCAGCTGATACTAGAGAACCAGAACCAGGGACATTTTGGGAATATGGATTATCTGATGGTGCAGCAGCCTTACTTATTGCTGAAGAAGATTCATTACCAATCTCGATTGAAGATTACTATTCAGTTTCAGCAAATGTAACGGGTCCTTGGAAAAGAACTGGAGATAAATTTATAAGCACTTTCCAAGACAAAATGGATAATAAATTTTATTTTAAGAGTTTA
>JBHLJY010000017.1:0-48243 GCA_048887225.1 Candidatus Hodarchaeota archaeon
GATTATATTTGATAAATACGAGTTAAATCTATCTGAATCAATTTTAGGTCTAACTCCATCTAGTATTTCCTTTTCTAGGAAAGTGTGGAATTCCCTAATCTTGTTTAAAAAATATTTATTTTCTTGCGGAATGAGTTTTTGATTATCTTTTTCAGCTATAGCATACCTTTGAACATCTACGTTGTCGCATTTATCGCTGGATGTTATTTTCAATATATTATTTTCGATGAATGGAATCGCTAGAAAAAACTTTAGCCTATATTTTTTTCCCTTTTCAAATGGTCCAAATTTTCTTCCTAAAATTGTAATAACTTCACAATTTTTTACACATTCTGTATAAATTTCTTTATTTTTAAAGATAAAGTTAATCCTCTTTAAATCGTCAATTAAATTTATATGAATTTTATTCAAATTTTTTAACCCACCAGAATTTAATATATAAAATTGATTCTTATTATAATATATTTAAAAGAATGAGAAAAATAAAATTAATATTAATTTATTAACATTGAAATAAAAATGGACAGTATTTTAATTACACTAATTATAATTTTCATTGGTGTTTTCGCTTTTGGATTTTTTATAATATATAAGCAAGTTGCTTTAATAAAAAAGGGAGAATTCAAGCTTAAAGATCGCCTTCAATGCTTTATTTATGGATTTATCTTTAGTTTAGCTGTAATAGTTGTTTTAGGTATGGCCATTATATTTACAATAGAAACACCTGAATTTTGGAAGGAAAGTTCACCTCCTAAATTTAATCCAATTTTTTTTCTTATTCCCTTTACAATATGTCTCGCTTATATTTCTTTTTATCCATTAATTGATTTCCTTTTTATTGCTCTTAGTGGAGAATCAGACGAGGGCCTTACTCCATTTCATAAGTTCATAGGAGAAAAAATTATAAATAAAACAAATTATAAGTTAATAAATGTTTTAATTGCAATAGCTTTTTATTGTAGTGTTTTCTTTTTACCACCGATTTTACTTTCATTATTAGGTTTACCATTTATAATGATATGGATTAGCTGGATGCTCATTTATCCTTTAATGATTCTAACCTTTTATGGATCTAAAGGATACATTGCCCAATTATCTACTTTTTATCTATTTATCCCAGAGATTAAAAGATCGGTTTTCCTTGGATTTGAAGATGGAAAAAGAATTTTTAAAGAATTTCAAAAAGGATGGGTTCCAAGAATTCTCGTAGGATTGATGATCTTTGTATATGTATGGGCGTGGATATCCATGATTCAGACAATAGGTTTTTATTTTACTGCAACAATGCCCTTTGCAATAATGTCATCAATTTTTGTTTTTGTAACCCTTTTTTTAGGGGTGCTTGGCTATTTTACCAGATTTTGGGCCCGTAAAATAAAATACAGAGGTATAGATATCTACTTTGCTGCGTATTTAATAGCGACCATTTCTATCAATATTTTAGTTAATTTTCTAATCCTAAATGCTGAAAAATTAAAAAATATATTTGATTTTTGGGATTTCACTAGTGATATTACTGCAAATTACTTGATGTTTGCATTTGCCGCTGCAATAGAAGAGCTAGTTTTGTTAATTTTTACTACTTACTATTTCTTATCAAAAAGAAATGAATTCAAAAGAAATATCAGATATTCAATTATAACTCAGTGTGGCCAGACTTTTAATCCTATCCCCCTATTCAATTTAATTAAGAATAAAAATCGAGAAATAAGGAACCACGCTGAAGAAATATTAATCATGATGTATGAAAGGATACCTCTTAAAGAAGAGATTAATCTGAATGATATGAAATATAAAAATCCCTTAATCGATGGAGTATGTGATCCTCATCCTAATTCTAAGAGAATATGTTATAGAATTCTACTCCAATTAGAAAAGGATGTGCCAGAAATTGTTTTATCATGGATAATTGAATCATTAGAAAGTCCAAATTATGATAAAAGTATTCCATTTGCGCAATCTTTGCTTATGTCAGATTTAAGTTTAGTAGAAAGAATACCGAAAAATATAATTTATAACCTTATTAATGATTCAGAGTGGAGATTAAAATTACTTGGATTAAAAATATTATCTCGATTAATTAAAAAGGATAAAAGCTTAATATCAGATTTAAATATAAAAAATTACTTAAATGACCCCGATAGTAGAATTCAAGTAGAGATACTTAATATTATAGCTAATTCTTCAGAAATTATTCCTATAAATATATTAATGGATAAATTAGATCATTCTAATAAATTTATAAGAGCAGCAGCCATTAAAAATATTCAAAAGTTAAAACCTGAGAATATTAATTCTTTAGTTGCTTCCAAATTAATACCACTTATTAAAGATCCAACAAGTTCAGTTAGAGCATCAATTTTTAGACTTCTTTCAAAAATAGGAAGCTTTAAAAAGTTTTCAATCCCCATTCAACCCTTTTTCGAAGGTTTAACAGATAAAGATGAAAAGGTAAGAAAGGCTTCAATTTCTGTACTTGAAAAATACTTAAATGAAGATCCAAGTCTGTTAGATATTGATTTTATTATAAGCAAGATAGATCCTAATAATATAGACATATTAAATAGCGTGCTATCTCTTCTTGGAAAATTTTGGGAAGAAAATCCTGAAAAAATCTTAACAACATTATTGATATTCATAAAATTTGATAATGAACAGTTAAAAGAGAATATCTCAAAGATCCTTATTGAAAAATATTCATCCAATCCTGATTTAATAATTAAGAATTTAATCAAGACTCCAGATATCTCTAAATATATTACTAAAGGAATAGTCTCCCGAACAATTGTAAAAATTGCTAAAAATGACACTAAAAATGTAATCCCTAAATTGATTAAATATTTAAAATCTAATAATGATGATATTAGATTAAATGCTATAATGTCATTAGAAGGTTTGGCTGAAGATTATTCTGATGTCATCAATATTAAACCATTTATAATGCTTTTAGAGAGCGATAAAAATCAACAAATAAAAAAAGAGGCCTCTAAAGTAATTTCTAAAGTTGCTGTTTTCAATCCATTATCAATTAAATCTAATATGGCTGCTATTTTACAATTAATACATCATCAGGAACCATCTGTTAAAATCACAATATCGAAATGTTTATTAGAAATTGCGAGGAAGACTCCAGATATAATTCCCATCCCTCAAATTATTAAGTTCCTATCAGATAAAGATTCTTTTATTAGAGAATCAGCAGCAAAAATATTAGGCTTCATTGGAAATAGATCTTCAGAAGAAACTATAGATGCACTATTTAATATTGGACTTGTTGATGAAGATTGGATCGTAAGAGAAGCAAGTATTTCAAGTTTAGGAGAAATTATTGATCACATTGAAAGCAAAGATCTAATTATTAAGAAACTCGTCTCTTTTCTTGATGATGAAAAATCATGGGTCAAAAGATCTGCTATGAATATATTGGCCAATATTGAAGAAATTAACAATTCTGATATTCCTTTAGAGAAAGTTTTAAAAAATTCTAAAGACAGAGATCCTAAGGTTAGAGAGGCGTCAGCAGGATTACTTAAAATCTATGGTCTGGAAGATATCAGTCGAGTTATCGATAGCATTATTTCTCTTCTAGATGATGAATCTAAAGATGTAAGAAATAAAATGGTCAATGATATGGTCTTAATAATTAATAAAATCGGGCTTATTACAATTCTCTCAAGACTTTTAAAAAATCTAAGCGGGGAAAGTTCAATAGAATTACAACGCTCAATAGCATTGATTTTGGAGAGAACAGCAAGATATGAAGCTGAAAAAATAAAAAAGAGAGTTATCTCATTATTAAAAATTAGATGTGAAATGAGCCAAGATCCGATTATATGTGAAGCTCTTCATAAAATTAGAGAAAGTTAAATCAATAGATCTTTCTAAATTATCAATAAATTATTAAATCATTTCTCTCATGCGCTTTTTTCATGTTTATTTAATATCTAATTAATAAAAATAAGTTGTTAATATTCCACCTTAAAATAATATAAAAAATATTTTAGGTATAATCATAAGATTTAGTGATTCCTCATTGACAACACAAGCTCCTACTCCCTCTCGACCAATTAATAAAGTTCAGAAATTTGAAGATCTTTATAGGTTATTTCAAGACAAACCAGGCGTTCATAAATATCAAGATCAAATTAATGATATTTATTCTAAGGGCGGAAATACATTAATTATATTGTATGAAGATATACTTGCGTTTGACTCTCATTTAGCTGAAATGATAAAGGATGACCCAGAATCCTTATTAGAAGATGCTGTAGAAGCTTTTAAAAATGTTTTGAAATTTCAATCTGGAGGAAGTTTGAGCCATCAAAATTATTTTGTTAGAATAACAACTAAAGACGAAAAAAGTCCTCTTGCCATACCTATAAGGGGCTTAAGATCAATTGATATTGATAAATTGGTATGGTATAAAGGGATTTTGGTTAGAACTTCAATAGTTAGGCCAAAATTAGTTAAAGCATCTTTTGAATGCCAACTATGTCAACATACTTTTGAAGTATTCCAATTAACTCCTAAAATAAAATGGCCAAGATCATGTGTAAATCCTCGATGTAAAGCCAAGGCACAATCCGATTTTCGGCTCATATCAAAGAATTCAGAATTTATAGATTGGCAAGGTATAACCATCCAAGAAGTTCCCGAGGATCTACCTCCTGGAAGGATACCACGATCCGTTCAAGCAATATTAAAATATGACTTAGTAGATACAGTAAAACCTGGAGACAGATTAAAGGTTATGGGTATTTTCAAATCAGTTTTAGCACAATCGATCAAAGGTATGAATTCGACATTATTTAAAACTTACGTTGATGTAAATTATGTAGATCCAGAAGATAAAAGTGAAGAATTTATAGATATATCCAAAGAGGATATAAAGAAAATCGAAAAACTATCGAAGGAACCTTTGATTCAAAAAAAGATCGCTAGATCGATTGCTCCTCATATTTTTAAAAGAGACGACCTTAAAATGGCATGTGCGTTTAGCTTATTTGGAGGTACTAAGAAAAAAACGCCAAGTGGTGGTTATAAACGAGGCGATATACATGTATTATTCGTAGGCGATCCTGGAACTGGAAAATCAGAAATTTTAAAAAATGCTCAAGAAATTTCACCAAGAGGTTTATACACTTCTGGGAAAGGTGCCACAGCAGTAGGTTTGACTGCTGCAGTAATTAAAGATTCTGAAACAGGACAAATGAATCTTGAAGCGGGAGCAGTTGTATTAGCTAATGGAGGCATAGCTGCAATTGACGAATTTGACAAGATGGAACAAACTGATAGATCCGCAATACATGAAGCAATGGAGCAGCAAACAGTAAGTATTGCCAAAGCTGGTATTATCGCTACTTTAAAAGCAGAAACTGCCATTATCGCAGCCGCAAACCCAAAATACGGAAGATTCAATGAATACAAAACTTTTGTTGAGAATACTAATATGCCTCCATCTCTATTAAATCGATTCGATCTCATTTTTAAGGTGGTAGATCGTCCAGATCCTGCAAATGATGCCCAGATGGCAGAATTTATTTTAGATATGGCTACAATGGTCTCAGAGAAAGACTATGAGGAAATGGTGATACAGAATAAGAGTTTTGCTTCAATCGATGGAGATCTTTTAAAAAAATATATTAAATATGCAAGAAAAAATTATTATCCAATTTTGAGTGATGAAGCAAAAGAAAGAATAAAAGAATTTTATTTAGATTTAAGAGGAAAATATGATAGTAGTGATGCTATTGTGTCAATTTTAGCGAGACAACTTGAGGCTTTAGTAAGATTAAGTGAAGCTTATGCGAAAATGGCACTAAGAAATAAAGTAAGAAAAGATGATGTCGAAGAAATTATTAGATTATTTAAACGATATTTGAAAGATACTGGCTATGACAAGGAAACAGGAAAAATTGATATCGATATATTATATACTGGTCAATCTAGAATTAGAATGAATAAACTTGCTCTTTTTATGGATAGATTGAAAGAAATATTTGAAGAAAATAATTGGAAAATGTTAGAAAAGAAAAATATCATCCAAATTCTTGAATTAGAAGAAAATTTAGACAAAGAGTTCATTAAAAACGCTATAACGGAAGCAATTAATGAAGGCACCTTATACGAGCCAAAACCAAAATTTATTAAATTTACAAGTAGACCAGATTAATCAAATATGGAGAGATTTAACCATTCATCTCTAGGAATAATCACTTTTTTTCCAATATAATCCCTCGCATAAAAAATCCTTTCTAGCTCAAATCTTAAGCACAGATAAATTAATAAAAAATAAAATTTGTAAAATAATTACTATTGATTAATTGCTTCTTTAGAAATTAATTCAAAAGCTTTTATAACGTTTTCACCTGTTTTTGCGGATGTGTATACTATATGTTTGGCATTAATTTTTCTTCCTAAAGATTTTACATCCTCATCAACAACTCGCTTTTTTAAGTCCTCTTTATTAGCAAGAAGGATAATTGGTGAATTTATCTTATTATCTTGAAGATCTGGATACCAAAATTTCTCAATCTGGTCGAATGTATTTTTTCTCGTTAAGTCTGCAACGATTATTGTTCCGTGCGTTCCCTTATAATAAATATGCCTCATTTGTGTCCAGCGCTCTTGTCCAGCAATATCCCATATTTGAATCGTAGCATTTACTCCAGAATGTAAACTAATATTTTTCGTAAATAAATTAGTCCCAATTGATGCTCTATAATCGTTTGCGAATTGCCTTGAAACATACTTTTTTACTAAACTCGTTTTGCCTACAGCAGGTTCTCCGATAATAATTACTTTTATGTTAATGTCCATATTATTAATTAAATATATTAAATTTTGAAATCAACATACTAAGTACCTATTATATTAAATAATAATGTATAAATATTAAAATAGTTAAATCAAAAAATATAAAAATGAAAAAAAAAAGATAATTTAAAGTTTGATATATCATGACAACAGGTATAGTTTATGATGATATATACCTCCAGCACCGTATCGGGACTCATGTAGAAAGTCATAAGCGATTAATTGCGATCATGGAATTTTTAAAAGAAAAAAAACTTTTGGAAAATCCTGAATTTAAATTAATAAGACCGAGAAAAGCCACTTTAGATCAAATTAAATATGTTCATACTGAAGATTTAATTAGAGAAGTAAGAGAAATTAGCGAATTAGCTGAAAAGACGGGTCATATTCAAAGCCTTGATTTAGATACTGCAGCATCCGCTAAAACTTATGAAGCTTCACTATATTCAGTAGGGGGCAATTTGCAAGCTATTGATGAAATTTTAAGTGGTAATATTAAAAATGCTTTTGCAACTGTGCGTCCTCCTGGACATCATACTAATTCTTACAAATGTGCTGGATTTTGCATATTCAATAATATTGCTATCGCAGCAGAATATCTTTTTAGAGAGAGAAATATTCAAAGAATTGCTCTTATTGATTGGGACTGTCATGCTGGTAATGGAACTGCAGATATCTTTTATGATGGGACTGATAGTGGTGAATTAGTTTTTTTTGATTCGCATCAAGATGGAAGAACTCTTTATCCTGGAACAGGATTCATTAGTGAAATTGGTGCAAAGAAATGTAAGGGAAAAATTATTAACTATCCTATGCCTCCACGAGCAGCTGATGATGCAATTATGATATTTTTTGATGAAATAATTTCTCCTATCCTTCACGAATTTAAACCCGAATTTATTCTAATCTCAGCAGGATTTGATACACATTGGACAGACAGTTTAACAGGTATGGGTTGGACATTCCAAGCTCCAGCAAATTACTTAAAAAAAATCAAAACATTAGCGGAGAAATTTGCTAATGGAAGAATTTTAATAACTTTAGAAGGCGGATATGAAATTGATAAGCAGGCGCGAGCTGTTTATAATTGTTTAAAGATTCTCAACAATGAAAATGATTTAATTGAAGAGAAATCCAGAGAATCGGGCAAAGATTTATTAAATTATATTAGTAATAAATTAATTCCAGCATTAAAAGATAAATTGAATCAATATTGGAATTGTTTCTAATTGAATTAAGATCAAATCCAGATTATAATTTTTTCTTGTGCTAATTTTATAAATTCATTTATAAATTTAGTTTACCATATTTAAACTAACAAATTATTTCAAAATTTTATTAATAGTCTATAAGGAATACAAAATGTCATACGAAAATGAAAAAAAAGATGAAGAAGAGAAAAAGATAGGTGTTCCACCATCAATACCTCCTCCCACTGTTACTCCCCCTTCAGTACCACCACCCTCAGCACTACCACCCTCAGCACCACCGCCTACTGCTATACCTCCATCAGTACCTACTCCTCAACCTGTAACACCTCCACCTCATCCGATATCTGCAGTTCCAAGTGGACCTTCACAACAAGAATATGACACTTTAGCTAGACAAGTTGATGATAAAGTTAGTACAATTAATCAATTACAAAATCAAGTAAATCAATTAAATAGTCAGTTAACTTCACTCCAATCATCGTCTGCAGATTATCAAAGACAAATTAAAGAAATAAATGATCAAATGTCAAATTTAAACAATACTCTTATGGAAAGAGATGAACAGATTAAACAGTTAAATGATGAAAATTCTAAATTACAAAACCAACTTCAAGATGCACAACAACAAAATTCTGCTTTGCAATCACAGGTTCTTTCTCTTCAGCAGCAAGTTGCCCCTCTGCAACAACAAGTTTCTAAATTACAAGAAGAGCTTACTTATAAAGATAAACGTATTGAAGAATTAAAAGAGCCTAAGGCTGTAATGGCATCAACCTTAGCACAACAAGATATTAGCTCTCAACCTCCAATAAGTCCAACTACTACTACAACACCAGTACCTAGTATAGATATAAGCTCTGGTAGAAGAGCATGTCCTAATTGTGGCGCTTCTGGCTTTGCAATTAAGGAGGTAGAGGATAAGACAAAAATCGTTTCATATATTCCAAAAACTATATATGCTAAAAAGAAAAAGTGTACTAAATGCGGGTATGAATTTTAATCTGTTTCCTTCATTAAAAACATTAATTTTTTGTTTTTCTCTTATTCGTGTTCCCGATTTAATTTTCAAAAAACTTTTTTCAAACATGTGTTTCCTTAATTTTTAAAGTGATTATAACTCTTATAATTAATTTTACATATTCTAAAAAATTAGAACTAGGTAATTATATATATCACTTTTTTCTCTAATATTTTAAAAAATTCTTAGGAAAAGAACTCTTTTAAAAATCTTTTTTATGTCTGAATTTAAGAAAGAATTATTAGAACCAGCAGTTACAAAGAAACAAATTATCGGCGTTGTTATTATTGCTGGTATTCTAGTCAGTATGTTTGCTTTTTCTGTGTATGCTTGGAGTTTAATATTTGGAACTCAGCGAGATGAGCCAAGTAAAGAATTAGATAAAGCAGAAAAAGAAGATGTCGAACCTTTAGAACCTTACTTCCCAATTGATTTAGATGATTTAATGGATTGGCTTGCGGATAATATAGATGATCTAGACCCATCGGATCTTGATGATTTAGAAGATTTAGGTATAGACACTTCAGATTTAGATCAAGCTGATTTAGATGCATTAGCGAATTTAATAAGTGAAGAAGATGTAAGTGCCTTTTTAGAAGAAATGCTTGATGGGAGTATAGATAATTATGACCTAACAATGGCGGGTTTAGCAATTGCTGCTTTATTATTCTCAGATGTAGAAGCATTTCGAATTTATGAATATGATAATCCAATCGATGAACGAGAAGATATATTATGGAAATATGAATGTTTTGATCAATATAATAGAGATGGATGGTCATCTACAGTGCCTATGGAGCAAACTGATTTTCTTACATTCGATGATTATTATGATCCCGCAAAAGGTTTTTCCGTTTATGATCTAATTAAATTAAAAAGAGAACTCTCTGCTATTATCGGGTCAAATTCTTTTGTTTTGGGTTCACTTTTTCCAACCCCTTATATTATCGAAGATAGTATAGAAGCGCCTAACCTAGATCAAACGATTCTCTTTTCAGATGATTTTGGATGTGTATCATCAAATCTAATTTTTAACCAAGCTGGTGATATTGACATGATTTACAAGTTATTTGGAGAGTTCCTCCCTACTAATGACGATATAAATGCTACAGCAGTAAGTGCAAATTATAATCCCTCAGATTCTTATTTTCAAAAATTTTTACAACTTCCAGGTGGAATAAGTGGTTATATTAATAATCCTAATAATAATGATTTTAGGAGTCATTGGAATACCCTAAATACAACTATAAGTAGTCAAGATAACGCCTTCATGGTTGCGAATAAAATTAGAAATTATCTTCAGTCTAATTTTGATTTGAGTTTTGATGCTTTAGTTAACGACCCCCCTGGAGAAGGGGAGGATGTCGTTGAATGGTTCTGTGAAAAAGGAGAAGGTTTATATTCTGAATTTGCGTCCGCTTTCTGTGCTTTCACTAGATCTTTTGGTGTAGCAAGTCGATTTGTTGATGGATTTAACAGCAGACTTATCACAGAAGATTATGATCCTGATCCTTATTATCCAATAAAATATAAGAATATATATAATTGGGCTGAAATTTACGTTCCTTGGGATACAACTGGATTACCAGGACACGGGAGATGGGTCCAAATGGATATTCTATATGATAGCTATGGGGCAGGAGGAAGTCCGATAATCTTGGAGGATTTTAATCTTACAGTTGTTGCTAACTCATCATTGTTTAATAGATGGCAATGGGTAAATATTACTGCTACTCTAAGTTCTTACGAAACAAATGTCGATGGAAGAGATATAACTTTTACAGATTTAACTACAGGACATAATATAGGTACGGTTCAAACAGATGTTAATGGGATTGCATCAATTCTAGTGGAGATTGATAATTATTTCATTGCTGGACCAAATGTTATAGAAGCATCTCATCAAAATATTGAAAATTACACATATTTGATTGTCGATGATAAAGTATGGATACAAAACTTTTATGTTAATCCCCAAGAAATTAATATTTCAAAAAACGAACAACCTCGGGTTAGTGGTTGGTTTAAAGACCTAGCAACTTCTGAGGGGATTGATAATGCTGAAATTAATTTCATTTTGTTTTATAAGGGGACCAATAATATTGTACCTAATCCATTTAATCCAATGACTACCTATACATACACTTCAGGACAAAAGGGTTATTTTGAAGTATATTTAGATGTGCAGGAACATGTTCAATATGGAGAATACGAGATAAGAGCAGATTTTAACGGCTCTTGGCTGGGTTTTCCCCCTTTACCCTTTATAAATGCTTCAAGCAATAGAAAAGAGCTCAATGTTACTAAAGAATTAACTTATGATTTGTATTTTTCAATTAACGATCAACCAACAGATTATCCCGCTGATCCTAACCCCGCAACATTAATTAATGTTAATAGGAATGATAAACTTAATCTGTCTGTAATTGTTATAGACGCAGAATATAAAACTCCAGCTTCTGGTCTTTTAGTTCAATTTTACGATTATACTAATGGAGATGTTTTAATTGGAACTGATGTTTCAGGTTTTGATGGAAATGCTTCGATTATCTATACAATCGGTAATACTAATAAATCTGGTCCTACTTTGATTTATGCTAGGGTTGGAAGTGTTAGAAATTATTCCTATTATATCGTCAATGAATCTATATATTTTGATGTTATTTCCGGGCCAGACCCCCGTGTAGTGGATATTTCCGCATTTCCAGCAGAACAATTTAATATAAAATGTCGCCTAGCGGATTTTTTTGATAATTCGATTAATAATACTGTGATTGCTTTAAGAATGTATAGAGGTGGCTTTGATTATACTAACTTCTTAACACCTACAAATCCAGAGTTCCCAATTCCGCTTGGTTCTAACTTTTTTGATATTTATAGGAGCGTTCAATCATTTACACCTGCAAATAATTATACATTAAGACTTGATTTTAATGGAATTTTTGATTTTACAAATACTCCTTATCCTTATCTATTTGATTTAGGTTATTTAAGTAAGTCATTCGTATTATTGAAAGAACTTGAAGTATTTGACCCTTTCGATATTAAAATAGACTTATCTGTGGAATGGAATCCAACAAGAGAATTTTATGATGAATTTTATCCTCCTCAAAAATATAAGCGCGGCCAAGAAGCACACTTTCAAGTTAATATTACACAAAGTGATAGTCCTGTTTCATCTGGCTGGGCGACAATTTGGGATGATTATTCAAACATTTTGTTATATAATTATTCATATTTGGGATTCGAAAATGGATTTATTCAATTTAATATATCGACTAATTTTTCATACGCCGGAATCCATAAAATCAGAGTACAATATGAAAACTATCCAACTATAAACACCACATATATTGTAATAAACGAAACTGTTAATGTTAACGCCATCCCCACTATTCAAACCACTGGAACTGATAATGTAGTTTTAAGGGGTAATGGAGGTTTTACAGTTTACGGTTATGTGATGGAAAATGGAACAGGTTTAAGAGGATTAAGAGTTAAATTATTATTATTAAATAAAACTTACGATAATGTTTCATATTACTTAATTGGCAATCCTTTTGATCTTACAAATAGTACTGGCAACTTTACAATTCAAATTAATTCAATCGACTTAAATTGTCCTCAAGGAGAATATTATTTAATAATTGATTTTAATGGAAGCATTAATATTCCTGAAACACCTGGTATAATTCTAATACCAAATTACATGATTAATAAAAACAGCAACGTTGTAAATTTGAGTATTACAGCAGGTACATCAGTAATTAATGGTTATTATGATACTAGAGTTGTAAAAGATTCTTGGTATGAAGGTGATGATTTATATGTGTATGGTAATTTAATATGGGATAATATGTCGGCAATTGAAAACATGAAGGTAAATATAACAGTAAAAGATAGTAATAATCAAATTTTAGCAACTGTTATTAACCCTGATGTTACTGATGTCAATGGATTTTTTAACGTCACTTTAACCGTTGGAGCTTGGCCTGATAATGCTCAAATATGGATTTATTTCTTTCCAGAAAATAATTTTCCATTTCCAGAATCTTTCTATGTAGAAGCTGTTCAAATACAAGTATTTAGACAGCCTTAATACAAATTTCAACAAAATAAAATAAGATTATGAATTGTCAAGGGATTACTAATCGACATAATCACAAGGAAAGAAAATTAGGAACTTTAATTTCAATACTTACTATAATTATTTTAATAATTTTTTTAAATTCAACTGATCAATATAGTAAAGAAGATAAATCAAATATAGATTTTATTAATAAAAATCCTAAAATTTCATGGGGATGGGCAACACTAGATCTTACTAATCCTATTGAAGTGAATAATACATTATTTCCACATAATATTGAAATATTTGTTAAAGGTAGACTTTATAATAAAATAAATGGTACTGGTAAAGCAGGAAGAGATGTAATTCTTGTTGTAGATGGTGTACAAG
Source organism: Candidatus Hodarchaeota archaeon (assembly GCA_048887225.1). Classification (GTDB taxonomy): domain Archaea; phylum Asgardarchaeota; class Lokiarchaeia; order Sigyniarchaeales; family SOKP01; genus LW40-45. Next base: position 13,505 of record JBHLJY010000017.1, read on the forward strand.
ATCCGAGGTACACTAATACAACCGATAATGATGGAAAGTTTCAAATAAATTATACGGTTGATCCATCTCTAAATGTTTTTTCGAAACATAAAATTGAAGTGCTAGTCACTAACATACCTCCAGGAGGTGAAGTTGAATATCGACATCATTATATTATAGAAGTAAATGCTACCTCCTATTTCGATGTAGATAGTTATAATTTAAACAATCCCCAATTTGCAGGAGGATCTTATAAAATCCCTGGCTTTTTAAGGTACGATAATAGCAGTGGTATTAAAAACGTTACAATAAATTATTATTGGTATAACGAGTCTTCAGAGAAATGGCCTATGAATACATTTAAGACAAATATAATTGATGGTTCATTAAAAAAAATAGCTCTACCCCTTGATGATAATTATTCTAAAACAATACATTTAAACTTAACTTATGCGGGAAATATTCCACATATTAACGGAACCCAAAAATTACTATCAGTCCAACTTTATAGAAATATTACTTGCGTATGGAATACAGTAGGTTCTGCAACAGAGGGAAATACAATTACAATTAGAGGACAATTATTCGCAAGAAATAACTCGAATCTTAAAATTAATTTTACAGAAATAGAATTAAATATCATTAATGGTTCTTTAATTGGTAACACTACTACAGATGCTAACGGCAATTTTACCTACAGTTATCAAATTCCAATAGGAATAATAGGTAATCGTTCTATTGAAGTAAGGCTTTTAAATTTTTTGAATGTATTTTCAAACACGACACATCTCATCAGTATAGCTTCAGCACCACTCGCTCCAATCACTCCATCTGGTAGTATAGGAGATGGTGATGAAGATACACCACCACCTTTCCAAAACTTCTTCATGATATTTATTCCTATTATTATAGGCATTGCTGCCGCATTAATTATTTTTGCTTATTTTCATTTAAGAAAGCAAAAAGAGGAAGCATTAATAGTGAAGCTACCTCTCGAAGATAGAATAAGGAATCTTAAAATTCTAAAAGATACAGGAAGATTGGAGGAAGCTCTATCTTATCTATTTCAATCAATTTATATTGAATTAATTAATGCTAAATATGGCAGAAAAAAGAATGAGAATGAAACAATTAGAGATTTTGCCATAATTTCAGTCAAAGAATTAAAACTAAATCCAGCATCAATTTATCCATTCATACAAAATGTTGAAAAAATCATTTACGATAAACCATTTATAATTAAAGAACAAGATTTTTATGCTTCAGTAGAACTATTTTCGCCAATATATTTCGAGTTAACTGGATATCAATTTATTTTAAATTTTTGATAAACGTATTCAATAAAAGAAAGGTATAAAAATCAATTTTAAAAGAAAACAAAAAAAAGTACAAAATGTTATAAATTCAAAAAAAATTATTAAATAAACTGTTTAATGAAATAAAGAAATGATGAATAAAGATGGTTAAATTAACAACAAAAAAAAAGAAAAAGAAAAAATCAGAACCAGAATTCAATATTAAAGATAGATTCCGCAATGTTAAAGTTTTAGTAGAAACAAATAGACCAAAAGAAGCTATTGCTTATATTTACTTGGTATATTGTGCTGTCATGGATCACAAGTTTAGAAAGCCTCGTTTGCCTCATCAAACTATTCGAGAATACGCCATTACTGCTGTAAATCAATTAGGTCAATCACCTGAATCAACTTATTCATTTGTAAAACACATAGAAGATATTATCTATGGAGGGTTAGAGCCAACAACAAACGAAATCAATTACACGGCAAAATTATTTTCAACTTTATATAAAGAAGTCACCAAAAAAACCTTTTCATTTAGTATATAATTGTTTTAAACTAGTTTTGGATTAAATAATTTAAATAAATAAAAAAGAACATTAATATGGTTAAAATTAAGGGAGGAAAATCTTCAGAAAGAAGTATCCATATTTCAAAGGGAATTATATATACCTTTTTTACAGTATATCTTATAGTTTATGGAATTGGTATTAGTATTTTTATTGAGAATTATGAAGACCCCATACCTCTATTTGTAAGTTACCTTCCTCTTTTATGTTTTGTTGGCGCAGCGTTTACAAGTATTGCTTTATTAATTTTTATTAGAAATGTTCGTATACATAAGTCTCGTGAAAGTAAATCTCGAAAAAAGGCAGGAGGTTCAATTTACAAACAAGCTTTATTATTAATTATATTTGTTTTTTCATTCATTCCTTTATTGGCACCAATAATCGATCAAGGGAAAAATGATCAAAATTTCTCAATATACAATGATGATTGGAATGGTTGTTCTGATTTTAAGGAATTATTAGAAGAAAAAGGATATGATGTTTATAGCATTCAATCAAGTTTAAGTACAACCGAAAGGTTGAATAAGTCTGTTGTATTAGTTATGTTAGGTTCAAATGAATTCTATAACCCAATTTACGAAATTCCTTATTTTATGGAATTTTTAGAAAGGGGAAACTCAATTTTATTATGTCATGACCATGGTTCTACAAGTACATTATTATGGGAAATCTTTTTTGCCAATATTTTGAATCCAGATGTGAAAGAATTAGTACCAATTACTATATTTCCTGATGGTGTTTTGCGCGATCATGGATCCTACGATAAAAGAGCCACCTTTCCTGTTATAACAACCTTTAAAAGTCATCCAATAACAGATGGGCTTAATAAAATTATTCTTTCCCATAGCAGTGTAGCAGTAGGCGGACCGTTTGTTGAATATTCAGGATGGGATGTTTTAGGATATTCAACTGCTTCAAGTTTTGTTGATAAAAATGACGATAAGAAATTTGATGTGGACGATGATAACATTGATCTTAGTTTTTATGCTGATTCTATTGGTGAGGATTTTCCAGATGATTTATTAGAGTTCCCTCTCGGAATATATGAACAAGCAGTTTTTATGGCAAAAGAAACTGATGATGCGCGATTAGTCGTTACAGCTGACGCAAGCTTATTTAATAACGAATTAATTAATGAAGATGGTTATGATAATCAAAAATTTGCTCTTAATATAATTAAATGGCTTACACATGGAGAGGATAAAGATGATTGGATAATTGCCATTGATGAAGCTCATATACGCCCAGAGAATTCAAGAGATATGACATCAGCAGGAATATATGGCTTTTACATTCAATATATAGTTCATCTTTCAACCAACCCGATTACGGCGTGGATTTATCCGCTTTTAGCGATTTATACCTTAAATAGATACTTACCTAGAAAAAATAAAAAAAAAGAAGAAGAAAAGAAAGCTAAAGAGGAAGAAAAAAAGGAAGAGCAAGCAAGATTCAGGACATCGTCTTTCTTTGCAAAAAAAATCGAATGGTACAGAGAAAAAGCGCGATTTGGTAAAGCATTAACTTTACTTTATCGAAGACTAGAACGGAGATTAAATGTGCAACTTGGAGAGCGTAAAATTACAACAGAAAATGTGGTTAGTTTGGTAACTTCTAAAGATCCAAATATAACAAAACTCAAGATCAGAAGAATAACTAGATTCATTGAAAGAATATTATTAATAAAAAGAGGAAAACGAAAAGTTAGAAGTGAACAAGAATTTGAGGAGTTATTCTTCGAGATGGAATGGGTTGTTAACAATATTTAATTTAATCAAGTTTATAAAAAAAAAATAAAGTTATAAAAATAAAAAAAAGAAGTGAAAATGATATGGAAGTTCAAGAAAAAGGTCAATATCGAGATGAAGAGTTAGATGTGCAACCAGTTCGCGATATAGCACAGGAGGTGTTGAGCGAAGTTTCGCGGGTTATCGTGGGTTATGGAGATATACTTCAACAACTGTTTATCGCTCTGCTCGTGAACGGGCATGTCCTTTTAGAAGGTGTTCCAGGACTCGGTAAAACTGTTATGGCAAAGACGTTCGCAAAAACCCTTGGAATCTCTTTTAGGCGAATTCAATTTACGCCAGATTTATTGCCAGCTGATATAACTGGAACAAAAATCTTTTCGCAAGAAGAGGGCACGTTCGTTCTCCAAAAAGGACCTGTTTTTGCAAATTTAGTTTTAGCTGATGAAATTAATAGAGCGGCTCCAAAAACGCAAGCAGCACTACTTGAATCAATGGCCGAAAGGCAAGTAACAATCGAAGGAGAAACTTTACCGCTAGAATCGCCATTTATAGTAGTAGCAACAGAAAATCCTGTAGAGATGGAGGGAACATACCCTCTGCCGGAAGCTCAAGTAGATCGTTTTCTTTTTAAACTCTGGCTTGATTATCCTGAACAAGACGATGAAGTTGAAATTCTCAAGAGACAAGTAGGAGGTGAATCTCCATCAGTAGATCACGTTACCACAGGAGAAGAAATTTTAGCTGCTCAAAAATTAATGAATAAAGTATATATTGATGATAGGATCTTAAAATATATTCGAGATATTGTCTTAAAAACCCGTAATCACCCACAAGTTGCATTAGGTTGTGGACCACGCGCTAGTTTAGTTTTAATGAAAACTTCTAAGGCAAGAGCTGCCATTTTAGGTCGAACTTACGTAACGCCAGATGATATTAGAGCGTTAGTAGTTTCTGCATTCAATCACCGAATTCTTTTAAAGCCAGAAGCTGAACTTGAAGGTCTTGATATTAAAACAGTGATAACAACAATATTAGAAGAAATTCCAATCCCTATCTAATATATTTTTATAATTGTTTGATAATCTGATGAATTCAATAGAATAAAAAATGATTTATTAAAAAACTTTAGAAATTTAATATGGTGTTTTAAAATACTCGGTGGAAAAGGTAGAATTTTAGTTATATTTGCAGTTTTTTTTCTCACAGCTGGTTTTGCATTTGTTAATTATTTTTTGATTTACTTTGCCATATTATTATTATTCAGTACTATCATTAGCTTGCCAATTTTCCATTATCAGATGAATATCGAAGAATTGAAAGTACATAGAGAACTTGAAAAAGAGAAAGTTTTCAAAGACGATTTCTTTCATGTCAAGGTCGTCATAGAGAATACAGGTAAAAATAATTTTGATTTTCTTGAGATTAGAGATTATTACAATCCCCAACTATTTAGATTAATTTTAGGAGAGAATTATATTACTACTCGAATAGGTGCTAAACATACGGTTAAATTTTCTTATGTTCTTGAGCCAAAAGTTAGAGGTGAATATCCTCTCGGACCTCTATCTGTAACAATTAAAGATCGATTAGGATTTAATTCGTTAGAAAGAATTGTTCCCGATAGCGTTTCAACCATTCTGGTTTATCCACCCTATGAAGACATTAAAAGAATTGAAATCTTAGGTTCTAAGAGATCTCTGCAATTAAGCTATGGAACTCAAAGGTCAAAGCAAAAAGGGCTTGGTTCAGAATTTTATGGAATGCGCAAATATGTTTTTGGAGATCAATTTAGACTAATTGATTGGAAAGCAAGTGCCCGAACTCAGAAATTAATTGTAAAAGAATTTGAAACTGAAAGAGATGTAACTGTTATGATTCTGGTAGATTCTTCTAGTACAATGGCAGGAGGAGCTATAGAAAATACTAAATTTGAATATGCTATTAGGGCATGTATGCTATTAACAAAAGTTGCTCTAACCCGCAGAGATAATGTCGGCGTGTTTACCTTCTCAGATAAAAAGAATATGCATTTGTTAAAGCCTGGCAGAGGTGAGGATCATTTTTATCAAGTACTAGATTTTGTTGCAAAAATTAAGCCACAGGGTAAGTGTAAAATGGTTGAAGCAATAGATTTTTTTATAAGGCGATTTCAAAAAAGATCCTTAATTTTTATTATTTCAGATTTAGAAGCAGAATCAAAAGAAATAAGTATGGCTGTTAGAAAATTAATACCTTTTAACCATACTATTATTGTGATTAATCCCTTCAGTCCTTGGTTTGAAATCCACGAAATTGATTTATCATCAACCGATAAAGCTCTAGCTGAAGCAATAAGTGAAGAAATGATGGAACACATTCTTAAAATTAGGCAAGAGGTCCGTAATATTGGTGTAAATCTCGTAACAGTTGGTCCAGACGATATAATGAAACAAGTGCTCCATAATTATTTAGAAGCAAAGAAAAAGGGGTTTGCCTATTAAGATGTTAGCTCGAAGGTTTTTACTAATTTTAAATACCATAAATGCAGTGATCTTCATTTTTATCTTATTCATTTTCAGCTCTATCTTTAACTTTGAGTCTGTAGTTGAAAATCCTGAAGGAAATGTGGTTTTTTTTGAAGTCATTAGCTATTTAAAAAATGTTCTAATTTACTTAATATATTTCTGTTTATATATAGTCGCAAGTTCAATTGGACTTCTTGTGGCTTTTCTTTTTAGTCCTTTACCTAATTTTGATGAAAGATTTTTATATAACTTTATTATAGAATTTTTCAAAAATTATTTTAGTATATGGTTTCCTTTTCCAAATGGAAAAGCACCCTATTTACATGAAATTCCAGATTTAATCGTTAAAAATTTTTTAAATCTTCTTAGTAATCTCTATTTATTTTCTTTTGTACTGATATTTATAATTGCTATAATATTTTTTATAAGAGCTATATTCCAGAACGACCCGAAATATAGTCTTGTGGCAATTGGTAGTTTAGTATTAATGATTATAATACCTCTTATGGTGTTTGGTTTTAATAATATGTTGCTTTTATTTTATGTTAAACTTAAAGAATTAGAAAATTTAGTAAATCCAATTTCCAAGAAATTAACAGATTTACCGTTAGATAATTTTTTTGATTTTATTGCTAGTCCTGTTGCCTTACTTGCTATTATGTGCTATCTTTATTTAGAAATTGCATTTCAAATTAATTATACAGATACGGTTACTAAACCTTCTTTAGAAAGAAGCGAAAGATTAAGAACTCAATTACGAATTTTACGAAGAGAATCAATGCTCATAACTACCGATGTAGACAAAATTAAAGAAGAAGCTAAGAAAAAAAGAGAAGAAATTGAAGCAGAAAAAGAAAAAATTATAAAGCTTTTTGCCAAAACTACTGAGAGATTTTCTTATATAAAAGAAATGATAGAGAAAAGAAAATTGGAGGAAGAAGAGAAAAAACTCGTTACAGCTGCTTCGAAGACAAGACGGCTTGGTAGATATGTAGAACGTCTTTTTAGAGAGGATTCTGAAGCAGAAAACACTTTAACAGCAAAATCTTCTGCTCCACAAGCTAAAAATTTGGTAACTTCCACCGGTATCAATTTTGCTTTTAGAGTAATTCTTTTAATTATTATAAGTTTCATAATTATCCATCCTCGTTGGTTTTTCATTCATGTGTTTAATTTGCCTCCTGCGATTACAGAGTCATTAGCGATGTATTCTCCAGAAGCCGTAATTATTTTACTTCTACCGCTGATGTTACTCTTTCCATTAATAGCAGAGGGTATATCTTACGCTAAACATAGAAATTTGATTATAAGATTAAAGCAAGAAGGAAGAATTAAGGAAATTATTGCTTCTGTTGGCGATTACGTTAAAATTGAGGAGGAAGTGGTGAAAAAAGAAGGAGAAATTGCTGAAGCAGCACCCATGGCTGTGGAAACAGTATAGGTTTTATCAACTATTAATTAAAAATTGAGCTAATTCTTTTTTTTTTTTTAAATTTATCATTAATGTATCAAAACAAAAAGTTCTAATTCCTAGTTTTTCGATTTTTGGTTTTAATCTGCAATCTTTATTATCAATAACAAAATTCCCTAAAAATTCTTTGTAGTATTTCGCTACTCCAAGCGCAGAAACCTCTAAATCGAAACTTCTCATAAGTTTATCAGCGGGTCCTTTAACAGCTGTGCCTTCAATTATGGGGCTTATTGCGTATACTTTGTTTTTTACTTTTGTTAATGATTCTCTTATTCCTTTCACTTGAAGGATAGTTCCAATAGAAACAATTGGATTTGAGGGACATATAATTATTTTTTTAGCCTCTTCTATGTATTCTAATACACCATCAACCGGCTTAGCCTTGTCAATTCCTTTAAATTCAACATCAAGAATGTGTGGTTCACATTGATGTTTTATAAAATATTCCTCGAAATGCATATTTTTCTCAGACGTTTTAATATACGTTTCTACGTTTTCATTACACATAGGGATTATTTCAGGCTTTACCCCTAATTTTTTACAAATTTTTTTTGTTATCTCAGCTTTATTAAATCCTTGATTAAATAAATCCGTACGATAAATATGAGTTGCTAAATCTTTATCTCCAGCATTAAACCATCCTATATCATAATATTTTTCTAAAATTCTTAAACAATTAAATGATTCATTAACAAAACCCCAACCTTTGCTTTTATCTACTAAATTCGCTAAAGTATAAGTAATAATATCTAAATCGGGACATATTTTAAGACCAAATAATTCAATATCATCACCAGTATTGACAATTATTTTTAATAACTTTGGATCTACTACTTGAACTAAGCCCTCAATAAATTTTGCGGCGCCCACACCCCCAGCAAGAATTAAGTAATGATCTTTAGACATAGTAAGTGATTAACTCTTATTTTTTTACATCATAAATAATATCATTCAGGTTTTTACGTGTTGGAGCTTTAAGTTCTCTTAGAGGATACCCAACTGCTATGAATGCCATGGGCACGTAAGTTTTTGGCAACTTTAAATTATTCTTAATGATATCTTTTGAAAATAAAGGTGCGCAATACCAGCATGCTGCTAGTCCTTTTATTTGAAAAGCAAGTAATAAGTAAGTTGCTGAAGCACTTATACTTTGTACTCCTAAAATAAACTCATTTTCGGCCCGTTCAGCATCAGGGTATTTTTCTAAATCCCTGGTATCTAAACACAATAGAATTAAATATGGAGCATTCAGAAAGGTTTTCCTTGATTTTTTAATCTTATTTTCAATAAACGATTTTGACCTCCCATCTTTACTTAAATCTTTCCTTAACTTTGCATTCATATTATAAATTAAAGTTTTACGAATTGTTCCTTTTTCCAAGAAAATATAACGCCAAAATTGTCTATTATGAGCACTTGGAGCCCATCTAGCTAAATCTATGCATTCTTCAATAATCTTTTTATCAATTTCTTTAATATCAAATTCTAATTTATAACTCCTCCGTCTTTTCAAGACCTCAAAAAATTGATTAGTAAAATTTTCCTCTCTAAATAGATCAAATTTCTTCTCTCTCAAGATTGCTTTTATTGAAGCCTTTTCTGTTTTATCAAACTCATACCCTCTTATTATAATAACAGGAAGCCCCTCATCAGCCTCTCCCATAACTAATTGTGCTGCTGAAGCTAGGTTATCAACTTGTCCTATAATTGTGCTTTCCAATTTTTTCCCAAATAAATCTTTAGCCCCTCTTTTATCTAAAATTGGATCTATTCCCGAAACACCTAAGGCAACGCCAGTAGCTCCAACTCTAAATGCTCTCCCGAAAGAGTCTGAAATAATTACAGCTACATCTTTTCCAGTGACTACTTTTAGCATTTTTCTAATTTTTTTAGCTTCTAAATCTGGATTTCTAGGTAATAATGTGATACTATTTTCAGCTTTTACATTCGATTTATCAATTCCAGCATTCGCACAGATAAATCCGTGCTTAGTTTCAGTTATTAACACATGTTCAACCTTAATGATCTCTTTTGCCTCATCCAATATGGATTGAATTAGTTCTGGACTTTTGATAGGTATTCCAGCTTTTTTAGCTTTTGGAGTTAATTTTTCATAAATTTCAATAGCTTTTACGCTTGTTTTAATATCTTTTAAATTCCTAATCAATCCTTTACTCTTGGAGATTATTGTTTGAGCAATAACGATAACATCTCCATTCTCTAAAGATAAATTATTCTTATCTAAAACCTCAAGTATAATTTTTGGAATATTATCTCCAGGTTTTATGAAAGGGATCCCTTGAAGACCAATTATATTTATCATGGTTGGATTTATTAATATTAAATATTTAGATATCGTTTAATATCAGATTCATTGCTTTTTGCCAAATTCTCAAATTCTACGGGAATTGCACAACACGCAGAATAAAATTTAAATTTAATATTTGGATTAATTGTTTTTAACCATTTTAAGGTTCGAGGTGAGGGAATTTCAATTCTAGTGACTCCTGCAACTAATGCTCTCTTTTCGAATTCTACTTTCATAACTCCTCTTGGTCTCATACATCCTAATGAGATTTCTGTACTTGGGAAAATAAACCTAATTGTTGTAATAACTTTTGCTATATCAATAGGACTTAATTTTTCAAATTTCACATCAGAAGTTTTAGGAGGGATTAATGCAATTAATACTATCAAAGAGGGATCTATTCCAGATTCTTTAATGAATTTTATCGATTCTAATTCTTTATGAAGCCTTCCATAATACAAGCCAATACAAATATGTGGAACAATATTTAATTTATATTTTTTTAAAAGAACTATTGCTTTTTTATAATCATCTACACTCTTATCTAAATGATAAATCTCTTTAATAACATCTTCATCCATATTTATATCAAATGATACGATATCCACATTAGCTTCTGCTAGTTTTTTCGCTGTTTCTTCATTCAATAATCCAGTATGGGTATTTATAATTAATTTATTATTTGTTTGATTTTTTACCTTTTTTATAGAATCTAAAAAATTTATTAATGGAACAGATCCATCTAATTCGCATCCTCCAGAAATTAAGACACCCACTCCTCCATTGTTATAATGATTCAATAGATGCTTTTCTAAATCTAACTCTGATCTTATTGCCTTCATCCCATCTAGATATTTTCTATTACAATGGGCACAGTCTAATGCACATTCTCCCCCAGTCACACTAATAGCATGAAATTTAATATTTGGAATGTATATCTTTAAGATATTTCCAAAATGTTGCCTTGTAATTTCTTGAGCTAGATTGAAAAATGGCTTTAATTTACCAGAAGGCAATTCTAAAAATCTTGAAAAATGCGACCATGACGCATTTGCATCTTTGATCATGTTATATAATTTTGATACATCACTCATATTTATGCAACCATTCTTTATTTGAATATCTTTCAAAAATTAATATTTCAGCTTCTTGTAATTCGTAATCACAATAAGTTCCCTCATTTAGTTGTATTCTCAGTGTATTTTCAAATCCTTCTTTTAAAGATTTTATGAATTTCGATTCATCATAGTTTTTTAATTGATTTTTAATTCCTATACATTTAGCACGGACAGATTTGACTATTCTTGATTTACTTACATTTTGAGGAGGTATTAATACAGAATACATCAATTCAGGGTCAATATCTAATAATATCGTTCCATGTTGTAATATGTATCCTTTTTTTCTTATCTGTGCGTTTCCCGAGAATTTTTTTCCATCTATAAATATTGCAGGACAGTGAATAACGCCCTTTTCTAGTTGTAATCCATAATTCTTCAACCCAGATATTATTCCTTGCGTAATTATTTCAAACTGTTCCATAATATTCTTAGCGTTTAGATTTTCTAAAAATTTTATTGGACATATTATTGAATAAGTAATTTCCCTATCTTTATCGTGAAAAACAGCACCACCTCCAGTAATTCGACGGACAACGTTAAAACCTTTTTCTTTTGTTACTTTCATATCAACTTCATTAGAAAGACTTTGATTTCTGCCTATGCTTATTGTAGATGGATCCCATTTGTAAAATCTGACTGTGTAGGGCGATTCGTTCTTGATAACAGCCTTTAATATGGCTTCATCTAATGCCATATTCCAATAACCATTTCTAACTTCTAATGGAATAAATCGCCAAGTGTTCATTATCTCATTAAAACTTTTTAGTTAACAAATTTCTTTAAAATATTATAAATTTCTTCTTTTTCTTTATCAGTTAATTTTCGTGGAAAATTATATATTGGACCAGATGGTCTGGAAGTATAATATGGACGATTACAATCAGGGCATCCTGGAGTTAAAAAAGCACCATCTTCATTAAGAATATTTTTCAATAGACTTTTATTTATATTAAATTTAATAATATCTCCTTTTGAATCAAACATGAAGGCATTTAGATCTCTATTTTTATCTAATATAAGATATCTTCCAAGCTGAATCTTTCTATAATCAACAATATTGGGCTGAGAAATATTTTCAAGCTTAGTTCCTTTTATTGGAGTAAATGAAAACAATCCAGGTAAAATCTGTAAATCACGCAATTCATTAATAAGGCTTAGTACCTCCTTCTGAGTTTCACCTAAACCTATTATAATATGAGTACTTACATTACCTTCTCCGAAAATATCTGAAGCTGTTATTAAACATTTGAAATGCTTTTCCCATCTATATGGACTTTTAACGCCTTTACCTTTTATTTTATTAAAGATCACAGGTGTAACCCCATCTAGAGCAATCCCTACTCTTTCTACTCCTTTAGATTTTAACTCCTTTAATTGTTCTATGGATGTTGGAGGCATTGCAACGGAAATAGGAATATCTGAAATTTTACTAATTTGAGATATAATTTCAATTAAATCTTGAAAATTCTCTGGATAATTAAGTGTTTGAATACAAATTCTTCTAAATTTTTTTAAAGGAGATGTATATTTTAATTTTGTTAAAAAATCTTTAAAATTATAAGCGGGCCATACAACTCGGGAGAGTTTTTCAAGAGCAGAATTCGAAGATCTTGCCTGCGGACAAAAACCGCAATTAGCAGAACATTTCCCAGATTTAAAAGTCATAATATAGCAAGTTGTGGGTGCAACTTCAAATTTTATGGAATCTAAACCTAAAACGGCAGCCGAACCAATAGATACTCTAATTTTATTAATCGTCATTAGTGTTCTTTAACCTAGGTGGGTTTTCTAGTTAAAACTATCTCTAAGATAAAAACTATTTGAGGCTTTAAAACCTTTATTCTTAATATCAGAAAAGTTTTCAAAAAAAATTTATGGAACGAAATATTAATATCTTAAATATTTAAATTATTCAGTGGAATAGGTTAAATTCGAGTTGGTTATTATGGTTGAGTACGATCCTCAGAAAATAGAAGCTAAATGGCAGCGCAGATGGGAAAAAGATAAAATTTTTGAAGTAAAGGAAGATCCAAAAAAGCCGAAATATTACGTTCTAGAAATGTATCCTTACCCTTCATCAGCACTCCATATGGGTCATTTACGTAATTATTCAATCGGCGATTGTTATGCAAGATATAAACGAATGTGTGGTTTCAATGTACTCTATCCTATGGGTTACGATTCATTCGGTTTACCTGCTGAAAATGCAGCAATAGATCATGGTGCAAATCCAGAAATTTGGACGGATTCAAACATTGATGCTATTAAAGAACAACAAAAAAGAATAGGTCTCTCTTACGATTGGACACGGTTAATTTATAGTCATGATACAGATTATTATAAATGGGATCAATGGCTTTTTTTAAAATTTTTGGAAAAGGACCTCGCTTATAGAGAAGATTCTTATGTTAATTGGTGTCCTGGTTGTAATACTGTATTAGCTAACGAACAAGTACAAGGTGGTAAATGTTGGCGTTGTAACTCTGAAGCTGAACAAAAATTTCTAACACAATGGTTTTTAAAAATAAGAGCCTATGCAGATGAATTGCTAGATTTTACAAATCTCGATTGGGGAGAAAATGTAAAAACAATGCAACGTAATTGGATAGGACGTTCTGAAGGAAGCATAATAAAATTCCCTATTGTAGATGAAGATAGATCAATAGATATTTTCACTACAAGACCAGATACTTTATATGGTGTTACATTTATGGTTTTTGCCCCCGAACATCCATGGGTAATAGAATGGGTAAAAGGGACTGAATACGAGGAAGAATTTGAGATATTGTATAACGAGGTTATGAAACAAGATCGATTTGAAAGAACTGATATTGAAATTGAAAAAAAAGGAATTTTTATCGGAAAATATTGCATTAACCCAATGACAAAAGAAGAGGTTCCAGTGTACATCGGAAATTTTGTTATTTATGAATATGGTGCTGGTGCTGTTATGGCAGTACCTGCCCACGACCAACGCGATTTCGAGTTTGCTAAAAAGTATAACATTGATATAAGAATAGTAATTCAACCTTTTGATTATGAATTAAGAGAAGATAAAATGACACGCTCATACGAAGGAGACGGTATTCTTATCAACTCTGAAGAATTTAATGGTATGGAAAACCGTACAGCTATTAATTCGATAACAGAAAAATTAGAAAATATAGGTATGGGCTATGGTACAATAAATTATAAATTAAGAGATTGGTTAATTTCGCGCCAACGTTATTGGGGGTGTCCTATTCCCATTATTTATTGCGATGATTGTGGAATTATACCAGTGCCATACCAAGACTTGCCAGTTGAATTACCTAAAGATGTAAAATTCACAGGAAAAGGTAATCCATTGGAAACAAGTGATACGTTTGTTAATACCACGTGTCCTAAATGTGGAAAACCAGCTAAGCGCGAAACAGATACGATGGATACCTTTGTTGATAGCTCTTGGTATTTTTTTAAGTTTTGCGATCCGCATACCGAAGTTTGGCCCTATAGAAAGGAAATAGTTAATTATTGGATGAATGTAGACCAATATATTGGAGGCATTGAGCATGCGGTAATGCATCTGCTTTATGCACGATTCTTTACTAAAGTAACTCGTGATCTTGGATTACATAATTTTGACGAACCATTCCAAGCACTTTTGACTCAGGGTATGATTAATAAAGCTCATCCTTATTGTTCCAAATGTGAATCATTTGCGGTGGAAGCAGAAAAAAATAATAAAAAATGTAAGAGATGTGGAACCAAATATCTTTTGAAAAGTGTTAAAATGAGTAAATCTCTTGGAAATACAGTTGATCCAATTGGAATTATGAATGATTATGGAGCTGATGCTGCGCGATTTTTTATATTATTCGGTGCAAGCCCACAATCGGGTCTAGAATGGTCAGATGAAGGTGTTGGTTTTGCTTCTAGGTTTATTAGAAACACATTTTTAGAGTTAGCAAAACCTCCAGAAAACATAAAAAAAGAAAAAAATATTAGAGATATGCTTATAGTTTTTCATTTAAATAAAACAATTAAGTCTGTTTCTGAGGCTTTAGATAAAATTGCTATTCGTGATGCTGTAAATTACATAATACAATTTTTTTCTGATTTGAATAAATATAAATATGAAGGTGTAATTGAAGAAATCTACAAAGAATGCCAGGAAAAAATTACTTTACTGCTTCACCCCATCGCGCCTCATATGACTGAAGAAATTTGGGAAATTATAGGCAAAAAAGGTTATATTAGCTTAGCCTCTTGGCCTTCTTACGAGGAAAAATTACTTACAACCGAAAATGACTTCAAATGGAAACTTATGGAAAATATAATAAACGATATTAATAACATCAAATTAGTAATGAAAAAAGATAAATTTAAACATATTTCAATTATCGTAGCTGATGAATGGAAATTCAAATTTTATTCTAGTTTAATTAGATTATTAGAAAAAACGAGAAATCAAGGTGAAATTATGAAAGAAATTATGCAAGACAGCAATCTAAAACCTCACGGGAAATATATCAGTCAGACTCTTAGTAAAATTCTAAAAAATGTTGGAAAATTCCCTAAATTTTCACTCTCAACCACCGAAGAATTAAGTTTTTTCAATGATATCAAATCAATTATTGAGAAGAAATATAATTGTGCTGTAGAGATCATCGTTGAAAAAGAATCAGAAGAAAAAAAAGCAGTTCAAGCGCTTCCAGGGAAACCTGCTATTATAATATTATAGTAAAGATGAAATTTCATTATGTTGACTTTAAATCTATTGAATCAAATTTATTTTTTTAATATTGGAAGATATCAGTCAAATGATACTTATTTTGAGTGGGTGAATAAGTCTTATCATAAATCCAGCGTTTTTGATGTAAGAATGGCTAGAAATCCTCCAGCAAAAAACATTTTTTATGGTATTCTAAAAACAGATTTAGAACTTGTTTATTACTTAAAAGATTATATAGTGTTTTCGATTGGTTCTAACCCGGAAATTCAATCTCAGTTGTTAGAGGCGATTTTAGAGTATTTAATAGATCAGTTTTATTTCATGTACGATGAATCGTTATTAAAAACTTGTTATGGAGATATTTGTAATATTTTTGACGCCTTTACATCTGTTGTAGAAAATGTTTTTGAAAATTATAAGAATCTCGATATAATTGAAACCGCGTTAGTAACCTGTAAAGCGTGTAAAAAAACCATACCTGTAGTAATAAAAAAGTCTTTAATTGAAAAATCTGAAAAATCTACCATTCCATTGGTTTATACTCACTCTGGACATGCAATTTTAATCTATTTCGATAAACACTTCAAAATCAGAGGGCATGAACAGGTTGAAATCTCATTTTGATTTAAAAAATTATTCTAATTTAAAAAAGAGCCAAATGTAATCGATTAATAAAATTTCCCTAAATTTTTAATTGTTATCGTGAATTTAAATTAATTCGTTTAAATATAAATATTTAAATTACAATTATAATATCGATTTAAAATAGAATTATTCTATTAAACTAGTTTTTATTCATGACTATTTATAACATATCAATAATTACAAGCACAGGTTTTCCTTACTATCACAAGGATATCAAAAAATTACCTGATGGAATTAAATTATATCAAAGATTTTTTGATTTTACTGAAATTAGAGATAAACCTATTAATCCCCATGATACTTCTTTTGAGTTAAATGCTGGTTTAGTATCTGCATTATTCGGATTCGCTAAAAACTTAGATAAGGAAATTCGAACACTTGAATTTAAATCTCTAACTCGAGAAATTGGAGAAAAAACTTTAGAAGAGAAAAAAGGATATAAAGGAGATGCGTTAATTACTGCCCAAACCGAAACTTATTTACTACACAAATCTGTAAAAGAAAAAGTTAACACTATCTATAATTCAATTATTTCACATAAAATACCCCTTGAAGACTCAGAAACGATTAATGAAGATGAAGAAAAAAAAATTATTGATATTTTAACTGATACTGATGCTAGAAATCGTGTTTATGATAATCAAATAGAAATTCAACTCCTAGCAACCAAATTTTTAGAAGAAATGGAGAGGTATGGATTGTTTAATATTATAATAACTTCGTTTGATCTTAGCCCCATTGCGATATTCGGAGATAAGTATACTTTTCAAGATATTGAAATCATTTTAAGGAATTTAGGGGACATTCCGGAAATTGACGCTTTTGAATGGAAACATCGACAAGGATTCTATGAAGGAACACAGGTTTGGGTTTATCTTATTAATTCTGGAATCGGTGTTACTGTGGAAAAACTATTTGAGCCTTATTTTTATCTCCTTATTACCGGTCCAGAAAGCTATCTAGCTGAATTTCCAGCAAAACTAACTAGAGAATTTAATCAAATTTTAGACTAATTTTTTAAAAACAAATCAGATTTTAGTTAATGTTCAAATATTATAAGGAAAAATTCAATTAGTATTAATTATGGAATTTAAAAAATTAAATATTACCAATCATCTTCGTCTGCTCCATCCACGACAAACAGTTCTATGTACATCTCGATATGAGGATAAAAATAACATTATAACTTTAGCTTGGAGTATGATCATAAGCGGAAATCCTCCAATAATTGCCGTATCTATTGCTCCTCAAAGATTTTCTCACAATCTTATAAAAAATTCTGGAGAGTTTACTATTAATGTACCTACAAAAGCAATTATTTCAGAAGTCTTTTATTGTGGTAGTCATTCTGGAAGAAAAATAGATAAATTTAAAGAAACTAACCTAACACCCTTAGATGGAATAAATGTAAAATGTCCTAGAATAAAAGAATGTGTATCCCATATCGAATGCAAGGTAATAGATACAAAAAAATATGGAGATCATACTTTGTTCGTTGGCAAAGTTGTATCCTGTTTAGGTAGAGAAGATTTTCTTTCTAAAAACGAAATAAATATAAAAACCGTTGAAATTCCCTATCATCTCGGCAGGAACAAGTTTACATTTAATAAAAAAGAAATTTACGAAGTATAATTGAATAAATTAGAAGTTCTTTTTAGCAGGACTTTTCAGCAGCTTTAATTATATCATATAAAGAGTTCGCTTCGAGAGAAGCACCTCCTACTAAGCCCCCATCAATATTTTCTTGTTTAAAGAGATTTTCGGCATTAGCAGGTTTTATTGAACCTCCATATTGAATTCTAATTAAATTTGCCGTTCCTCTATCGTATCTTTGAGCAAGTAATTCGCGGATAAATGCATGAATTTCTTCTGCTTGCCCTGGAGTAGCTGTTTTTCCAGTACCTATCGCCCAAATTGGCTCGTAAGCTATTACTGTTTTTATCATTTCATCTCTCGTAAGATCTTTAAATGTTTCATTTAACTGATTTTGGATTATTTCTTTTGTTTTTCCTGCTTCTCTTTCCTCTAAATGCTCCCCTATACACACTATTGGATTTACACCTATAGATAACGCTTTTTTAAGCTTTTTATTAACAAAATCATCTGATTCTTTGAAATTATCCCTTCTTTCGCTATGACCTAGTATCACATATTCACAACCTACGGATTTTAAAAATAGTGGAGATATCTCTCCTGTATACGCTCCTTTCTCTTCAAAATACATATTTTGAGCTCCTAATTTAATATTTGTAGATTTAATTATTTCAAATATAGAATTTAGTACTGTGAAAGGTGCGCAAACAACAATATCAACTTTATTGATGTTCTTTACTAACGGTATAAGCTCTTCCAGCATTTCTTTGGCTTCAGCTGGAGAGCCTCTATTCATTTTCCAATTGCCTCCTATAATCGGCTTTCTCAAGATAAGACACCTCTTAAAATGAAATATTACTTAAAACTTGAAAAAGATAGTTATATTCAATTAAGTTCTAAGCCCTATAAATTTCTAACTAAAAATTATTTATAAATATTTATTAAGAAGAAGTGGAAAAAAAATTTAATCTCCCTTTGGCAGTTTTTCAGCTAATTTGGTTGCCCTTAAAAGCTTTTTTACTTCATCTATATTAGGAGCCATTACTTTGGGTAATCCTAATTGTTCACGTCTTCTTTCAATGGCTGGTTGGCTTGGTATTGCTTTACCAAATTCTAACACTGTTGACGCTTGACCAGTATAATGTTCAGGAGCTTCGCCTTTTTCAACGCTCATATTTTTTAGAATTGTAAAAATTTCTGTAAGTTCAACTTTTTGGGGGCAAACCTCATCGCAAGTATCACATACGGTGCATCCCCAGATATTAAAAGCGTTTTCTTTTCCAAATATTTTTTCTTTTAATCCCAATAAAGCATCTAAGATTAATCTTCTTGGATTATATCGACCTTCTGTAACTTGAGCAACAGGGCACGCTCCTGAACAAGTGGCACACTGATAACAATATGCTAACGTATTACCAATATCATTATTAAGAATTTGGTTTCTAAAATCAAAATCTAGAGTTGCCATTTTGATAATATTTGTTATTATTACGGAGTTATTTTAAGGAATTATTTCTTAATTTTAAAATTATTTCTTTTCAAAATTACGGTTAATAGGAGAAAAGATTATATCACCATGAATTAAGAATCATAAAAAAAGATGGTCTTTATATCAATACTTTTCTTGTTTTTTATAAATAAAAAGAATAAAAGTGAAAAAATACTTACGAATATTATAAATTGTTAAATAATTTTAAGTGAAAATTAAGTGAATATTGAAGAACTGAAGTCTGTAGGAATCGAGGGACCTACAAATGGCAAACTTATAATTGATGTATATACTACTTGGTGCGGACCATGCAAATTTATATCACCAATACTTCGTAAGCTCAGAGACGAAGGACTTATCCAACTCATCCAAGTTGATCTAGATCAAAATCGACCCTTAGGTGAAATGTTTGGAATAACAGCTATTCCTACACTGCTATTTTTCAAAGATGGCAAGCTCTTAAATGGTATCATTGAAATCCAAGGACAAACGCTTGTGAATAATGGAATAATGATTGGAGCCGCTGGAGAGGCAATTCTCCGTGAAATTATTAATAAAATGTAAAGTAAAAAATTTTTTGTATTAATCCTATTTCTTTTTTCTCTTCTATTTTA
Source organism: Candidatus Hodarchaeota archaeon (assembly GCA_048887225.1). GTDB lineage: Archaea > Asgardarchaeota > Lokiarchaeia > Sigyniarchaeales > SOKP01 > LW40-45. The sequence goes on from JBHLJY010000017.1 coordinate 33,561, forward strand.
AAGATTAATTAGTTAATACATTTGACAAAAACCTCCCCATATTAAATATTTTTAATATTTTTAATTAGATTAAAAGCTTTAAAATTGATGCTTATTTTTTCATTTATAATTTAATACGAATTAACAATAATAATCGATTATGGAATATTCAAGAAGCGATCTGTTCTTGGCAGAAGCAACAATGAACCAAATGCGTAATAGTATCTATTATCTTGTTCGTATTATGGAAAAAAAAGGAAAACCGGATGTCATCCCAAGATTAAGAAATATGGGGCGTAATATTGCTAGAACGTTTGTTAAATACTGGAAACCTATTGAAATCGTAAATGTGTCAAATATAAAAGATTTTTTAAAAACGATATATCAAAAAATAGTAGATAGCTCTATTTCAATAGAAATGAATTATGATAAGAAAGTAATTATAATTAAAGATTATAAGTGCTCGTTATGTAAATATAAATACGAGGATATTAATATTGCGGGATGTGAGATATTATTAGGCTTAATTTCTGAGCTAATTTCTCTCATTAACGAGGAATCTAAAGACCCCTCTTCCATTTTCTTGGAACCACTTGAAATAAAAGAGTCTCGATCTTATGGAAATAATTTATGTATGCAAGTGTTTAAATTTAAAATAGGAGGTAGCTAATCATGGGTGCTTTTCAGTGGTTAATGAAAAAAATTATGAAAGCTTTTGGTCGAAACACTAACGCATTATTTTATCAATTGTTGTACAGAGAAATATTAAAAGAAATTAATGAAATTGTTGAAAATGAAGATGAGAGCATTTTAATTTTAAGAGAAATTGGAAAAAGAGCGGCTTATGAATCTTGCGAACGACATTCTGGTATTTTTAAGTTTATGCCGGGGACTCCAAAAAAAGTTTTATCTTATTTCGAAATTTTGTTTTCAATTGTTTTAGGGACAGAAATGGGAGAATATGATTACGAAGAAATCCCAAAAGAAGGTGCTAAATATAATGATTATATTTTAAACATAAAAAATAATCCTGTATGTGCTGGATATGGAGATGATGCTGAAGATACTTTTAATTTCAGTAAATTGAGCAAAGAAACTGAAGGTTGTTCTGCAGGTTTATGTGGTATGCTCGAATCTGTAGCAAATTTTATATTAAAAGTAAAAAAGAACGATTATCGTATCGGGATGACCGAATCAAAATGTATCATGAAAGGAGAAGAGTGCTTACAACTTTACTGTAAAGTTTATGATCATAGAGAATGGAAGGAATATTTGGAATCTAAACCAAAAGTCGTTTATTTCGAAAAGGTTTTGGAAGAAGAAATTCACGAAGAAGCCAAATTAGATCTTATTGATAAATTACAGGAAGTCATCTCTTTAGATAAATTAGATGATTTATTCGATGAACCTCTTGAAAGCATTAAAGAAAAAGTAGCGGAAATTATTAGGGATAAATTAAACATGGAACCTGACCATTTCTTTGACTATTTCAGAAATTATGAGGATGATTTGATAAGAATCTTTGGTTATTTAGCTGTTCATCTTATGAATGAATATGGAGGGTTTGTGGAAAAATCATTAAGCAGCGATTTCACAGCAAAATTAATAGGTTATATTTTTAAACATCTTAAAGAGATGACATTATTATTTATACCCTTAGATGTCATTCGGGATTATAATAAGTTATTAGTAAGTTTTTTGGAGGGATTAGCACCTACGGAAATGGTCGATAATGTTAGACAATTTACGGGAAAAGACACTATTAATTATCTTTTTGAAGGCTCTGAAATGGCGCTAGAGAATTTAGGTATTGAATTTTCAGAGTTAAAAGAAAATATATGGGAAGAATTGAAAAGAGAGAGGGAAGACGGATTAATTTCGGCAGAGCCTTCTGCGGTCGAGACAACTCGAGAAAAATTCCCAAGGATAATTAATATCATTCAGGAGCTCCTTATGATATTTAACGAAATTCTTACTCTCCCCATTAGAGTATTGATCTCTGAGAGCCATTACGGATTAAAGACGGCAATAAGTTCAGTCACTTCTGAAGAAGAAGGCCTATATGGCAGTATACGCGAAAAACTGGACAATATTTTTGATCAAATTCAAGAAATAAGAAAATAGAATGATATTAATTTTTTTTAGAAACGAGAGTGTATTAAATGGTTGACTTATCTCGAGATATTATGGAAAAACATCAAAACTTGAAGAGCAAATTAATTGTTAAAGCTGTCAGGAATATAAGAAAAGGTTATTTCAAAGATGACGCTGCTAGAGGTATGTATCGTCCTGGAATTAAGCTAGATTTAGAGAGGACTCGATACATTACTGAATCTTATAAAATGACAAAAGGGGAACCCATGACAATTCGAAGGGCAAAATTTTTAGACCATTATCTTAGTAATATATCATTATTTATTAAGCCCTGGGAGCGTATAGTGGGTAACTATGCAAAGGAGCGTATGGGTCTTTACCATCCCATCGATTTAAATTGGAGGTCTGTCCATAGGTTGTTACATTCAAAAGAAGGAAAGAACTTATTGGATGATGAAGAACGAGCGGAGTTGGATGAATGCTGCGAATACTGGAAAGGAAAGAGTATGAGCGATCGACATCAAAACTTTTTTGGAGAAGAACTCATGAAATATTGGCAATTAGGGAGTGCTCCTTTTACATGGACTCAATGGACTGAGTTAGGAGTACCAAACTACGAGAAGATTTTTCAAATTGGTCTAAAAGGAATTATAACAGAAGCTGAAGAAAAATTGAACGAGATTGAGAATGAAATTCCTCGGGATTATGTTGGACAAAAAGAATTTATTTTATCAGTCTTAATAGCTCTTAAAGCGGTTATAAAGTTTGCAAATAGATATTCTGATTATGCAGTGGAATTGGCTAAAAGCGAAAAAATAGATGAGGATTTTAAAAATAGGCTAATTGAAATTGCTGAAATATGTAGATGGGTTCCAGAAAATCCGCCTCGTAACTTTCATGAGGCTTTACAAGCATTCTATTTTATACATTTAATCAGATTCATTGAATATTCTACTTTAGGTTGTGGAATTAGGTTTGACAAAGTAATAGGTCCCTATTATGAAAAAGATATCACTGAAGGTCGGATTACTAGAGATGAAGCGTTAGAACTCTTGCAATTGCTATGGATTAAGTTAAATGAAATAGGTATTATTTATTCTCCCATACTTACACAGATATATGCTGGAGTATCTTCACTGCAGTCAATTATGTTAGGTGGTACAGATTCAGAGGGTAATGATATTACTAATGAGGTTACTTATCTTGTTCTGGAAACTGCTTTATTATTAAAAACTATTGAGCCAACAATTGGATTGCGTATACATGAAGGAACGCCAGATAAATTATTTGAAATGGCAGTTGATGTTATTCGGACAGGTATAGGATACCCATCACTTTTCAATGATTTGACAATGATTCCTCTATTACAAAGATGGAACATTCCTCTAAAAGATGCTAGAGATTATTCTATAACCGGATGTGTTTACATAGAAATTCCCGGTAAAAACATGATGAGAAGAGCGATGGGTGGGATAAATCCTTTAGGTGTCCTTTATTTCGTATTGCATCCAAAGAATTTTAAGACAGGTAAACAATTAGGGGCCCCTACTCCAGATCCGAGAACATTTAAAAATATAGATGATGTTTTCGATGCATATTTGGAGCAACTGAGATATTTTCTTGATAAGCATTGTAATTTAGAGAGAGCTAATAATTCTTTATACGAAAAATATCTACCCAGACCATTCTATTCTGCTATAGTAGATGATTGTATAAAGAAAGGTCAAGATAGTAGAAAATTTGCATATCCTTCTAGCACATTCTGTGTAATTATAGGAATTACTAATGCGGCGGACTCCATCGCAGCAATAAATAAAGTTGTCTTTGAAGATAAAAAAGTCTCAATGGACGAACTCATTAAGGCGATGGATAAGAATTGGAGAGGATATGAAAATATAAGACAATTAATGCTACAAGCGCCAAAATATGGGAATGATGACGATTATGTAGATAATATAATGAATCGATTACAAATCGAAACCGAGGCTGTTCTAGAATCATTTAGGGATTATTTCGGAAATCCGATTCATGGTGATGGAAGTGCTCTTTCAGCCAGCTATGGATGGGGTTTTAGGACACCTGCTAGCCCAGATGGTCGCTTTTCTGGAGAGTCACTTGCAGATTCCTCTCTTGCCCCAATGTTTGGAAGAGATATAAGAGGTCCGACAGCTGTTCTTAATTCGGCAGCAAAAGTAGATCCTGTTCAAACATACAATCATTTATTGAATCAACGATTCTTGCCAAGTTATCTTGAAGGTGATTATAAACAAGTTTTTATAAATTATCTTAAAACTTGGAGAGATCTGAAGGTACCCCATGTTCAATTCAATGTTGTAGATAATGAAACATTACGAGATGCTATGGCGCATCCAGAAAAACACCAAGATCTATTGGTTAGAGTAGCCGGTTACAGTGCTTACTTTGTAGATCTAAGCAAGGGACTTCAAGAATTTATAATCGCAAGAAACGAGCAAAAGTTTTAAAAAGTGTATCAATTTATATGGGAAAAAATAATCATAAAAGAAAAGGACTAATATTTGATATTCAAAGGTTCTGCATTCATGATGGTCCTGGCATAAGAACAACAATATTTTTAAAAGGATGTCCATTAAGATGTCTCTGGTGTTCTAATCCTGAATCTATAGATCCATTTCCCATATTAATCACCCGTACTATTAAATGTAAAAGATGCGGAGCTTGTGTAAAAGTTTGCCCTAATGGAGCTATTACTCTTAATAATGATGAAGGAAGAAAAATTAATTGGTCCGCTTGTGATCAATGTCTAGAATGTACAAATGCCTGTATTTTTCAAGCGCTTAATGTTTGCGGATATTATATGAGTGTTGAGGATATTCTGAAAGAAGTCATTAGAGATAAAATGTTTTATGAAAACTCCAGTGGAGGTGTTACTATATCTGGAGGTGAACCACTTCATCAATGGAAATTTGTGTCAAGCTTATGCAAAGTATTAAAGGAAAATCAACTTCACACAGCACTAGAAACAACAGGTTACGTACCTTGGGAACATTTTGAACAAGTATTAAAATATTTTGATCTAATACTTTATGATGTTAAACATACTGATGCTGAGGAACATCAAAAAGGGACAAATGTACACAATGAATTAATTCTGAATAACTTGCGTAAAATTGTTGGAAAAACAGCTATTTGGATTAGAATGCCATTAATTGCCGATTATAATGATTCAACGGATAACGTTAAGAAATTAATCCATTTAGCTAAAGAAATTGGAGCGGAAAGAATATCTCTGCTTCCTTACCATGAGGGAGGGAAGTCCAAATGTGAGCAAATTGGAAGAATTTATCCAGTACCAAATGCTAAAGCCCCTTCAGAAGAAAGAGTGCTAGAAATCCAGAAATTCATCAATTCGATGGGAATTCAAGCAACCATAGGTAATTAATATAAATTACAATTAGAGAAAATCTATTTTTTTAATATCATTTAATTTTAACTATTTCATACTAACTTTTTATGCATCACATAATGCTCAATTTCATTAAAAAGAAGTGGTCCCTCTCCGATTATTTTATAATCAAGTTTTTCAAAAAAATCTTTTGCTGTTTTTCTAGTGTTTAATTTGATATTATGGATTCCAAGACTAATCACAAATCCTTCTATATATCGAATTAATTTACTAGCAATTCTTTTGTTTCGATACTCCTTCTCAACTGCTAAATACCTTATTTGTCCCTCTCTTTCGTTATTTTTATGAAAACGAGCAGTTGCTACAATTTTATTATTTAAAGTAACAATAAATGGATAAGATTCATTTTCGATATCATCCTTCTCAGAACCTCTTGGCTGATTCCATAATTTTCTTAACACTCTCCATCTTAAATCATACATCAAATCAAAATCTTCTTTAGAGAGTGGTTGACGAATTATTAGAGGTTCTTCCATTTTAATAGCAACTTTAACTAATTATTATCTTAAAGACATCCGTGAAACGTAAATCTTGTAAAACCAATCGACTATATATTGAAAGAAAAACCGTTCTCGAAGGACATCATAATGTGATTTCTTTTTTAAGCTTGTCAATTTTGCAATATCTTCAGACTTAATTTTATCCTCTGCAATTAAATTCATTCGTGCTTTGAATTGATCAATCATACTTATTGGCCGCAGAATTACAGAAATTGCTTTAGAGATCTTATTTATTAATTTGCGAAATTCTGGATTAAATTCAGTTCTAGATTTTTCAGATTCGTTGAGAAAGCTTTTTAATTTCTTTATAATTGGTTCTTTTTTGTAATAATTAATTAATTCTTTTTGATCGATGATCTCAATAAGATAATTAATCACATTTTTAATGATTAAGTGTTCAATTTGCAAATTTTTCATTTCTTTTTCTAATCGAACTAAAAACTGTTGCTTTAAAAATTGCTTGTATTTAACAATGATTGCTTCGTTCTCTCTTATATCCGAGCAAATTTCGACAACCTCCCCTTTTGGAGTTGAATATGTAAAACCATGACCCTGTGGCCCAAGCCCTCCTAATAAAACCATTGAAAGAATGTAGAAATTGTAATTATCTTTATCTAAAATATTATTCAAATTTTTTGTTATGTTTTTTGGAGATATTAAATGCTTTTTAATTTCTGTATGTTCCCGCTCCTCTTCAATACCAATAAAATACGTTTTGTAATTATATGAAACCTTGAATTCAATAAAATCGTTCTCAGTTAATAAATCATACTGATTTTTTCTTAATTGATTTCCTTGAATTAAAATATTCTTTTTAAATTCTCTAATAAATTTTTTAATTGAACCTAAGTTTCTAACGCTAAGACCGTATATAGAGTATTGGTTAAAAAAAATATATTTAATGTAATATATTAACTGATCTGTATTCATAGTATATACAGATTGATAGCCTATGAAATAATCAAAGAGATCCTGAGGCATAACTTTATAAACAAAATAAATCAGAGAATTTGATACTTCTCCAAATAGATCATTTAAATTTGAGAGCAATTGTCTATCTTTTTTCAGTTCTTCTATTTCTTTTAAATCCTCTTTACTTAAATCTCTTTCAATCAAATTAAATTCGTTGAAAAACCTTATAATCTCGATAATTTTACCAAGTGAAGAAGTTTGATATACTGTTGAAATTTCTTCTGTGCAATTCAGTAATAACTCCGATAAAATTTCAAATCGATCTTTAAATTTTCTTATATCAATGAAAATGTCAAAATAAATTGATAAACCAAACATCTCCCTAAAGATATCAAATTTACTATATTTAAGATTTTTTGAAAGACCTTTATAAAAGCTCTCTTCAACTAATTCTTTATGCCCTTTGTTTGTGGTTGAGGTGATCAAATTTGAGAAATGTTCTAATCCAGTTTGCTTTATAATACTTTTAATTTTAGAAAGATCTCCGGATTTTAAAGAATTAATTATCGAGTCAAAATAATTGTCTGTAGTTGTCATTTAACAAATGAATTATAATAAAACAAGATATTAAACTTATGGTTATAAAATAATTAGATTCAATTTAATCTAAAAGTTGTGAAATCTTTTCACTAACTGACTGAATATTGATGAAAACCATTCCAAGTGATGCTTCAGCACGGGTGAGAGTTGCAAGTATAGCGTTAGTCCCAGCTTTCGATAAGATTATTGTTCCGTCTTCGCCTTCAATAAGAATTCTCTTGAGATTACCTCGAGCAAGTTCTTCAACTGCCCTCTCAGAAACAGATAAAATTGCTGCAGACATTGCTGAAACTATCCCATCATTTACATCTCTGGCAAGAACCGAACAAATTGGTAATCCTTGGATTGAAACGATTGCACTCCCCTGTATATCCGCATTGACCGCTTCCATTTTTCGTAATAATTCAATAAGTTCGCTGATGTTTTCACTCAATGTTTTCACTCAATAAATTTTTACATATAAAAATTGTATGTTAATATAATATTTTTTATTATTTTATATTATTTTTTATTATTATATTATATTTACAATCTTTATTATATTATTAATAGTCTATTTTATTTCATATTAAATCTTTTTAAAAAATCTTTTTATCAAAATTTATATTAAATATTTTAATGAGTGATAAAAGAACGGCTACAAAGCAAAAAAGTGAAGAAGATTTAAAAAAAGATGACGAAGAAGAAAAAGCTTTAAAAATTGAATCTTTAAGAAAAGCTGGCAAAATCGCTCAAGAAGTTAAAAAGTATATTAAACCTCAAATAAAAGTAGGTTCAAAAGCATTAGATATAATTAACGCTGCTGAAGCTAAAATTATAGAATTGGAGGGATACACTGCATTTCCTGTTAATTTATCTATTAACAATATTGCAGCTCATTATACATCTCCAATGAGAGATGATGGTTTAACAATAAACGATAATGATATTGTCAAATTAGATATAGGTGTTCATATTGAGGGATATATCGTAGATACTGCTTTTACCGTGAGTTTTAATAATGACGAGGCACTTGAAAATATCATTCAAGCAACTGAAGTAGCAGTTGAAGCTGCTAAAATGATGGCTAAACCAGGCATTAACACTAAAGAAATCGGTAAAAAAATAGAGAGTATTGTAAAAGGCTTTAAATATAATCCAATTAAGGAATTAGGTGGCCATCAAATTGAAAGATGGACTGTTCATGGAAAAAAAGCTCTACCTGAATTAGGAAGTCAGGGTGGCGATGAAATGGAGGAGGGAGATGTTTTTGGAGTTGAAATTTTTGCTTCTACAGGTGAGGGTTCAGTTCATCTAACAAATAACTCATTTATATATGAATTGAATCCATATTCAGGAAGGGTACCATTACGTCGGAAAATCTCTAAACAAATTCTAGGATTTGTCAATAAAAATTATAAGACTTTACCATTTGCTGAAAGATGGTTAGCCAAGGAATTTAGAATGGGTATAACCTTTGGAATTCAAGAACTCGTCAAACAAAATAAATTGCAAGCTCATTATGTTCTTGCGGAAAATAGAGGTGAATATATTGCCCAATCTGAAGATACCATAATAATTACTGAAGATGGTTATGAACAACTTACTTGAATGAATGAAAAAAAAATATTGAACTTATACTAATTTTTTATGAAAAAACTCAGCATTTGCCTTGTCTCATTAACTATTGCTCCAGATAGTCAAGATGGAAGTGCTAAATTTTTTCGTGGGATTTATGATTATTTAATACAACAAGGTCATAATGTTTCTCTTTTTACAGGGAAATGGAATGTAGAGCTTGATGATCCAAATATTATTCAAATAGATTTAATCAAAAGAAGTTATTTTTGGATACCTCAATTTACCTACAAAATTATTAAATATCTTAAGAAACAGAATTTTGATATTATTCACGGAAATGGTCCTAAAGGTTCTTTACCACTTCTTTTAATTCCAAATAAAGAATTTATAGCTACTCTTCATGATTTAGGCCCACTTGAACCAACATTTTCATTAATTAATAGTGAAAAATATTTATTTAAGGCGGTTGCAAGAAAGGCTAAATTTTTGACTACCTGTTCGGAATTCATTAGAAATGAAATTAAACGCTATATACCCTATGTAAACATTAAAAATATATTTAATTTATATTCTGCTATTGAGGAAAAATTCAAACCTTATCCAAAGGAGGCTCAGAAATTAAAAGAAAAACTAGATATTCAAGGGCCGATACTCTTGTATATAGGCCGTATAGCGTTATATAAAGGTGTACACTATTTAATTAGTGCTTATAAATTAGCAAAAAAACAAATTCCAGATCTTAATTTAATTATTGGAGGAAAACCTGATTTTTATATGGAAAAATATTATAAATTTTGGAAAAAAAAATATAAGGATATTTATTTTATTGGATTTATTTCTGAAAAAGAGATTCCATTTTATTATTCTATGGGTGATATTTTCGTAAATTATTCATTCGCCTCTGAAGGATTTGGGCTTACACCTCTCGAAGCGATTGCCTGTGGAACACCAATAATTTGCTCCTCATTGAATCCTTACAAAGAAGTATTAAAAGATAATGCGATTTTTGTTCCTCCACAGAATCCAAAATTATTGGCGAAGGCAATAATTAATTTATTGAAGGATGAAACTAAAAGAAAAGCTCAACTTGTTGAAAAAGCTCAACTATTTATTAAGAGATATACTTGGGATGCTGTAGGTAAAAAATTGGAGAATGTATATAGAGAATTCTTAGAAAACTAATTATTTTTTTAGCTTTTTTCTAATAATCTATTTTTAACGTAATCAAAACAAATTTGATTTGGATTATCAAATTGCTTAATTTTTTCCTTGAATGATAAATTAAATCTATTACGTGATGGTTGTTGATTTAGAATTTCAATTGATCTTTCAATTATTTTATCCAGCTCTTTAATATGTTCTAAAAAAAAGCCATTTTCGATCAAAAACTTTTCTTGTGGCGCTGTATCACCTGGAAAAAATTCTATACTCGGTATATTTAAAAGGCTTGATTCACGTACAATCGTACCTCCACCACTTATAATTAAAGAACCGTAAAAGCAAAAATCAACCATATTAGGCAAATATCGAGTAATCAATATATTTTTCTCATCTAAAAGATTCTTCAGGTTTTTATGCAGAAATTCTTCTTGCTTTTGAGTTCGAACTAGTAGAAAATATTTGTGATTAGGAAATTGCTTAAAAATTTGGGGAAAGAATTCAACAATCTTTGTTGCTTCAGCATTAAGTTTTTTAATAAAATATGATGCAAAACTCGGTTCACTTCTTATGATGACAAATTTTCCTTTTTCTAAATCAAAATCTTTTAAAATTTGTGGATTTGGAACATAATCTGAAAGCCATCCTATTTCATCGATACCATTATAACGTATTAATTTTTTTGGGTCTGCATTTAGACGTATATACAATTCCTGAGGAACGCATTTGGGCGTTATAATTTTATCTAGAAATGGTAAAATTAATTTACAAACATGTTCATTACGAGGTTCATCGTTATATCCTATAGATGGAATATTTAATCCATAGGCAATTCTAGTTCCTTCCACTGAAGAGAATGTGACGAAAAAATCTGGTGTGAATTTTTTAACGTAAAGGAAAAGCTTTCTTAAACGATCCATGTATTTCTGTAATTTGTCTTCTAATTTTTCTCCACCATGTTTTCCAATTTTTATATAATCTATATTTTGGTCGTCCAATATTTGACAAGTTGAGTCAAAATCCCGGGCAGTAATTAATAGCTCAACACCTTCTTTTTGAAACATTTTAAAAAGCGGATTGAACATAACACTTGCTTTTGGTTCTTCTACATCAAACCATATTTTTTTACCCGAAAGACTCATATTAAGCGCTTTATTGTTTTTTTTTAAAAAATAGAAACTAACTTATTTCCAGTCATCTGGAATTTTTTTTAAAAATTTCGCTGGATTACCTACTATTATATCTCCTTCTTCTGTATCTTTATTTACAATAGTCCCTGCTCCAACGATAGTACCTTTTTTTAATCTAACACCTGGAAAGATTACTGAATTTGCACCTAATGAGACGTAATCTTCTATAGTAGGACCAATTAAATCGAAACTTTTACGTAACATATATTTATCATTTGTTAATTTGCTAAAAGGCCCCATAAAGACATTATTTTGGATTTTAGAGAATAATGGAATATATACTCCTGTTTGCATATTCGTATTAATTCCAATTGAGACATTACCATCAATAATACAATTTGTTCCTATCAACGAAAATTCGCCTATTGTTGTTTTTTCCCTGATCATTACATTATGACCAGTTTGACAATTCGCACCAATGTTAACTTCAGAATAAATTATAGTACCAGCTCTAATCGCACAATTTTTACTTATTGTTACCATAGGGCCTTCGAATTCAGTAATAGGTTTTTTACTTGCGATTATATCTTTCAATTGGGTTCTCTGAGGATGTCCGATAATGCAATTATCACCTATATAAGAGTTAGTTTTAATATGCGCCTTACCATAAATTTTTACTCCTTTAGAGATGTAAACATCATTTTCTATTGTTACACCTTTGCCAATTATAGTAAAAGCATCAATAAAGGCATCTTTGTGTACAGTAGCTTCGGGATGAATTATAGCAAAATTTTTACTCTCCATTTCCTTTTCGTATTCTCATTATGAAATAACTATATATTTTAATAATCTATTGAAATAATTTTAAATTAATTATTTTCCGCATCGGCATGGTAAAGAATTGCATTTTCTACATTTATTTGGATACTTTTCAACTAAAGCTTTTTCAACATCAATATTTAATAAATTCGCTAATGAATTAGCCCATGCTATTAAATCTGCTATTTCTTCAGAAGCTCTTTTTTTATCAATTTCTTGTTTCCGTATGATACTTGCTAATTCTCCCATTTCTTCAATTAACCAAACAAATGTGGCTTTTATCCCCCTCCTTGAATCTCTTTCAAAATAAATATCGTTTATTATTTTTTGAAAATCTGAGATTTTCATAATTGTCTAACCTACATATAATAGTAATAAAATTATAAAATAGAAATTAAAGCTTAATGTATTGAATACTATTAATTAAGCTCCTCCACCTGCTGGAGTTAAAATCCAATTAAACATTCCAAGATGCCCTAAAATTACAATTAAAATTAAAGCAACTGCTAATAATATTGTACTTATTGGTCCAATTTTTACGCCTATTGAACTGTCTTCAAAAAACCTCATTAATCCCGCCCCTCCAAGTGGCATAGGAGAACTTCCACTTCTTCTTTTTTTTCTCCTGCTTTGTCTTCGACTAGACATAATAAAATAATGTTTTAAATTGTTATAACAACTTTATTATAGAAAAAATATACAACTAAGATTTAAAATTTTATTATAATCTGCAAGATCAAAAATATAATAAATTTTTATTAATTATTTTTTTATAATTTAAAGAAGCTAAGATAAAGTATATTGAACAGAAAGAAGCTTTTATTTTTAATAATCGGAACTCTTATAATTATCGTAATGTTTTCAAAGGTGCCCACATCTTCTACTAATACTTATGGGGGGCAATATATAGAAGAATATCCCCGCATTTCTGCCAGTTTAGAAGGTTCAGAAAATTTAATAGCTATATCTATTAGTAGAGATGCTGAATTAAATGGCTATGGTGTAGTAAATATCGTAGATTCAATCGCATTTAAAAATTTAAATACAAATCCAATAAATTCTATTTTTTTAGGTGTGCCTTTGTCTCGCTCTGATGATTTAGTGTTTTTTGAAGCCACAGGAGAGCATGAAAATACCTTATTATCTGAACGCACTGAATTTGCAATGGATGAATATGAGATGATAGCGATTTATTTTGACGCACCTTTATTACCGCAACAAGTAAAAACAATAAAATTTATACAAACTTACAAAGACATGTTAGTTTATGAAAAAGAATTAGGTCTTGCGCAAGAAATTAATTTTACTAGCATAGTTTTCCCCGTTTTGCCATATAAAGCAGAAGGGCAAATAATTGCGAATTTTGAAATACCAACCAGTTCACAATTAGAATCTAACAATCTCGGAGAAATACAACCAGGAGGTAAGTCTGTTACTTACGTAGAATCTTTGCTTGAACCTTTCTTAGAAAATTTAGCTGAAAAAACAATTCAAATCGTATTTACAGATAATACAATAACTAAATTAGAAGTAAATGAAATACTCAGAGAAATTTATATTAATCCATTTGGAACTATTAAAGTAAAAGAAGAGTATTTAATTAAAAATTCTGGCGCTATATCCACTGATGAGTTATCATTCGAAATTCCAGGACCCGCTAAAGCCATAACGGTCTATGATGACTTGGGAGAAATTTTAGGAGTAGAAGTTGATCCTGAAGAAAATTATTTCAACTTAACGTATAAGGATTTATATATCGATCTATCTGAAAATCGCGTAAAAATTAACCCCGATACTAAATTTAGATTCACAATTCAATACTTCTTGCCATTTGAAAAATATGTTACGTTAAATTGGTTTCAAGAATCAATTAAAATGGATGTTCTAACATCTATTTACCAATTTTTGGGAAAAGATCAAATAATAAAAATAAATATAGAGGGATGTTTTAGTTTGGATTATGTAAGCGAACCCACAGATGCCATTGAGCATACAGGAAATTCTCTTATCATAGTCTTTATGTCTGATTATGTTAGCCCATTAGAAAGAAAAGAAATACAATTCACATTTACAATTAATTTCTTTGATATCGCATTAAGACCACTTATATTTATTATATTAATTGCTTTAATCTCATCTGCTTATGTATTAATAATTAAATCTAGAAAAGAAGAGGCTGTTATAGCTGTCTTTAGAAAAGAATTAATTCCTGTTAACGAAATTCGTGAATTCTGTTCTTTATTAGAAGAGAAAAGTGCTTTAATTTTAGAAATTAGACAGGCAGAAGCAGATGTAAAGCGAAAGAAAATTATAAAAAAGAAATATAGAAATATCTTAAATAAAAATACTTCAAAAATACAAGAAATAGAGAATGAAATCGTTCCTTTTAAAAAAATCGTTATGGAAGTAAATGCTACTTTCGAAAATTTAGTGAAAAAAATAGAGCTTCTAGAAACTGAGCGTGTGAGCGTTAAAGATAGTTTGAA
>JBHLJY010000018.1:0-47999 GCA_048887225.1 Candidatus Hodarchaeota archaeon
CAACATGAGAGACATCTTAGGGAAGTTCAAGAAAAAATTGGGATCAAACCTAAGAAGTTAAAATAACTATTTTTTAACTAAACTTTAATTTTCCTTTCTAATTTTTTTGTATCTAAAAATTTAAGATCCATGCGATATTAAACTAAATAATAACAATTAATTTTAGATGTGAAATTGGAAAAATGAGTAAATGGGATTTGCCACCAAAGGGAGGGCACATGGATATACCAGATGGAATTTATCTTCAAAATATGACTATAACAGAAATGCAAGAGAGAGTTATAAAAAATGATTTAATTATTATTCCAGTCGGATCAACAGAAAATCATGGAGCTGCAGCCTGCATTGGAGAGGATACTTTTCTTGTAACTCGAATGGCTGAATTAATTGCACAAAAAACTGGTTGTACTGTAGCTCAACCAATTTGGTATGGTTCACACCCATATCATCATATTGGAATGCCTGGAACGATTGTTGTACCAGAAGAAATTTTCAAAGGTGTATTGCGAGCAGTTATTGCGGGGCTCTGGAATATGGGTTTCAGAAAACAAATTCTTTTAAATGGACACGGCCAGGAATATGTAATACCAAGTGCTATCCATGAATGGGCTAAAAATTATCAGTTACCCGCTGTAATATGCAATATTAATTGGTACCATGCAATCCCTCAATATTGTATGGATAAAGAACATGGTGGTCCGTTTGAAACGCCTTTTATCCATGCTGATGAAGCAGAAACGTCTTTTTCAATGGCACTTTTTCCTGAAATGATTAAAGTAGAAAATGCCTGCGATACTGAACCAACAGGTTGGATAACTGAGGGGCACGTCGATAAGGCGGGAAATATTTATCAAAGACCAATAAAATGGTATGGACAAGTCGGATTTGGGCCCATCGAATTATCCGCCTATCCTGAAGGCGCTGTCGGCTGTCCGAGTAAAGCAACCTTCGAAAAAGCTAAACCTGGTATTGAAGCGCTCCTTGATTATTTAGAAAAATTAGTCAACGACATATTAAAGGCTTTCCCCCCTGGAAAATTGCCTCCAGTTGAAGGTATAACACAGAGAGATCCTAAAGAAGTGGAACAATATATCAAAGGCCCTCTAAATGGGGGAAAAAGCATTTACGAACTCAGATATCCCCCTTAATCTCCTTTTTTATTTTATTACGAATCCAAGCTTCTATTATAGTCTCTTATAAAAAATAAAAAAAAAGAGTTAATTCTTTAATAACCGAAGAAGTGCGTAATGTATGGGTAACGGCCAAAATAATCCCAGAAACTTCTCTTTTTTTTTTTCTTGTCTTCTTCTTTTAACTTAGATCCCTCATCTTCTTCAGTGATGGTAATTTCTTCCACAATCAAATCAATTTTTCTTTCCTTTACTTCTGTCATGTTAAAAACCTCATTAAATTAATTTTGGATATTTATTAGAAAAATAAGTTATTCCTAAGTTGGATTTCTAAATTGCAATTACTAAATAATAAATTTAAAAATTAGCACTAAGAAAATTAAAATTTAGCAACTTTATAATTATAAAAATTAAGTAATTTAACGTATATTCAATTAAAAAAAACCTTCTCAATATCAAATTCTAAGAAAAAAAGAAATTCCTTAACTAGGGCTTGTACATTGGTTAATAATCTCAAAAACTTGATTAACATCGATTTGATCTTCAGTCAAAAGAATAATAATTCTTTCCAAAATTTTTATTGAAAGCACGTAAAAATTATCAGAATGAATAATATTAAAATCTGGTTCGTGAATTCCGATTTCACCAGTTACTTCTACAGCAGACTCGTAAAGTTGAGAAATGTTTAAACTGATGCCCTCTTTATTGAATTCTTTTTCATTTATATAAGATTTCATGACTACTCCATGTAAAGAAGTAATTATTACGAAATAGATTTTCGATCCTAGTTCTTTTACTAATTTATTCATAATTAGGTTGAGATCTAGGGTCATAGACATTATTAAATCAATATTGATAAAATAATTATTATTTATAATTATAAATTCCAATTAATAAATAATTTTAGGTTAAAGTTGCATAATTCAAAATGAAGAGAAATAAACATGTACAAATACGGTGTCAATTTACTTTTATGGACTAGTAATTTTACAAATAACGATTTATATTTGTTAAAAAAAGTAAAAGAATACGGATATGACGTTGTAGAGATTCCAATTGTCAATCCCGAAGTTTTTCCTTCTGAGGATGTTAAAAACGAGTTGGAAAAAAATGATCTTGAGGTATTTGTATGCTATGGTTGTGAAAAAAATTCTGATATCGCTTCTTTAGACGAGAATATAAGAGAAACAGGGATTAACCGCTTTAAACAAGCAATTGATCACGCATATGCTATAGGAGCTAAAAAAATTGGAGGTGTAGTATATAAAGCAGGTGGAATTTTTACAGGAAAGGCTCCTACGAAAGATGAATGGGAGTACTCAATTGCATCTATGAGAAAAGTGGCTAAATATGCTAAAAAATTCGGAATATCTATAGGAGTGGAGCAAATTAATCGATATGAAACTTATTTTATTAACTCCGCTGAAGATGCAGTAAAGTATTGTAAAGACGTGGGTGTGCCCAATATGTTTGTATTGTTAGATACACATCATTTAATATTAGAAGAATTAAATTTATATAACGCAATTGTAAATACAGGAAAATATCTTGGTCATTTTCACACTTCTGAGAACAATCGAGGGATACCTGGTACAGGCTTAGTGGACTGGATGAATGTATACAGGGCTTTAAGAGATATAAATTATTCTGGTTGGTTGGTTATTGAATCTTTTTATATTGGTTTTGGAAACGTGTGGAAGCCGTTAGCACACACTCCCGAACAGCTAATCACCCAAGGATTAAATAACTTAAAATATATTGAAGAAAAGGTCGCAAATGAAAATTGAACAGTTAAATACTTAAACGATGAATTAATATTCCTACCAAACTTATACTAAACTCAAGGACTATTAATACAGTTTTATTTGGATAATTTGCGTTTAAATTATGTGATTTTAGAATGATAAAAGAAAAAGAAGCTACTCTTGATGAACAAATTAGAGAAATTTCTATAATATGTCCTGAGTGTAAAAATTCTAATAAAATAACCATTCCCGTAAAAATCATTAATCAAAGTAAACAATTAACCACAGTTTCAGTTCCTTCTGGACTAGTATGCGAGCATGGATTTCAAGCTTTTGTAGATAAAAATTTTAAAATAAGAGGATATCAGAAAGTGGATTATACTTTATCTCAAATGGAATTTCTTGAGGGAGGAAATGAAAATTTAGAAGGAGTTGAGAAAAAAACAGAGCAAGAAAATATTCTAAGTTCAATTCCTCTATTTCAAGACATAATTAACCTTTTGAGGAGCTCTCTAGATGATAAAGATATATTAGGCGCTGGTCTTTTTACAATACAAGGACGCGTTTTATATTCTTCTCTTCCTCAAAATACATTATTTAGTACGATTAGAGAATTGGAAGTTAGAGATGAGAAAAAACTCACTGGCGTTAAAAGATTATTTCTTCAATTAGAAAACGATCAAATAGTGTGTTCACAATATATGGAAATTTATGGTACTAGATTTATTTTAGTTTTATTTTTTAGTTCTCTTTTGAAATTAGGAATGGGAAATATGATTTTAAGAAAATTGGCACAAAAAATTGAAAAGCTAATTTAAGTTTCATTATCTTTCTTGTAGTATTTAGCGGGCCTGGCAGGATTCGAACCTGCGACGTCGGGTTTGGCAGAAATTCTCACCAAAAATCCCAGTCCGAAGCCGGGCACCCTATCCAGACTAGATTACAGGCCCAAGAATATTTCTGCTAATTCTATCTAATTTTTTTGAATTGAATTAGCGTTAATTAGAAAATGTTAGCTAATTATATTTTTATTTACTATTTCTAAAAAATTTTCTTATAAGCATTGAGGTCTTTTGAGATATTTCTATTTAAATTTATAAATTATTTAGTCGAATAGAAATTCAGAGAATAAAATTTTTATAGTTGTTATTACTTCTTTTGTTATAAATTTTGCTTTCGCTTAACTTAAAAAGCCCACATAGTGTAGCACGGTCTAGCATTCGGGACTGTCACTCCTGCGACGCGGGTTCAAATTGTAAAGTGAGCTCCACGCATTATGAAACTCCCGCTGTGGGCGCTTTTATATTAAATATCGTAGCGACATATTTTTCGTGTAAAAATTAATACTGCTATTAAGAATATAACAAATACTAATGATAATGTATAGAAAGCAAGATTAATATTTATACTAGCTATGATTGCCGTAAAAATAGGTGCTATTAAGAATGTCAAACCAATCATACTTTCAAATATACTTGAATATTTTGAAGTGTTTTTTTTAATATTGAGAGTTAAAACCAATTTTAAGCTAGATCCATAGAGTATACCCGTAAAAAATCCCAAGAATAGAAACAAGAGAATAAATAGTAAAAAATTTGAATTAATCGCAAGAAATATTGAAGTAATTATTTGAGCAATTAAAGAAATTACTGTGATTCTCTTTAAATTTTTCATGGATAAATAACTTGAAAGAGTTATTGAAATTATTTGTGTTGAGAATCCAAAAAATGCAAGTAAATAAACAGTATATGCTTCAAATCCTAAGATTTCTGATTTAAGAGGATATAAAAAATTTGCATTAACTCGTCCTAAACAATATGCTATGATGAGAAAGAAAGGTAAAATTATCGGAATTGAATATTTTGCAAAGTCTGCAAAATTATCATTATTACCTTCATTGATTTCATTAGTTATTGTACGTGCTTTTGTATTTACATTAGTAGACTCTTGCAAAAACAAAATCGCTATAACTGAATTTAAAATCATAATTGCAGGAGCAATATAGAAGATATATCCTAGAACGTCAACAAAATACAAAAGAACTAATCCAAATAAAAATCCTGAAAGAATTCCAAAATTCCAAGAAAAATTGTATCTCGCTATATATTTAGTATGATCGTGCTCAGTATTATCGCTTATACTCGATTGAAGGTTTGCCCATATAAATCCCATCATAAAACCTTCAAACATCCTCGAAATCAAGAATGGAATAGGTTCTAAAGTAATAAAATATACAAACTGAGCACAGCATACTCCCACTACACCTAGAATAACACTTCTCCTTCGATTAATTCGATCAGAAATTTTATTTAACAAAATCGGAGAGAATGAATAAGTAAATGCTTGACCTGCGGCTATAAATCCAATCATTTCAATATTCACACCTTTTCTATAAAAAAATATTGGAATTGCCAGTCCAACCATTGCATTATTTAGAGGATATAAAAATGCTATGCAAACAATTGGCCAGAACCGCCAATAGTTATACTTTTCAATGTTTTTCATAAGTAGTTAGGAAAAAGTATTCATTCAGAAAAAGTTTTTGAAAATTTAGATTTATGATTAAATGACTCCTACTCTAAAAAAATAAAGAGGAATTGCTAAACTAATAAGAGCCATATTCATAGGATTAAATAAATTTTCTGTAAACGAGTTTTAATATAATGTTTAAAATATAATTCTTCGAAATAAACCTTTTTATATATTAAAGAGTTATTATAAATTACAATTAAATCAATTTAACAAATTAACTAATTCAAACAAATATAGTTAAAAATTAAAATATAGGTGAATTTTTGATGGTTGATGAGGGTTTAGTCTCTGAGATTAAAGGTATGATGGATGCTGGCGCAGATAGCGTAGGTCCAGAAGCAGTCTTAAAGGTAATGGAATTCTTTAAGCAGATTTCAAAAGAAAATGAAGATCTTGCTGAAGAATTAGAGGATATGGACATTTCCGTCCAGATGGTTGTAACTGATATTGATAAAAAATTCTGGATAAAAGCGACAGAGGGAGATATCTCTTATGGTGAAGGAGCTATTGATAATCCTTCATTCACTTTCTCTTGTACGAAGCAAGTAGGTGTAGGAATGTTATTTGGCGAAGTAGATGCTACTTCAGCATATATGGCTGGCGATATTACGGTTGAGGGAAATCTTCAAGATGCTATGGCATTTCAAGAAATTATTGAATTAGCTATGGAAGCCTTTGAAGATTTAACGGAATAATCTTATTAGAAAATAAATCTTTTGATTAAAATAATTTATTAATTTATTTTTTTTTCTTTTCTTGATTTTACCTTTATTTAAGAAAAAGGTTTAAAACTTAAAATAACATAAAAAGGTTAAATCCTGTTATTTGGATCCATAAGAAAAATATAAAGAACCCAATTATGAAGGCAATTATCGCCCAAATATATGATGCTTGCTTTCTGTAATTCTTATTTCTCCGTCCAGATGAAGATTCAATCATTTTAATCTCAAAATATGGTGAAGGTCCTCTTCTATACCAGCCGATTACTCTTACCTTGGTTCCAATATATTTTTTAATTGTTCTCATCGCAAAAATTAAATTGCCAAATATAGGGAATAGTGATTCATAATCGACATATATTAAACCCGTTTCGTCCTGTAATAGCATATCTTCTCCAAAATAATATCCTGGGACACCTCGTCCGACAATTGTACCTTTTAAAATTGCTGGAACTGTTCGAATAGGTGAAGCCTTTACATACTTAACAAGTTCAACAACTTTAGTTGGTCCAAATCCACTTTTATATTTAAAAGCAACCTTAACAAGAACACCAAAACCTATTAAATAAAATCCTATTGCCCAAAATAGTAGAAGATTTGAGATCATATTATCCAACATGGTTCCAGAGCTACTATCATATAATCCAGCTAAAGTGAATATCCATACTATTGTTAAGGCAATTAATGCTACAAAAATGAGAATTGGTAGATAAATCATCGTTATATCCGTAAGAAATTCAGGGATCATTGATTTTCCTGCTTGTTCCTCTTTGATTTTATTAGCATATGAAAAATCAATATCAGGTTTTATTCCATATATTTCACATTGTTCATTTAGACGCATTATCCTTTTTGCTGGCAAAGGATGTGTGCTAAATATTTGAAAGTATTTTGCCCATGGATTGAATAAGTCCCATGCTGCGGCTGCTTGAATAGCATCTTTTGAGTATTTTCCATTTCCTCCTGTGCTTGAAACAGTAAATGCAGCAGCACCTCTAGAATCAAAAATTCCAAGTCCTTTCAAAGCTCGAACTCGAGAACTTCTATTTTCGTGAATATTTCGCTCCATTAACAATCCATAAGCAATTGTTACAAGCGCTGATGATAAAACATTAGGGTTTTCCGTCAATTCTGCGGCATGTTCATCTGCGTAATATTCTCTTATTCTACTTATTATCAAAGATACTAAATAGCTAATGTAATAGGCTACATAAGATAATGCAGCAATAATAGTTAATGCTATTGCTATAGCCACACTTACACCTTCTTCGTCACTACTTTGGAAAAAACCACGACTTGCGTAATAACACCATCGAGCAATTGTTAATAAAATAAGAGGAATTGCGAAAACAATGGTCATTAAAATGAAATCGTTATGTACAACATGGCCTAATTCATGAGCTACTACAGCTTCTTGTTCATCTTTGTTTAAATATTCAAGTATACCTTGAGTGATTACTATCCTTGCGCTATTTTTTGTCCAACCAAACGTAAATGCATTAGGGTTCTTATCAGGAATGATCCCTATTCGAGGGATTTTAATACCTCTTACTGTTACCACTTTATCGACAGCTTTAGCTAAATGGGGGTAATATCTTTGAAAATCTTCATATGGAATCCACTCAATATTATAAATCCAATTAATAATGTAAGGGCCTAACCAATATTGTAGTAGAATAATTCCTATAGTTAATCCGATCATCAACCAGAGACTCCAATTATACCAGATTCCGATGGCAAAGACTATAGCATAAATTAGTCCAAATAACACAATCACGCAAAAAAAAGAACTCAATCTTAGTCCTATAACTATTCACCTTAAGATTTTTAATTTTATTTCGAGGGCTTTATAGGAAAAATCAAAATATTCGTTTTATGTATATTAATTTCATTTAAAATTAAATTCTTTACTGTTTTTTTTAAAAAATAAAAAGCAAAAAAAATATAACTTTGATTATTTATATATTATTTAAAATAAATACTGTATATTTTAACCAGTAGTGTCATGGTCGTGCAACAGGAGATCCGAAAATTATATAACGCAACGGATAATCTTGTCAACCAACAATTTTATGAAGGAGGGAACGATACAATTATTGGTAGAACTCCTAAAGTTAGTGTTAAAATAAAACAAAGTGGGCAAATAATTAAAAAATTTAAAGATCTATTTAATCAAAATTTAAATTCTTTTTTAGAAGGTAATTATTTAAATTTTCTACGTTCCTTTAAAAAAATTAAGGGTTTAGACGACCAACACATCAAAGAAATTTACAACGAATTGAAAGAGAAACTTGAGGTTTTAAGGGAAAATGCAGCTGATGAAGAGATTGTAATTTCATATACCATTGTTTTAAGCGGTTTAATTTCAAAAATTAGAGATCTTCATTTTAACAATTCAATAGCGGAAGTAAAAAAGCGTATAAAAGGTAAATCAAATAATATTAGCGATAACGACATACAAACAGAATTAAACAACCTTTTCATGCGAAACAATGATAATATTTCGCTTTTATATAATCTTTCTTATTTAGATGCGTTAGCATCAAGTTTTAATTATTCTAAAGTTGCAAGAGTTTGCAAAATTCAGAAAGGAAAATATATTAATCGGATTGTAAAAATAATTTTATCTAATGTTAATATTTAATCCTATTTTTTCTTTAGCATTAGTTTAGGAGAAATACTCCTCAATATTGTCTGGCATTATTAATATTTCAGAAATAATTTGAGAGAACTCAATCTTAGAAAGCCCATCTTTACTCATTATTAGCTTTGCTAGATCGTTATATTTTTTTTGAATGGGAGATTTTGCCATGTTTTTAAGTTTTGTACTAAAAGAGTAGAGATTTAAATAGGCCTCTTTATAATTCTTTTCTTTCAAAGCTTCTTTTGTCTTACCCAGATAATATTTTAATTTAATCTGTCTATCTTTAACCTCATCTTTTACTTCTTTTGATATTTTTTGATATTTGAGAAGTTCATCTGTCTCATTTAGTTTCTCTAAAATATCTAATAATCTGTCGTGGATCCTTGATTTTATTAATAAATTGTCCTCACTTTCTAAATTTGTTTCCAAATCTTCTTTTTCCTCTATTAATTGCCCTCTTAAATTTGCCGAAATTTCTCCTCTTTGGGCCCATATGGATTTAAAAACATTCGCTTTTTGTTCTAATAGAGTAGCATCAATTACTTTTGTACTTGAACGAATTAAATCATTTACATCATCATCAAATTGTTTAAATTGTTCAGATGTGCGTTCAGATTCAATAAATAAATCTTTATTATTTATAATAATTCCTTTTATTTGCTGTAATATTCTACTGGATGCCTTATCATCCTCCTCATCCATAACCATAACCAATTCTGAATTAGTATCAGTAATGTGAGTAAGTACAACGTGATATTCTCCTAAATTAATTGCCTTTAATGTACTAGAGCCATCGAATTGCATTCTCGCAATAATGGTCTTTAAAGCAATTAAAAAACTCTGAAAGATTTCCAGTTTTTCGTCATCCATTTCTAGAAAAAAGACTTTATCGTATAAGAGAGTTCCAGTTTCACTCTGAAAAATAAAAAAACCGTTTAGCATTCTTCTGGATCCCTAATCGCTTTTAATATCAAAATTCAGATTAATTTGAATAATTAAAATAAATAATAATACACTTTTTATAATGAAATAGAATTCATTTTTAAATATATTTATTTGTTTTCCCTTTTAATAATTTATAGGGGTTATGTTTAAAATAACCTAATTCCATTATATTGTGTTAAGTTGACGCTTCCTTAGGTGATTATTATGTCCATTAAGTTAAGTGATGAAATAAAGTCTATATTAAAAAGATATAGCAAAAAGCGAGTTTCGCTTGAAAATGCCATTAGTAATTTTGTAAACCCCGGCAATAGAATTTTTATTGATTCTGGATGTGCTGAGCCAATTGATCTCACAAAAAAATTAATTGAGTTAGGTCCAGAATTACCAGATGTAGAAATTTTGCATTTTTTAAGTCTTTCTGACCTTGACTACTATGAAACTGCTGGTGGACTTGAAGATCTCTTTAGACATAATGCATTTTTCATTGGAAAATCTCTTAGAAAATATGTAAAAGCTGGACAGGCAGATTACACACCTATGCTTTTATCGGAAATACCTATGTTTTTTAAGCGTGGTCAAATGCATGTAGATACTACATTAATACAAGTCAGTCCTCCAGATAAATATGGTTTTTGTAGTTATGGAATAAATGTTGATATTGTTAAATCGATTGCAGAAGCAGCAGAATGTGTAGTAGCAGAAATAAATCCAAACATGCCGCGAACATTAGGAGATTCATTCATTCATATGGATGATATTGACGCTTTTATTATATCTAACCACGATATAATCGAATTTTTATATGGAGAACCTGATAACGTGGCAAAAAAAATTGCTAAATACGTAGCTTCTTTAATTGAAGACGAATCCACTATTCAAATGGGAATAGGCCAAATTCCAAACGCCGTAACAGCCGAACTTATAGAAAAAAAGGATCTTGGTATCCATAGTGAAGTGTTTTCGGAGGGAATAGTCGATTTAGTTGAAAAAGGCGTTGTAACATGTAAAAAAAAGACTATTCATAGGGATAAAATTATTTGCTCCTTTGTTATGGGCTCAAGAAGACTATATGATTTTGTTGATGATAATCCAATGGTAGAATTTCATCCCTCAGAATATTGTAACGATCCTTATATAATTAGCCAAAATAATAAACAAATAGCTATAAACGCTGCACTTACGGTTGATTTAACAGGACAAGTAAATTCAGATTCCCTTGGACATCGATTTTATAGTGGTATAGGAGGTCAAGTTGATTTTATTAGAGGTGCTGGTCGTGCAAAAGATGGAAAACCCATAATGGTTGTTCCAAGCACTGCTATTTTAGAAGATGGAACGGTTGTTTCTCGTATAGTCCCTCACCTTCAACTTGGCTCTGGGGTTGTCATTACTCGTGGTGATGTCCATTATGTTGTAACAGAATGGGGCATAGCTTATCTATACGGAAAAAATATACGCGAGAGGGTTTTACAAATGATAAATATTGCCCATCCAAAATTTCGAGCAGAATTATTAGAACATGCGAAAAAATGGAATTACGTTTATTCAGATCAAAAGTTATCCGTTTCGGTTGATGGGAGAATCTGTCTTTACCCAAATAAATATGAAACCATCCTTACTTTAAAAAATGGCAAAAAAATCCTAATCCGTCCTGTGAAACCAACTGATGAGCGAATGATTCAAGAGCTTCATTATTCATTAGATGAACATGACAGATATTTTCGATTTTTTTCGCCAGTTCGAGATTTTCGTCATAAAAATATACAACCTATGGTCATTATTAATTATACCAAAGATATGATATTAGTAGGAGAAATTACAGAAGAAGGAGAACAAAAAATTATTGCGTTAGCTGGATATTTTAAAACATTTAATCCATCAATTGCTGAATTATCGTTTGTAGTTCACAAGGATTGGCGGGGGTGTGGAATTACAAAATTTCTATTGAATTATCTTGTAAAAATTGCAAGAGAACATAATTATAAGTCATTTAGTGGGAGTATTTTACTTGAAAATAAAGCTATGTTGCATATCATAAATAATGCTGGATACAACTTTACATTTAAAAACATCGAAGGTGGAGTTATAGAATTTGCAATAGACATTTCATTATAATTTAATCATTAGCAAATAACTGATTAGATATATTAATCAAATATAAGAAAGATGCTCATTACTGAATTTCATAAATTATATGATACGAAAGGATTAAAATCTGAAATTATTCATTCATTTCAGAAAATAATTTATTCATATTTTAAACAAAATAGACGAGATTTCCCGTTTAGGAAAGGCATAACACCATATAAAGTGGTTATTTCAGAAATGATGTTGCAACAAACCCAAACGGGGAGAGTTTCCGAAAAATTTGTTAAATTTATTAGACAATTTCCAGATTTTCAGACACTTTCAAAAGCGCCTTTAGAAAAAGTATTAAAAGCCTGGCAGGGATTAGGATATAACCGTAGAGCAAAGGCTTTGAAAGAAATTGCTGAAAAAATTATTAATGAATATAGTGGAAAGCTTCCTAAAACTGTTCAAACCTTAAAAACATTTCCACAGATCGGACACAACACAGCGTCATCAATTTCGACATTTGCATTTAATAAACCAAATATTTTTATCGAAACTAATATAAGAAGAGTGTTTCTTTACTTTTTTTTTCCAACAAAAACCAGAGTTAAAGATAGCGAAATTTTACCTATTGTAGAAAAAACAATTGATAAAAATAATCCTCGAGAATGGTATTATGCCCTTATGGATTATGGATTCATGCTTTCAAAGAAACATCCCGAATTAAATAAAAAAAGTGCTCATTATCGAAAACAATCACCATTTAAAGGATCTAATAGAGAAATCCGTGGATTAATTTTAAAGCTTTTAATTGATAATAGAGCTTTAGCTAAATCTGAAATTATTAAAAATTTAGATTACCCCCCTGAAAGAATACAAAAAGTCATTTCACAATTGAAAAAAGAGGGTTTTATAAGACGCAGAAATAATGTATTAACCCTTGCTAAATAAAATATTTACTTAATTTTTTTAGTTTTTAAATACTTAGCGATTTTTAGAGCAACTTTTTCTTGTTTTCTCCAATCTCCAAACGCAAATCCCTTCAATGTCATTCTTTTAATTTTTTCTTGCAACTCTTTATCAATTCTTTCAGCTGGTTCTTTACCAAATGGTGTTTGTGGTAATGGTATAAAAGAGTGAGTATGAATTCTTGCTCCCTTTTTAGATAATGTGTCCATCATATTTATTGTAAGCTTAATATCTTCTACATTTTCATAAGGCAGACCAAAAATAAAATCGACATTTGGCTGTAATCTTGCTTTTAAAGATAATTCGACTGCTTTATAAATGTCTTCAACTGTATGACCTCTATGGCATAAATCTAACACTCTCTGGCTTCCTGATTGTGCTCCAATAATGATATTATCATTAGAACCGTAAGTAGTTACCAGTTTTAAAGTTTCTATTGTTACATGTTCAGGCCTTACTTCTGAAGGAAAAGAGCCTATAAAAATTCTTCCTTTTGGGACCATTTCATTTATTTTAACGAATAATTCTTTTAATTTGGGCAAATTAATTGTTTTACCATCTAAAGAGCCATACGAAAAAGCATTCGGAGTTATAAATCTTATATCAGTAAGATTTTTACTTTTCATTATTCGAATGTATTTAGATATTGAATCAATATTTCTATGTCTTGGATAACCGCCCAAGATATAAGGCGTTTGACAGAAATAACAAAAGTAAGGACACCCCCGTGTGATTTCAATTGGACCAAATTTATTATGCTTGACAGGGAACGGTGAATATTTATCTAAATTAATAGGAGCCCTTTTTCCAGTAAAACATATTTCATTATCATCGTTCATATAAGCAATACCATTTATATCTTTGTAATCTTCATTGTTTCTTATTGATTGGAAAAACTCTATTAAAGTTTCTTCTCCTTCACCAATAAAGATTACGTCAAATCCTATTTTAAGTGTTCCTAAAGGATCTCCAGTAGGATGGGGTCCGCCAGCTAAATACATTAAATTCTTGCTATACTTTTTTATGAGTTCTTTGATTAATCCACTAATCTCCCAAAGTTGTGTTGTAAAAAAAGAAACGCCTAAAATAACTTTATCATATTTTCTTAATAAATCTCTTAAAATAGTGATAAGATTTTCTTTAGTTTTTATAAAAAAAATATCAATATCATAAATACTATCATCTGACTCTAAAGCTCCAATTAAAGCGTTGAAACTATATTTGTTGTTTTTATGGTAATATACAACAAAGGCAATGTTTTTATGCAAATTATGACTCTCTATTACTATTTTAACTCCTTTGAGAATAATAATTTATTATTAAATCTAAATTAAATTAAATATTGGTATCAAAAAGATTTATAAACTAAACTAAAAATAAACTATTTAATTAAGAATTAAAAAAAAAATAAAGTTGAAAAATTTAATGCTATTTAACGAGATTATTGCTACAACCACAGAGGAGGTTTGTGTCAGTTGGTTCGATTTTTACTCAATAGGTCATATTTGCTTCGGAATAGGTGCTTTTCTGCTTATATCGTTATTCTACACAATACCTAAAGCTAAAGGAAAAATTCCATTATTTTCCTTATTATTTGTCTTTATTATTTCTGTAATAATTTTCATTGGTTGGGAGGTTTTAGAAAATTACTTGTTTTTCTGGTTTGGAATGGATCATCTTAAATTTGAGGGAAGGCCCGATAGCTTGCAAAATATGGCAACTGATATTATTTTAGGAGCCGTTGGTGCACTTGGAACTTGGCTCTTTGCTTATATGACTTTTGAAAAGGATAAGAAAATTTGGCCATATTACACATTTGGAACAATAAGTTTTTGCTTGTGGTTAGGCATTTTCATTGTTCTTCGCTATTTGACTCTTATGAATTCCCCAGTAATTGCTTAATTTCTTTTTTTTAATTTTTATTTCAATGCACTCTTAATATGTCTAATCTAAAAAAATTTTTAGAATTTGAAATAGGCGCTATCCCTTTAATAATCTCAGTTCCTCATGGTGGCACATTAGAGTATAGAAACATTCCTATAAGGTCTAAAGGCGTTTTGGGAATTGACAAAGCTACAATTGAATTAGCAAAGGAATTCATTTTTTATTTAAAACATAAGTCCAGAAAAATTACTTCTGATCAACATTCTCCTTCTTACATACTATCAAAAATAAGGCGCAGTAAAATAGATTTAAATAGAATCGAATCAGAAGCATATGATTCTAATTCAGCTTTAGCGAGAAAAATTTTTCAGGTTTATCACAAAAAAATTAAGGAAATTATAACACAGAATTTAAGTAAGTTTAGCTATTCGCTCTTGATTGATATCCACGGTTTTGAAAAACATAAGCGACCACCAGGATTTCGAGACGTTGAGCTTATTTTAGGTACGGATAACTTGGTCTCACTTTTTTCAGAATCTGTTCCTAAAAAAGATTGGGATAAAAATATTCGGGGCAAGATAATAAAGAAATTCTTAAAATTAGGCATTCCAATAGCGCCGGGTCATCCAAGAAGGAGAGAGTATGTTTTAACAGGAGGTTATATTATTAAACAATATGGAGCTGCTCAAATTCCAAGAAGTCAAGCAATACAAATAGAATTTTCAGATCGAATACGGTTTCATGATAAGGAACTACGAGATAAAGTTTTAAAAGCTCTCACTGAAGTTATTTTACCCAATGTGTTAGAGAAAAATAATAATATTATGTAAAACTATTTTTTTTTTAATAGAATCTTTTATTTCTGAGAAAGGAACATATTCTTTTATAAATTTTTGAATATTTAGATTTATCATAGAATTTTCTGAAAAATGGGTTTTTTTAAGAACGATGAATGACCACGATTCGTATGATATTGAAGATATAGAAGCATTTATAAAAGGTTTAAAAGATACACTCGATGCTTTAGACGAAAAGGATCTAAAAAATTCTCAAGGATTACAAATACAGTTTGCAAAAGCAATATCTCTCCTTCGTCAAAAAAAAACTGCTAAAATTGAAAAGATTCCTGTTCTTGATTTTAAAACTCCAGCTTCTAGAGAAATTTTAAAGAACTTTTTATTAAATAAATTAGAATTTTTAAAAAATCACTTGGATTCTGAAGAGATACCAATCTCTAAAAAATTTAACCTTGTCATGCAAATTGCAAAATTGAGAGAAAAAATTAATAGTTTATGAACAAAATTTTCATATTTCTGAATTTTTCATAATTAAACTTGAAATTTAAATAAAAAATCTGAATTTCTTAAAATGTTAATTGATATACACTGTCATTGTAATCTCTATTTAAATTTGAATGAGATAATTAAAGAAGCTAAAGATGTTGGTGTCCAAAAAATTATATCTGTTGGAATGTCTGCGTTAGGTTTAGAAAGAGTTGTAGACATCTCAACTAAAGATAAGTCAATATATCCTGCACTTGGAATTCATCCTGAAGAAGTACAGATGAACAAGGATATTGAAGGACAGTTAGATTCTGTGATAAAATATATCCAAAGGAATAAAAAGAAAATAGTAGCAATTGGTGAAATTGGTCTAGATCATTATTTTGTTAAGGACAAGAAGCTTTATCCATTACAGAAGCAAATTTTTGACAAAATGCTTTTACTTGCGCAAAAATTAGAATTACCAGTCAATATACATACTAAAGGAGCAGAACAAATTGTTTTTGATTCATTACCTTCGTATAACATTCCTGATATAAATATTCACTGGTATTCAGGACCAGAGCATTTATTAAAGTTAGGCATTGAAAGAGGATATTATTTTTCTATTACTCCCGCCATCTCCTATTCTCCAGCAGTTAAAAAGACTGTAATGATGGTTAATAAAGACCATCTCTTATTAGAAAGTGATGGCCCCGTTAAATATTCAGGAAATATTGGCACGCCAGCAATGATTAGAGATGTTTTAAACATAATTTCTAAACTTAAGGATATTCATCAAGACGAATTGGAAGAACAAATATTTGAAAATACAAAAAAAGTTTTTCCCTTGATTTTTAAATAATAAATTTATTCTAATATTCTAAATGAAGTATAAGTATACGAATTATTATATATTAGAATATCAAAGTCTATACAACTTTTGAAAAAATAAATTTCATTTGATATATATAGGTGATATTAAATAAAATGGTTAAAAAACAGCCAGCTTGGTATGAAGCTGATATGATCAAGGAATTGATGCCCCTTAGGGGTGCCAAAGCCATGATTGGTATAACATCTAATTTTTTCTCATCGAGGATATATAAAGGTAAAACAAGTCTAATTCAAGCTATTAGATATTTAGAGGCGATACTCGAAAGTGAAGATAGAAGAGCATTAATTATCACAGATTCTTTTACTCAAAAATTTGCTGAAAAAGTTACAGAAAACCTTGATCTTATTGATATGGAATATAAAATATGGTCAGGTGCGATACCAGAAGTGCCACTTCATAGTATTGATGAGGGCGCAAAAATTTGCGAAGAATTTAAACCAAAAATAATTATTGCTATTGGAGGCGGCAGTGTTTTGGATACAGCTAAAATGGTTATGATAAAATATGAAAAACCACAACAAAATCTTTTCATGATTTTGCCAATTGGACCTTTAGGATTACGTAAAAAATTAAAATATTTTATCGCAATCCCTACCACATCAGGAACAGGTTCCGAAGTTACCCAATTTGCAGTAATTTCAGATACAAATAGAGATCCTCCCAAAAAATTAGTGGTTATGAGTAACGAGTTGTTTTCGGATATAACTATTTTAGATACTGATTTTGTAAAAGATATGCCACCTTTTTTGACAATGGCAACAGGTCTAGATGCGCTTGCACATGCGGTTGGATGTTATATTTCAAATTATGGAACTCCTTACATTGACGCATTAACTTCAACTGCAATAAAAGAAATAGTAAAATATCTCCCACGAGCCTATAAATATGGCGCAAAAGATATAGAAGCGCGGGATCACATGCAAATGGCATCATTGATGGCAGGAATAGGATTTGGGAATACAGTAGCCGGAATTGAACATTCATTAGGACATAGTTTTGGAAAAGTGTTTAATTTACATCATGGCCTATGTGTAGGTTTGTTTCTGCCTTATTCTGTCGCTTTCCAGGCAAAAGTTACTGATAATTGGAAGCTATTGTGTCCAATTTTTAATATTGAAATTGAAAATAAGAACAGAGAAGATGTTTTAAATGAATTTCTTCAAGCTCTTAAAGATTTTTTATACTCTATTGATGCCCCTGCATGTATAAAAGATTTAAAAGATCCAGTGATAAGTAAAGAAGAATTTATGGAAAAACTAGATTTATTAGCTGAATATGCTGATGATGATGCTTCTAGTCTCGCTTCTAATCGTTCAGTTAATCTCACACTGTTTAAAAAAATATTTGAATACGCATGGGATGGAAAAAATATTGATTTTTAATAATATAAAAGTTGAGAGAAAAAGATGAGTGAAAAATTATTTGGTTATAATGAAAAAATCGCTTATGTTAATCTAAGCGATCAAAAGATTGATGTTAAAGATTTAGATCCCCAAATTGCAAAAAAATTTCTTGGAGGGGCTGGATTAAGTGCTAAACTAACTTACGATTTATTATCAAATGATAGTTATGAGATTTTAAAAAAGGATCCTTATTCAGAGGTCAATCCACTTATATTTGCTACTGGACCTATAACGGGAACAATCAGACCATCTTCAGGAAGATATACTGTAACAGGAATTTCTCCACTTACGGGGATTTGGGGTGAAGGCTCATCAGGAGGCTACTTTTGTATTTCCTTACGCAACAGTGGTTTTGACGCTATTGTTATTATCGGAAAGTCTAAACATCCCATCTATTTATATATTCATAATGAGATCATTGAATTCAAGGATGCTAGTAATTTATGGGGTAAAGATACCTATGAAACTCAAATGCTTATAAAAAATGAGTTAAAAAATGATAAAATAAAAGTTGCTACTATAGGATCTGCTGGTGAAAACCTAGTGAAATACGCAGGAATTATTAACGACGAAGGAAGAGCCGTTGGAAGATGTGGACTAGGTGCTCTCATGGGATCTAAAAATTTAAAAGCATTAGCAATTCACGGAACTAATAGAATTCAAATAGCGGATAGTAAAATAGGTAAAGAATTATTAATACAAGCAGAAGAAGCAAAGGAAGGAGATCTTATGAAGAATATCGTCCCATATTTGTTTTCTTTATATGGAACGAATTGCTATCTTGATATTGGAATGGTAATGGGTGATACTCCAGGATATTATTTTACTGAAACGGAATTTTTCGCAGAGAAATTAACGGGTCAAACTTTAAAAGAAGAGTATCCTGTGCTTGATTATGGATGTGCAGGGTGTACATTGAAATGTGGTAAAACAACAATTATAGAGGACAATGGTAAGGAAATAAAAGTAGATGGTCCCGAATATGAAACTGTTGCGGCCTTTGGGCCTTTATGTGGTGTTTTTAATTCAAAAGATGTGATTTTAGCAAACCATAAGTGTAATGTCTACGGAATAGATACGATTTCTGGAGGAGTAAATATAGCTTTTTTAATTTATTTGGTTGAAAATGGTCTAGGAATTGAAAATATAATACGATACTTAGATGACATTAGAATTGAGGATATAAAATGGGGTAATGGTAATTTATTATTAAAATTAATTGAAAAAATTTCTAAAAGAGAAGGTATAGGTAACATACTTGCTGAAGGTGTAAGAGTCATGGCAGAAAAATTAAATGTCAATCCAGAATTAGCCGCTCACGTAAAAGGTTTAGAAATGCCTATGCATGATCCACGCGCATTTGTAGGACAAGCTTTAAGTTATATTACCTCTCCTACAGGAGCAAATCATAACAAATGTGATTGGTTCAGTGCTGAACTTGGAATTGCATCATATCCACGATTTCGTATAAAACGTGGTAAATCTCGATATTCTATAAAAGGTAGAGAAAAAGGAGTCATTGCTTTACAAAATATTAGGGCCATCGATGATTCCGCTGTAAACTGCAATTTTATACAAGCCGAATTTGAACATATCATCGGACATATTAATGCTGGAACAGGATTTAATTATGATAAAAAATCATTAATGGTGGTCGGGGAGCGCATTAACACTATAAAGAGAGTCATAAATTGCAATTTAGGAATATCAAGAAAAGATGATAAATTACCAAATCATCTAAAAAAGGTGTTAAAATCTGGAAAAACGGGGGATGTGAAGATAGAATTAGAAGAAAATTTAAAAAGATATTATCAAGAGCGTAAATGGGATTGGGAAACCGGTAGGCCAACTGAAGAAAGGTTAAAAGAGTTAGGGATTTTATAAAATTTATATAAATTCATTTTTATTCATAAGATCAAGGATTTCTTCAGGAAATGGTTCTCCTCTATTTTTCATTCGGTTTAACATATCCTTTACTTCTGATATCGTATTTCCATAGATATGTAGGGAATTACTAAAGTCCAAATAATGTCCCATCTCCACACCGAGCTGATCTGCAACGTTTTTTTGTATTTTAATCATGCCATTCACATTCGCTTCCCACGCTCGAAAAAGATCTCGGCTTCTCCATGTCGTTTGCATAATTAATTTTCCATTCTTAACTCGCATATATATTCTTTGAAGGCAGGGTGGATCATGATGGTAAGGATCAACGAGTGGCCTCCATGTTATTGCTTGAGCTCTACGACTATAAGGTTTGTCTTTTAGTTTTTGAACAATAAATTCAATTTGATTAATTTTTGGAAAGTTGATCACACCCATAGGGATTTTCTCAACACCGATTTGATCTGAAATCTTTTTATCTAAATCAAATTCAACACCATTTTTTAGTTTCCAAATGTTAGATTCTGGTGTACTTTCAATTTTTTCTGCTTGTATCAATTTTTGATGCTTTTTTACAAATTCATTATCTACATATTCTAAATTGTAATTTATGTGGGTTGTATCTTCCAGAGAGAATGGAGTGTAATTAAAGATACGATCGTGATATGAATAAGGAAAGCTTAAACCAGAATCCCAGATGTAGTGATCATTCACACCATCCATAATTTCTTCGATATAACCACTTTGAATAGACCCAATAAGATAAGTATCTGCTATACACCCATAGACTTCGTAAGAATTTCCATATTTAGACTGAATTTTCATTATTTTATCCTTTCTCATTATAGGATTGCTTAGGGGATCCTTTATTTTAATTAATACCGTTGCATCTTTTGAGGGAGAATCTTCAAATTTATCGTATTCGGTTTTAATATCATCTCCATTGAATAAAACTAGCCCTATAGCAGATAACCAAGCATCACGAACATTACTTTTTGAAATAAAAAAAACTTTAGCCATTTTCAAACCATCTTAATTTCTATAGAGATTAGAAAACCTCTCGTATTTTATAATTTAATTGTTAAAACTCTAAATTAATTTTTCTTTTCTTTCCGAAAATTCTATTTATATTATGAAAAATTAACAAAAAAATTTTATATTGTTGTTATTATTTAATATTAAGAAGAATCAATAAAAGAGAAGAATAATTAAAATGATATATCTTAACGTTCATTTTGAACCTCCTTTTAATGAATTGACAAAAGAGCTCCACAAAAAAATGGAATTTGACAAGGAACTAACGTTAAAAGAATTATTAGACTATTTCTATAAAAAATATGGTATTAAATTTAAAGAATTAATCTGGGATAAAAATAAAAAAGGAATATTTAGCTCGTTTCTGTCGATAATAATAAATGGAAGAAGTTATAGACACGACGGATTTTTACAAACAGTTCTAAAAAATGGAGACGATATTACTTTCTTGTATCTATATTTCGGGGGTTAATTCGAGAATAGCATTGCCTTCCTTTCCCGATTCATCAATATATTTCGATTATTCAATTATTTTTCATCTTCGATCCTTATAAATATTTGCGCGATAACGACACCCAATCATCGCGCAGTAGTTTAAAATTACAACTGAGAAAGATCTATAAATTTCTCATGTTTTATGGATACATTTAAATAATGTAAATTCTTCATATTTCATGGTTGAGGTGCTATTATGATTGATCATTATTGCGTATCATTAGTGCGAAAGCTTTTTAAGTATTAATAGTTAGAACTTAATTAATTAAAATTTTCTTATAAAAATTTTTCGATTGAAATATATAAAAAAAGGTGAAATACGATGAAAACAAAACAAATTTTAATTAGTTTTTTGCTTTTTGCAACATTTATTATCGGATTAACAACTAATACTATAGCTAACGACGATGATGATGAAGATTACGAAATTGGGCTCGATGAAGGAGATGAATACATTTGGATTTGTAACACATTTGAAGAGCAAAAAATGAAGGAGTCCTGGGGAAATCATTATGATGATGTTAAGATATTTGAGGGCATAGAAGAAGGAAAAAAAATGAAATGGGAGATTACGGATGTTAATGATGAAGATAAAATGAATTCAACCAAGACCAGAGCTATAGAAGATGCTTATAGCGTCAAATATGATATCTGGCTTTGGACGGATGAAGCTAAATTTGGAGATGCGGATCACGAAGACGAAAGCTTTTCTTGGTTCGCAGATCCAGAAGATATTGAGACAGAGAAAGCTATTGAAGAAGCATATGTGCCGTGGATTCCAATTAATGTGGAAGACTATTTAGATCATATGGAATTGTATAAGTGGTGGAACGTTGATGAAAATAAATTAATATACGAAAGATTCGGAAGAGAAACGCGAAATTGGTATAATGGTGAAGTTCACAGAAAAGATGTTATAGTTGAAATGGAATTCAACGAAGATGGCATTTTATCCACTTATACGGTTATGAATGAAGATGAGGAAGTCGTCTTAGAATTCTCCCTTGAAGATCCAATGGTCTATATAATTCCAATTATAATCGTAGTTATACTTATTATAGCTGCTCTTACGATTATCTACGTGATAATGAGAAAAAAAGGGATAAAACTTAAAGATATTAAAAATAAAATAAGGAGGACAAAAGTAAATGAGAAAATTAAAGATTAGTCTCATTATAATCTTACTTGGATCAATTTTTATGTTCTTTTTAATTTCGCCACTATTTAATAAGATTCCTTATGATTCTTCGGGAACGCAGCTTCAAACCAAAGATTATGATGAAGTTAACTACGATGAAGATCCCATCTCACCTCCAAAACCTTCGAGTGGAATTCGCTATGCAAAAGTTTTTAACATAAGTGCGCAGGCGGATGATGCTTGGACTGATTCTTCAGCAATACCTCGTACTTTTCCAAATGCTACTACTTTACATCTAGGAGGTTATAACGGTTTAGCCAATGCTGCTAATAGAAAAATTTGCTTAAGGTGGAATGTATCGATTCCAGTAAATACTTCTGTCATTAGTGCATATTTGAATCTTACACTCCAAGGTCGTAATAATTATAATGGATTTACGGCAACTATTTTACCGTTTAATAGCTCTAATACACCAAACTTTTCAGATCCTAATGAGAACATTAGATTAACGCGACCTCGAAGTACTCCAGGAGTTTCATGGTCGATGCCAGTTCCTATTACCAATAATGAAACTTATACATCTCCAAATATCGCATCTCTAATGAATCGTATAATAGATCGCGCAGATTGGAAAAACAACAGCATTTTTGGGTTATACATACAAGCGTATACTGGACTTAATGAGCGCCTTTTTTTCCATTCCTTTGATGGCCCAAATCCAGACTATATCCCTAAACTAATTGTTGAATGGGAGGCAAATCCCGGTTTTAGGGTTGTACCATCAGATCTGACCATTCAAAATCAAACTAGAGGATACCATCTAGATTGGATTGCTGCCGACGACAATCCAAAGGACTATACTATCTTCGGAAATGAAACGATTGGTGAATCAACTAAACAAGTTCAAAATGGTAATTGGACATCGGAAGTTGAGATTAGATATAATATACCAAAAATCGATATTAAAAATTATGATTTCGTCATTATTAACTATACAATTACTATTTACGATGAAGATGGAAAATTTGATAAGGATACAGTTCTTGTCACCGTGGACGATATATACCCTATTATCGACATATTCTTCAATCAAAGCCAAAGCGACAAAGCATATTCTTATTTAGACAGGAATTATCTCGATACTGATAAAGGACCATTTACCTTACGAATTTATAATAATACTCCGTGTGTACCTTCGTTTAGCCTTTATGCTTTTTATCCAGAGAATAACTTGGAACTTAATACAATATTAATGATATTAGGGCTCTTCCCAGTTCTTGGAATTGTCTCTATTGATGAGTGGACATATTATACTGCAATATATACCATTATTAACACGTATTCTGGAGGTCATTCACCACCATCTTCCGGATCTGTTGTAACTTACAACGACGAATTGGGCTGTTGGCAATTAACACCAAACGTTGGGCTTGAGAGTGGCAGGTTTGCTCATAATCATACGTTCCAACTCTCTATATATTTACCCGCTCTGCCGGCTTTTTCTATATATGAATATTATGGTTTGCCTGTTCAAAAGCTTTATTACGATCTTACGAACTACTTTTCAATTGGTATCTCATCGGCACTGGGAACGGAATTCATTTATAATCAGACAGTTTATGGCGGTACTTGGGGCGATTTAATAATAGATGTAAAAAATAAGGATTTATCACCACCAAGATATGGAGAACCTGAATTTATTGAACCAGACGAACCAGACCTACATTATGAGATAAATATATATACATATCCCGAAGAAAAGGGTGCGG
The DNA here is from genome assembly GCA_048887225.1 of Candidatus Hodarchaeota archaeon. Classification (GTDB taxonomy): domain Archaea; phylum Asgardarchaeota; class Lokiarchaeia; order Sigyniarchaeales; family SOKP01; genus LW40-45. The sequence goes on from JBHLJY010000018.1 coordinate 24,526, forward strand.
AGATTGATGAGGTTTATCTTTATTATAAAATTGATGATGGCGCCTGGAAAAAAACAGAGATGGTAAGAAATCCTCCCGCAGGGGAGGAATATAAATATTACGGTGAAATTCCTCCACAAGAGGGGGGTGCTAAAATCACTTATTATATAGAAATGGTGGATATAGCAGGCAATATCGCCACAACTGATGAATTTGAAGAGACAGCGGTTATCTTTGAAGAAATATCTCCAATTATCCCAATATTAGGTATCCTCTTAGCATTCCTTGGAGCGCTTTCACTTGTGGTGATCTTCCGTTATAAAAGCAAGAAAGCATTTGAAAAAGCTCGGGCTGAGAAAATGCTAAAGAAACCCAAGAAAGGGGTGATAAAGAAATAATGAGATTAAGAAGATTGAAAAAGTTCGCGCCCCATATAATTATCTTAGCAGCACTCATAGGAGCCACCGTTCCTACTTTAGGAGCACAATTACTTAAAGAATTTACTCCAACTTTAAATTTAATAGATGTTTTGTCAAAGCCCGAAGCTGTTAGTTTAGAAGCTATGGAAATTGTAGACAAATCATACGAAGATGAAGCAGTAGAACCACTTATTTCCTCTAATGACGAGATCTATACTACCTATCCTATCTGGGACATAAATGGATTATATAAGAGAGAAGAATACGCCACAATAAGAAATCCACCCAACTATTATAATCCATTAGTACGTGTTGATGATAACCGTATCGATCTATCCTTCTCTCCCGTGACTCGGCCTATTGAGAACGAGCCAAAACAGTCACAATTTGTCTCGGTTTATAAAGAATTAACTTTTGATATCACTCAATCTGAGGATGATGCTTGGAATCGCTATGATCCACTTCCTCGTATGGATTACACATCTGATACACTTCTTTTAGGAGGTCATATAGGACAAACCAATAACCTTCAAAGAAGAATCGGCTTACGATGGAACGCAACGATTCCTAAAGAGGCTATTATCACAGAAGCTTACGTTACGTTTACTTTCGCTGCAAGAAACAACTATGACGGTTTTAATATAAGAATTCAGGGATTTTTAGATGGCAACACGACCGATTTTTCAGATACTAGCGAAAGGCTTTTGACGACAGGTTCGAGACCCAAAACATCATCCTTTGTAAATTGGATTAGCCCTACCATGCCAGGAGTTAACGATACTCTTCAGTCCCCAAATATTAAAAACATTTTACAAGAAGTCATAGATACACCCGAATGGGAAGGAAATTACAGTTTCGGCATTGTGGTTTTTCCATATCTGAATGTAAACTCATTGTTTGGTGAAAGGGTTGAATTCTGGTCTTATGATGGTGCGTTAGCAACTGGGAATCCAGATTACGTGCCCCAATTATATGTAAAATGGGAAAAAGCTCCTGCAAATAACTATTCTCTTGCAGACTTCGTTGATCCAGATTTTACAATTGAACGGAGATTAGAATCCATCAACGTCTCACAATTAAAGGGAGTGATTGGAGTGTGGAACACTTCAGACCACGTAAACCAAAACTTATATGATGCATCGCAAGGAGATTCGTTCACAGGGGATGATATAACCCTAATCGTCCGAACTCCTTTTGAGAATCAAACTGATGTATGGGTAACATATCTTACAAATTTCGAAGTTCCTGTTGTTGTTGATTATGTAGTTCACGAATGGACAACATTGACATGGGTTCTGGGTTTAGAGTTTGATAATCGAGGCGATGATACTATAGTTGTTCCAAGAGCTAATCTCACTTTGAATTTCTTAGAAGAGACGCTCGGAGAAGGATGGATTAGTAAAGAATATAAGATTAAGGGCCATACCAGGAAAGAAGTTAAAGCATATTTAGTAATGGAGAATGATAGAGAGACAGCTACATTTGTAACAGCCGTGCTGCTTGGAGAACCGATAGAATTTAAGTTAGGATTTGAAGCATACATTCTTGCTGAAGATCAGAATGGTGAACCTATGCTTCCCGTTATTTATAGTATTGAATTAGATTTTCCATTTCCTTCGGCAAGTAGGGGTCCCGCACCATTCATGCATTCAATAACTAGGGGGCCCGTAATTGCTAATCAGCCAGTACAGATAAACGTAAGTGCTACTGATGATGGAACTGGAATTTCAAATTGTACATATATATATTACTCTAGTAACGGGGGCGCCTCATGGGATAGGACTTCATTTACCAATCCGCCGTGGCAGAATATATATTTAGGTGAACTATTAGCAGATCGTTTTCCAATAAATTCAACTTTCGAACAACAACTATTTGAAGGAGAGATTCCTGCTGAGATAAATAAACCAGGTAGAGAGATTCTTTTTAAAGTATATATGGAAGATTATGCTGATAATATCGATCATACAAACAAAGGAAATTGGGTTTGGTCGCAGGTTTATTCGTATGTAGTCCCTGTAAGTGGAGAATTACCTGCAAATACGGAATCATTTAACGAAGTAACTGAAAAAGAATTCTTTGACAAATTTTTAGACTTCATTGAATTAAACGGGTTGATTTTATCGAATTTCTTATTTCTTAGGGGAATAACTACAGATGCTTTAATTCCTCTATTGCCATCAATGTCTGAATTTTTCTACGACAATTATATAGATGCGTCTTATATACTTGCGATGATTGTTACTGACTTTGATTTTGGAGTTGATATAATGGGTGATTCTGGAGTATCAGTTGGTTATTTGCTAAATCTTTTTGGTGTATCGTTTCCAGATATTTTTGGTTATTTAGTCGATCATGCGTTTGTGCCATTAGATCTGCCACAAACTCAAACTTTGCATACGGTTGCAAATGATTATTTCGAAGAGATTACTTTAATTGACCGATTGGAAACAAATTTATTGACATATTGGACTTCGACTCCTTCTGGTACGGTGTTTAGAAATCCGTTCAATCCTTTAACAATTAATGGCAATAATATCGGTACATACGCTTTAAAATGGAAGGTATCGAATTCTTCGGTTCTAAGTGGAGATTTTAGTAGCGCTCCGATTGATCTTTCAAAAAACGATAGAATAGTTTTTTACATTGATTCCAATAACCATACAAGACTTAATGGTAATCTCGCAATGACACTCATAGATGGAAATAATAAGATAATGAATTCAACCCAAATAGAAATAGATGAAAATGCAGCTGATTTGCAAGAAATAGTCATACCTCTAGGTGAATCCACGAAAGAACCAGGATTTGATATTGCTAACATCACTCAAATTGACTTCACATATAGCGGAAACGAAGCAGTAAAGATTATATTCGACTATATATGCGCTTATTCTGGTCGTGCTCATGAACTCCATGATTACCTTATAAATACTATAAAATTAAAAAATAGAGGAACAAATTCAATCCAACAATTCCTTAATAACGAATTTCAAGGTATGGGTGCTTCTTTAAATCCATTGGCTCCTGCCTATGATCCTATCATGCCAGATTGGGGGATTATAGGTTCCCCTCAAAAAACTGTTACCATAAGCAATAATTTTATGCCTAGCTATCATTTTATGGACTTGATAGCAACAAACGGTACATACAATTATATTGATGGTCCAGGTCCAAACCATCACATGGTAGCTGCAGAATTGCTTTTAGAATACATAGGTATGCCAGATCCTTATAAAACAATGGTTGAATTGTATGGCATAGAAATTGAACCACCACCTGATGCCTTTACTAAGGCTGAAATCTATCCTTACACGAACAACTTAGGAAAATATATGGTTTACATTCCTTTCGCAGGTGTTGCAGCTCTCGCAATCGTACTACAAACGCGGAGGTACCTATCCAAGAAAAAAGGTATAGGCATACGAGAAAAATATAAAAAAATAATAAAGCGGTGAGAATAAATGGGAAAATACAAATATAGTTCTTCTGCAGTAGGAGAGATTATGGGAAATGTAGCCCAGAGTTTAAAGAGAAATTATACCACGATAATTTCATTAGCTATAGCAATTGTGTTGCCTTGGATTTTAACCTTAATTTTTATCCATTATTTAGTATTAGCACGTGGTTTGACTTACGAGCTAGCTGCAGATCCTTCCCTTTGGTTTAGAATAACTATCTTTTATACATTGAATTTATCATATGAAATGCCCATCTTGGGATTTGGATATTCGCTTTGCATGATAGTGTGGGCAGCTATTGGATTTTTTATTGGACTCTATACTCGAAAAATGGGAAAAAGTTTAATTATAGCATTGATAGGTATTGGTACTACGTATTTCCTATATCTTCCATTAGTCTACCTTGGTGGAAAAACGTTTCCTGAAGATATGATTATCAATCCATTGATTTTCACGAGACTTTACGAAGATTTCACTTTGGAAACACCAATTTTTCTATTATACCATATTACTTTTCATTCGTTTGCGTTGCCTGTCTTAATAATGTTCACACTACTAGGAAGCATGTTAAATTCGCCAAGAGAATTTGAAGCACCTCCAGTTGAAGTTGTACCTAAAAAAGCCCCACCAAAAGTTATTGCAGAACCAGAAATCAAAGCCAAGCCAGAAGAAATCGCAGAAAAACCTGTGGTATTGGAACCAGCTGTAGTGCCAGAAGTAGAAATTAAGGAAAAAAAAAAATTGAGAGGATTTGCCGGGATTGTTTATAAACAATTCCAACCTTTAAACGCTAATGAAGAATTTAAAGAAGAATTTAAAAATACCTCTCTTAAATTTCTTTTGAATCCGATTGATCAATTAGTAGCAGCAATGGTAATTTTCGATAAAGGAACTGTAGATGTAGAGGAGTACAAAAAATTTGATCCTCTTATGACAATGGATAAGAAGAAAATTGGATTTGACGCCTTACTACAAGTTACAACCGAAATGCTATTTGACATTGCTGCGGGAAAAATGTCCATAGGGCGATTATTGAAGGCAGCAAAACAGAACGAGAATATAAAAGTTAAGGGAAAGCTAAAACTTTTAAAATTGTTAAAAGCTCTTAAATTACTATAGCAAAAAGTTAAAAAATCATAATAAAATTTAATAATTTTTTTTTTTTCCACTATATAATATTTTGCAATGATTTAATTGATTGAAATGAATTCTCAATTAATTTACTTTTTTGTCTATTGACCAATATTAATCATCAATAATTAATATCACCAACGCGATAAGCTTTTTAAGTATTAATACTGAACCTTAATTAATCAAAATTTTCTTATAAAAAATTTTCGATCGAAATACTAAAAAAAGTTGAAAAACGATGAAAATAAAACTAATTTTAATTAGTTTTTTGCTTTTTGCAACAATTATTATCGGATTCACAGCTAATACTATTGCTAACGATGATGACGATGAAGATTATGAAATTGGGCTTGATGAAGGAGATGAATACGTTTGGATTTGTAACACATTTGATGAGCAAAAAATGAAGGAATCTTGGGGAAACCACTATGACGGTGTTAAGATTTTTGAGGGTATAGAAGAAGGAAAAAAAATGAAATGGGAGATTACGGATGTTAATGATGAAGATAGAATGAATTCGACAAAGACCAGAGTTGAAGAAGATGCTTATACCGTCGAATACGATATCTGGCTGTGGACGGATGAAGCCGAATTTGGAGATGCAGATTACGAAGATGAGGCATTTACTTGGTTTGCGGATCCCATAGATCATATAACAGATACCCCTATTGAGGACAATTATGTACCATGGGTTCCAATTAATGTAGAGGATTATTTAGATCATTTAGAATTGTATAAGTGGTGGAATATTGATGAAAATAAATTAATATATGAAAGATTCGGAAGTGAAACATCTTATTGGTATAATGGTGATGTTCATAGAAAAGATGTTATAATTGAAATGGAATTCAACGAAGATGGCATTTTGTCCTCTTATACGGTTAAGAATGAAGATGAGGAAGTTGTCTTAGAATTTGCCCTAGAAGATCCAATGGCCTATATCATTCCAATTATAATCGTAGTTGTACTTATTGTTGCTGCTCTTACAATTATCTACGTGGTAATGAGAAAAAAAGGGATAAAACTTAAAGATATTAAAAATAAAATAAGGAGGAAAAAGTAAATGAGGAAATTAGCGATTAGTATAGCGATGCTTTTACTTGGATCGATTATTATCTCTTTTTTGATTCCGCCTAACTTTAATAATATGACCATTTCTACATCAGAGCAAAAATCTCCAACTCAGGAAAATATCACACCAGACCAAATATCTCCAATCCAGGACGATATTTTACCTAAACTATCAGCTCCTGCTGGTGTATTTAATCAGACTTTCAATATAACTCAGTCTGAGGACGATGCTTCTAGTCATCGTTTTACCTTGGCACAACCCATAACCCGTCATGATGCTACAAATATTACTTTGGGTGTCGCTGATAAAGATGCCCCCAGCCCTGATTTTTATTTTAGCACTGCATTAGCTCTCCGATGGAATATTACAGTTCCAAAATATGCTCACATTACTAAAGCCTATATTAATCTCACTGTCACAAATCTTACTTATTGGGGTGAGCCATGGACTGGACTTAACACCTCCATTAGTGCATTTAATCAAGCCACGACAAATGATTTTTCGGTTGGCACTGAAAACCTTTGGGATAGACCACAGATAGGCGATCTTAATTGGGAGCTTGATGGTACCGAAAGCATTAATCAAACCATTCAATCTATTAATATTGCAAGTTTAATAGAGCAAATTATAATTCTGGATGGTTGGGACGGAAAATTTGGAGCTTTTATTAAGGCTGGAGTAGGTACGACGTGGTTAGAAGCTATTCAATTTTGGGCTTATGACTTTGGCAAACCCGAATATTATCCTAAATTATTTGTCGAATGGGACTATTCTCCTCGTTTTATATCTATACCCGCAAATTTGACAGTTAATAATCAAACTCTAGGGTATCATTTAGATTGGACTGCTGTAGACCAAGACAACAATCCAACGATCTATACTATATTCGGAAATGAAACGATTGGCGAATCAACTAAACAAGTTCAAAGTGGCACTTGGACATCGGGTGTTGTGATTAGATATGATATGCCAAGAATCAATATAGAAAATTATCCGTTTGTTATTGTTAAATATAATATCACTATTTACGATGATGATGGAAAATTTAATTGGAACGTTGTTGATATCAATGTAACCGATAAAGGACTCCCTACTATCGATGTTAAATTTGTTCAAGAAGACAAAGAATTTTCTTATGAAAAACAAAATTATTTTGAAACTGATAAAGGACCTTTTACCATACAGATCTACAATAAGACTCCGATAAATCCAGTCGTGACGTTTAGTGCTTATTATCCATTAAATCGTTTGAATATTTGGTCAGGATTAATGTTGTTGGGATTTATACCAGCTGTGGGTAATATATTTTGTACAGAGAGGACGTATGGTCCTGCATATTGTATTGAAGATTGGGCATTATCAATTCAATGGGGCACTGAGGGGATTCCGCCCGCTTATGCCTGGACCCCACTCGATTTTAATTATACCGACGCAGCTGGCTGTTGGCAATTAACACCCACCGTTGGGCTTGAGAGTGGCAGGTTTGCTCTTAATCATACATTCCAACTCGCTATATATTTGCCAATTCTGCCGGCTTTATCTATATATGAATATTATGGTTTTCCTATTCAAGATCTTTTATATGGTCTTACAAACTATATTAATATCAATTTGGGAGGAGAATTTATTTATTTAAATCAGACAGTTTCTACAGTTAAAGGTGGGATGTGGGACCCATTAAACTTTTCCATGTTAAATAAGGATACGTCGCCACCATTTTTCTGTGAACCAATATTCAATGAACCAAAAGAGCCGGACTTGCATTATGAGATAAGAATATTAGTATACACCGAAGAACATGGTGCGGATATTGATGAGGTTTATCTTTATTATAATATTGATGATGGTGCTTGGAAAAGAACGGAAATGGCTTTACAATACGGAAATTATTACGGTGAAATTCCTCCACAAGAGGGGGGTGCTAAAATAACATATTATATAGAAATGGTGGATATAGAAGGCAATATCATTGCAACTGATGAATATGAAGAGACAGCAGTTACATTCGAAGGACCATCTCCACTCGTGCCAATATTAGGGGTCCTTCTAGCATTCCTTGGAGCACTTTCACTTGTGGTGATCTTGCGTTATAGAAGTAAGAGAGCATTTAAGAAAGCTAGTGCAGAAAAACTAATAAAGAAACCTAAGAAAGGGGTGATAGAGAAAGAATGAGACTAAGAAGATTGAAAAAGTTCGCTCCACATATTATTATATTAGCAGCACTCATAGGGACCACCGTTCCTACTTTAGGAGCACAATTACTTAAAGAGTTTACTCCAACTTTAAATTTAATCGATGTTTTGTCAAAGCCCGAAGCTGTTAGTTTAGAAGCTATGGAAATTGTAGACAAATCATACGATAAAGAGGCAGCAGAACTTCTTATTTCCTCTAATGATAAGATCTATACAAACTATCCTATCTGGGACATTCAGGGGATATATAAGCCAGGCGAGCCTTACAACTATTATACCTCGACGGTATTTTTCAATGATAAAACAATCGATTTATCCCGAGCTCCCTTGAGGCGGACTGTTGAAAACGAGATAATACAGTCGCAATTTGTTGCGATTCATGAAAATACCTTTAATATCACCCAATCTGAGGATGATGCGTGGAATCGACATACTACGTTTCCACGTATGGATTACACATCTGATACGCTTCTTTTAGGAGGACATAATCTAGCAGGCCAAGACGCTCAAAGAAGAATCGCTTTACGATGGAACGCAACAATTCCAAAAGATGCTACCCTCATAGAAGCTTATATTTATCTTACTTACGCTACATCGAACAACTATAATGGTTTTAGAAAGAGAATTTATGGATTTTTAAATGGCAGCACGCCCGATTTTTCCGATACTAGCGAGACTCTTTGGGGTGCTGGTTCGAGGCCAAAAACAAGCTATCTTAATTGGCTTACTTACCAGGAAACGGGTTTTGTCTTGCCAGCAGATAACGAGACTATTCAGACTATAGATATCAAATATATCTTATCACAAGTTATAAATACGCCCGAATGGGAAGGAAATTACAGTTTCGGTGTTATGATTATGCCATATCAAGAAGTACAAAATCTCAATTCTGAAATGGTTGAATACTGGTCATATGATGGTGCTATAGCTGCTGGAAGGCCTGAATTCGTTCCCAAATTATATGTAAAATGGGAAGAAGCTCCCGCAAATAACTATTCTCTTTCAGATTTTGCTGATTCGACCATTACTATTGAACGGAGATTAGAATCCACGGCATGTGCATTAAGAGGAGTAGAAGGAGTATGGAATACTTCAGACCACTTCGGTGGAAATTTATATGATGAGTCACAAGGGGATTCGTACACGGGAGATGACATAACAATGATCGTCCGAACTCCTTTTGAGAATGTAACTGGTGTATATGTGACATATCTCACAAATGAAGAAATTCCTGTTGCAGTTTATTATACTGTTAAGGATTGGACAACACTTACGTGGCTCCTTGGTTTGGAGTTTGATAATAGAGGCGATGAGACTATAATTGTTCCTAGGGCCAATCTTACTCTGAATTTCTTAGAAGAAACGCTTGGTGAGGGTTGGATTCCTAAAGAATATGAGATTAAAGGCCATTCCAGGAAAATGGTTGATGCATATTTAGTAATGGAGAATGATAGAGAGACAGCTACATTTATAACAGCTGTGCTCGCTGGAGAACCGATTGAATTTAAGTTAGGATTTGAAGCATATATTCTTGCTGAAGATCAGAACGGTGAACCCATGCTTCCCGTTGTTTATACCGTTGAATTAGATTTTCCATTTCCATCTACAACGAGGGGACCCTTTCCGTTCATTCATTCAATAACAAGATCTCCAGTTAGCCCTAATCAACCAGTTACGATAAGTGTGAATGCCAGTGATGAAGGAACTGGAATTTCAAATCGTACCTACCTTTATTACTCCATAAATCAAGGAGCTACATGGGATAGGGTTGATATGACAGGGGGTACTTGGTGGGGAAGTTATCTGGGAACTCCATTAGGAGGTTATTTTCCAATACCATCAACTACCGGTGAGGAGAAATTTGAAGGAGAAATTCCTGCTAGTGCGAATAAGCCAGGCAGAGAGATTCTTTTTAAAGTATACATTGAAGACTATGCTGATGATGTCGATCACGAGGGTAAAGGGAATTGGATTTGGTCTCAGGTTTATTCATATGTCGTCCCTGGAGCTGGAGAATTACCCGCGGAGACGAAAACATTTCAAAAATCAACTGAAAAAGCCTTCTTTAGTAAATTTTTAGATTTCATTGAATTAAACGGGTTGATTTTATCGCACTTTTTGTTCCTTAGGGGAATTACTACAGATGCATTAATCCCTTTATTGCCATCCATGGGTGAATTTTTTTACGACAATGATATAGATTCGAGTTATATACTTGCTATGATTATTGTTCATTTTGATTTTGGAGTAGATATAATGTCTGATTCTGGCGTATCAGTTGGCTATTTACTAGAGCTTTTTGGAGTTGACTTTCAAGATATTTTTGAATATTTAATCGATCATGCGTTTCTGCCATTAGATCTGCGACCAGATCAAAGTTTACATACGGTTGCGAGTGATTATTTCGAAGAGATTACGCTAGTTGACACATTGACTACATACACAATACCCCTTTGGAATTCAACCGCAAATGGAACAGTTCAAGAAGAGACGAGTAATGTATTAAATATTAATGGTGAAAAAATTGGTTCAGCATCTTTAAATTGGGCATTATCGGGTCCAGCGATTCTAAGTAGTAATTATAGTCTTTTGACTCAGTTATTTGGCCCGATTGATCTTTCAAAAAACCATTTAATAGATTTTTACATTGATTATGATAACTATACAAGACTTAATGGTAATCTCGCAATGACACTCATAGATGGAAATAATAGAACAATGACTTCGAGCCAAATAAGTTTCGGTGAGACAGCATCCGGAACGTTTCAGGAAATAAACATACCTCTCAGTGAATTTACGCAAGAACCAGGATTTAATATTGCTGACATCCATAATATAACCTTCACATATAGTGGAAACGAAGCAGTAAATGTTTATATCGACTATATAAGCGCTTATTCTACTCGTGCTTATAATTACCATGTCTACTTTACAAATACTATAGCAATAAGGAATAATGCGGCAACAAATTCATTCAAAGCTTTCCTCAATAACATATTTCAAGGTATGGGTGCTAATTTGAATCCCATGGCTAGATCTTGGGATCCTATAATCCCAGATTGGGGAAGTATAGGCTATCCTTCAGCGATTGTTACCGTACCGGGTGACCGCATGCCCAGCTATAACTTCGTACATTTACTATCCACAAATGGTACATACAATTATATTGATGGTCCAGGTCCAAACCATCACATGGTAGCTGCCGAATTGCTTTTGGAATATGTTGGTGTGGCAGATCCTTATAGAACAATGTGCAGTATGTTTGGCATAGAAATTGAACCACCACCTGATGCCTTTACTAAGGCTGAAATCTATCCTTACACGAACAACTTAGGAAAATATATGGTTTACATTCCTTTCGCAGGTGTTGCAGCTCTCGCAATCGTACTACAAACGCGGAGGTACCTATCCAAGAAAAAAGGTATAGGCATACGAGAAAAATATAAAAAAATAATAAAGCGGTGAGAATAAATGGGAAAATACAAATATAGTTCTTCTGCAGTAGGAGAGATTATGGGAAATGTAGCCCAGAGTTTAAAGAGAAATTATACCACGATAATTTCATTAGCTATAGCAATTGTGTTGCCTTGGATTTTAACCTTAATTTTTATCCATTATTTAGTATTAGCACGTGGTTTGACTTACGAGCTAGCTGCAGATCCTTCCCTTTGGTTTAGAATAACTATCTTTTATACATTGAATTTATCATATGAAATGCCCATCTTGGGATTTGGATATTCGCTTTGCATGATAGTGTGGGCAGCTATTGGATTTTTTATTGGACTCTATACTCGAAAAATGGGAAAAAGTTTAATTATAGCATTGATAGGTATTGGTACTACGTATTTCCTATATCTTCCATTAGTCTACCTTGGTGGAAAAACGTTTCCTGAAGATATGATTATCAATCCATTGATTTTCACGAGACTTTACGAAGATTTCACTTTGGAAACACCAATTTTTCTATTATACCATATTACTTTTCATTCGTTTGCGTTGCCTGTCTTAATAATGTTCACACTACTAGGAAGCATGTTAAATTCGCCAAGAGAATTTGAAGCACCTCCTGCTGAAGTTGTACCTAAAAAAGCCCCACCCAAAGTTATTAAAGAACCGGAAGTCAAAGCCAAGCCAGAAGAAATCGTAGAAAATCCAGCTAAAACTTTAGAAATTGATAAAAGCTCTTAAACTACTTTAGCAAAAAGTCAAAAAATCATAATAAAACCTAATAAAATCTTTTTTTTTATTTTTTATTTTTTGAATGCTTTATTCAAAAAAATGATGTTAATTAGACTAAAAAATAGAAATATTTACACTAATGAGTAGCAAAATAGCAACAAGTCCAGTAATAAAAGGATTTAAATAATTATCTGACAACTTTACCTTGCTTGTTATAATGTCAATTAAGACAAAAATAATTGAAAGAATTAAACCAAGATAGAATGCTAGTTCTATTGACCAATTAGAGAATCCAAAAAAGTTAGAAAACATTATTCCAAATAACGTACTTATAAAAGTAAATATAAATCCCCCTATATAACCTTCAATGGATTTGTCTGTACTTTTTGGAAAACGATGTTTTTTATCTGAAGCTAAAAGGCCGATAATTGAAGCCATTGCATCAGATATAGAAGTTACGAGAAGCACTACAAAGAATATAGGAAAACTAAGAAACATGAAAGGTCCAAAAGAGAAAACCATGACAGCAGTACTTGAAAATGTATCTAATTCGTCTGGAATTAATCCTGCATAACACATTTTTATTGCGCTGGGGGGCATATAACTAAAATCGAATAATCGAATTAAATCTTCAGCTATAAACGTAAAACCAAAATCAATACCAATAATAACTATGAAAAATAAAGCGTAACTGCTCCAAGCATCACCTAAAAGATCTTTAAAGAAAAAATAAAAAATGATAATGCATAAAGTAACTACAGCACTAGGAAGAATATGAGTAATTCTTCTTTGTAATTTATTTCTTTGGTGATATTCCTCTAAAAGCTTCTTACAAAAAAAATCGTAATTATTTTGTTCTTTTAAGAGCTCAGGATTTCTGATTGTCCTTAATTTAGCAGAAATTCCCCAAGCTGCTATACACATCATAACTCCAACGATGAAAATATTACCTAAGAGTGTAAATTCGTCCACAGCGTTTGATAAAAAAACACCCTTCTTATTGCCCGCAAGTTTTAATATTAAAAACGGATAATAAATTCCAAATGCTAATGGTAATAATGTGTATATAATTTCATTAATTTTTTTATATTTATCCTTATTTTCTGAGTTCCAAGTTCTAACAATGTGTATGAACATAACCACGACAATCGCAAAACATAAAATAGAAACTGGTAAAAATAAAATAGATCTTCACTATAATAATAATAATTTAAAGATATTACACCTCGAATTAATAAAAAGTTTGCGATTATTATGATTTTCTTTAGTGCTTAAGAGCAAGTCTTTTACAACAATTCTAAAATGATTGGATCGTAAGTAAAATCGAAATAAAATCTAATGAATAAAAATACAAGAGCACATCCTATTGGTATTAGCAGATTATCTGATACATCTAAAGGTTTTCTTGTAAATAAATCAATACACATAAAGGATACAGCAAAAATAAATGCATAAATAAATCCTACAAAGAAATAACATAAAATAAAAGAAATTACCGTGCCAGAAAAGGTTCCTTCCCATGTCTTTTTATTATTCCATGGAATATGGAATTTTCCATATCTCATCCCAATCTGGCTTGGAATCAAATCTCCAATTGAACTCATTGCTAAAATAGCGAATAAGGCCATAGGAGGACAAATGAAGGCTGCAAACATATGACCAATTGCAAAATATAAATATGTACCATATTTTTCTTTTTCTTCTTCTGAGAGTAATAATGTGGTTATAAAATTAAGTGGAAAACCTAAATATCTCGTCTTTCTAGTAAATTCATTAATTAACATTATTAAACAAAAAATATAGAAAAAGAAAAACAACACATAATAGAACCATTCTAAACTAAAAAGAACATTTTCAATAGAATTTGGTTTAGTTAATATCCGAATATATAAATAAAGCATATTCGTTGTTTTTGGATCAATTTTAGGTTTTTTTCTCCTACTCAAATAGTTAAATACATAATCATAGCTAATAAACCAAATAATAAACAAACCTATAAATGTTAAGATATGCCATATTTTTCTATAGAGATCTTTTCTAGTTTTACTAATGCTCTGTAATTTAATTGAAATCTTTTTTTCAACAGCAGTAAAATTCTTTGATTTAAAAAAAAGTTTAAAAACAAATAAGAAAATTGTAGAAAATAACATTGCAAAACCGATTAAGAGTATTGGTAATAGTAACGAATCTAAAAAAATTGGTAAGGTAAATTTATGTAGATCTCTATCTTGAAACATTAGTAAAAGAAACATAGGAATTTGTACTAAAACAAAAAATAAAGCACCAAACCCTAATATATTATTTAATGTATCTTCTTTAGTTGAAAAGTAAGTATATAAGAAAAGAATACTAAAATGTGAAACTAATATGATTAAAAACCAAATATAGAAATAATATATCTCCATTTGTAAAATAATATTGTTTTTTTATTAATAAAGGTTTAGAGATGAAATGAAAAATATTGTATTGGCATCAAAATCCATTGATCGTAGGTTATTATTTAGATTAGCGAAATTTCCTTTTGAAGTTATAATAACTATAATTGACGAAGATAAATTTAAGGCACAAATATCAAATCCGATTGAATTAGCTAAAAAGTTAGCTGAAGAGAAAGCATTAAACGCAAAAGAATCATTAAATAGGGAAGGCAAGGATGCTATCATTATTGCAGCAGACACGATCGTTGAATTTAAAGGAGAAATTATTGGTAAGGCTAAAAATGAAAATCAAGCTTTTCAAATCTTAAAAAGATTAGCGGGAAATGAGCATAATCTTGTAACTGGCTTTGCAATAACGGAGGCTGATAATTCTAAATTAATATTGGATCACGACAGCACCTCAGTAAAAATTTTACCTTTAACAGACAAGGAAATTTGGGATTATATTAAATCGGAGGAATGGATAGGAAGAGCGGGTGCTTATTCTATAAGAGAAAAAGCAAGTTTATTTATAGAGTCGATTCAAGGTTCATCATCAACCGTTATTGGATTGCCAATGCATAAAATATATAAAATTTTAAAGATGGAGTTTAATGTAGATTTGCTTCAAAATTTATAAAAGAAAAGATTATTGATTGAGTAATAATCACTCAGAGTAATTGTTTATAAAGATCAAAGTCAAAATATAAATAACTAAAAATAAATTAATAATTTATATTGAATATGGCAATTTTGTATAAATTATAAAATATATATAAGTGAAAATATAAAATGGTTTCTGTAATTGGTTGGCTGGATGGTATATCTGCTGGTGGTATTGTTGTATCCGCGGTTTTTTTCGGATTATTGTCCTTTTACAAGGCTAGAAAGTTAGAAGCAAAGCTCCTAGGCATTGCTGGTTTAATGATGGTTTTTGTTGGGTTTTTATGGCTAGGTCCATTTTCTGATTTTTTATCTATATTGATTTTTCAAAAAAATCTAACACCAAATTACATCTATGCATATTTAAGTTATATGTGGGTAGCTCCAGCTATTATTGTTGGTATGTATCTTGGTGGTGAACTTATTGCACCTAAAAAAAAATGGACTATAGTAATTATCTTTGCAATATTAGGTGTTATTTTTGAGTTATTTCTTTTTCTTGATACAAAGAATACATTTGAGGAATTCATTATAGCAAATCCGGGTCAAGATCTAATTGATGCTAAATTTAACAGAACATCTCCAACATTTATATTAATTGCCATATTTCTGATATCTGTAATAATCTTTCTAGGAATAGGATTTGCAGTAAAAGCAAAACAAGCAACTGGTGAGTTAAGAAAAAAATTCTTATTTTTGTTTACCAGTATTATGGTTTTTGTTTTTGCAGCAGCTTTAGATACTATAATCCCTGTAGGTATTGCTATAGGGTTCATAAGGGCAGTAGGAATGACAGCCGCATTATGGATGTATTTAGGTTTAAAGACCTAAATTTTTTATTTATTATTAAGTGTTAAGTCTAGTTCTGCTTTATATTTTTTTTATAACATTTTATCTTGTATTTTTTAAATTATTTATTGCTATTTTGAGTTCCTCGTAGAGTTGGGGATATAATTTTCTGAATAACCTTAGCCAATCTCTTCCAATGAATCCTCCAGCGATAAAACTTGTTAAATAACCTAAAAGAATAATTGTTTCGTTTTCAAGATTAAAAATCTCTTTTGGTAAAAAAATCGTACCATAGATTATTGTATTTAAAGAAAAAATAGTTAAAATTATTCCAAATGGATAATATGTTAATCTGGGGAATTCAAAAAAGGGAATATCGTCTTGGGTAATTCGATTAAAAATAGAAGACTGATTAACTGAAGATTTATTGTTATCAATGTCTTTTTTATCTATAAATCTGAACTTTCTAACGTCGTACCAATCTCTAAAGATTAAAAAACTCCCTATGTATAAAAAAATAAATAATAATACCTGTAATAGTAATAAAATTATGCTAAATCTTTTCCATAAGATATCACTCAAAAAAAGTAGGGAAGAACGCAATATCAATAGAATTAAAGCAATCACAATAAAAAGAACACCAAAAAAGCCTTCGTGTAGATGATATCTGCCAAAAACTTTAGATTCACTATATTTTGCAGTGCTCTCATTAATATAATATATTATATAGATAATTAATCCTTGACCTATTATAGAAAAAGAGATAAAATTTAATATTTCCCAGAAAGTCCCATATATAAGAGAAATGGGGATAATATTTAAGTAAGCCCATGATAGAAGTTCAAATAACCATATTGAGGCAATAACAATCAAGACAATTTTGAAAACTTGTGTATAATAATCAATATTAATCAAAAATATAAGAGAATAAAAAAAGAGATTGAATGAGATTAGTATTAAAATCCTACTAAAAAATATTTCAAGGGAATAATAATTGTAAGTTCTTTTACAATAAAGATATAATAGAAGTGAAAAACAACTAAAACAAAATAAAACTAATAATAATATCAATCTATAACTTTTTTTCATTTCTTTTTAATAATAATTAAAATTAATTATTATTCACTCTCCAAAAAATATCTTATAATTTTTTCAGCAATATTAATATCTGTAACTTTTTGTAGTGCTGTAAATCCTGGAATTGAATTCACCTCTAGAACATAAAGCCCTTTTTCACTTTCTATAATATCAACTCCTGCAATTTCGGTCTTAACTGCTTTTGCAGCGTTAATAGCCAGTTTTTTTAATTCAGTTGTTAGTTCTATAGGCTCCATTCGTGCTCCAGCGTGAATATTAGTTTTCCAGTTATCACTTACTCTGTACATACCAGCAATCGCATTATCTCCAATAATTAAAATTCTAATATCTTGATTGTAATGTTCGATAAATTCCTGCAAATAAAAGATTTCATTCAAATGTCCTAGACTATATATAACATTTTCAGCAAAAGATTTGTCGTTCAATCGAGTTATACCAATTCCTTTTGAACCGAAAAGTGGCTTTAAAACAGCATCGCCTCCAAGTTCCTCGAAAGATTCTATAGCTTCTTGAGGATCTTCACAAATTATTGTTTTAGGTGTAGGAATATTGTTTTTTTCCAAAATTATAGATGTTAAAAATTTATCACTTGCCAATTCTAAAGCTTCTCGTGAATTTATTAATCTTATACCGTATTCTTCTATAGATCTTAAGATATCAAGTCTAAAGAATATTTTTTGTGCAGCACAAGCTCCAAAACCTCTAACAAGGGCTCTTTTTGGTTCAAGATCTTTAAACTGCTTTTCAAATTTGTCTATATTGACTTTAACTTTAATGCTTGAGGGAATAAAATAATTTACCTTATATCCCCTTTTATTTAATTCATTAGTCAAAGTTTCTACTTCAGGGTCATCTGGTTTAGGAGTTATAATCATTGACGGCATTTTAAATCCATCTAATAAAAAAATCAGTTAATTTCTTGAGATTGAATTTTTAAATAATATAAAGGTTAATATAAATATATTTAATTTCAATTAAAACATATATGAATTCAATGAATAGTAGTGAAAAAGATTCAGAAATAGAGAAATTGACAAAAATTCTTAGCACAATTCAAAACCTATACTATAAGAAAAAAGAACAGATTGAAGAACTGCAATTAGAAATATCTGAATTAAAAAGTGTCTTAAATTATATCAGTCCTATGGTTTCAAACAGATCCTTTCAAAGCGCAGACAAAATATATCATAAAGCTTTGGATAAAATAAAAAATGTTTCGATCGACGAGCTATCTAAAGAGGAAATTCAAGAAGAGAAATTTAAAGGAACAAAAATCAAACGAAAAATATTTTCTGAGGATAACCAAGAGTTATTATGTGTTTTAAATTTCATTGATTTCAATTCAGTTACAATTAAATTTATCAATCCTGACCAAAAATCAATTAAAGAAACTTCCGTAGATTTTATAGAAATTTTTTTAAGAGGCGCGTTAATTAAAATTAAAGAAAAAAATCCTGATATGAAATTAAGTTATAAGTACTTCAAAAATACTAATATAATCGAAAATATTGAAATTTCAAATTTAAAATCGATTAACGATTACGATTTAATTACTTCAAAAATAAGACAGCTTTTATCGCGTGAAATCTCCTCAAATTCAAAAGATTAGCATGGAATATTAATGTTATTCTAATCGCTAAAATCTTTTGCAAAATAATATATTTAGATAATATATTGATTAATTATAACACGAAAAATTAATATTTCAGCGATTTTTATTAATTGTATTAAAATAAATGGAGTGGAGTAAATATTGGCAAAAAAACAAAAATGGCTTATAATGCCTAAAATTCACTCAAAATTCAACGATCACCAATTACAAGAGGCGTTAATAGCTAAAGCATCTCAGTTTTTATCCTCTGCTAAAAGAGAGGCACCTTCTTTTATATTCTTATCAGGGCAATTCTTCGATGTAAAAAAGTGCAGTATAATGCTGGACTTTGCATAAAAGGATTTGCCTATTCTGCCTTACGAGCTTGGAGAGGTGCTGTTAAACCTTCGGATAGCAGAAGAAGACCGCTTTTAGAAGCAACTTTTGCATCATTGTCAGTATATTTAAGTTCATTGTTATCTTTACAATCAGATTTCTATTTTGCTTATGATGAAATTGAAGAGATTTTAAAAACCAAAGAGAGAGAAGATCTATGGGCAATTGTGGAGGAGAAATTACCGTTCATATCTCTACCTCCAAAAGAAATGTATGGAAACCAAGTATCTCCTATATCACCATATTTCGTAATTAATCAAGATGACGATTTGATTTTAGGTGAAATTTATCCGAGCGTTTATTTAACAGAGATTATTAATTCGATTAAGTCGAGATTTTTTGTTTTTTTTCAACATCAAGGATATTCAGCATTTGGATTTTTTAACTCCTTACCTGAAAGAAAGAAATTCGGTTTTGAACAAAAAGCTAAAGAATTTTCTAGTGATCCTACGCCAGAAAATCTATTAAAATATGCTAAAACTACTCAAAATTTGAAAGAAGTGATGATAGCACTTATTCACTCTCATAACAACGCTTTTCTCGAGCAATTTTTAATTGATGATTATGAAATACTTTTAAATAAATTGTTGGAGGGATAACAATGGTTAATATTGGTTTGCTTGGGGATATAAGTGTTGGAAAAACTTCCATATTACGTTTATTTGTCAAATATTTAAATAAGGGAGATATTGAAAAAGTAGAAGGCGGAAAGAAGTGTACCGTTGTTAAAACTGACTTTAGTGGAGAAGCTACGGTCCCAGGAGGTAAAAAAGAAGACACACTCAACGAAAAAGAAACGAAAACTATTCATCCAAACCGAGTCGTTTTCCGTGAAGATGATTCTAATAAGGCTCACACCTTATTCGCCCCAGGAGGGGATGCTAGACGTGCAGTCGTTAAAATGGGTATTATAACAATCTCTAGAATAGCTACTCAAATCATAGCTGTGTTTTCAATGGATCGCAAATTAACTACTCAACTTGAATTTTTCAATAATGTTAGATTCTTTCCAAGAAAAATTTATGCATGTATTAATAAAATTGATTTACTTGAAGGAAATAAAGCTCAAAAAGAGAAGAAAATCGCTGAAATAAAAAAAAAAATTACAGATTCGTTCCAAAAAAGGAAAATAGATATAGAGGAGATTTTTATAACATGCGGAGAAACTATTGAAGGATTTTCTGATAACAATGATGCAGTGGCTCAAATGATATTAAAAATTTGTACAAGTGCTTAAAATCGGTTTATTGCTTCAATGGATTATATAATTCCGCCAAAAATCATTAAATTTAAATAGCGATATTTTACAAGTTACTATTTAAATTATAGGTGAAATCTTTTATCTCTAATTTTATAAACGACAAAACGAAAAATTTTGAGTCTTTTATGATATTTATATTATCTTTTGTTATTGATTATTATCTTAATTAAGAAGATCTTATTTAGAAAAACAAGGTGAATAAAGAATTGTACAATACTCTTAAAACTTACAATAATAAAATATACACAGGTATGAAGATTGGTAATTCTCATTATTGGAATTACAATAATGGTAAATGGTTTGAAATCAAAAAAGCTCCTGATAAATGGAGTTTCAAATTTGATTGTTTAAAGACTAGAATAAAATCTGCCCCTGTTAATACAGGCGCTAGCATTAATACACAATTTCATTGGTATATAATCGCAGATCAAATAGCTACAAAAATCGATAATAATTCTTACATGACATCCATGAAAGGAGTTAAATTTAAAGTAGGTCACAAGCGTCCTTATTGGCGAGTGTTTTCTTATGCTTATCCTAATCAAATTGGATACAAGGAACGTGTTATAAAAATATTAGAGGAAATAATCAAAAGATTAAAATCTGAAAGATAAAGTAATAAATGCTACAAATAAAAAAAATAGGAAAAAAAAAGAATTAGTTTTAATTTATTTCTAATTTAATCCGTTATTTGTTCAACTTATTTTTCCTTGACTTTGGAGTGCGCAATTCTTCCATGTTCCATTAGTTTTCGCTTAATTTCTTCTTCAGTTTCGCCGCTAAATTCCTTACCACAAGATGGACATGACATTATTTTTCCCATAATTTTTACCTTTTATTATAATTAGGTATTAATGGTTATTCAAATACATAAATGAGATCCTTAATTGATATAAAGGATTTTTAGAATTGAAGTAAACCAATTAATTGTTTGTAAAAAAAATTATGACAAATAAATTGAATCCTATTGGTAATTTTTAAATGTATGTTCTTCTTTTTAGGAGTCAATTTTAAATTCGCTCTCTAACAATTCCAAAATTTTATTAAATTGTTCATTAATAATACCATAATATGTAAACTTCCCTTTTTTCCACCCTCGAATTAAACTGGCTCCTTCAAGAATCCTTAAATGATGGGAAATCGAGGATTGAGATTTATCCAAAGCTGCTTCAAGTTCACAAACACATCTATCTTTTATTTTTAATATTTCAATTATTTTTAAACGCTCTTCGTTGCCTAAAGCATTAAAAAATTCAAATTTTTTTATAAAATTCCCTTGGAACTTTAAATTTTTTCCTAATTCATGTAAATTCTTGTAATATACATTCTCATCCGAGCATTCATCACAGCTACATAACATTTTTTTAATCTTTTCTAGACGTTTAGCTTTAATAAAAACCACCTATTATAATCAAAATATGACATATCTACAAATTTCTATTTATTCAATATCATAGTATGCTCCTATATATTAAAATTTATTTATTTAGATTCAAATCGAAAAAATTAAATATGATTTAATATATTAATATCTCGTACGCTATTAATTAAAAATATGAATTTTTTAAAAGTGATTTGCATCATAAAAAATAAAAAATTAAAAGTAGGAGTAATTACAGATGGGAAATATGGGGAGAGAGCTTTCACAAATATAAATAAAGTCTTTGATACCGAATGGATTGTAGTTCCAGAAATTCCCTCAAATATAATTCTTGATGACGAAATTGAGCTTGAAGTTCCTGAATGCGATGTTTATATATCTTATGTTCGACATCCTGATATTATTTTACAATTAGCAGAACTTGAAAAGCCATTAATATTGGGCGTCCTGCCTGGTGATGGGCTCCTTAGACAAGCCTTAAATATAAATCCTAACGTTGTTCATGCTCAGACAATGTGTTCTTTAGAAAATAATTCTGGAATACCTGAAATTGACGAATTTACGAAGTTTTTTGGCAAACCTATATACGTGCCAAATATAAGTAAGGAATTAATTATTAAAGATATTAGAGTTAAACGCTCTTCGCTATGCGGGTCATCTGAAGCCGGTGCAAAATTTTTATTAAATAAATCCTTGAACACCGAGATTCTTCAGAATTTTGCTTTAAGCGTATGTCACGAATGCCGAGCTCCTCGATTTGGTCGTACATGTGATAAAGAGGTTGCGGGAATTATTCACCTTAATTCTCTTTTTAATAGCTTTCCTCAAGAATTAACTAAAAAATTTGACCAGAATTTATTAACTTTCATTGAAAATATGAAAAATGAATATATAAGAAGAAAAAATAATTAAAAAAAGGAGGTTGGAATTAATATGGATGATAGAATCAGGGTATTAATAGGTTTGGCTACTGCTTATGTAGCAAAGTGTAAGCCTTGATTTAGTCATTTTGCAAATCAAGCTAAAGAAATCGGAATTAGAGATCAAGAAATCATAGATGTTGTAGAATTAGCAAAAAGAGTGAGGCAAGGGGCAATGAACCAAATGGATCAGTTTTTAACAAAAAAGATTAGCCTTATTAATAACTCTGCTGATAACAATTCACAAACCAGGTGTGGATGTAGCCAATAAATTGGAAAAAACTTATAAAAATATTTGAATGATATCTTTTAAAAAATGTTAGTAAAAGATTGACAAAAGGATCGCATCCTATTAAAACTTTTAACAAAAAAAATTAAAAAAATCAAAAAGAAAAACTAAATATTAAATTAGGTTACTCTAAATGAATGAATCTGAAATTGGAAAAAGTTCAGAAAGTAAAGATGTAGGAAGAAAAATTAGTTTTTTTGAGAAATTTCTTCCTGTATGGATTATATTATGCATGG
>JBHLJY010000019.1:0-45088 GCA_048887225.1 Candidatus Hodarchaeota archaeon
GTCGATACCACCTTAGAGTCAGGAGATTCATATTCATTTGATGCAAATGCCACCGATCTTTCAGGTATTAAACAGTGGTGGATTAATAACACCAATTTCAATATTGATGCTGATGGTATCATCACTAATGTATCAACACTCAATGTCGGGATCTACTGGATCAGAATCAACGTTTCCGATAATTATGATAATAACCTTACCAAAGTGTTTAAAATCACCGTCGAGGACACCACTGCTCCTATATGGGTAAATGAACCCGTCGACACGATCTTAGAATTAGGAGATTCATATTCATTTGATGCAAATGCCACTGATCCTTCAGGTATTAAACAATGGTGGATAAATAATACCAATTTCAATGTGAATGCGAATGGTCTCATCAATAATACCTCTAGTCTCATTGTTGGAGTATATTGGATAAGAATCAATGTCTCCGATAATTATGATAATAACCTTACCAAAGTGTTTAAAATCACCGTCGAGGACACCACTGCTCCTATATGGGTAGATGAACCCGTCGACACGATCTTAGAATTAGGAGATTCATATTCATTTGATGCAAATGCCACTGATCCTTCAGGTATTAAACAATGGTGGATAAATAATACCAATTTCAATGTGAATGCGAATGGTCTCATCAATAATACCTCTAGTCTCATTGTTGGAGTATATTGGATAAGAATCAATGTCTCCGATAATTATGATAATAACCTTACCAAAGTGTTTAAAATCACCGTCGAAGACACCACTGCTCCTATATGGGTAGATGAACCTGTCGATATCACTTTAGAGTTAGGAGATTCATATTCATTTGATGCAAATGCCACCGATCCTTCTGGTATTAAACAATGGTGGATTAATCACACTAATTTCAATATTGATGCTGATGGTATCATCACTAATGTATCAACGCTCAATGTCGGGATCTACTGGATTCGAATCAATGTCTCAGATAATTATGATAACAATCTTACCAAAGTGTTTAAAATTACCGTTGAGGATACGACGGCTCCTACGTGGGTGGACGAGCCTGTTGATACCACTTTAGAGTTAGGAGACTCGTATTCATTTGATGCAAATGCCACCGATCCTTCTGGTATTAAACAATGGTGGATTAATCACACTAATTTCAATATTGATGCTGATGGTATCATCACTAATGTATCAACGCTCAATGTCGGGATCTACTGGATTCGAATCAATGTCTCAGATAATTATGATAACAATCTTACCAAAGTGTTTAAGATCACTATTATCTTTGAAGATACGGCTGCTCCTACATGGGTGGACGAGCCTGTTGATACCAATTTAGAGTTAGGAGATTCGTATTCGTTTGATGCAAATGCCACTGACCCTTCTGGTGTTAAACAGTGGTGGATTAATAACACTAATTTCAATGTGAATGCGAATGGACTTATAACCAACACCTCTAGTCTCATTGTTGGAGTATATTGGATAAGAATCAATGTCTCAGATAATTATGATAACAATCTTACCAAAGTGTTTAAAATTACCGTTGAGGATACGACGGCTCCTACGTGGGTAGATGAGCCCGTCGATACCACCTTGGAGTTAGGAGATTCGTATTCGTTTGATGCAAATGCCACTGACCCTTCTGGTATTAAACAGTGGTGGATAAATAATACCAATTTTAATGTGAATGCGAATGGCCTCATCACCAATACCTCTAATCTTAATGTTGGAGTATATTGGATAAGAATCAATGTCTCAGATAATTATGATAATAATCTTACTAAAGTATTTAAAATTACCGTTGGGGATACGACGGCTCCTATATGGGTAGATGAACCTTTTGAAACGACCTTGGAATTAGGAGATTCATATTCGTTTGATGCAAATGCCACCGATCTTTCAGGTATTAAACAGTGGTGGATTAATCACACTAATTTCAATGTGAATGCAAATGGCCTCATTACTAATGTATCAACGCTTAATGTTGGAGTCTATTGGATAAGAATCAATGTTTCCGATAATTATGATAATAACCTTACCAAAGTATTTAAAATCACTGTCGAGGATACTACTGCTCCTATATGGGTAAATGAACCCGTCGACACGACCTTAGAATTAGGAGATTCGTATTCATTTGATGCAAATGCCACCGATCCTTCAGGGATTAAACAGTGGTGGATTAATAACACCAATTTCAATGTCAATGCGAATGGACTTATAACCAACACCTCTAATCTCAATGTTGGAGTATATTGGATAAAAATCAATGTCTCTGATAATTATGATAATAACCTTACCAAAGTATTTAAGATCACTGTTGAAATTACGATAAAACCTCCAAATGTTAAGAATATAGTACCATTTGATGGAAGTTCATTTTTAAATAATGTAGATATAGAAATAAACGCAACTATAACAGATGATGGCACAGTATTAAGTGCGAAAGTTATGATCAATACTCCAATCCCATTTAATATAACAATGCAATTGGGTTCCGCAAATAATTGGACTTGCATATGGGATAATGTGAGCCTCTATGATTCAGGTAATTATAGAATTACGATTTGGGCTAAAGATAACGATGGATTGATAAACCAGACTGAATTTGTGATTATTACGATTAATGATGTTATTAATCCAAATGTAATATTAGAGAAGGATGAGGATAAAGGAGATTTAATTCTTGATATTTCAATTCTTGTTTATATAATTTTTGCCTCAATAGGGGCTGGTTTTGTCATAGGAGTTTTTCTAGCTTATAGAGAAGAAACAAAAGAGGACATGCCAGAAATCATTCTTAAGAAAAAATCCTTATTTTTTATGTATATACCTCAAAAGTCAATTGAGACTAAAGAAAGCGCGCTTATCAATTTTGGAAAGACTTTTCTCAAATATATTTGGCTAATTATAGCAATAATCATTGGAATAATTTTTTCCATCTATTTCGTTATAATTCCAAATAAGTTATCCTTATTGATTGCATTTTTAATTGTTGAGATCATCTCAATTTCTATTTTTGGAGCAATATTTTTGAAACCTGAAAAGCTTCAAAAAATAAAGGAGAAAATCACAACTAACTGGAAATTTTTCACACTTTTAGGGTGTATGATATTACTAGCGGTTATAGGAATATTAATATGGAAATTATTGGTATCCTTCTTAGGGATAAAGGTGATTTACCATAATTATTCCATTCTTTTGTTGATTTTAATCGTTGAAATATCGTCAATTTTAATTGTTCTCATTCAATTTTTGAAACCTGAATGGCGTGAAGTTCCTACAAAGAAAGTTTTATTTAATTGGAAATCTTTCGCTCTTTTTGGTGGATTAGTATTTTTAACGATTATAGGAATAATCGGATGGGGGCAATTGTCGGGGATTGTTTTTCCCCCAATAAGCTACTCTGTACTTATTCCGATTCTAATTGCTGAAATCATGTCGATTCTAATCGTTGGCGCAAAACTGTTAAAATTTGAATGGCATGAAGTAAAAACTGAGAAAATTTCGATTAATTGGAAAATTATCTCGCTTAATGGTAGCTTAATATTATTAGCAATTATAGGAATATTCGGATGGATGCAATTGTCGGGAAGAACAATCACTCTATCGGCTTTCTCTTTTCTCATAACAATTCTAATTGCTGAAATCGCGTCGATTCTAATCGTTGGCGTAAAAATATTGAAATTTAGAGAAAGAAGTGACAAAATCTCAGCTAAATGGAAATGCTACATCCTTATGATTTGTATAATATTATTTGCTATAATAGGAGCATTATTATGGTTCCTATTAAGAATTTGAAAAAAGAATTATTGAGGATTTTAAAAACCAAAATGTTAAATTAAAATTCTAATATGGTGTATTTATAATGAGTCGCGAAAATCAAGGATCATTGGAAGAGGCAAATGCTTTAGAAGAGAAAAGAGCTAAAGAAAAATACGAAAAAGCCTTGACAGAATTAACAAATTTAGGAAACAAGGTTATTACTGACTTTGAAGATAAAAATTTAAAAGCAGTTATAAGCGATTGCGAAAAAATTATTAGAATTGCGGGATCAATTAGACAAACAGATATAATAATAAAGTATTCCAGAATTTTAGAAGAGACCAAGAAAGTAATTGAAGAAAAAGTAGCGCAAGAAAAAGCAAGAGCGCTTGAAGAGAAGAAGGCAATTAAAGAGCAAAAAGCGCAAGAAAAAGCAAGAGCGCTTGAAGAGAAGAAGGCTCTTAAAGAGCAAAAAGCACAGGAGAAGGCCAAAGCGCTTGATACTAAAGCAGATTTTAAAGAACAACAGGCATTGGAACAAATCGCTCAATTAGAAGTACAAATTACAGGTAATCGCGAAAGAAATAATTTAATATCAGTAGTAAATGATTGTAGTACAATTATTACACTAGCGAAATCAATTAATAGAGGCGGTTTAGTAGAAAAATATTCAGAAATTCTAGAAGAAGCCAAGAAAGTGCTCGAAGAGAGAATTGCCCTAGAAAGAGCAAGAGCGCTTGAAGAGAAGAAAGCAATTAAAGAGCAAAAAGCGCAAGAAAAAGCAAGAGCGCTTATAGAGAAGAAGGCTCTTAAAGAACAAAAAGCACAGGAAAAAGCAAGAGTGCTTATAGAGGAGAAGGCAATTAAAGAACAAAAAGCACAGGAAAAAGCAAGAGCCCTTAAAGAGAAGAAAGTAATTAAAGAGCAAAAAACACAGGAAAAGGCCAAAGCGCTTGATGCGAAAGCAGCTCTTAGAAAACAACATGCATTGGAACAAATCGCTCAATTAGAAGTACAAATTGCTGGTAATCGCGAAGGAAATGATTTAATATTAATATTAAATGATTGTAGTACAATTATTACACTCGCGAAATCAATCAATAGAGGCGATTTAGTAGAAAAATATTCAGAAATTCTAGAAAAGGCCAATAAAGTGCTCGAAGAGAAAAAAGCGCAAGAAAAAGCAAGAGCCCTTAAAGAGAAGAGAGCGCTCAAGGAGCAAAAAGCGCAAGAAAAAACCAAAGCATTAGAAGAGAAGAGAGCCCTAAAAGAAGCTAAAGTTATTAAAAAGAAAATAAAAGTAAAAACTTTAGCTTCTCTAGTTATTATCGGAGGGATATTAATAATTCTTAGTTCAATCTTGGATATTATACTATTATTTACTATAATTTATACTAATATGTCTGTAACAATAGGAAATGAATCAGCAGATACTTTTTTCATTTTTTTGTATTCCAATGGAAGTATATGTGCAATTGGAGGGATCTTAGTAATATTTGGATCCGTAGAACACGCCTCAGAGAATTTTAGATTTGGAAAAACAATAACAGGATTCGGGATAGCTATAGGGCTTATTGGTTCATCAACGTTTTTACTTGTTGGTATATGGGCGGCAATTTTATGTGGAAGCTTAATGACACAATTAACAATGTTAATTTTGTTATTTTTTGGTATTGGCATTATTGGCATTATAATTGCTTTTTTTTCCCAGAAGAAAATTGGGAGAAAAAAAGAAGGGATTATGAAAAGTAAATATCCTAAGGATGAAGAGCTTCTGGAAAAATAAAGTATAAAACCACATAAACAGTATTAAACCGAAGGGAAGAGCTAACAAATAATTTAATAGCTTTTCTTTTATTCATTGCTTATTCTATTAATAGTTAAGTTGCGCTTTCACTATAAGAAGAAATGACAAATTTTTCATTAACTAATAGTGCTCCTTAGGATAGTCTTTTCTTTCATACTTAATTCTACCTTTAAGAATTGGATCGTTTGTTATTTTCATCCAATTAAATAATTTTTGTTTCAATTCTTTTAAAATGTCTTTATAATTAGGATCATCTCTTAAATTAATCATTTCATTTGGATCCTTTTTTAGATCATATAGTTCTTCTTCACTTCGAGGTTTATTAAAAATCTTTTTCATGTATCGCCATGAAGAACTTCTCTTGAAGTCAGCTGGAATCTGATATGGAGTCTTTATTTTTTCAAAATTTAAAATAAATTTATAATTCTCAGTTCTTATTCCTCTCATTGGATCATATATTTCATGGAAAGTTTTTTCTACATAAACCTCTTTTCTAAATGGCTTATTATGATCCCTCAGAATTGGCATGAAACTTCTTCCCTCAATATTTTTTGGAATTTCTGATCCAATTAAATCTAAAAGAGTTGGAAGTAAATCAATATTGCTTATCATTTGATTTATAACTTTTCCCTTCGTAAAAATATCTGAATTTTGCCATGACATCAAAAGTAGAGTTTTAATGCCAGGATCATATAAAGTGCATTTAGCCCTTGGAAAAGCTTCTCCGTGATCAGTCGTATATATAAAAAGTGTGTTTTCCATTAAGTCATTTTTTTCTAAATGATATAAAATTTTTCCTATTATCTTATCGACAGTTTGTATTGCTCCATAAAATTCAGCTAGATCCATTCTTATCATAGGATGATCAGGCAGATAAGGAGGAATCTTTACAATTTCTGGATCGATAGGTTCAGCCCAGGCTCTAAAAGGTCGGTGAACTTCAACAGCTCCTATACAAACATAGAACGGTTTATCATCATTTTTATGCTCATCGATAAATTTTATATAGTCCTTTTCCATTCTTTTACAGGAGTATTGAATTTCTGGACCTCTTTTACTAATTGTATCATATCCTAAAGTGAAAGCATTACGGCTTTCGTGCTGAAATCCAAGCAAATGAGTTTTATATCCATTTTCTTTTAAATACATTGCTAGGGTTTTATTATGCTCAGGTAATGTCCAACCACGATCAACTAAGCCCATTAATCCGTTTTGATGGGGATATAAAGATGTTTGGATGCTTCCTCTGCTTGGGCTACATTGAGGCGCAGTACAAAAATAATTCGTAAACTTTACTCCATTTTTAGCTATTTTATCAATATTAGGAGTGTTAAGTGAATTCGGAGTTTGAGGATTATTATAACAACCAAGAAATTGACCTTGGTCGTGCGTAATAAATAACACAATATTAGGCTTTTTCATTTTTGAGGCAATAATTTTTTTTTATTTTCTCTTTGTCTTTAAATAATTATATACTAATATAAAAAAGAAATTTTCAAAGCTAAGTTTCTGTAAATAATCTCTTTATTCTATTTCTTTAATATCGTGCCTTATTACCAATAAATTTCTTTTAATTCCGAGTGATACTCATTCAGAGATTTTACTACTAATGATTTTTTTCGCACTTTTTCAATGGCATCTACTATAGCTTCTGCTAATTGTAGATTAATGATGACAGGAATATTGAAATCAACGGCCATTCTCCTAATTTGGTATTCATCCTCTATTACTTGACGGAACTTTTTTTCTATCGTAGTTGGGAGTGGAATATTAATAACCATGTCAATTCTTCCATTTACCAAACATTCCCTAATATTTGGTTGCATCCCCCTATCACTTACCTTATATAACCTAACAGCAGGAATTCCATTCTCTTTAAGGGATTCTGCTGTGTGTTCCGTAGCAAAAATCGTGAATCCTAAATTTTTTAATTTGGTAGCCATTGGAATAATTTGTCTCTTTAGCTCATCTCCTCCAACGGATATTAGAACATTACCACCATCAATTGGGATATATTGCTCAGCAGCATCTAACGCTTTCATCAAGGCATCTGGGAGATCATCACCAACACACGCCGTTTCCCCTGTACTATTCATTTCAACTGAGAGGATTGGATCTGCATTATCTAGACGCATGAATGAGAACATTGGGGATTTTACAGCAACATAATCTCCATATGGTAAATTTAATAGCCTTTCTGGTATTTTGTTTCCCATTATTACCTCAGCAGCCAATTTCATTAAATTGATTCCTCTTACTTTAGACACATAAGGCATACTTCGACTTGAACGGAGATTGCATTCTATTACATATACCTCATCATTTTTTACTAGATACTGAATATTAAATGGTCCCTGGATTTTTAACGCTAATGCAATTCTTCTAGTATAATCTTCGATATCTTTTTTAACATTATAAGAGATCGTGATTGGGGGGATTGACATGGTTGCATCTCCGCTATGGACTCCTGCATTCTCGATATGTTCTACTATAGCTCCAATAAGTACTTTTTCTTGATCACATATTCCGTCACACTCCACTTCTCGAGAGTCTGTGAAAAATTTCGTGATAACCACAGGATATTCCCTTGAAACTGCTGCTGCTAAATCAAGAGTATCTATCAATGTTTTTTCATCATATGAAACCCTCATTGCTGCGCCACTTAATACATATGAAGGTCTTACAAGAACAGGATATCCAACTTTTCTAGCAAATTTAATAGCTTCATCTGTAGTTATTAACATAGCCCACTTCGGTTGCTTTATTTTAAGTTGATCTAGTAAGCTACTAAATTTGGCTCTGTCTTCTGCCATATCTACACGAGAACCATGAGTTCCTAAGATATTTATACCTACTTTGCGGTAAAATTCAGAATATTTGGCAAATTTAGCAGCAAGGTTTTGTGCAATTTGACCTCCCGCATTTAAAACAATTCCTTGAGCTTTCTCTAGTTCGCATATGTCCAGAACCCTTTCACCAGAGAGCTCCTCAAAATATAGACGATCAACTACATCATAATCTGTACTAACCGTCTCAGGGTTGTAGTTTATCATAATAGCTTTATCTATTCCTAATTTTTGAAGCCCCCATAAGCAATTAACACTTCCCCAGTCGAATTCACAGCTACTTCCTATTCGATATGTGCCACATCCTAAAACAATGACCTTTTTAAGATTATCCTTAGTTTCTTGGTCGTAATTGATGTCATGCTTATTTCCCCAATAGGTAAGATATAAGTATTGCCTTGTAGGAACTACTTGACCTGCTAGAGTATCGATTTGCTTAACATATGGAACGATATTATATCTTTTTCTTAACCGTCTTATTGTTGGAGTATCCGTTCCTAAAATGCGGGCAATCTGTCCATCCGAAAAGCCATATTTTTTTGCTCTTAATATCCAATATTGCTTATCTTCAACAGAAGATTCGAGTAAATCTAATTTTTTAAGTTGGTCTTCTATATCAATTATGTTCTTTAATTTGTAGAGGAACCATTTATCAATCATCGATCTTTCATAGATCTCGTCAATACTAATCCCTCTTTTTATTGCTTCTCCAATTCTTATGAATCTTAAATCTGTTGGATTTCTTAGCTCATATTTTAATTCATTGATATCCTCAATCGGCTTAAGATCGTTTCCTACAAAACCTCTTAACCCAATATCAAGCATACGGATTGCCTTTTGACAGACTTCTTCAAAATTTCGCCCAATACTCATGCATTCTCCGACACCTTTCATTTGAGGACCTATGCGTCTTGAAACTTTATTAAATTTGGCCAGATCCCACCGAGGATATTTCATAACCATATAATCCGTTGCGGGTTCAAAGTTTGCAGTAGTCTTTAACGTTATCTGATTTAATAATTCGGGTAGATTATAACCAATCGCAATTTTTGCAGCTATATATGCCAAAGGATAGCCCGTTGCCTTTGAAGCAAGAGCAGATGACCTAGATAATCGAGCATTAATTTCAATGGCCCTATGCTTCTTAGAAAATGGATCAAGGGCCCATTGAATATTACATTCACCACATACCTTCACCCCTTTCGTCGCTCTAATGGAAGCAGAACGTAGCATTTGCAGTTCTTCATCTGTTAAAGTCTGAGCAGGTGCAACTACAATGCTATCTCCAGTATGAATTCCACAAGGATCAACATTCTCCATACTACAATTGATAAAACAATTGTCTTCAGCATCTCGGAGAATTTCAAATTCTATTTCTTTCCAGCCCCACACGCTTTCCTCGATTAAAATTTGATTAATTCTTGATTGAGCAAGACCTCTTTTAGCCAGTCTTTCAAATTGTTCCCAATTGTGAATAAATGCAGAGCCTTGACCTCCTAATACATACCCCACCCTCAACATTATAGGAAATCCAATTTCTTTTGCTGCTTTTACCGCGTCTTTATAATTATTTACTGCTACACTTCTACAGACAGGACAATCCGCATTAATCATTGCCTTGACAAACAAATCTCTATCCTCTGTTGCTTCAATAGCTTCAACAGGAGTCCCACATACCTTAATATCATATTTGTCTAAGATTCCCGCCTCATTTAATTCTACACCTACATTAAGACCAGTTTGACCCCCAAATGCTAAACATATCCCGTCGGGTCTTTCTTTTTTAATAATTTCTACACAATATTTAACGTTAATAGGAAGTAAATATACCTTATAAGACATTTGAGGGTCGGTTTGAATTGTTGCTATATTAGGATTTACTAATATTGTTTTTATTCCCTCTTCATTCAAGGCTTTAAGTACTTGACTTCCGCTATAATCGAATTCTCCTGCTTGTCCAATTCTTACAGCTCCAGATCCTAACACCATAACTTTTTTTAAAGATTCATCTAGTGGCACGCTTTCTAAACCTCCATAAATTCTAAAAATTTATTAAAGATCTGTTCTTTCATATCTAATGCGCCTGGTGATGCTTCAGGGTTAAATGCTACTGAAAATATTGGTTTGCTTTCATGAATTAGTCCTTCGTTTGTATTATCATCTTTATCATGAAAGAATTGTCTAAAACCATTTCCCCTCACATTTTTAAGGCAAAAAGCATGATTCTGAAATGTAATATAACAATGCCCCGTGGCACTTTCCACGGTGGTTCTACCACCTCTATGTTCCGAGGTCATTTTATAGCATTCCGAACCATTCGCAATCCCCATTAACATATTCCCAAGACCAATTCCCATAGATGGAATACTATTTTTTATTAAATTTTTAACAGTATCAATAGTATCTTTACATAAAATTGGATTTCCGGGACCATTTGGTATCAAAACACCATTAGGCTTCAATTCAATAATCTTATTATAAGAATAATTGTAAGGAACAATTGTTACTTCCAGGTTTTTGGACAATAAGGTTCTCAGAATATTGTTTTTAATACCTAAATCTATAATTACAACAGAACCTTTTGGATCCTTGAGCTTTATTTTTTTAGCAACCTTAATAGATACTGTATCTACAAGATTTTTGTTTATCGGATCTTCATTATTTTGAACCTCTGCTTTTAATGCATCTATATCTGGTTTCTGTCCGGCTTCTAATACTTGAATTAAGCCTAATCTACTACCACTTAGAACAAACTCTTGAGTTATCCTTCTAGTATCAATCCATTGGATACCGGGAATATTTTCTTCAATTAACCAATCTTCAAGAGTTCTGACACTTTCATAATGACTTGGTTCCTCACAATATTCATTTACAATTAAACCCCTTATTTTTATAGAATTTGATTCAAACTGTTTGAGGATTCCAAATTCATCCTTTAACTTATCTGGAACTCCATAGTTTCCAATTGAAGGATATGTAAAGAGTACAATTTGGTCTTTATAAGTTGAATCTGTGAGAACCTCTACATATCCAGATCCAGGGACAGTCGAAAAAGTTATTTCACCAGAAACTTTTTTAACAGCACCAAAACCAATTCCTTCAAAAAAACTTCCATCTTGAAACATTAAAATAGCTGGTTTTTCAGTTTTATAAATCATCGTTAGAATTTAATCGGTAATATTTTGCTATTATAATATAATATAACTAATTAAATTATAATATACTGTATAATAACCATTCAATAAGGTTTAAACTTAAAGAATAAGTATTTATATTTTTACCAATAAACTTCTTTTAAAGTACTATGATATTCATGAAGCGATTTGATTTGAATTTCTTTTCTTCTTACTTTTTCGATCGCACTAATTAACGCTTCAGCAAGCTCCAAGTTGATAATAACAGGAATATTAAAATCTACCGCCATCCTTCTGATTTTATACTCATCTTCCATAATCGTTCTAAATTTTTCTTCAATAGTAGTTGGTAAAGGAATGTTTATTACTAAATCAATTGCGCCATTCTGTAGACATCCCATAATATTAGGTTCCATCCCATATTCATGAATTTTATACAGTCTAACCGCATAAATTCCACTATTTTTTAACGCTAAAGCAGTATCTTCAGTTGCAAAAATCGTAAATCCTAAATTGTTTAATTTTTTTGCTAATGGAATCACTCGTTTTTTTAATTCTTCCCCACCTACAGAAATTAAAACATTACCTCCACGGATGGGGATATTTGTTTCTGCTGCTTCAAGCGATTTTATTAAAGCATCTGAAAAATCTTCTCCAATACATGCTACTTCTCCTGTTGAGGCCATTTCTACTCCTAAAACTGGATCTGCTTTATCAAGACGCATAAAAGAAAACATTGGTGCTTTAATTGAGACGAATTTTCCATAGGGAAGCTCCATTAACCGATGAGGAATATTGCCTCCAGTAAAAACCTCGGCAGCAAGTCTCATTAGATTAATGCCTCTTGTTTTTGAAACATAAGGCATACTTCGGCTTGATCTAAGATTGCATTCTATGACATAAACCTCTTCATCTTTGACTAAATATTGAACATTGAAAGGTCCTCTGATCTTTAATGCTAAAGCAATTTCTCTAGTGTTTCTCTCGATTGTTTTAATAACTCTATCCGAAATCGTTTGAGGTGGAATTGACATCGTTGCGTCTCCAGAGTGTACACCAGCATTTTCTATATGCTCTACTATTGCTCCAATAAAGACATTTACCCTATCACTCACTCCGTCAGCCTCAACTTCTCTTGCTCCAGTAAAAAATTTAGAAATTACAACTGGATATTCCTGAGAAACAGCAGCAGCAAGATCAAGAGTATCTTTTAGCGTTTTTTCATCGTAAGAAACTCTCATAGCTGCTCCACTTAAAACATAAGAAGGGCGTACTAATACAGGATATCCCACCTCTTTTGCGAATTTTAATGCTTCGTCTTTACTTGTTAGCATACTCCATTGAGGTTGCTTAATTTTTAATTGATCTAATAGACTACTAAATTTCGAACGATCTTCTGCCATATCTATGCGACTTCCATGAGTTCCAAGTATATTTAGATTTACTTTTCTAAAAAACTCTGAATATTTGGAGAACTTAGAAGCAAGATTTTGAGCTATTTGACCTCCTACAGAAACAACGATACCATCTGCTTTTTCGAGCTCACAAATATCTAACACTCTTTCTCCAGATAATTCTTCAAAGTATAATTTATCAGATGTATCGTAATCTGTAGAAACAGTTTCGGGATTATAATTAATCATGATTGCTTGGTCAACGCCTAATTTTTTTAATCCCCAAAGACAATTAACGGAGCCCCAATCAAATTCTACAGAAGCTCCAATACGATAAGTTCCTGAGCCTAAAACAACAATTTTTTTTAAATTTTCCTTATATTCTTGCTCAAAATCTATATCATGCTCAGAAGCAGCATAAGTCAGATATAGATAATTTGTTACAGCTGGCCATTCAGCAGCTAAAGTGTCAATTCTTTTTACATATGGATGAATTTGATATTTCCTTCTTAAAATTCTTCTTATTGTAATTAAATCAATCCCCATAATTTTCGCAATTTGACCATCAGAAAAGCCAAACCGCTTTGCTCGTTTAAACCAATAAATCTTATCAGAATCACTTACTTCTAAAAAGTTTAAATTTTCTAATTGGTTCTCGATATCTACGACATTCTTAATTTTACATAAGAACCATTTGTCTACACGCGATAATTTATAAATTTGTTCGATTGAAATTCCTCTTTTTATAGCTTCAACTATGCGAAAGACTCTTAAATCTGTTGGATTATTTAATGCAAATTTTAATTCATTAATATCTTCAATCGATTCAATTTTGTTACATACCAATCCTTTCATGCCAATATCTAACATTCTTATTGCTTTTTGTATTACTTCCTCGAAAGTTCTACCAATTGCCATTACTTCACCAACTGATTTCATTTGGGAGCCTATTCTTCGATCAACCCGTTGGAATTTAATTAAATCCCATCGCGGTATTTTTAATACGAGATAATCGAGCGCTGGCTCAAAACAAGCGGTTGTTATACTAGTTATTTTATTTTTTAATTCTGGTAAGGTATAACCTATTGCTAATTTTGCTGCAATATAAGCCAAAGGATATCCAGTAGCTTTTGAAGCCAATGCTGAAGATCTTGAAAGCCGAGCATTTACCTCAATTACACGAAATTCTTTTGAAAAAGGATCAAGTCCATATTGAATATTACATTCTCCAATAATTCCAAGATTTCGAATAACGCGGATTGACGCGGAACGAAGCATTTGATATTCTTCATTTGTAAGAGTCTGTGAAGGGGCAACTACAATGCTTTCTCCCGTATGGATCCCGACCGGATCAAAGTTTTCCATGTTACAGTTAATAAAACAATTGTCCTCAACATCCCTTACAACTTCATATTCGATCTCCTTCCAGCCCCATATACTTTCTTCTATTAAAATTTGATTAATTCTAGATTGCGCTAGACCCTTTCTTGCCATTCTTTCAAATTCTTTCATATTATTAGCTATACCAGAACCCCTTCCACCTAAAGTATACGCTACTCTTATCATTAAAGGAAATCCGAGCTCTTTAGCAACATTAATAGCATCTTGATATGTATTTACTGCTTTACTTCTACACACCTTTACATCCGATTTTTCCATCGCTTTTACGAATAAATCGCGATCTTCTGTTGCTTCGATTGCTTCGATTGGGGTACCAAGTACTCTGATATTATATTTATCCAAAATTCCTACTTCATGTAATTCAACACCCACATTTAATGCAGTTTGTCCACCAAAGGCTAAAAAAATCCCATCAGGTCGTTCTTTTTTTATAACTTCCTCAACATAATCTATATTAAGAGGTAATAGATAGACTCTATCCGAGAGTTG
Organism: Candidatus Hodarchaeota archaeon; assembly: GCA_048887225.1. Classification (GTDB taxonomy): domain Archaea; phylum Asgardarchaeota; class Lokiarchaeia; order Sigyniarchaeales; family SOKP01; genus LW40-45. The sequence continues at coordinate 14,807 of JBHLJY010000019.1, forward strand.
TGGATCAGTTTGGATTGTGGCAATATTAGGATTAATCAAGACTGTTTCTATGCTTTCTTCTTTTAATGCCTTTAGCACTTGAGAACCAGAATAATCAAATTCTCCTGCTTGCCCTATCCTAATTCCACCTGATCCTAGGACCAATGCTTTTTTAATGGTTTTGTCAATAGGCATATTTTCATAATTTCATTAGTTCTATAAATTTATCAAATAGATAGAGGCTATCCCAAGGACCTGGACATGCTTCAGGATGGAATTGAACTGCGAATATTGGTTTTGTATCATGAACAATTCCTTCATTTGTATCATCATCAATATTTTTCAAAAATTCCTTAAATCCTCCTTTCTCAAAGTCTTTCACGCAAAATCCGTGGTTTTGAGTGGTTATATAACATTTTTGAGTATCCAAATGAATTACTGTTTTATTGCCCCCTCTATGACCATATTTTAATTTATATGAGGAACCTCCAGCAGCTAATCCAATTATTTGATTTCCTAAACATATTCCAAACGTTGGAATATTATTTTTAATTAAATCTTTGCAAACTTCAATGACTTCCTTGTAAACGGCAGGATCTCCTGGACCATTGGAGATAAAAACGCCGTCTGGATTAAATGACATAATCTGATCGTAATTATAATGATAAGGGACAATAATCGTTTCTAATCCTCTGTGAACAAAATTTCTCAAGATATTAAGTTTTACGCCCATATCAACTATAACAATTTTTCCAACTGGACTTGGTGGCACATAGTTTATTACTTCTTTCGTAGATACTTCGCTTGAAAGATGTCTTATATTTGGATCCTCGGCTTTCTTGACAATTTCCTTTAATTCCTCAATATTTGGTTTTTCTTCAGATTCATAGACGGCCAATAGACCAACTTGAACACCCTCTTCTCTTAAAATCTTAGTGATTGCACGTGTATCAATCCATTCTATCCCGGGCACATTTTGCTCTATAAGAAATTCATCGAGAGTCTTGATACTTTCATAATGGCTTGGTTCTCTACAACATTCATTGACAACATACCCACTTACTTTAACCGAATCAGATTCAAAATATTTTGTTATTCCGAATTCATCCTTTTCCCAGGGAGGAACACCATAATTCCCGACAAGTGGATGAGTCATTACCACGATCTGACCTTGATATGAAGGATCAGTTAAAGTTTCATTGTACCCAGCACCTGTTATTGTTGTAAAAACGAGCTCCCCTGTAGCTATTTTTGTCGCTCCAAAGCCGATGCCTTGAACGTATCTCCCATCTTGTAACATTAATACAGCGGGTTTTTCGTTCTTATATAACATGCCAAACAACGAAAATTTTTTCTCCTATCTCTTTAAAACATAGATCGCTAATAATTTTTTCTAATCTTATTTATTAACGACTTAAATTTCATCGTTGACTAAAAAAATATAATTAATGAAAATTCTTTTCAATTCTATTGAAAAAACAAAGAATATTTCGATTATATATGCAAAAAAGAGGATTTATTGAATTAAAAATATGTTAATCATCAATATAATCAATATATTCATCATTTTCATCCTCATCAAAGGGTTCCGCATCTAAGTAAATTTCAGCTTCACTCACACAATCTTCGCAATAAGGACGTCCTTCTACATAAGTGATTTCAGATTTATGTAATTCTTCACCACAATAGTCGCATTTAATATATTCTGGCATATAAAATGACCTAAACTCATTTTTTGTTTTTATAGCCTATACATGCTTTAATGAAGGCAGAGTAGATTTTTGAAGGGTTGTATGGTCTTGATTTAAATTCGGGATGAAATTGTGTGCCCACCATCCAATGATCCTCTCGATTCAATTCTATACTATTAATTATTTGCCCGGTTTCGTCTCGACTAGATATTTTTATGCCTTTTTCCTTAGCCTCATCAGTAATGTATTTTTCTTGAATATGGTATCTGTGTCGGAACCTTTCAACGATTTCTTTTTGTTTATATGCGTTATATACACGTGTGTTTTTATCTATAATAATTTTAAGACCACCTAACCTCATAGTTCCGCCTTTCTCTGAAACAGATTTTTGAGTTTCCAATAGGTCAATTACTGGATGTGTAGTCTTTGGATCGATTTCGGTTGAATTGGCACCTTTTAATCCAAGATATTTTCTACAAAATGCAATAAAAAAAAGTTGAGCACCAAAACAAATACCTAAGAAAGGGATTTTATTCTCCATGGTAAATTCTGCTGACTTTATCATACCCTCAACTGCTCGTTCTCCAAATCCAGGTGTTAAGAGAACTCCATCGCAATCTTTTAATTCTTCCTCAATATTAGTATCTTCGGTAATGTTAATCATTTTGAGTTCGGTTTTATAACCAAGATGCGCTGCAGCATGCTCTAACGCGTCATTAATAGAAATATAGGAATCAGAGATGTTAAAATATTTCCCGGGCATGCCAATTCTTACAATTTTTTTAGCACTTTTAAATAATTCTACTAATTTTACCCATTCAGAATAATTAGTTATTTCATTATCTCCTGTAACTAGTTTCGCTTTCAAATCTAGCAACTGGCATAATGAATCTCCTAATTGCTGATCTTCAAATAAAAGGGGTATCTCATACACCGTTTCAATATCTGGGTTTGAAATAACTGCTTCGGGACGAACATTAGAGAATAGTGAGATTTTCTTTCTAACATCTTCGTTCAAAGATTTTTCGCTTCGGCAAATAATGATATCTGGCTGCAATCCTGCACTTTGGAGCATTTTTACTGAGTGTTGAGTAGGTTTAGACTTTTGTTGACCTACCGCTTTTGAGTAAGGAACTAAAGTTACATGGACAAAAGCAGTGTGATATTTTGGTAATTCCAGTTTTAGCTGTCTAAACGCCTCTAAAAAGATACTAGATTCTAAATCGCCAACAGTTCCTCCACATTCTATAACAATTACATCAAGATCTTCATTTTCAGCGATTTCCATTAACCTTTCTTTAATTATGTCTGTTACATGAGGTATTAGTTGAACAGTCCTTCCAAGGAATTTCCCTTTCCTCTCACTTAAAATTGTTGAGAGATAAATCTGCCCGGACGTAATATTATGAGAAGGATGTATCTCAATTCCAAGGAACCTCTCATAAGTTCCAAAATCTTGGTCAATTTCACTTATTTTGTATGTGCGTTCTTCAGATTCGATAACAGGCTTGAAATCCCAGACTTTCTCGGTTATAAAGCATTCACCGTGTTCAATTGGATTAAGAGTTCCTGGATCTACATTTAAATATGGATCTATCTTAACTACAGAGATTTTAAATCCTCGAAATTGAAGGATTTTCCCCAAACTGGCGCTTGCAACCCCTTTGCCTATGCCAGACATAACGCCGCCTGTGACAAACACAAATTTGCAATTATTAGTCATATGGATTACTTGATAATCAGGGAAATAATTAATAACTTTTCTTAAAGATATCTTTTCCTTTGAATAATATTTATTATAAATATATATATTTTTAATAATATTTAGTCATGCGTTTTATTCCTTAGTTAAGATGATTTAATCAATATAATTGATTTGGAATAGAACATTAGAATTAAATTATAAAAAGTCTTTTTGAAGAAAAATTAGGTTCTGAAGTAATATTAAGCCCTAATCTTCTTAGACCGGCTTCATCCCCCGGTGTAGGTATATGGGTCGAATGCATTTCGCAACTATTGAGTTCCTTAAGTTTTTCCATTGCAACTTTCGCTGAGGGATTGAAATCAGCGCTAATACTGAGGGCTATAAGTGTTTCTTCCAGATTTAGGCTCAATGGTTTGTGGTTGAAAATCTCCGATTTCAAATTACTTATCGAATTTAGTATACTAGGGGATAAAAGATGAATATTTTCAGGGATACTAGCTAATTCTTTGATAGCATTTAAGATCAATGCGGAGGCGGCATGCATTAATGGAGAGTTATTCCCAGTTACAATAGTTCCGTTTTTTAATTCTAATGCGGCTCCGGCATATACCCCTTCATTTCCTTTACCTTTTTCTTTAGCAATTACAGAAGCTTGGCGGGCATGTTTCACTACTCTTCTATCAATTGGGGTAAGGTTTAATTCTTTCATCAGCAGTTCTGCTCTCTCCACAGTCTTTTTATCTGCAAGACCCATAGCATATTCACAGCTGTATCGAAAGTATCTCCGAATCATCTCTTGTTTTGCTGCTTGTTGCACCAAATCATCATCAACTATGGCAAAACCCGCCATGTTTACACCCATGTCCGTTGGAGATTTATATACTAACTTGGTGCCCATGATCCTTTGCATAATCTTCTTAACAACTGGAAAAATCTCCACATCTCGATTATAGTTTATTGCTGTAATATTGTAATTTTCGAGATGAAAGGGATCTACTTGAGTGAAATCGTTAATATCAGCAGTCGCAGATTCATATGCCATATTTACAGGATGTTTTAAGGGTATACTCCAAATAGGGAATGTTTCAAATTTAGCATAACCTGCCTCTAGCCCCCTTTTATGCTCATGATATATTTGAGAAAGGCAGGTAGCCAATTTTCCGCTACCCGGTCCAGGTGCAGTGACAATTATAATGGGTTTGGAGGTTTCGATATATTGATTCGCACCGTAGCCTTCTTCACTTACAATTAAATCAATATTGGTCGGATAACCTTTGATTGAATGATGTGTAAATACCTTTATATCTCGTCGTTCAAGCTTATTCATAAATTGGTTTACTACTTGTTGTCCTGAATAACGTGTCACTACCAATGCTCGTACATTAATTTCAGCTTCACGAAGATCATCGATTAGTTTTAATGCATCAGTGTCATAGGTTATTCCGAAATCCGCACGAATCTTCCTCCTTTCTATATCTCCTGAGAATATACAAACAATAACCTCAATTTTATCTTTAAGTCGCTTTAAAAGCCTGATTTTCACGTTAGGGTCGAAACCTGGAAGCACCCTTGAAGCGTGATAATCATATATAAGTTTTCCACCGAATTCAAGATATAATTTATTTCCAAATTGAGCTGCGCGGTCCAATATGCGCTTAGATTGTTCACTTAGATATTTCTCGTTATCAAAACCGACTTTATCACTAGTCATTTGAGATTAATTTAAAGATATTTTTAAATAAAAATATTAAATATAAACCACTAAATAAAAGAATTTCGATGAGAAAAAAATTATTACATTAACAATATAATAATTAAAGTTTTTATTTCCCTTTGAATCTAGGTTCCCTTTTCGTTGTGAACGCTTTAACTGCTTCTCGAAAATCGTGGGTTTTAAAAGCAATTCGATTTGCTTCTTTTTCTAAATCTGATGTGTTAATAATAATTTCTCTAAAATAATCATGCATAGTTTTTTTCATAAGTTTTATGGCCATGCTCGGTCCTTTAGGAGGAATCAATCTTTCTGCTATTTGATGTACATAAGGCATCAATTCCGCTGATGGTAAGACTTTATTAACTAACCCGAGTTTCTCAGCATCTTGAGCAGTAATTTTATTTCCAAAATATAAAATTTCTTTTGCTTTTTGAAATCCTAAATAAAGTGGAAGAATGAAAGACATAGCAGACTGGGCAATAATCCCACGTTTTACAAAATTAAATTCTAACCACGCATCCGAAGACATATAAATTAAATCTGCTCCATATAAAGGCATGGTTATTCCTGCACCAATTGCTAGACCGTTGATGGCGGCAATAACTATTTTTGAAAAGTCCCAAAATCTTATGGCTTCTCTCTTTTGTGGTTTATTCGTTTTTCCTTGAGATTGCGAAGTAAAAAATTTTAGATTAAAATAGCCCCCAGAGGAGAAGGCGTTAGCTTCGTTACAACCCGTCATTATAAGAACTCTAGCATTTTTATCATGCTCCATATCCTCAAGTGCAGCTTGAATTTCTATAAAAGTCTGTTTAGTAAAAGCATTCCTTCTTTCTGGTCTATTGAAGGTTATTGTGCATATCCCATTATCTTCTTTTTCATAAATTATATCTTCAAATTTTTCAATATTCATTATCTCTATCTTGGAACCAATCGAAAAATAAAAAAATATTATGTTTTAAAAACTTGAAGAGAATAGAATTATGTAAAAAAACTATTCAAATCAATTAAAAAATCTGAAAACTTACTTGATAATGTGTCTATTGCATTTTCATTGATCAACAGCGAAACATAGAAAGTATCATCTTTAAGCTTTATTCGACGCAAATATGAGCCCATCTGATTGTTAATAGGATTAAAATCACTATCATATTCATAATTTTCTTTTTGTATTTTTTTGAGTACAATTATATGTTCTTTAATCGATTTCAATAGATCTAGGTATAAGTCATATCCCACTGATTCTGTATAGAATTCACTTATAATAACTCCATTTTGATCAAATAAAATAAGAGATTTACTATCAAAATCTTTTAAATAGTTTTTAAATAATTCTTTAAGTTTTAAATGCTTGTCGTCGAAAATTGAGAGGGCCGACGAGATTAAATGAACGATTGAAAGTATGTCATATATAGAAGTTTGTAAAAATAACATTTTCAATTGTTCTATTTGAATAAGTTTCTCTGTTAATTTTCGAGCAAATTTAATAAGATTTTCATCATTCTTTAGCTCGGGGTCAAATTTATGAAATGCCACGATTAATGGAACATCCATTTTATTTTTATCAAAATATTGTAAAATACTATGTAAATATTCTAAAGAGGAGTCGAATCTATCACTATCTTGAATGTCAATTACATAAATTAGCAAATTTGTATCAGCAAAATATAAATCTTGCCTTGATTGATACAGTTCTCTATACATTTCTTGACCTCCCATATCCCAGAAATGAAAATTTTTACCCAAAAATTTAGTTTGTTGATAGCTAACTCTTATCGTAGGTTGCAGTTCTCTTACTTCCTCCTCAAAGTCGTATCTTTTATTAAAAGATGTTAAAATAGATGTTTTTCCAGCGTTATCAAGTCCACTGACTATTATTTTTAATTCATCCAAATTAAATCACTTCTACTATTTTATCAATTTTTTAAGAAAAATATATACTCAGTTTAATTAAATGTTATTGAAAATGATTTGTATTTAAAAAAATAAAAATGAACTTATTGTCCCTTAAATATAGATTCTTTTTTTATTAAGATCTAAATTTCAAAAAATAAATATGTCAGAATATTTATAAATTAAAGAGTTAATTTGTTATTTAAACACTAACTTAAAAAAGAGTTGATTAAATTGGTTGAATACGAGAGACCTACTGATTATTCCATGCCACGTCAGTGTGGTATATTTCCGCCACCTCCCATAATGTATCGAAATACGCGTGTCATTGCAATTGTATTTCAGTGCGCACCAGGCGTTAAAAAGAAATGTTTACCTCCTGAATTAGAATCCATAGAAAATGGACTTGATATTATTTCTTTCTTTAAATATCCGGAATCATCAATTGGACCATATAATGAACTTGTAATTGCATTAAATTGTATCTATAAAGGAAAGCCAGGGTTGTTCATTTACAATATATATGTTGATGATGATGTAGCTTTAACAGCTGGAAGAGAAATTTGGGGATTTCCAAAAAAAATGTGTGAAATTAATTTAACTCCAATTGAAGACAATAAAGTTAGAGGATTTTCAACGCGAAAGGGAATAACTTTTCTAGATGTAGAAGCAGAGATTATGAATAATCCCCCAGGATTGGATACAAAGGGGATGTTCGAAAGCATGGCGATTTACAATTTAAAAATAATTCCTGATGTAAAGGATAATTCTAAACCGGCACTTCGACAATTGACAGAAACATATTTTAAAATTGAAGTTGTATATAAAAATTTAGCTGCCAAAATAAATTATATTAAAAGTGAGTATTCAGAGTACGATATCTGTCACGAAATTTTAAAGGACGCAGATACAAATCTTGGAGCAATCTATCTTGAAGGTGATTTAATTCTCCCAAATGGACATGTCTTAGGATAAATTAATATTAAGTTTTTTTATAATTATTTTCCTTTAAAAACAGGGTCTTTTTTTGTTATTAATGATTTTGTAGCTGCCCTAAAATCAGAGGTTTTAAATAATGCTCTTAGGCCTTCATTTTCTAAATCTAATGTTCTCGAAAGTATATCTTTAAAATAATTATGCATTGTCTTTTTCATTAATTGTAATGATACGCTTGGTCCTTTTGGTGGTATTAATCTTAATGCTTGCTCTCTTGCGTAAGGCATTAATTCATCAGGTGGTAAGACTTTATTGACTAAACCAAGTTCTTCAGCCTTTTGAGCAGTAATTTTATCTCCAAAATAACAAACCTCTTTCGCTTTTTGAAAACCAATTAAAAAAGGTAGGAAAAACGATGAGCCAAATTCAGGCATGACAGCTCTTTTAACAAAATAGAATCCCAACCAAGCATCCTCAGACATATAAATCAGATCAGCCCCAACTAAAGGTATTGTGATGGCTATACCTACAGCTAATCCATTAATTGCTGCAATAACAGGCTTGGAGAAATTCCAAATTTTCATGCATAATCGTTTTTGAGCAATATCCATTAAATCGAGTTCTTTCATAATTTCGGGAGGAATTGTATTGTAAAAACTCATATTAAAATACGCACCAGATGAAAATGCTCTGCTTTCTGGATTTCCTGTCATAATTAAAACTTTGGCATTTTTATCTGATTCCATGTCTTCTAAGATAGTTTCAATTTCTAAAAACGTTACAGCCGACATCGCATTTCTTCTTTTAGGTATATTAAGAGTCATAGTACAAATACCATTTTCTTCTTTTTCGTAAATAATATCCTGAATATCTTCAATTTTCATTTTAATCCTTTTTCTATTTTTTATGTTTTTTATTATTATTTTCCTTTAAAAATGGGTTCTCTTTTTTGTGCTAAAGATTTTGTAGACTCACGAAAATCATGTGTCTTAATTGAAGCCTTATATCCTTCATTTTCTAAATCTAAAGTGCTTGAAAGGATATCTCGAAAATAATTATGCATAGTTTTTTTCATTAATTTTAATGATACGCTTGGGCCTTTAGGTGGAACTAAATTTAAAGCTTGCTCTCTTGCATATGGTATTAATTCATCAGCTGGTAAAACTTTGTTAACTAATCCAAGCCTTTCAGCCTCTTGAGCAGTAATTTTATCTCCAAAATAAATAATCTCTTTCGCTTTTTGAAAACCTAAATAAAGTGGAAGGATAAAAGACATACTAAATTCAGGAATCACGGCTCTTTTAACAAAATAAAAGCCTAACCACGCATCCTCAGACATATAGATAAGGTCAGCTCCAGCTAATGGCATCGTTATACCCCCTCCGATTGCAAGTCCATTTATTGCAACTATAATTGGTTTTGAAAAATCCCATAATTTCAAGCATAACTTTTTTTGGGCCATGTCCATAAAATCGAGTTCCTTCTTTATTTCTGGAGATAGAGAAGTCATGAATTTGGCGCTATAGTATCCACCTGAGGAAAATGCGTTAGCTTCTTTACAGCCCGTAATAATAAGAACTCTAGCGTTTTTGTCTGCCTCCATATCATCAAGAACAACTTGAATTTCTAAAAGAGATATGAAAGATAAAGCATTTCTCCTTTCAGGACGATTAATTGTTAAAGTACAAATGCCATTTTCTTCCTTTTCGTAAATAAAATCTTGGATATCTTCAATATTCATTTTATTTTAATCTAAGTCTTTTAAAAGAGAAAAGGTAATTAGTTATATAAAGAAAAAATTTTATGCTTATTAAATTTTAAAAAAAAAAAAAGAAAATTTTATTTTTCTGCTTCTTCTCGAAGCGCTCTCTTTAGAACTTTACCTACAAGAGTTAAAGGTAGCGTGTCTCGATATTCCCAAATTTTAGGCATCTCATATTTAGAGAGCTTTTCTCTCGCATAAACCTTAATGCCTTCTTTCACAGCTTCAGTTTCTTCGATTCCTGCTTTAAGTTGAACAACGGCTTTTACTATTTCACTTCCAGGACGATCTGGATCTTTCAATCCTATTATAGCAACTAATTCAATATCTGGATGCTTGGTTAAGATATCTTCGACATGAACGCTATACACCTTATATCCGCTTACAATTAACATATCTTTAGTCCTATCAACAATAGTTATAAAGCCATCTTCATCCATGACGCCAACATCGCCCGTATGCAGCCAACCGTCTATAATTGTCTTTGCATCTGCCTCTGGTTTGTTATAATATCCTCTTGTGACTTGAGGTCCCTTACAAATTATCTCTCCAGGTTGTCCGAGCTCTACTTGTTCTCCAGTTTCAACGTCAACAAGGCGTATTTCAGTATCAGGAACCGGTATACCAACAGTGCCAACTTTTTTCTTGCCATAATATGGATTCATAGTAAGGATTGGAGAAGTTTCGGTCATTCCATATACTTCTAGAAGTTTATTTTCTGCCTTCAACGATTTTTCGAAATCTCTGATTGCCTCCGCGGGAAATGGTGCGGCTCCGGATACATAAGCAAGAACCTCATTCAATGTAGTTTCTGGAACTTTTTTCAATTTGGGATTATTCTTAATTGTTAAGAATAGCGTGGGTACATTCACCATTATTATAGGTTTTTTATCTATCAATTCTTTAATGAAATGATTTGTATCTCTAGGGTCCGGGATTAATATTTGAGCATTTGACATATATACATTCATCATACCAAAACATAAGCCAGCTAAGTGAAATAACGGAAATGCAGATAGAGATATACCTTGTGCTCTCTCAAGATTAAGCCAAGATTTTATTTGAACCATATTTGAGAGAATATTGGCGTGCGTAAGTTCTGTACCTTTAGGTAGTCCCGTTGTTCCACCAGTATATTGTAGTAATGCCAGATCTTTATTATTATCGATTGAAACTTCTTTTAAATCAATTTCTGTCTCCATAACTTCCATAAAATCAATAACTTTTTTTCCTGGCCATGGTTCAACCTTACCTTTTGGAATTTTCTTTAGTGCTTTACCAAGAAATACAATAACTTTAGGTAGACCCATATAATCAGCTACATTCGTGGTTACGATACATTCGAGTTTAGGTACGTTATCAAGTACTTTTACTAGTACATGAGCATAAACAGCATCCAACGTAATGAAAAATTTTGACTCGCTATCATTGATTTGATATGCAATTTCAGTAGGACTTAAAAGTGGTGAACATCCCGAAGCTACACCACCAGCTAGTAACGTTCCAAAATGGGCAACTAAATATTGAACTATATTGGGTAAATTAATTGCTACACGATCTCCTTTCTTTAATCCGTTTTTCTGTAAAAACGTCGCAAATCGATGAGTCATTTCCCTAAGTTCTTTATATGAAACATGTCTTTTCATAGAAAAACATGCTGGATTGTAAGGGAGTGCTTTCATAGCATCGTCAAATATTTTGCCAAGGCTTTCCTTTGGATATTCCAAACTTGGTTTAACATGCTCATCATAGGATTTTATCCATATTTTAGAATCATATGGAGATTTTTTAGTTTCTTGAGTAGCCATTTTGATCAGATTCCATTCTTTTTTAATAAAAATTTATTAAATTCAATAAATGATACTAATGAATTTAAGAATTTAGATAATTTCTTAAAATTTCATAGAGAACAAAAGACATAACTGTCAAAGTTATGTTATAAAGTAATTTGGCTTTAGGAATAACTTAAGATTTGTCGTTAAGAGATTTTTTTTCTTTGGCGCGCTTTTTAGGAGATTCATAGCGGGTTTTAAAAATAGTTATCTCAGGAGGTGTCATAGTTAATAGTTGCTGAGCAATCTTAGGATATTGAGCGATAAATACAAACTCTTCTTGAACTAAGGGTTTTTGTTTATGTACATTCGCATATCTGACGAGCTCGAGAATTTGACGTGCTTCATCCTCATCCTTGAATTTTAAATTGAAGTTTTTATAAATATGTTTAAAAGAACTAATTCCAGAATATTCTCCTGTAGTGATTTTGCGCCCTGTTTCAAGCAAGATCGTTTCTCCTCTTCCCAATTCTTGAAAATCATATAACTCATAATTTTTTCTGTCTTTTAAGGCTCCATCTGCATGTATCCCCGACTCGTGCGCAAAAGCATTATCCCCTACACCAACTTGATTTACAGGAATAGGTACACCAAAAGCATGTGAGGCGTAAGTGGCAACTTTATACGCATGACTTAAATCAATTCGAGGGTCGAGTAAACCGAGCTCATCAAAATCAGCTCCATATTTCAGAGCCAGAACAGTACTCACTAAATCGCAGTTTCCAGCTCTTTCACCCATAGAATTAACTGTAGTATTGATAAACGCATCTTGTCCCTCTTCAACAACTCCTTTTGCACCTTCAACCGCCGTCGCAACTGCCATACCTAAATCGTTATGTGTGTGCAACTCAATAGGCATATCAATGGCTTTTGTTAGATCCTTACACCTAAAATGAATTCGGAAGCTTCTCTCATATCCTAAAGTATCACAATAGCGAATACGGTCAGCTCCCGCTTTTTTGGCAGCTAAGGCAAACTTAATAAGGTAATCCATTTTTGTTCTCGAAGCATCTTCAGCGTTAACTCCAACAGTCTTTATCCCTAAATCTTTTGCCCTTTCAACGGCTTCTGTCATCATTTTAATTACGCCACTACTGTCCATCCTTCCTTGAAACTTACCATTTATCATCTGGTTAGAGGTTGAAATTGATAAGTTAATATGCTCTAAGCTTGGACAATTTTCTACCGCTAATTCAACGTCCGAAGCAATAGATCTCATCCATCCCGATAATTTCATAGGTTTAATGACTCCAAATTGAGCAAGCTTTAAATTGGCATTGATATAATTTGTCTCATGATGGGTTGCGGGAAATCCTATCTCTGATTGGTGTACTCCCATACGGTTAAGCAATATATTTAAGACTGTCTTCTCTAGCTTAGCAAGACCCAATCTACTTGTTTGAACGCCGTCACGATTCGTGACATCCATTATATATATTCGATTATCCATTGATTATCCACTCATAAATCACATATGATTTATATTAGTTATATTTGTGTATAACTTTAATATTTTTCGATTTTTATAAACAATTTTACAATATTTGATATCAAAGGTTGAACGAGTCCATAAGATCTATAGAGATTTGCTAAAATATTTTCAATTAAACTGTTTTCAGATTGTAAAATGTTTATTTTAAAGAAGTTTTAAAATCTTAAAAAATTTAGGTTATAAGTTATTCTTTTAAGCAATTCTATTTATAATTAAACCAAAATTAAGATAATTAAAATAAAAACTAAGAAGTGAAAATTGTGAAAACGTTTGAAGATTATTACCAAAGATTAGTGAAAATGAAACCTAACATTTGGATTGGCAATGAGAAAGTGGGGCGGGACGACCGGCGGATAAGAGGGGGAATAAATATTGTACGGGAAACTTTTGATTGTGCACATGACCCAGAATATGAGGATTTATGTACCGCAACTTCGCATTTGACTGGTGAGAAAATAAATCGATTCACTCATATACATCAGAGTGTTGATGACATTTATGTACTTTCACTATTTAAAAATTATTAATTAATTGAAAAAGACGAAAACAATTTCCTCCAGGTCTAAGGATTTATAGGTGGAGGAAAAAAGGTTCGCAAAATCCTTCACTTAGACTATAATGTAAAATTTAAATATTAAAAGAACTTAATTGTTTACATCGAAATCTAAATTTATCCAAAAAAATCTATAATTAAAAATAAATTGGGTGAAAATAATGGTAAAATTTGCAACACAAGAATGGGCCAGTGATTTTTGCAAAGCTCTTAATAAAAATCAAAATTATAAGGAAGCAGCTGGACCTAGTGGCTTTCCTCCTAATGGCTGGGAAGGAGATTTTGTTTTTATTTTTGAACCTAGCGGCCCTTTTAAAAAGTTAGTTAATATCTGGATTGGATTATATCATGGTGAATGTACGGGAGCTCGTGTCTTAAAAGAAGAGGAAAAATTTCAAGTAATAAAAAGTGGAGAAAAAGCTGAAGGAGATGCGATTGGAGTTGAATATACGTATGCTGCAACTTACGATAACTGGGTTAAGATTTTAAAGCAAGAATTGGATCCAATTCGAGCATTATTAGGTGGACAAGCAAAGCTCCAAGGAGATATGGCTAAAATGATGAGAGCGACAAAATCCGCTCAAGAGATGGTAATTACCACGACTAAGATCGGTACAGAATTCTGGTAAAATAAAAATTCTTATTTTTTTTTCTTATATCTTAGAACAGATATATAAATATCTTACAAAAAATAAAATTACCATGTTTTATTATTAAAACAAAATTAAGATTAAAATTAAAATTAAGAAGTGAAAATTGTGAAAACATTTGAAGATTATTACCAAAGATTATTGAAAATGAAACCTAACATTTGGATTGGCAATGAGAAAGTGGGGCGGGACGATCGGCGGATAAGGGGGGGAATAAATATTATACGGGAAACTTTTGATTGCGCACATGACCCAGAATTTGAAGATTTATGTACCGCAACTTCACATTTGACTGGTGAGAAAATAAATCGATTCACTCACATACATCAGAGCGTTGATGACCTTTTAAAAAAGCAGCGCATGACTCGGGTTCTTTGCCATCGTGTTGGAGGCTGTATTCAGAGATGTATGGGAATTGACGCTCTAAACGCACTTTCGGTAATTACGTATGAATTAGATCAAGCACTTGGTACGGATCATTATCAAAGATTGGAAGCTTATATAAAATATTTTCAAGAAAATGACCTTACGGCGTCGGCGGCTTCAACTGATGCTAAGGGAGATAGGTCGAAGCGCCCTTTTGAACAGGAAAACCCAGACGCTTATTTGAGGGTGGTCGAAACTAGGGATGATGGCATCCTCGTCAGAGGTGCCAAACAATGTATTACAAATACTCCCTATGTTGATGAAATAATTGCTGTACCATGTAGATTTATGGGGCCAGAAGATAAAGATTACGCGGTTGCATTTGCTTTGCCGGCTGATTGGGATGGAATAAAACTGCTTTCTAGACCAGCTTATTTCAAGCAACCTAAAAATGTACCAAAAGATTTGATAACTAAAACGATGGAACTTGGAGATGTGGAAACGTTCATCATTTTTGATGATGTATTTGTTCCAAACGAGAGAGTTTTTTTGAATGGTCAAGCGGATCCACGGCAAACACCTTACGCTGGCTTTTTAGCTTTGATGTTTGCTCACTACCATAGACATTCGTATACAGGGTGTAAACCAGCAGTCTCGGAAATCTTAGCTAGTGCTGCAGCGCTTGTTGCCGAATATAACAATATTGAGCACACATCACACGCAAGAGATAAACTATCTCACCTTATAGGTACAGCAGAGTTAGTTTTTGCGGCAGGCGAATCAAGCGCATATCACTCTGAAAAATCTCTTTCAGGTACACAAGTTCCAGATGAAATTCTAACGAACGCTGGACGTAGATTGGCAGGCGAGAACATATATGATGAATATAAAATCGTTGCTGACCTTGCAGGTGGGCTGATGGCAACGTTACCTTACTTAGATACTTTTTTTGACGATGAGGTGGGGGCCCTCGCAATGAAATATATGCAGAGAAATCCGAGAGTAAAACCCGAAAATGTATTAAAATGTTTCAAAGGTTTAGAATGTATAGGGTGCTCGGACATTGGTGGGTTAATGCAAGTAGCTGGACTACATGGAGGGGGGTCGCCTCAAATGGAAACAATTGCTATGATGGGGCGCTATGATGTTGAAAAGCTCAAGAACATTTCTAAATATTTATTTGGTATAAAGGGCAAATTACGTAGATTCGAGAGGTCAGAAACTCCTGTAACTCCTAGAAAAATGCTTGAAAAGTTCAGGAAATACCAACAAAGAAAACAGAAATAATAACACTATCTTTTCTTTTTAAACTCGAAATTAAATCTTTTTGTTAAGGATTCTCACTTTCTTTCCTTAGATCTAATTCGAAAAATTTCGCATTTTCAAAGGGATTGTATCTATATGGGGCAATTTCCCTGAATCCTAGCTCGATATATAACGACATTGCTTCTTTCATGTGAGAAAGTGTGTCAAGGCGCATATGGGTATATCCCGCTTTTTTTGCTTCCTCAATTATTCGTTTCGAAAGAGCTTTTCCGATACCCCTTGCGCGATATGTTTCTCGGACGTAGAGACGTTTCATCTCGCAAATCTTCTCCTCTAATTTTCGCAACGCCACGCACCCTGCCAACTTACCATTAAAGTACGCTAAAAGGAGTGCTCCCTCTGGAGGCGCATATCCGCCGGGCAACGATTCCAACTCTTCCTGAAAATTCTGAAATTCCAAATCGATGCCCAAATCTCTCTCATATTCGGTAAAAAGATCTCGCACTTGTTCAATTAATTTACTTGATGAGGCCTCTATAATTTTCAGCATAAATACCACAACTTCTAATTTCTTATACAGATCATTAAGAATTAGTCTTAGCATTCAAAAACAATTGCCAAAAGCAAATAAAAAAATTTTTTTTAATGAATCCAAATTTTCCTTTCGTTTTAGCTATGATATTTCAAATATTCAATAGCATTTTTCAAGATTCTAATATCGTCATTAGCGAGACCAATAAGAGCATTACATGGAGCACACAAAATTTCTCTTACCTCTCCTGTCTTATGGTTATGATCAATTTGAGGTCTAATCTTATCGTCGAATTCCCTTTCACATATCTCACATAAATAATCTTGGCTTTCTAACATAGCGTAGAAATCTTCTTTTGTTAGACCGTACTTCTTTTTTATGTAATACCACCTATCCCTTTCCTTTCTACACTCTTTGCACTCGGGATGTAACCCATCCATGCTTGTGCAATTTAAATGAAAATATTTGGAAGTTGCTTTTTTTTCTTCTCTGCAGTTCGAACAAACTTTCAATCCATCTCTTGCTTGTACTAGAAAGGCATCTCTTATATCATCTTCATTATCGTATTCCTCATCAAAAAAATCTTCCATTTTATCATCAAATCCTTTTTCAATTTTTTCTTACAAATTAACTTCTATTTTTATGTAAATATAAAAATCTAATTACAAAATTGTAAATATTAACTAAATAAGATCTTAAGTAAATCATATAAAAAAGAATAGAGTGTGGAGTTAAATTAATTTATAATGCATATTTTTCTCAACACTTCATATTTCAATTAATGTCTCATAAAGATCCAGGAAACTGTTTAAGACTTCCAATTGATAGAGATCGCAACAAAGATGTAGAAAAATACAAGTTATTACGCAATATTAGGAAAGAGATAATTTCTTTATTAAATGCAAAGGAATAATAAACTCCTTTTGTTATCCTTTCTCTCTATTATCTCCTCCACCAGTGGTGTGCTCCCTATTATAGTCCTATTAGGATGATATTAGAGAGAAAAGGAATCATAGAAAAACCCGAGTACTAATAAAAATTTTTTATGCTATAAAATAATATCTTTAGGTTTATTATAATTTAAAGAGTTTTATTTAAGTGTTATTAAAAAATATTAAAATAACTAATTAATGTGAGAGTATTGATATTTAAATTAAAAAATGTCATTTCACATTTGATATTATGACAATATTTTCACATGAAATATTCAAATTATTATTAAATAATGAATTAAATCGCAAAAGGGGAGAATATTATAGCAAAAAAGGAAGAAATTATGAAGATAAGGCTTGTTTTTATATATTAGAAAGATTTAATAGAATTACAAAAGTAAAAAGCAAAATAGCATCATTTTCTTTTAATGGTCTTGAAGATTTGGATATTTTTGATGATAAAGAAAGGATTTTTTCTTTTCAGATTAAGAAAACTAAAAATTTGTGGGATAAGACTGATCGTAGACTTTATGAATTCCTCCAGAGGTGTTTGAAAAGAAATATTAAATTAAAAAATTCAAATAAATCTTTAAAAGTAAAATATTTTTTTTTCACGAATAAAACAGGAAAATTTTTAGAAAATTGGAAAAGGTTACATCGAAAAGAACCTGATAAATTATTTGATTTTTTGCCAGTTAAATTAAAAAATTACCTTAATAAAATAACTAAGTCTGATATCATAAGAAAAGAACTTTTAAACAACATTTACTTTATCGTAGGTCAAAGAGAATCATTTCTAGATTTATATATTGAAGTTAAATTATTAAATAAATTCAAAGAATTCAAGAATAAATTTAAGCCTGACGATTTTGTAGATTTTCAATTATATAATGATGTTATATTTAATGAAAGGAGATTATATTATGCAAAAATTTATGAACCAATATGGGAACAAGATATTTTAATTTCAAATGCTTTAGAATTTAATTTAAATAAGAGAATAATTTATTATACTGAAAAAAGTAAAGGTGTATCCTTTAATAAAATAAGATATTATTTAAAAAGAAATAATATTTTTATCAGCTTTTTATTTAAATTTGGTAAAATATACTCATTTCAAAATTTCGATAAAAATAATCCTTTGACTAAGTTCATAAAAGATAATTCTTATATAACTGAAATTGAATTTGAGAAATTAGATAAATCTGATAAAATAACTTTTTTAAATGATTGGATTTATAATTATCTCCATTACTTAAACTTAAATTGTTACAAAAAGAAAAATAAAAGAATATTTTATTTTCATTGTAAAAACAGGGATAAAATAATTAATTGGCGAGATCCAAAATCCAGAAAAAAGAAAGAATGGAAGGTTGTACAAAATCGAGGTGCATATTACTTAAATTTAGCTGCCGAAATTAGTGTAAATATCTATAATGATATTTATTTTATTATAATTAGTCCTAGATTGCTTTTTTCTTCTAATGGTGAAAATATCTTTAGGTCTGAAGAAATTCGAAAAATTGAAACAAAATATAGGAAAAGTTTTATGAAAAATGATTTTCAACGTAGATGGTTTTATGTATTTGTGTCTTATATTAAACAAGAAGAAAAACAAACAGAACAAACAGAAATTATAAAATTTTTTAAAAAAAAACCTATGAAATTTGAAAAATATAAAAAAAAAAAATTTTTTGATATTAATCATGCAATTTTTAAAGATCCTTTAGTTATACATGCAAATTTCAAACCTAATAATGAAAGTTCTAGTCTAATTAACTAAAAATCACAAGTATATTATTAACAATGAGAGCCTTTTATATTAGAGACCCCGAATTATTATTTTTCAACAACAATAAAGCAATTGATCCTTGCCATGGCTTAAGCGTTTATGGTCCTTACGGCGTAAGTAGATTTAAGTCAATAAAAATTGCGTTAATTGGTTCTTCTGAATCAATATTTAATGTGGAAAATTTATTTATAAAAATGAAAAATAAAATCTTTCATAGCAAATCACTAAGATGGCCTTTCCCTGGTTTAGGATCTAAACTACTTAGAATTGATTTCCAAATAATTAATAAGCAGATATTCAAGACAACAGAGATGAAAATTTTTGAAGATTTAACCCCAACTAAAAGAATTGATAGAATTAAATATGCTATATCATTGATAGATTCAAAATTCAATATTATTAGTGATATAGAGCCTAAACCAGATGTAGTGGTAATTTCAATACCTAAAGAGATTTTGAAATCATGTAGAGACGATAGATTTAGACATAAAAATACAATTTTTTTAACAAAACGTCAATTTGATGTAAGATTAAAGAATTATAAAGAAGGATATAATTTCCATAATATTATAAAAATAATTGGAATGGAGAAGCAAATCCCTACTCAATTAATTTATCCATATACATTAATTCCAAATCCGAAGGAAGAAGGGAGACAAGATTTATCTATGATAGCATGGAACTTAACTGTAGCATTGCTTTATAAAGCAAATGAAATTCCTTGGAAATTCTTTGAATTTCCTGAAAAAACTTGTTTTATTGGAATTTCATTTCATAAAGAATTTGATGATAATGACGATTTAATTATGAGATCTGCAATTGCGCAGATTTTTTTATCAAATGGTAAGGATATAGTATTAAAAGGGGAACAATTTGAATGGGATGATAACTATTCAAAAAATCCACATATGACAAAGGCTTATGCTCGACGATTAATTGAATTTGTACTTTATAAATACAAAAAGCACTGGGACCATCTGCCAGATAGAGTTGTTATACATAAAAGCTCTGAATACTGGGAAGAAGAGGCAAGTGGTTTGGAAGAGGGCTTAAGAAATGTAAATAAAATTGATTTAATCTCAATATCAAATACTTATTTTAGATTTTTTAGATTAGGGCAAGAAACGGTTGTTAGAGGAACATTATTAGAATTTCTTGGAAAATATCTTTTATTTAGTGTAGGATATTTACCCTGTCTTGATATATATCCTGGTTCTAGAATACCCTCACCTGTAGAAATCAAATTTTATCGCACAGATGATGATAAAATTAAGATCTGCAAGGAAATACTAGCATTATCTAGATTAAACTGGAATAATGTTGATTATTCTACAAAATTCCCTGTTACTATAACTTTCTCTAAAAATGTGGGAAATATTTTGTCTGAGTATAGAGCAAAATCATTGCATAACCCCCCTGATAAATATAGATATTTTATGTGAATATTTTAAACTGATATTGAAAACTATTATAGTTTTAACTTTTAGATAATAATAAAGGGCTTACAATCAAAAACTTCCTTTTGTTCAAATCAATATTATGAGTAATGATCCCAAAATGCTCTGGTTAATAATTGATCATTTGTTTGGATGCGAACAACGGAATTAGTTAATTTTTCTTTTAGTTGATAATATCCTTTTTCTATTTCTCCCTCTCCACTCTCTGGGCGAGTTATATAGTATTGCATTTTATTATAGAATATTCGATATAATAATTGCTTTGCAATCTTCTTTTCTTTGCAAATTAAAGCTCCTACAGCTACACCATTATCAAAATTAATCAATCTACTTAAAGGGTGGACATTCTTGTAAAAATTTAATCGATCTTCATCTTCCGATAAAAATATAACAGGTTTCCCTAAGCTTAATGCCATAGCAGCCTCAACATCCTTTCCATAACTGTCCTTTGTCCCAACATATAATATTAAAACTTTTGCTAACTTTACCATTAGACATTCAATTAAGCCTTTATCTTCATGACCTCTAGCAGCACTTAAAGTAGGATCAAAGTATCTTATATATAATTTTTTAAGTTTCCTATGAATTTCAATATCCTCTTTAGAGGCATTTTCTTCTGGTTCATCTTTGAATAAATAATTACATAAATCAGTCATTTTTATGAAATCCTCAATAGTTCTCATACTAGTGGCTACATATACATCTAATTCTCCAATTTTGGCAAGGTATGTCCGAGTATTTGCGATAGCATCTGGTCTAGCCTTTTCCCAAGCCTCAACAACCCTATTAAATAAAGATGTAAGTTTTGCAGGATTGTCAATTTTTTCTTCATAAATACTACCTAAAGTTGTATTATAATCCGTTAAAGACTTTTGTATTATTATTGTATCTGAAGTTTCCAAATCTTTTAGTTTACTATTATTTTTTCTTTTCTCTTCTTTCAATTTTGAAAGATTTGCCACTACTTCTTTAACTGTTATCTCATGAATTTGTTTATTTTTTTCAAGTAAACCATTTAAAACCATTCTATATGATTCCTTTAAATCATTAAGAAGTTGATTTCGACTTCCTACATCAAGATTTTTACAAGCAGCTTCCGAAATGAGATGGCGTTCTTGAGAGTCAATTGGTATTAGGTCTAATGTAGGACCTCGAAGAACCATCTTTTCATGGTCAAATATAAACCTTTTAAAGATTGATTCAATTTCTCCGTGACTTTTTTCACGCAAATCATGATAAGCTCTGCTTATGTTACCATAAAACAGTAAACCATCCATAAAAATCCGATAAATTCCCCAATATAAGTGATCAAGTGATACGATTTGATTTTGTTCAATATTCACATTTTTTTTGCTCATATCTTCATCACCTTTATTATTATGAATTTTGTAGTCTGTTTCAAATTTTGGTAAATCTCGAGGATCATAAGGATGTTTTGGGATTTCAAGCCAATAATAAATGAAAAAATCTTTAGAAACTGGTGAAACCTTTGCCAATATTAAAAGCTCATTAAATATCGCAAAAGTGATTGGTTGATTATTTAGATTTAGGAGTCGTTCCAAAACATCATCGGGCGTTTCTTTAGTTAACCAATTGTCAATAGCTCCTGAGGTTTCTGAGCCACTATCGAATATTTCAAACATTTCTAATAACATATCTTTTGATACTTTTTTAGGATCTTTCGAAGATACCATATTTTTTACACTAAATTAAAATTTATTAATATTGAAATTGGAGTTAATAGCTTATTAGAAAACATTGAATTCTATAAATTCAGAATTATTTGTATTAAAATCTTTAAAATTTTAGCTAATATTTAATAAATAAAAGAAATATTTATATTTTTATCTCACTTATTTGTGGATTTAGCAATATTTCATATGAAGAGTTGATGGGAAAGTGTAACATTTACTAATCGATTACTAATTGTTATAAAATTTCGTTAAATTCTTTTAAATACCAATTTAATTATTCGATCACAGATGATATCCACATACCAAAAAGCAAAAGAAGATCAATTCAGCTATTATACAAAAGCTAAATTAGTTAATATAATTTGGTGGATTGAGGGAGTTAAAAAAACGAACTAATAAATACTTCTTTTTATATTGTAATACATTATTATTCCTCTTCTTCCAAATCATCATATAAATCACTAAATTGTTCTAACGCAGATTCAAGATTTTCCTTGATATCTCTTGCTAACACTGCTGGTTCTGGAAGATTTTCGAAATCTTCAAGGCTTTCATCTTTAAGCCAAAAAATATCGATATTTACATTATATCGCTGAATTAATTCATCATAGTTGAAAGCCTTAAAACGTTCTTTTTCCTTTCTATTAAAGCGATCGTCAGGATTATAACATTTGATGAAATCTTGAAGATCTTCATATCTCATCGGTTGTTCTTTTAATGTAAAACGTTTATTTGTTCTTAAATCATATATCCATAGTTTTTCTGTCCATGGTTTTTCACTCGCAGGTTTTCGATCAAAAAAGAGAACATTTGCTTTTACACCTGAAGCATAGAATATACCTGTAGGGAGTCTCAAAAGAGTATGGACATCACATTCATGAAGCAGTTTTCGTCGAATTGTTTCCCCAGCTCCCGCCTCAAATAAAACATTGTCAGGAACCACAATAGCGACTTTTCCATTAATTTTAGTAATTGTCTTAACATGTTGAATAAAATTTAATTGTTTATTAGATGTTGTTGCCCAAAAATCATCACGTTCATAAATTAATGGCTTTTTAGTCGCTTTACCTTTTTCATTGAATATTGTAATGCTACTTTTTTTACCAAAAGGCGGATTCGTCATAATAATATCAAATCTATCCCCTGGATCTATCTGAAGGGAGTCACCTACATCGATTGGACTTACCTCACCCCCTATACCATGGAGATAGAGATTCATAACACAAAGTCTAGCCACAGCATTGACAATATCTTTTCCTTTAAATGTTTTAAATTTAAGGAATTTTTTTTGTTCTTTATCTAATTGAAAATTTTTAGAAATGTAATCATGAGTGGCTATAAAAAAACCTCCTGTTCCACAAGCAGGATCGCATATAATCATTTCAGGTTCTGGTTTCATGACTTTAACAATTACTTTAATGAGAGGTCTTGGAGTAAAATACTGTCCCGCACCACTTTTAATGTCTTCAGCGTTTTTTTGTAAAAGTCCCTCATAAATATCCCCCTTTACATCTATATCTAAACCAATCCATACTTCATCGTTTATTAGCATTATTAAACGTTTTAATTTTGCAGGATCTTGAATTTTATTCTGAGCTTTTCTAAAAATTACACCTAACATTCCCTTTTCTTTACCTAATTTTTGAAGTACATGACGATAATGGATTTCTAACTCCTCACCATCTTTTTTAAGTAAGCTTTGCCAATCAATTTCTTCTGGTATCATCGAGAGTTTATTAAATGGAGGTTTTGATTGCTCATCGGCCATCTTCAAGAAAATAAGAAATGTTAATTGCTCAACATAATCGCCGTAGCTTACTCCATCATCCCTGAGTACATCACAATAATTCCATACTTTATCTACAATCACATTACTTTTTTTTAACATAATCCCTCAAATTTGTCTGCTTTAATCTATTATTCTTATCTTTATTTTTTCTTATATTAGTAGATGTATCTTCATTATTTCTTATTTGATTTACTTTATTGGATAATTTATCAATTATAATAGTATCATTCTCTTGATTAATTAGTTTTCCCTCAAAAGCTCTATTCAAGATACTTTGGCGTAATTTATTAGCTTTCTCAATTAAATCATTAATAATTTTTTCAGCGTTGTTGGATATTGAGAAATTTCTTTCAATTTCCTCAACAATTTTTTGTTGTTCTAAAATGGGGGGAATTGGGATTTTCATTTTCTTTAATACTCTAACAGATGCAAGATTTTTCATAGATGTCCCACGAGTTCCTGTAGACATGAGCTCTGATCGTTTTAAATCAAAGAAGTGAATAAAGAATTTATTTATAATTTTATTTCTATCTAATGTAAGTTTTAATAAAGCTTGATTAATAATTCCTCTTTCTATATTTTTAGGTACGATTGCAACTTGTCCTATTGTTCCTGCACATGTAATTAATATATCATCCGGTTTTATTTCTAAATTCTTTAATTCGTTAAACTTTTCTTCATCAATATAATAATTTCCTCTATTAAAATCTTTATTTATTACATTTCCTTGCTCATATACTTTATAACCCGTTTCAACAAAAAAGGCTTTCTTTATATCACTTCCAAATGGACCTCGTCTCATAGAATTCTTTTTTTTTGAAATAACCTTTTCCAATGGGAGATATTTCCATCCTTCAGGTCGTTCTGGCAAATCTGAAGAATTTAATTCAACTATTTTTTTATTTGAATTTTTTTTTTCTCTCCAATCTTTTGTAAATTCCCCCTCAAACGCATGAACTAAAACAGATTGTCGATATGGAATTAATTGGGCTTTTATTTTTTTCAAATTTATTACTCCAAAATCCAATTTACTAAACAGTTCCTCAATTTTTTCTACAATTTGATTTCGAATATTAAGAGGTGGAATAGGAATAATTAAATTTTCAATATGATCTCTTTTTAAATTATTTATATTTACTCCCTTAGAAAGATTGGAAACAGTGTTTCTATAATAAGGACTTTGAAAAAAAAATCCGATAAGCTTCTGATTTATATCTTTATTTATTCTTAATAATCCACAAAAAGTCCCAAAACTACCAGTAAATTCTCTCAAAATTTGAGCAGTTTTACCTACTAAATGTTTACTTCCGCTCGACATTGCAATTATAATATCAAATGGTTTAATAAATTGTTCATCATTTATTTTATCTTTAGGAACATATACAAAATCCTCAAAAATTATTTTGTTATCCTGAATGTTATTTGCTCTTAAAATTGGGTATAAATTTTCTTGAGGTTCTTTTGAAGACTCAATTTTTTTATATGAAACACCTCTAATTAATTGCCCAATTTCAGTAAATTTAGAATAGTGCCAATCTGTTGGAATCCTTGGTAAGTTAATTTTAGACATTATATTGATAAGACCTCGTTAAGTTCGTCTAAAATAAAACTTAAATCTTGTTCAAAGAGTTGATAAGCTTTAAATCTTCCACCTTTTTCATAGAAAGGAGCTAATTCGAAGTCATCCAATTCGATCTTTAAACTGCTAACAATATGATCTTTTATCATATTTAACCATTCTAATTGTTCGGAAGTAAATATTTTTCCTAGACTTTTTTGAATGCCCAACCATTCATTAAATTTTCTATTAATAGTTTCATAATAGGGCTCAAGGACATCAGCTTCACCTAACGTAAACCGAATGATTGATATTATATCCGTCAAAAGTTTTTTTGGTCCAGCACCTCGAACCTTTGATTTTTCCAATTGTTCGTAGGCTTTCCATAGAATTTCTGTTGTAAAATTATGTGGTGGTTTTTCTATTGATTCACTAAGTTCCATAATTTGTTCAAAAGTAAGATGTCTTTTACCATATGGTTGAGTAAAAATAATTTGTAAAGCTATTATTTCGTCACGATTCTCTTCGATAAATTTTTTAAATGAATCAATAATGGTTCGAGCTTTCTCTTTTGCTTGGGTATCCCAACCAACAAAAATTTCCGAATCCTTGCTTATTTTATCCAAAATTTGTTCATTTTTCTTCTTTAGATCAATTAACACATTTCTTAAATCGGCATTATCAAAAGTTCTACATGCGTTTTCCTTCAATTCATCAGAAATTTCTTTTTTCTGTTCTTCTGTTGGGATTCCAGTTTGAAATCTTTCTTTTGCCTTATCAACTATGATATCAGGATCAACTGTATCAAATAAGTTGTTAATTATTTGTTTTATAGCAGTTCCACCAGTAATTTCTTCAATTTTTTCACGGTCTTCAACATCCAAATTACGATCTAACCTTGCAAGTCGATTTCCTAAAGTGATAATTGTATCCTCATCTCTAGCTCCAATAGCTACTTGATCTAGTAATTTTTCGAAAGGAACAAATGGTTTTCTTTCAAGCGGTCTTGATTCAGTTTTGTCACTTTCGCATACTCCCACAGCATCAACAATTACGAAATGTGTTTTTTTATAAACATCTGGGGTTACTGCTCGAAGATCGGTCGAAGATATAACTCGAGTACCTCGCCCTTTCATTTGTTCGAAATAGACTCTTGACTTAATATTTCTCATAAATAACAAGCATTCAACGGGTTTAATATTAGTACCTGTAGAAATCATATCTACTGAAACAACAATTCTAGGATTAAATGAATTACGAAAGCTTGAAATTAAATCTTCAGGTTTTCCATGAGATTTATAAGTTATTTTCTGACAAAATTCATTCCCCTTATTAAAAACTTCTCTTGCTATTCTAACGATATCATCTGCATGCGAGTCATCCTTAGCAAAAATAATTGTTTTTGGAACAATTTTTCTGCGGGGGAATATTTTTGTAAAAAGACTTTCTTTAAATATTTTTATAACTGTTCTAATTTGATCAACTGCTACAACGTCTCTATCCAATTGTTTTGCTTCATATTCGAATTCTTCATCTAATTGTTCCCATCTAACTCTTCTTGTTAGTTTATCTCTTTTATCAATCCATAATCCTGCTTCGATTTTACTTCCTTTTTCTGTAATTTCAGTTTTAATTCTAAACACATCATAGCCGACGTTGATTCCATCTGCTACAGCTCTTTCGTGGCTATATTCCATGACTAAGTTTTGATTAAAAAATCCTATTGTCTGTTTTGAAGGTGTAGCTGTTAATCCTATAATGAAAGCATCAAAGTATTCAAGCACTTGACGCCATAAATTATAAATTGAACGATGACATTCATCTGTAATTATGAAATCAAAAGTTTCTATGGGGATATTAGCATTATAACTAATATCCTTAGCTTTTTCATCTTTAGGAGATATCTCATACAAGGATTTTTCTTCTAGTTCTTCATCACACTCAGGTTCATTTTTTAACATTGAATAAAGTCTTTGTATTGTAGTTATACAAACTCGGCTTACTGGATCTAACACATTTGAAGTTAAATGCTGGATATTATAAAGTTCTACAAATTTTCTTCCATCATCAGGGGTAGGATATTGTTCAAATTCTTTTTTTGCTTGCCTTGCTAAATTATTTCGATCTACTAAAAAGAGAACTCGTCTTGCATTACCAAATTTAATAAGTCTGTAAACAAAACTTACTGATGTAAATGTTTTACCACTTCCCGTAGCCATTTGAATAAGTGCTCGTGGTTTTCCAAGGGCATGAGATCTTTCTAGATTTTTTATTGCTTCAATTTGAGGTGCCCATAATCCTTCTTCCATGAGAGGAGGTAAATTTCTAAGTTTTAACCTCAAAGTATCTTCATCTTTAAACAATTCGACTAAAGTTTGAGGTGTATGAAATGCAAAAATTCTTCTACTACGATAATCAGGATCGTTCATATCTCTAAAAAATGTTTCTACACCAGTACTTTCATAACCAAATCGAGGTGGTAGATTATTACTTAAAAATATTTCAGGAACACCATCAAGATATTTATCAGTTTGTATCTCCACTCCACTTAAAGTTGTTCCCTCTGCCTTTGCTTCAATAACTCCTATGATTTTACGATTAATAAATAAGAAATAGTCAGCAAACCCTGTTTTAAGCGGAAATTCGCGTACAGCTATTCCTAAAGAAGCCCCTAGATTAAGTTCATTATAATCTTGAATTTTCCATCCTGCTTGGTCAAGTAATTGATCAATATTTTTACGAGCAGCTTCTTCAGGGTGCATAATAAAAAGTTTTAATTTTGTATAATATTA
This sequence comes from Candidatus Hodarchaeota archaeon, assembly GCA_048887225.1. Lineage (GTDB taxonomy): Archaea > Asgardarchaeota > Lokiarchaeia > Sigyniarchaeales > SOKP01 > LW40-45. Next base: position 43,192 of record JBHLJY010000019.1, read on the forward strand.
AATAAACAATCTCTAATAAAAAATTTTAAATATGGTTAACAGATGGTTAACATTAATATGTGATTAATATAAACCAATTATGTCTTTTCTATTTATTCAATCTTAATTATATTTTTATATCCCCTCTGTGTTTAGGATGTAATCTTTAAATATTAACCCTGATACGCCAATTAATTGATATTCCAGGAAGGTGCAAGAACAATGTGCCAAACTAAATAATCCAATATCATTTTTATGCCATGCTTTCATCCAAAAATATATTGGAAGATTTGTTTTTAATTTAATTCTTCCTTGATTTAATTCATTATCATCAAAAAGCATGTTTTTCCATCGAATATATTTTTCTGGTGGTTTCTTTTGATAGCATTCATGTCGATCTTCAGTTCCTTGTAAAACAGCCATACTTAAGTCGCCAATATGATATGCATGTCCGTATCCCCAACGGGCAAATTTGGCTTTATTTAATCCTCTATGTACGGCTTTTAAATTAACAGAATATTCCCCATTTCTACCAAGTTTCTCTGCTTTACCTACGTATAGAGGGATAATTTTGTTTTCCTGCATCGTATACATGATGTATATAACTCCATAAAATTCTTTTTTATCAACAGGAAGGTAATCATTATATACATTTTGAACTTCTTTCTCAATTAGTTCTTCCATTTCCCGACTTCTTTTAAGGACTTTAAATCTTCCTGACATAGTTGTACTGACAATTCCCTCCTTTTCATCAAACAAAGGAATATTATTTTTGATATACTTATTAATCCAGAAATCCCAAAGTTCCTCTAATTTTTGAAACGGAATTATATTATTTATGTCATCAATTTTATAGATTCCCTCCCTTGAGATACCCTCAGAATTTAGTATTTCTTCAGGAAAAGCTTCGCCTGCCAAACCGATTAGAAGAAATTCGGCAGTTTTTATTGGAACTTTTTCTTTAATAAAGATGAGATCTGAATTTGTATACCATGGAATAATTGCGAATAAAACATTATTTTTAAATTTATTTCTCTCAATTAAATGATTTTGCCATTTTTTATATTTTTCTGGTTTTGTAAGTCCCTCTAAAACAACTTTACTAAATAAGAACATATGATCAGAATTTTTATTTCGCAACCATCTCTGGAAAAGCATTATCTTCCCATTTTTTTTCTCAGCACGGCCAATATAAAGAGGTATTAATAAATTATTTTCAATAAAATACATTATATAAATAAATCCGATACAATCAGAGGATTCATTAATTAATTTCGATTTCATTTGGAAGTATTCTTTAAATTCATTAGAAACTTTAATTATTCTTGTTTCTTTATATATTTCCGTTTTAATTTTTCCATCATCTGTATCAAATAAAGGTATCTTTTTGTCAATATTCTCACATAACCATTCATTTAAAATTGATTTAAAATTCATTTCTAATCTGAACAAGGGATTAAATAAATTCTCATTTTGACTATACAGTAAAATTTTTTATAACTTTAATCATCTTTTATTTAAGCAAGATATTAATCGAATAATAATTAGTAGACTTACCAACTAAAATTATAGAAATAAAATGTTAAACAAACCTCCTCCAACAGCGACAGCAGGGGAGCGCTCATTTTTCAATAGAGTTAAACAGTTTATTTCAGATGAGAATAGGGGAATAGGCTATTTTGAGCCGGATATTGGAGGACTACATCCAGATTTTCTTTTATTATCGCCCGATTTTGGAGTTATCGTAGCGGAAATCAAGGATTATGCCCCTAATAATCTCATAACAATAACGAAATCCGGGAATTGGGAGAAATTGGATGCTGATAACACAATTTCAATTGATAATCCATTTGATCAGATTTACCAATATTGGCGTGCGATAAAAGATCGTGTCAATTACAGTCATTTTCCAGATGAG
>JBHLJY010000020.1:0-44034 GCA_048887225.1 Candidatus Hodarchaeota archaeon
GCAGTGTTTCCCGAGACTGTATTGTTATTACAAAACATTAATAATATCCCATAACCATTGTTATTTGCAGTGTTTCCCGAAATAGTATTGTAATTACTTGCATCTAAATATATCCCACCTTTGTCATTTTCATTTGCAGTGTTTCCCGAAATAGTATTGTAATTACTTGCATCTAAATATATCCCACCTTTGTCATTTTCATTTGCAGTATTTTCTGAGATTATGTTATCATTACTATACTCTAAACATATGCCATACTCGTTATTGTTGTTTGCAATGTTTCTAGAAAATATATTATTGTTGGAATAATATAAGTAAATACCGTATTCAGCATTATTTGACATGGTGCATCTTAAGATGGTGTTATTATTGCTATATAATAGTGAAATTCCAATTGTTCCATGAGAAATATGTAAGTTTGAAATTATAGAATCACTGCAATTAGCAAGGATTAATTGTCCCCCATTCGAAAAGTCATCCAGTTCCAATCCTATCTTATTGGCATAGTAATAAATGGGTTTTCCATTTACCAGATTTGTAGTATCAATATTATGTGATGAGCATTGTTCCCGATTATTCCCGATAATGAATAAACCCGACTCAATCATAATATTTCCTGAAAAAGAGTTATTATTACTAATTTCTAAAAATATCCCATAATCTCCATTATTATTTGCGGTGTTTCCTGAAATAATGTTATCATCACTAGACCATAAATATATCCCATAATCTCCATTATTATTTGCGGTGTTTCCCGAAACAATGTTATCATAACTATACTCTAAATGTATCCCAAATAAATTTTTATTTGCGGTGTTTCCCGAAATAGTATTATAATTACTTGAATCTAAATATATCCCATTTTTATTTAGCAAACAATAGTTATTAATTATTTCTCCATTATTAGTGTTGACTAATTTAATTCCTGCATCTGATTCCCCCGATCCTGAATTGTAAATCACACAATTTTCGATCCTAAAATATACATTAGAATTTTCAATTAATATACAACTTCCCGAACCACCACCGTTAATTATAAGATCCTGAATTACATAAGGGTCCTCTTCTGTACCAGAACCAGAGCACCACACTTTCAATTTGGCCGTTTTACTCCAATCCCAAGCACTCATACCAGAATCGTCGATATAAATTTTTTCACCTTCATGAACGGGACTTTCTGCGAGCGGATAACTGTCATTGCTACCCGCACTACCTAAAATCCAAGTATAAGGGGTGTCCACAATTCCATTGTCGTCAGAGTCCGGGGCTGTGTGGGTGTCCCAATAATTACCAATTCCCAAGTTATTCCACTGGGTATTCGTGCCAGAGTCGCTCGCACGGGTTCCAAAAGTTCCTATTAGCGAATTATAATAAATTAGATTATTCTGGCCGCTTGTTATATATATTCCATAATATCGTATCTTTTTAATGAGATTTCCCCAGATGGTATTGTCATTGCTATATATTAAATTTATCCCAATTCCCTGATTGCTGTTTACAGTGTTTCCCGAGACGGTATTATCATGACTATTCTTTAAATATAATCCATAAAATTGGTTATTTAAGATATTTCCCGAAATTATGTTAGAACTACATTCCTCTAAATATATCCCATAATTGTTGCTATATGCGGTGTTTCCTGAAATGGTGTTATCATCACTATACTCTAAATATATCCCATGAAATTCATTATAAGAAGCGGTGTTTCCCGATACTATATTATTATTACAATCATGTAAACCTATTCCTCCTGAATAGACGTTATTTTTTGCGATGTTTCCTGAAATAGTATTGTAATCACTTTCGTATAAAGATATCCCATAACAGTTCTTATATGCGGTGTTTCCCAAGACGGTGTTATCATCACTATACTCTAAATATATCCCATAAAGGTTTTTATTTGCAGTGTTTCCCGAGACTATATTGCTATTACAAAGCATTAATAATATCCCATAACGATTGTTATTTGCGGTATTTCCAGAAATTATATTATTGTTGGAATAATATAAGTAAATACCGAATCCAGCATTATATAACATGTTACACTTGGAGATGGTATTATTACTGCTATATAATAGTAAGATTCCAATATCTACATGAGATATATTTAAATTTGAAATTATAGAATCACTACAGTTGGCAAGGATTACTTGTCCAGCATTCGTGAAGTTTGCCGGGTCTAATCCTATCTTATTGGCATAGTAATAAATGGGTTTTCCATTTACCAGATTTGTAGTATCAATATTATGTGATGAGCATTGTTCCCGATTATTCCCGATAATGAATAAACCCGACTCAATCATAATATTTCCTGAAAAAGAGTTATTATTACTAATTTCTAAAAATATCCCATAATCTCCATTATTATTTGCGGTGTTTCCTGAAATAATGTTATCATCACTAGACCATGAATATATCCCGTAATATAAGTTATTGTTTACCTTGTTTCCCGAAACGGTATTATCATGACTACTATGTAAATATATCCCATGCCCATCGTTGTCATTTACGATGTTTCCTGAAATAATGCCATTATCAGTGTTGCCTAATTCGATTCCTGATTCTGCATTGTAAACCTTACAATTTTCGATCCTAAAATACGCATTGGAATTTTCAATTAATATACAACTTCCCGAACCACCACCGTCAATTCTAAGATCCTGAATTAAATAAGGGTCCTCCTCTGTACCAGAACCAGAGCACCACACTTTCAATTTGGCCGTTTTACTCCAATCCCAAGCACTCATACCAGAATCATCGATATAAACTTTTTCACCTTCATGAACGGGACTTTCTGCAAGCGGAAAATTATCCACGCTGCCTGCGCTACCCTTAATCCAAGTATAAGTGGTGTCCACAATTCCATCGTCGTTAGAGTCCGGGGCTGTGTGGGTATCCCAATAATTACCAATTCCCAAGTTATTCCATTGGGTATTCGTACCAGAGTCGCTCGCATGCCATCCAAAAGTTCCTATTAGCGAATTAAAATAAATTAGATTATTATGACAGTTTGGATTAACAATGTATATTCCATTAATTTGGTTATTTTTAATGAGATTTCCCCAGATGGTATTATCATTACTATTATATCCTATAAGTATCCCTATCCAATTGTAATTTGCGGTGTTTCTCGAGACGGTGTTATCATTACTATACGCTAAAAATATCCCTATCCAATTGTAATTTGCGGTGTTTCTCGAGACAATGTTATTTTTGCTTTCCTGTAAAAGTATCCCATGAAATTTATTATAAGAAGCGGTGTTTCCTGAAATAGTATTGTAATCACTATTGTCTAAAAGTATCCCAATCTGGTTTTTGTTTATGGTGTTTCCCGAAATAATGCCATTATTAGTATTGGATAATTTGATTCCTGATATTGCATTGGAAATCTCACAATTTTCGATCCTAAAATACGCATTGGAATTTTCAATTAATATAGAACTTCCCGTACCATTAGCGTTAATTATAAGATACTGAATTACATAAGGGTCAGTAGAAGTTCCAGAACCAGAGCACCAAGGTTGAGTGCTCGCCTCCTCCCATGTATAATCTCCATCTCCAAGTTGATCAATATGAATTGGACTTTCGGTAACCCTGAATAGAGTGTTCACGTGTCCAGGAGTGATTTTTGGAACATCAAACGATTGGGGTGTAATTTCTTCTAAAACACCAGACACATATCTTTCAATAAGAAACGAGGAAATAATTCCAGGCGTATTCGACGTTTCGAGTTCTAAATAAAAATTTATAAAATGATCAGAGTCATAGTAAGATTGGAACTCCGAAATATCCATAGCCATAAATGTAGGAAATAAACAGTCTATGTCATTTTCGTAATGAGGGTTTATCATATCTAAAGGTGCATCATGAGGGCCTACTCCTAATGTGATAATATCATCCATCAGAGTAGGAGTGGAACTAAATTCCCATGTAGCAATCAAACTTGGCTCATAATCTTCTCTATCTGTGTAAAATATAAGTTGTTGCCAGTCAGGACCTCCAAATTCTTTGAACGCCTTATATGTCAGCCAATAAAAACCGTCATCCATCCAATCGTCTCCCCAGGAATTTACTACTCTAAACGCACCAACATCACTACCTTCCGTTATTGAATCGTCGTATCCGACAAAACATTGCGCATGGCTATAACGAGTGGAATCATATTCTCCTGAAGATAAAATATAATCTCCCGTAGCTTTGTTTAATCCAGCGTAATATTGATTATGATCGATAATAAATGTTACTGGAATTCCACTAGCGAGCAAGCTTTTGATTGTGTTAATTGTAGGATCTCCTTTATAAGTAATTAAAGTGTAATCAAGAGGTCTATGATAAGGAGCTTCTCTCCATGCGGATTCTTCTCCCCAAGAATCAACATCACCGGCGTTATATGGCATTGTATTTAACGTTGCCACACCCCACTCCGTCATCAGTTTAGCGTTATCAACTGGCCATGAGCCGTAATTTTTATCAAGAGCTAGTTTATTATAGGCCCAGGCTGGGCTTAACAAATACTCTGGATTTCCAGATTTCGCGTTCCAACCGTAATCTTTTGCTTCCATATATCCGTAAGCGTAATAAACATTTGCCCATGTACTGCAAGAGCCTTGACTCCCTTGAGTATCAACGGGAGGAAAATAGATTTCCGAAGAAAGATCTATTGATGTAGCACTATCAGAAGATTTAACACTTTCAGAAATTAATTCTTTAATAGATAATTTCCCTACTAAATTATCGTATGCTTTTTCTGTAGCTGGAGCTAATCCTGTACCGTGTCCATTAATAATTTGATTGTAATTTTTACTAGAATCTCTGAAATCACATTGCGTTTTCATTTCCTCTACATCTTCTTTCGTAATATACTCAGCTAAATATTTTTTACCGTTTATAGTACAAATAAATGATTCTTCTTCGATATCATCTATATCCACTGGTATTTTTTCAATATCATCTATATCCACTGGTATATTTTCGATATCAACATCATCTGAATTATCTGGAGAAAGATCTTTTGTTTCTAGAGGAATAAATGAAAATGTACCTACATAAAGAGTATTTATTAATATCATCGCAATAGAAAGTATCGTAACGGTAAGAATTATTCTCTTCCTTTTTTCTAATATTATTTTTATTCTCTCCATCTTTTTTTTTTAGATTCTTTATTGATTATCTTTAAATTTTGTAATATTCAATTATTGTAAATATGCAACTATCTTGTCATTTAACCATATTCTTATTTACCGATAATCTATTACTTATTATAAAAAATAAGATCCTTATTTAAAGAGCTATAGTCAATTATTGCAATATTAGATTTACCAAATCTAATTTTAATTAAATTTTTTAACCCATTTTAAAGAATGAAGTAAAATTTATGTAAAAAATGTTATAATTTATACAATTATAATAGAATATATTGCATAAATTTATATTTTATATCACATGTCATAAATTTACAAAGTTAAACAGCAAGAATTTATGAAAAGCTATTATTATAACGAAATAGCAACAGATTATCATTTAAAAAGAAAAAAACCTTGGAAACCACTCAAGAATTTTATATTTTATTTGAAAGAAAGAACTTTCACATTTAAAGGATTTTGTATTGATTTAGGATGTGCAAATGGTAGAAATTTTAAAATTTTTAAAGATACAAATAATAAAATAATAGGTATCGATAATTCGCTCGGATTTTTGAAAATTGCGTTAGAAAATTTAAAAGATTCTAATCAATATTCAAAGAGAGATTCAGATAATATTCAATTGATTCTTGGAGACTTAGAATACATCCCTATTAGAGATAATTCAATTCAAACAATATTTTCAATCGCTGCAATCCATCACATAAAAGGTAAAGAAAAAAGGGAAAAAGCAATTTTACAAATTTTTAATACTTTGACCGAAAGTGGATCTTTCTTACCAACTGTGTGGCGTAGATGGCAAAAAAGATTTAAAACATACTTTATTACTAATTGGTTTAAGAGAAATTTTAATCCAATATATAAAAAACACCAAAAATTAATAGGTTTAAATGAATTTGGCGATAGATATATTCCATGGACCATTTCTAAAGAAAATAAAACATACGATCGTTTTTATCATTTTTTTTCTAAACGCGAAATAAAAAATTTGCTTAAAAAATTTAAAATTAAAGAGTTTTGGATAAAAGGAGGTCCCACTAATAAAGACAATTTTTTTCTATTATGTGAAAAGGGATAGTATTGGATAAATTATTTTTAATGGCAAACGATAGAATTATAGCATTCTAAAATGTAAGGTTTAAACCCCTCGTAATGGTCTCTTATAATAGCTGAATGCATATTAAATTGTCGCTCGGAGATTTCGCAATAAAAAATTCCATGGATGGAAATTTCAGAATAATGTCGCTTTCTAATAATTTTCGTACGATTTCCAAACCAATAGGTGAATTCGTGAGTATTAAGCCACACACGATCTTTTTTAGTAACATCAATGTTAATTGCGTTATACATATTTATGGATTCTTGCACCTCCCGAGCGTGAAAAAATTTAATTCTGTCTTTTTTAAACCAATCAAATTCCATCTTAGCATTTGAACCCCAAATTTCATCATAATCGTTATGGCTATGGAATTTGATGGTTCCTTTATTTTCGTCTCCTTTAAATTCGACTTCTTTAAACCATATTGGCACCTTATTTATTATAACATTACATTCTGGTTTTTCATATATAAAATAAGTCTTTTGCATCCTTTTACCTCTTATATTGTATTATACATTGTAAGATTATATAAATATATGCTTACATTTTTTAAGCCAAACTTTCATTAGATTTGTAAGTAAGAATTATAAAATATTTTACAAAAATACTCCAAAACTTAAGGTATATTATAAATGTCTTCAAGATCGTCAATTAGGTCACTATTAGTTGGTTTAGCTAATCGGCTTTCTTTTCCTGAAAGAAAAGAAAGACTTCTAAATAATTTATACTATATTAGACAGTCAAACGAACAAAATCATTTAAGATTAAGCGAATTACATCCTCCTCCTGATTCTAACTTCTATGTATCTAATATATCTAGGCCTATAGATCGATCTCAGAATAGGTATTTTCATGAAGTTAGTCAAGATGATTTAATTTGTCCTAATATTGGTTCACTTAGAGAAGCAATGTTAGTTGAATTAGAGAGATTAAGGAGGTTAATGAATGGTGATGTCATTGAAAATGATGAGAATTATATTGCTCTGCCTCCTGAAGAAAAAAAGATTTTTCATAAATTTTTAGAATATTTCTCAACTTGCCCGATATGTAAAGGAAAAAATCATGAAGCTTATCTAAAAACTTTTTATTTTAATAACGGTTCTGATAAAAAAACTCTTAAAGAAAGATTATTAAAACTAATGGATGAATCTAAAGATTTTGATGATATATATTATAACAAAATTTTATTAGGAATCCCTTGTTGTGATTGTTTCAAGAAGTTTTTTTGTGAATTTTAAAAATCATAAAATTTAAAGTTAGAATTTATAATTAGAACGAAAATTTAACCTAGAAATTTCATTTTTTTAATAGTTCTTTTCCTTCCTGTATCCATTTCTTTATTCTTTCAGGTGAAACACCTGAAATTAACATACTCAATTCTTCAGCATCTTCTTTTAATAATTCTTGTATACTATTAACACCAAGTTCTTTAAATTTTTTTGAGGTAGTAGCACCCAATCCAGAGAGTTTTGTTAAGGGTGTTTCTTTTCCTTCAGCTATTATTGTTTTTGTAAGAGTTGCTTTTGCTACTGGGATCGCTTTTGCCTTAGCCACTGGTGCTGGTTTTGTTTTAGTTATCTTTTTTTCAATGATAGCTTCTGGTTCTACAGCTTCAGGTATAATTTCTAATTCTTCAATATCAGGCAAGATTTCCAATTCTTCCTTTGGTTTCACTTTCCTCTTAGCTTTACGTCTTGCTTTTATTCTATCCTCTCTGGGCAAATATGGTCTTTTTTTCTTTGATTTTTTCTTTGGTGGGTTTAGTGCTTTTATTTGCTCAATATTCCATTCATGTGTGGATTTTCTAAAATAATCTATATTAACATTTAATTCCTTTAATAACGCAATAGTTTTTCCAGCTGCCTTAATTTCTGACAAAGAAAAACCGTTTCCATCTCTTAAATGTCCCTCTCTAGAGGGAGATTTTACCTCAGCAATAGATTTTTTTATTATTGCATTATTTTCTGTTTTTTCCATATTTCTGCATGAATATGAACTCTTATTAAAGTGATTATAATAAAATTTGAAAATTTTTATTATTTGTGATTTGCCCTAATTAGATATAACTTTTGATAAACATTATAATTTGACAATGTCTAATTGCTCCAATTTTTTTAAAATCTCTTTTATTTCATATCGATTTTTCTCAGGGTACATCCTAGAGATTTTAAGTGGAGAATTGTTACCATCACATTGTAAAGCAACTTTAAGATCAAATTCAGATATAATTCCTGCAGTCAGAACTTTTTCTAATACATTTTTAGCAACTAATACCTTAGGAAATACTTCAGCAATTCTTCCTCCTAACATCAAATTTTCTACATCAACGATAAAAGTTTGAAATCTCTTTTTTTCGGTCGTTTCTCTAAATAATTTCAGATCCGAATGGTGCTTTTTCCAAAATCTATGGCTTATTTTATGTAATGCTATTTTAATTTGCTTAATATCATCATCTGCATCTGAAATTGAACAAAATAATACTCTTGATTGAGGATGATAAAAGATTACATATATAGAGTCTTCAGATTCCAAAACTTTAGTGATATCATTTATATTTTTTCCTTTAGCTTTTAGTTTTTGAACACTTTTAATAGTTCGATTAACAACCTTAAAGAAACCGGGAAAAGGATTATTCTTAATTTTATTCTGGAATTCCTTAAAAGAAACTTCCAATAATGATATCCCACTAGTCCCATCGATAAAAAAAATTCTATATATCAAAATTAGAACGTTATTTATTGTTTTTTCTATTATAATACAATAATAAAAATTCTAATTTTTATTTGTAGTCTAAAAAACGAATTTTCAATTTTCTATTTAAATATATGTACTAATCAGATCTACAAGAGTTTTTGAAAAATCTGGTAGGTGTTGATCAATTATCTCTATACCTAGATATTCTTCTATAAAAAGAAGTAAATATAGATTATATTTATCAACTTTAATTCTTTTAAATATTACATTTTTAGTTTCTGTAGTGATACCTGAAGATACTATAAAATCTTCTTTTAATAATTTAAATTCTTTAAATGTTTTATACAAAGTTTGAAAGTGTGGAGCAGATATCTCGAATACTTTTCTAGAAATCTCATTTTTGGAATAATTAGATAATATAATACCATTTTCATTTAAAAGCAGTAGCGCATCAGAATTCGTTTTATTGGCAAAGAATTTTAATTGCTTTCTAAAGAATTCACGATTCGGGGAAAGCTGTGAAAGCCCGAATGAATATGCAGAAATTAAACTCCAATAATCGAAAATACTAGTACGGAAAATTTTCACGAAGAATTTATCTGAATTTCTATTAATCTCTTTAGTTGCGTGTTGCGCATTTTTATTAATATCTTCTGAATCTTTTAAGTCTGGGTCAAATTTATTTAAACAAACCACGATTGGTGGGAATTCATCCAATTCTTTTAGCGATTTAATTATCCTAATGAAAAGGTTCAAAGATTCATCTAATCTCTCTTTTGAATCTTGAATATCAATAACATAAAATAATAAATCAATATTGTAAAGATAATATTTACTCTGTTCAAGATACTTTTCTCTATATTTTTTTTGTCCACCTAAGTCCCAAATTGTCATTTGAGAGTTTTGTTCGTCAAAAACTTTCTCTTCAGATCTTTCTACTCCTTTCGTGGGTAGTGTCTTTATAATTTCAGAATATTTCTTTTTGACTGCGAGGAGAAAACTTGTCTTTCCAGCTCTATCTAAGCCAGTATATACTATTTTTATTTTTCTTTTTGAAGATAAAGGATCTTTTAAATCTCTACAAAAATCAATCAATTGTTTTCTTATTTCATCAATGACACTTTTATATTCATCTTCAACATTCAGCTGTGTTGCGTGCTGTACTTTTGTAGCTGCTTTATCAATTAAAACTCTTAAATATTTCATATTCTCGTGGAAAAAACTTTTATTATCATCTTCAATTAACACTGTTATAGTAGCTGCTTTAGCTTGCCCTCGAGCTTTTTCATCCGCTATAAGAAAAAAATAAGTTAATCCACTTAATTTTAAATCTGGAAAAGGTAATATACCAAAATAATTAATATTTAAGTCCTCCCCATCTTGATATGTTTCATCTCCCATAAGTAAACTAATCGTTTTCATTGCTATTAAAAGACGGGCGTTTTCTTCCATATCGTCGGGCCAATATATTTTAGGTGTAGGCCCCTCCTCATCAAAAATACTTAAGACGATAGATTTGATTATTTGGCCTTTTTCCTGTTCTGTCATGACGTTGCCGTTAGCTTTCTTTTTATTACTTACTTGTTATTACTTATTAGATAATCTATTTTTTTCTAATCTAGAATGTAGAATTTTATTAAATTAGTATCTTGCTTTAAAATATATAAAATGATTACATTATTTATTTTTAATTTATACAAGAATTTTTTTCGATAAAACTCAAAGATATATCTAATACCAATTTAAATCAGTCTAATTTAAATGAAAAATTCCTACTGATCTTTACTACATCAGTAAATTCTCTTAAGTCCCAGCTAGAAATACAATATAAGAATTCTTTTCGAATCTTCCTCCTCCTCCGAAGAAATCTGTGTTTGGTTAAATTCATTTTGGTTAATTCAATTATTTTTTTTAAATATTCTTCACAAAGTTTTTTTAAATCTGCCATTGGTCTTCCTATTCTGGTATATTGTTTTCTTTCTTCTTCATATCCCGTCTCTGATAACACAGAGCATACAATTTCTCGAATATGCGGTCCTGAAAGAAAGCTGATTTCCGAAGTTATAATCCTCCTTAAAACAATTTTAGTAATTTGTTCAGCAGCTTCCTTATTTAATGTAGTTTCTTTTAAAAGACTTCTATATATTTTATTTTCATCAAAAGTGTTGATACCCCTTTTAGTAGCTACATCTGAAGGAAGATACTTTCTGATAAACTTATCATTATTTTTGCTCAACCATACCCCCCTTTAACAAAATTCAAAAATTCTCCCTCTGTTCGGTTTCCTCAAATATGTAATAAATCCATCGAGTACTTTTTAAAAGTTTCGATCATTAAACTGACCTGAATTTTTGAAGGATCAAAATCAACCATGTTATCCTCAGTTCTGAGTATTTTTGGTAGCAAATCCATTTCATAACCACGATAATTTCTATTTATTTAATAATTAATAATCCAAATATAAAATTAGAGAGAATTTAAAAAAATATTATTATTAACACATTAAAGTTACTTTCTATTCTAAAAAGAGATTAATTAAATATGGGAATAAAATAAAAAAAGATCCCAAATAATAAATTATAAAAATAAAAATTATAATAAATGGTATTTTACTAAATAATGGTGAACTTATGGTACAAATCAGTGAAAAAGGGACTGGGATAGAATATGAATTTGAGATACTGGAATGCATAAGAAATCATCCAGGAGGATTAACTATTACAGATATCGCGGATCTCAAGTCATATTCAAGAAATACTGTTTCTAAATATGTTTCTATCCTTGAACTTAAAACCCTAGTATTTAGTAGAAAAATTGGGGCTTATAAGCTATATTTCAGCTCAGATATAAGTTTTATCCCAAGTAAGACGGTTTTATCATATTATAAAGCACTTTTGACATCATTAAAAGAGCACTTTCCTAATAAAGAGCAAATATTTAAAAAAATTGGTAAACTCGAATCGAGTAAGATTGATTTTGCATTTGGTCCTAAAGTGTATAAACAATTGAAGAGTTTTAAAGATCATGCAATTACGACAATACATCTTGAGGTATTTAAAGATTTTTATCCGACTTATGATATTTTTCAACCTGATATTGAAATATCAATTTTAAAGGCAGATCCTGAAAGGAAAAAAGCAATTTATCGATTTAAAAATTCTGTTTTTCTAGAAGATTCTGATGATTTCATATATCATATATACATCGCGTGTGGTATTACTGAAGGTGTCTTAGAGAAAGAATTAAAGACAATGGTGGAATGTAATGTTGAAGAAATTCATGTTGCCAAAAATAAGGAGGAATCATATTTTGACCTCTCAATTCAGATAAAAGATAAATCATAAAATTTAGTTTTTTATAAGTCTCTTTTAATTATTATTTTTGTCATTCTCTTTTCTTTCAATAACAAAAATTATATTTTTTATGTTGGATCTATTTTCTCTGTCATTTATAAAACGCTTTTTTCACGAGATATATCGAATCTTGAGAGATATAGACAAAGAAGTATCTGAAGTTTGGTACGAAATTTCAGAGATTAATCTCTTAAGAAAATTTAATAAATATGAATTAAGTGAATTTTTGGATAATTTCGACTTTATTGAAAAAAAGCGTGGAAATTATACCGTTTTCATATCGATTAACAAGATTAAATTTGTAGCAGAATCTATCAAATTTCTTGATATAGGGCTAAAAAGCCTTTCAGAAATATTAGATTTTAATGGCTTTGAGGCTCTAATTCAGGAAATATTAATTCGAAATGAATATAAATCAATAAAGAACTTTAGATTTTCCGACAAATCAAATTTTAAATCGAAAACTGGTCAAAAAAAATATGAAATTGATGTCGTAGGAATTTATGGTAAATATATATTACTAATTGATGCAAAACAATGGAGGCGTAAGGATTCATTTAGTTCAATAAATAAAGCAGCAAATCTCCAGTATCAGCGTGTTATTGCTTTAAAGAATAATCCTGAAGCATTTTCAGAATTATTACATAAAGTACTGGGAATTAATATCAACATTAAGAATCTCTTACCGTTTAAATTGCTCCCAGTCATGGTTACAATTGAGTATAACGGAATTAAAATAAATGAAAATCAAATTCCCCTTGTATCGATTAGCAATTTTAATGCTTTTTTACAGGAATATGACAAATATTTGGACTATTATAAAATGATTGAAATTAATAAGGTTTCAATACAAAAACAATTAATTTAATTATTTAGAGCAATTGGTAATTGACTCCTGGCGTTACTCCAGCAATTCGGAATAGGTCATTATCAGCAATTAATCTTTCTAGAACGGTTTGGTCGAGTTGATTGTAAAATATAGGCTCCAAAAAATTTTCTTGATCAGAATAAGATTGATTTAAATTTTTTTGCAATACAGGGCTATTTTTAACCATATTAGCCAATTGTGTGTTTTTATAAATGCGATAATAAAAACTTATCCCAACTGTTTTAGGTGGATTATTCTCAAAAAATTTAAGGCATTTTTTAGTTGATTCGAGTGATTCATCAGGATAACCTGTTAATAAATCAATTGCCAAATCTAGTTTATATGTATTACAATATTCAATAATTTTAGCCAAATCTTCATAGGAATAATTATTTAGCGATTGGATCTTATCGTCGCTATCAACTGAAAGTGTTATGAGGTAAGCGTTTGACTCATGCAATACTCGAAATAACTCTTCACTATATGGATAAGGTTTTAAATATAATGCCCATTTCATCTCTAGCTTTTGTTCAATTAAAGCCTTACAGAACTCTATTGAGAAGTTTAAATTTGTATTAAACTCAGTATCACATGTGTGAAAATGATTATAGCCTTTTTCTATTACCAAATATCGTAATTCCTCTATAATATTTGAGATTTTTTTGAAATAAACGCGAGTATTCGCCTCAATACAGTAAGGGCACTTATTTGGGCATCCCACATGGGTTTCAAAACCAACAATTCCATTATTTGAAATATATGATGGATAATCTATCTCATTCCTTGATCCACGATAATGTAGTAAATCCGTATCAATTCCATACTGCCAACCGTTAAATATTTTCTTATCTATTTGTCCAGATTGCCATTGTTTTATAAAACGGGGGAGAATAACTTCTCCTGGACCTATTATACCATAATCTGCTTCAAGATATTTTAGTATTTCATTCGGCATCCCTGAAAATCCAGATCCACCTAAAATAACAGGGATCTTAAACTTTTTAGTACATTTGACTAATTTTTTAATTTCAGGTAAAAAGAATTCATTATTAAAAAAGATAGCAGAATCGATATTCCGGATGGTAAATCCAACAAGGTCATAAGAGTCATTCTTAAGTGTTTTCTTTAATTTTTTTAACGAGGAGGATGTAAAACATAAATCTAATATTTCTCCCTCGTAACCATGCTTTCCTAATGCTGTAATTAAGTATTCCAAACCAACTGGAATAACAGGTGGACTTTTCATAGTATTTGGATTTACTAGTAAAATTTTCATACAATACTCCATTCGACAATATTAGTTAAAAATAACTTAATGAAGTAGTTATTAAAAACTCTGCTAAAGAAAAATCTAAAGGATTAAGTATATTAATTATTCATTCCTAAAAATTCTTTTATTTGTTTTCTCACGATGTTAACAGCAAAGTTAATTATCCCACTTTTAACTTTGGGATGTGAAAATAAGATTAATATCATGTCCCTCATAGTAGGATTTTCTAGATCTATCGGTGCGAGATCCAAAATACCTTCCGTACCTTTTAACGAGATTAATTTTAATTTTCCAGCACTTAATCCTTCAATAATATCAGCCCCAATCATCGTTAGATTTTGCCCTATTGTAGTAAATAAAGTTTCTGAAATCCTGCTTGATATCGCAGAAGCTAAAATTTTATCTCCTTTTAAAATTGCTGAAGCCTCAATGTGTAAATCTAAATTTAAAAGTTGTTTTAATATTTCGTTAATATTAGCCGGAGGTATTTTTTGTTTGGATTCTTTACCTTTTATAGATTTTGATTCTATTTTCATTGCTTTCGGTAGCTTTAATTTTTTCGAAAGAACAAGTAACATTTCAGACATATCATCTTCTAATCGTTGTCGCTTGAGATCTGAATTCTCTTGAGGAATTGTAGTTGCTAGCATACTGATATCGTCTGATTTAGGTTTTGAGGGTCCATATATTTCTTTAGAAGCTATAAGTGAACCCTCATAAGGTTTGGGTGCAATCTCTTGAAGAAATTTAGAATCCTTTTTAGTAGATTTCACAGAGATTACATCAGGAATTTTTGATAAATCTATCTTTTCTAAATTAATACTCTCATTATTCGTAAGTTTTAAAGATTCTGTAGGTTGAATCGGGGGAGATTCTAATTTAGGAATTCCTTCTAAATCAAAATTATTTGATGCTTTTTTTTTCTCAGTAGTTAGTGCAAAAAATCCAGTTTCTCGAGGTATCTGATTAATTGGTGCTACTGATTTCTTTTTCTTTTTTTTCTTTTCCTTTTTTTTGGTCTTTTGAGAGGATATCTTAATTCTAGGTGCTCTCGAAGAAACTGGGAGAAGAGCTCCACATTTTCTGCAAAAACGCCCATTTGATTCGTTGTTGGTTGCGCCACAGTTGGAACAAATTATAATGGTTTTTCCCTCTGAGATATTATTATTTAGATATAATTCATTCTTTTGTTATTTTATAAATAAAAATTCGATTTTATTAATGTTCGTTTATTAAATAATTAAGGAATAAGAGATAAAAAAGAAGCGATAGAGATCTATCCTTTATTTAAGATTTCTCTTAATAATTTTACAAATGTAAGATATTCTTCATTATTAATCTCAGGATCTTCTCTAATTACTAATATATAATAGGAAGGACCGTCTCTACCTACTTCAAACCGAGTAAATAGAAAATATCGTCCATACCGATGAATTATCATCTTTTCTTCTGGATTTACTGCTGAAACTTCAGAATATTGGAAACTCTCGTTTAGACTTAAGAAATGTGCTGTAGATTGGTTTAAAATATCTTTTGTAACATTGTTCTTGTAGTAGCTGCCGACTATTAACGAATTATCGTCGATGAGTTCTATACCATCTGCCTTAGATTTAATAGCAAAATCTTCCATAGTTTTTTGAATCAAATTTGCCTTAGGGTATAATTTTAAAAAGATCTCAGAAATCACAGTCATAATCGATGATAAATCGTAGATGGATGTTCTATGGAAGAATAATTTTTTATAATCAAGTAATTCTTTTATTTTTACCTGTAAACTTAATAAGAAATTATCTAAATCATCATCAGGAATTAAAGTCGGATCAACTTTATGAAAAAAGATATAAATAGGCGGTTCAATTTCGAGGGAATTAAATTGTATTACAACATCCTTTAAATAAGATAAAGATTCTGGAATCCGATCTTTATGTTGGGCATCTATGACATAGATGGCAATTTCGGTATTGTCGAAGTATTTACCTGGATTTTTTAAATAAGAAATCCGATAGGAGATTTGCCCTCCGAGATCCCATTCAGCAATGTTACGACCAAGATATTTAAAGATTCTCCGTTGAGCTCCTCGAGAAGGTTCAATATTAGCAATTTTTGAAAACTCTCTCTGAAGTGCTAATATAATTGAGGTTTTTCCAGCATTATCTAAGCCTGTAAAAAGAATTTTCTGAATTTCGGTGCTTTCTTCTTTTAAATATTCAATATAACTTGAATATGCCATTTTAATTTAAATATTCTATATACCTTGAATAACCATTTTAATTTTTGAGATTTTTTAAATCTTTGTATGTCGCCCCTACTAGAACTTTTGAATTAAAAAATCTTTGAAATCCTTATACTCGTTAATTTCAACTGGATTCGGGTATTCGTTTCTATTTTGAATATTTTTTAGAGATATCGGCATTTTGGGAGAAGTGTTGATTAACGAAATTATCTCATCTGGAAATTTAGCTGGATCAGCAGTTTCTAATGTAATAGATTTATATTTATTATCTTGTGGATATGTAGTGCGATAGATTTGGAGCGCTGCCCACCCAACTGCCCCATGTGGTTCAATAATTTTTTTATAATTTTTATAGAAACTCAGGATTGTCTCTCTGGTAAGATCGTCATTTATAGAATAAGAACAAATATTTTTTTTAATCTCTTTCAGATTTGGATCTTTATGCATAATTCCATTTTCATCAATCATGCCTCCATATAAATCAATTAGTCTTGCCAAATTTGATGGATGGCCAACATTCATAGCATTTGAAATACATTTTTTAGAAGGTTCAACTTTTTTGTAAATTCCTGTCTTTAGATATTTTGGAAATTCGTCATTCTCGTTAACTGCTGATATGAATTTTCTTACGGGAAGCCCCATTTTAAATGCTATTAAACCTCCCATTAAATTTCCAAAATTTCCCGAAGGAACTGAAAAAATGACTTCTTCACCTTGTTCCTCCACAATTTGCGAATAGCTCCAGAAATAATAAAGTGACTGAGGCAATAATCTACCGATATTTATTGAATTTGCTGAAGACAAGTTAAGATATTTTAAATCTGGGTCAGCAAAAGCAGTTTTTACTAACTTTTGGCAGTCGTCAAATTTTCCATTTATTCCTATGGCATTTACATTTTTTCCTAGCGTTGTCATCTGTTTCTTCTGAAGATCACTAATCTCATCTTTAGGAAAAAGTACAACAACTTTAATTCTTGACATTTCGTACATAGCTTGAGCGACAGCTCCACCAGTATCTCCAGAGGTTGCTGTTAAAATTAAGACATTTTTTTTTTCTTGAGCTAAGAAGTATTCCATTATTCTTGCCAATGTTCTTGCTCCTATATCTTTAAAACTACATGTAGGTCCTTGATCTAAATAACATATATAATCGTTTTTTTCTATTTTTTCAACTGGAACCTTAAAGTTCAGAGCACTTGATATAATTTTTTTAAGATCATTTTCTGGAATAAACTTCCCAATAATTTGTGATAATACAATAAATCCGATTTCGTTTAGTTCCAAATTTTTAAAAGAAAATATTTGATCTTGATCCAATTTAGGTATTTCATTTAACATGTAAAGACCTTTATCGAAGGCTAACCCATTGATAATTGCCGTCTTAAAGTCTGCATTTGGAGTACTATAATTAGTTGAGTGATATTTTATACTTTGTTCATTCATAACACTTCTATAATTGTTTAATTCTTTCTACTATAATTAGTCAATTAAAACTCAAAACCTTTTCCAAAAAATTTAGTAATCTCAAAATAAAGCTCAATTTCCCGACCATCTTCTAATTTTAATTCTAATTTATCGTATAATTTATTGTTATGCTCGAGCAAGCTTTGACGAATTAATTCGCAATTTCCAAATCTTTTTCTTACTTCGATATATTCTTGCTTAATTCCTTCGGTATTATTACAATCAGATATAATTATCGCTTTTTTAAAAGAGGACCCATCTCCTCCACTGATAACAACCATATTAACTATATTTCTTTAGTCATTAAAATCCTTTTAATAATTCATTAATTTTATCAATTGCCTCTTGAGGCGTTTTAACTCCATGAATTACATCACTTCTTCTATCATCAATTCTTTGATTTGCAATTTTCGAAGACCACCCTTCAACGCTTGATAAAGCAATAATTGGTTTTTCGTAAATCCAAGCAAAACAAATCTCTGACAACGTTCCAGCTTTACCCGCAATTGCCACGCACGCATCGCCACTAAGTACAACGACAACATTCCTAGCTTGTGAGAATGGAACTGGAATTACTATATCTACATACTTATTTGCTGCTGTTTTATCTTCATGTGGAATGATTCCGATTGTCAAACCATTCTCTTCTTTAGCCCCTTTACACACAGCTTCCATAACTCCAGAGAGTCCACCACAGGAAATAACATAGTCATTTTTCGCAAGTAATCTTCCAAGTTCAACAGTTAACTTTTCAGTTTCTTTATCTATTTCACTCGCACCAATAACAGAGATAATACCTTTATATTCTTTTTTAAAATCAAATTTCACTCTCTTGGATCCTCTTGATTTTAAATAACGCTATAATTATTTTTAATAATTAAAAATCAATTCGAAATTATTCTCTGTGGCTGGTTTTTTTCACAATATCAATTACATCGTTTAATATTGCAGATGCAGCTTCAAATCCACCAGCACCCCGTCCTATTAAAACTATAGGTCCCGCATATTTTGTCGTTAATTCAATTACATTTAATGTTCCACTTATATTCAATGGCGAATCTCTTTCGATTAACCGCGGCTCCACGATTAATTCGTCGTCCTCAACTATAGCTAAATGTTTAATTGATAGTCTATCTGCTTTTGCTAACTCTATTGCTTGCGGTGTTACTTTTGTAATTCCTTTAATTTTAACATCTTTAACTGTTTTTGTCCATCCAAGCAATTCATTCGCTAATATGACCAATTTTCCAGCAGCATCGAATCCCTCAATGTCGAGAGTTGGATCAGCTTCTGCGATTCCTAATTCTTGAGCTTCTTTTAAAGCTGTGGAAAAAGGTATCCCTTCAGCAGTCATTCGGCTTAGGATATAATTACACGTTCCATTTAATATCGCTTTAATACGAATAATTTGATTTCCGATAAGGCATTCCGCCACTGACAGCGCGGGAACGACACTCGCAACTGAAGCTTCATATTTGATGAAGCAATTATTTTTTTTCGCTAAATCTTTAATTTTTTTATATTGTAAATAAAATGGTCCCTTATTTGAAGAAACTACACTGATTCCATTGTTTAAAGCCTTAATAATATGTGATAACGCAGGTTCTCCTGTTTTAGGGTTTGTAGGAGTTGCTTCAACACAGATATTTAAATCCAACTTATTAAATAAATCTGCGGAAGGAGCAACATCTTTGTTCCAAAATCGAAGCTCTCTAAAGTTTTCTCCTTTACCTAGAAGCTCTTCTAGATTGATTCCTTCTTCATTTATTAATGCACCATCATATTCGAAAATAGCAACAATATCTAAGTTAATATTAAATTTATCCTTGAGAATGCTTTTTTTCTCTTTTAATAACTGGAGAAAACTAGTCCCAACATGACCTTTTCCAATTAAACCAATATTTACATCCATTTTATATATAAAATAAATTAGAATATTACATAAAAATTTATAATACTATAAAACTTTAATAGAAAATTGAGATTAGAATCTAGATTAAAAGGATTACTATCTATAAATATATAGTTTTTATAAGTTTCCGACTGTTGAATCTGGATTAAATCGAAAATATTCGGGAATTCTTTTACCGCATTCTGGACAAAATGTTAAGCCCTCATCAATTATTTGATTACATTCAGGACATTTAATTTTTCCATCAGGAATTTTACTCTTTTTCGGCATAATTCTTTTAAAAATATTTCTCTTTAATCTCTTAACCTCTGATTAAAGACAAATCTTTTTCTTCACATATTTTATTCAGTTCTTTAATCAATTCTTTTTCAGTTATAGATTCTGGAATTTCTAATTTCAATTTAACATTACTAATTTCCTCAAGTTCAGTAAATTTTGCTTGTAATTCCAAAGTTTTAACACCTTTAACGGCTAATCTTTTTATAGTATCCAATACATCTGTATCGAAGACGTGCCCGCTTAATAAGATAATCAAGCTGGTTTGTTTAGCGCCAAGAGTAATATTATCAATTGGTATATTCTTTTCACTAAGTTCATTTTGTATATTTTCTAGACTTCTCTCTCTGATTTCTTCACTTAACTCAAAAGTAACTTCCACAGGAATCATATTATTTATTTTTTTATCGTGGTAGTGGAGGATAGAATAGATATTACCTCCATTATTTGAAATCGGTTCAATCAACTGGATTAATGTTCCTGGATGGTCAGGTAATCGTACTTCTAAGCTTATCATCTCTCATAAACCTATTAAAATTTAATAACATCTATGGTTTCTTTACTATCATTTATTTTTAGATTTTTTTGCTTAATAATTTTTCCTATTACATTCGCTTCTATTCCGTGATTTTTGAAAATATTAATAATTTCGTTACAATTTTCATTAGGAGCTGTTAAAATAAAAGATGTGGTTAAATACATTTTGATATACATTTCTAAAGTATAATTAAGCTCAGATAACACGGGAGGAATAATAATTTTATTTACATTTACATTTGCTCCAACATTAGAATATTTTGTTAATTGAAGCATAGTACCAAAAATTCCTCCATTGGATACATCTTTTGAAGAATTAGCAAGGTGCTTTTCAGCTATGATATTCATAGCTTTTCTTTTTTCAATTACTTCTTCAGAACTCTTAAAAGTAGTTGTATCGAAATATAATTTACTAGCTTTAGCGATTCTTCCGTCAAAATCAACCGCTAAAATTATGTTATCATCAACTTGAGCATTCCCAGCAGAAATATAATCCTCTTTTTTAATCTCTCCGATCATTGTGGAGCTAAGCTCATAGCTTGGACTGCGTGAATTAGTATGACCTCTAATTATTGGTACTTGAAACTTTTTAGAAGCTTCACAGATACCTTCTAAGATATTATTGCATGTATTAACATCTCTCACAGATATAATTATAGTGGCAGCAATTGGGATGCCTCCACATGCATAAATATCATCAACACTAACTAAAATTGAGCTAAAACCCGCTCCAAAAGGAAAATTCTCGATGAAGTCGGTTTTTATTCGGTCTGTAGTGATTAGTATATATTTATCATCATTCTTTATTGCTGCTGAATCTTCGCCGATATCGAAACAAATTCTAGCGCTTTTAAATGTGTTTTTATCTATATATTGAATTATAGGACTAATTTCGATTTTCTCAATAATATTTTTATTATTCCTAATACTTTCTGCGATAAACTTTAACATATATATTTTTAATATAAAAGCTATTATTCATTAATTTACCTAAAAAGTAATATAATATAGTAGAAATTATACAATTAAATTACATTGAGTCAAAGGATTAATGGAAAAATTACTTGAAACTTCAGTTGTAATAAAGGGGCTCGTATTCAGCGCTCAAGACATCTACGGACCAACCGCAATCTATCAATTCCCAGCCCCCGTAGATGAGGACGAAGCCAAAGCATTAAAAAAAGAAAATATAATTAAATTAACACATCGGGATTATATCCAAATCTCAATTAAGAATCTAAGCATGATAATTAGTGATTTAACTTATAAAGATTATAAAACTGATTACCTAAATTTTCCTTACTTCGGTATCATACCTTATCCAGATTTTCGGCTCACTTCTCTTACATTTTATCATTTTATTGAAGCAAATTTTTTAGAGAAACCAATTATTTCTGCTTTTTCAATTTTGGTTCATGAAAATCAGAGGTCATTCCTATATAATAATTTAGATAGGCTTAAATCTCTAATCATCAGTTTTTTCTATAAATTTGATTCAGAAATCGAGTATGGCTACAAGCAAATTCACGAAATGGAACCTATTTTTTGTGATCTACTGCAAAGGCTTATTGAAATTGAGAAGAAACCTTATTCGTCAATCACTAGTAAAACTAAAACCAAGCTTCTCCTCTTAGGCACGGAAAATAGTGGTAAAACCTCCTTCCTATATTCTGTGACTAAAAAATTTTCAAAGCTCATCGGGCTTAGTCCTACTGCGGGAGCAGAAATAAAATCAATAGAAGCGTTAGGTTCATCGATCTTTATCTGGGATTTAGGAGGGCAATCAGGACTGAGGGAAAAATATCTTAATAAAGCGGAAATTTATCTTTATGACGCGGATTTACTTTTTTACTTTATAGATGTTAAAAATAAAAGTGGATTTGAAGAAAGCCTAGAATACCTTCAAAATATATTAATACAATTAAAACGATTTAATCAGAATCCACCAATAGTTTACATATTTTCAAAAGGAGATCCAGATATTTTAAAATCTAAAGAAATTATAGAAAATATAAATTATCTTCAATCTCGATTGTCAAAAATCGTTCCTGAAACTGTTCCAGAAATATTTGTTACGAGTATCTTTTCAATTTTTAGTATACTTCGGGCTTTCTCTTCGGGGATCTCCAAACTTAGCCCTAATAAAGAATTAATTAATCTTAATCTGAAAAATTTCTCTACTCGTACAGGAATTTATTTATCGCTTTTATTAAATAATGAGGGATTAGTTCTGGCTGATTATTACAGTCCTGAAGCATTGATAATAACAGATATTCCGAAAAAAGAAGAATTAAGTAATGATGATAATTTACGCAATATTTTTGAGATAACTGCACCTCAATTTGCTATGTTATATAAAATATTTTCAAAATTTAAAGCGTTGCAAAAAGAAGAGGCTATTTTTAAGATTGCTAATTCTGTAATTCTCTTAAAAAAAACACAAATCGCAGATTTTGATATGTTTATTTTGTTTTTAATGGATGAAGAAGGCAAGAAAGAAAGAATAAATGAATTAATACCTGATTTTTTGTATCGCACTAGTGATTTGCTTTTAAGATATATATCTTAAAAAGTTTAGAAGATTTTCTTAAATGGAGTTTGATCTGATATAGGTTTCCTCAAAACTCGCTTCCTGTAATATGCATTTATTCCCGAAATTAATGCTATTGAAGGAACGACACATTTAGCATTTTTAACACCCCCAAATAATATAAAATCACTTCCAGCATCAGCACAATAAGTCATAATCGATGCAATTGCTCCACATCTCGAGGATTCTTCATATTTTTTAACATATTCCCATCCATATATTGCGTTGGCAGGAGCAAAACCAGTTGGTAATCCTAACTCCTCTTTTATTAAGCGAGTTGTTTCTACGTTTATTGCCACAGACGGTAAGTCTAAAACAGCAGTGTCGACAATTATATTTTTAATGTCAGCTTTTTCAGCACTTACCAACAATTTTTCTTGCAATAAATGTAATTTTTGATGAGGAAAGATATATCTAGTTCCAAAAGTTAAAAGGACTGCATTCTTAACTTTTATTTCTTTAAATTTTTCCAGACTTTCATTTTTTGTATTATTATCAATACTATTTAATATTGCCCTATTAAGTAATCCAATCTCGCTTAAATCTTCCATAGCAGGTATTCTTATTAAATCATTTAATCCATCTACTAAAAAAGGACAGTCAGTAATATCAGCAATGAATTGACATTCTTTAACCAATGCATCTTCATTGGCACCGACAACATCAATAATGCCTTGCATATTTGTCTCATCAATAATCATTAAAAATTCATTAATTTCTTCTTCAACTAATTTTTTATCAATTTCTCCGGTTTTTTCATTTAAAAGTGCTTTATGATTCTTATAGAAGACAGAACCAATTAAAACGATGGGATTTTCACCTGGTTGCCCACCAATTTTCACATTTTCTATTTCAACAACTCTTTGTTTTTTCTTAAACTCTAACAATTTGAATCAATCTCTTCTTGATATATTTCAAAAAATTATAATTTTCTATTGGATTTAATCTTTAATTCTCTTTATCTAATCTTCTCTCTTTTTTTGCCTTTATTTTCTTACTTATTAATGTCCCAGCATAAATTATTGAAATAATAAACTCAGGAATCCATCTGTGCATTAACAGCACAATAATCGCAGCAATAAATGAGCTAGCTGCGCTTATTGAATAATGGATATCTATCCAAGCATAACCAATCCAAAATAAATATAGTTGTATAACCATACGAATAATATTCACAACATAAAATATTATTGATGAAATAATAATAGACTTAGTTTTTCTCCAGATTATATCTTCTTTTGTTTTACGATCTTGACTATGAGGAGTGCAAATGATGATTCCAGCGAAAACGCAGATAGCTTGAATCCCAGTGCAGAATGTTTCAAAATAGATCTTTCCTCTATCAGGAATATCAAAACTCCAATAATATTTTCCTACAGGAGAATAGACCGCTTTAGCATTTACTCCCAAAAAATTTAGAAAGAAAACAGTCTGTTTTACGACTATTTCATGTAGCCAATAATTTGCATGGGTATCAAAAAATAAATAAATTAGATATGATAACACAGGAGCACCAACTGCTAATATCACAATCGATCGAACAGAAAAAATAAATTTTTTTCCTTCAAATTCTATTTCTGGAAGATCCTTTTTTCCCTTTTTATCTTCAATTTTGGCAGTTTCCTCATCTCTACTGTTTTCTACACTGATAGCGTGTTTAATATAATAGTGAAACCGATCCACGATAATATAATTGAGAATTATCAATAATGGTAACATAACAAAAGCCATATTATATCTAATCCACATTTTTATTTCCATTAAAGGTATTGTTGCCCCGATTATAAACGAAAATAATAAATTTAATGCTAGCATTAGCCATATTGAAAATTTCTTTTTTTTGATTTGTTGAATAGACTCTAACTTTAGAAGTTTTAATATAAAGTAATTGAGAATTATTAAGGCTAGAATTATGCTAAATCCCATCATAATACCAATTGTTATATCTATTGCGAAAAAAATTAAACCAATAAAGAAAGCGATCAGCAAATTAATTGATAGAAGTATCCATAATGTGATTTTCCTTTTGTTTATTTGCTCCATATTAATATTTACTCAAATTTATGATGTAAAAGAAAATTCTTAATAACTAAAAAAGGTATTTAGGAGAAAATTATAATTTTATTGCAGATTTCAAATTTCTAAGTAAAAACGCTTTAATTAAATTTTTGGTATGTATTATGTCTTGATATTCAATTGTAGCTACGTTTGTATGCATATACCGCAATGGTATCGCAACTAATGTGCATGGTATACCGGATTTCGTCATTTGAATTGCTCTAGCATTCGTGGGAGTAGGACGGGGTTCTGCTTCTAATACATAGGGTATATTTTCTTCCTTAGCAGTTTCAATTAGGATTTTTGTCAATTTTGGATATAAATTAGGACCGGTTGATATTGATGCTCCAGAACCTAATTTGCATTCATAATATTTGTCTTTGCTTATGCCAGGAAAATCAATTGCATGGGTTACTTCGACCGTTAATCCGATATCTGGAGTAATTTTATATGCTCCAACAGTTGCCCCTCTCACGCCAATTTCTTCTTGAGAAGCAAACAAAAATATTAAATCTTTATCTAAAGTTTCTTTTATTTGGGAAAGTTCTATAATAAGTTTTATTAGAACAAAACAACCGGCTCTATCGTCGAAACTTTTAGAAAAAATTCTTTTATTTCCTATAAATGGTGTTGCTTCTTGTTTAAAAATAATATAATCCCCCACGGAGATATATTTTTTCGCCTCTTCAGCACTTGAAAATCCTGCATCAATAAACAAATCTTCTAATTTACTAGGTTTCTTTTTCTCTTCTTCTTTAAGAAGATGAATAGGTTTTTCTCCAATTACTCCAATGATTTCTTCCCCAGAACTAGAATGAATCGTAATTTCTTGTCCGGGAAGGATTCTTGGATTTTGACCTCCAATTTGAGAAAATCTTATAAATCCATTCTTATCGATGAATCTGACCATTAAACCAATCTCGTCCATATGGGCGTCTAGCATGATTTTTAGTTTATCTTCTTCTGCTTTTGCTTTACCGTTAATAAAGCAAAAAAGATTTCCTAGAACATCAGTTTCAATCTTGTCGCAATAGGATGCAATTGTTTCTTTTATATATTCCCTGATTCTGCTTTCGTTTCCACTACAACTCTGGATCTCAGTAAGATTTTTAATAATTTTAAAATCATTTTCAAAAGTCATGATTATAGATCATCATAAATTTTTCAATTTATCATTTTTTATCATAATAATTTTTAAGTATTTTTAAATAATGAAATTACATTAAAATATTGGCGAAGTACGTAAAAAATTATAGTGTAATGATTTTAATGAATAATGCTAATCAAGAAGTATTTCTATTCTTCTTTTTTAGGCTGAGGAGGGGCATTTTTTTCTCTAGCTAATGCTAAAATTTCGGCAATAATTGCTATTTGTGAAGCTCCTTTTACTTTCCCTCCAACCATTTTTCTGATCCATTTTCCGGTTTTCCAGCCACCAGCACTTAAAAAATCTTCGAGTTTCGCTTCAAAGTAGCCCCACCAATAGAGCTTTTTTCTACTCAAGTTTTCTTTAGGCGTATTTTTTATTCCTTCAACAGTTATATTGCCGTCTTTAATTGTAACTAACGCAGCCCATTTTCCATCTAAACAATTAAAAAGGACACGAGTTTTTACACCTTTAATCAAAAATTTGCACTCTCCCGTGTCTTTTACCGAATCTATAGATTTACCTATAGTTCTTGCAAATCCTCTTAGTTTTGGTTTAATAGGTTTTTCTTCTGACATTTTAATCAATATATGAACTTTTTTATAAAAAATGTATACCTATTTTATTATTTTACTATTAGACATTTTTGTTTTTCTTTATAATAAATGGAAATAATCTTTTTTCGATTTTATTCCTTAATAGATAATTATTAATGTTAATATAATTTTTTATGTTATTTATACTCTAATGTCGAAGGTCGCGTAAGTTATACAATTGAGTATTTATTAATAATCTTTAAATAGATCTTGATTATTATAGTTAATTTAACTAAAGTCAATCTAAATAAAACTGAAATCAACAAATTATAAAAATCAAAAATAAACTTAAGGAGATTAATATGGCTACAAAAGAAGAATTAGCGGATGAATGGGCAATAGCATCCACTAAAAAAATGTATTCCTATGGTTTTGGCTATCTTATAATCAATTATTTCTTAGTAGCTGGTCTTGCTGTTCTTTACTACTATTATACTGTTGAGCTTGGTTTACCTTTCTTCCTAGCTGGTCTTGCAATGACAATATTTGCGATATGGAATATGTTCAACGATCCTCTTTTAGGCTACCTGACTGATAGGCCTATGAAATGGTCGCGAAGGTGGGGATTCCGGGCACCTTGGGTCGTTATGTCTAGTATCCCATTTTTAATATTTTATTTCCTTATCTGGATACCACCTGTCGGAGGTGGAGTTTGGCTTCTCTTTTTCTGGTTGCTATTTACGACATTTGTTTTCGATTCATGTTTTTCAATTTACAATGACCATATATATGGGGGATTTACTAACCAATTTCCCTCAGAGTATGAACGAAGAAAAGGATTTGCAATAATTGTGACTATAGCAGCTTTTGGAGTTATTTTTACAAGATTGGTACCGGATACTATTATTACATACGGAAGACCAGAGACATTCGTTTTATCTGCGTTAGTCGTGACTGTGATTCTATTGATTTTAAATATATTTGTTTATCTCGGAATAAAAGAGTCAAAAGAGTTAAAGGAGATGCTCATTCGGGGTTTTGAAACCACCGAAAAAAGAGGCTTCTTCAACGTGATGAAAACTGCGCTTAAACGAAAAAACTTCCTTATAAGCCTCATCGGCTACACCGCTGTCATAACAGCACAAACATTTCAGTATATGTCCGATATCTTTTATATGAGGGATGTCTTGAAAATGCCTTATTCACCATGGATGGCGCTTGTTAGTTTGGCAGGGTTAGCAGGTTTAATATTATCAATACCCTTTTGGTACAATTATGCTAGGAAACACGGGTTCAAGAGAACTTACTATGTAGGTTTATTCTTAGCAGGTCTTTTATACCTACCCCTCTTAATTATACCACCAGGTGAAATTGGGTTAGTGCTATGGATAATATTTAGATTTATAGGAGGTATACCGTACGCTGGCTATACGGTCATGCTTATGCCTGTTGCATCTGACACTTGTGATGAAGTCTCTATTTATTTGGGAAGACGGCAAGATGGAACACTTCAAGGAATTAGGACATTTTTCTTCCGTATTGCTTATATAGTCCAAGGTATTGTGTTTTCATTGGTATTCATTATTACGGCATATAACCCAAATGCTGAATTTGGTACTTCACAGCCCGAAGCAGCTATATGGGGTGTTCGCATTCTTGCTGGTTTGATTCCGGCGCTTGTAATGTTAGTGATGTGTTTTATATTTTATAAATTCTACGAATTAGAAGGCGAGAAGAAAAAGGAAATAATGAAACAAGTCAAAGAAATGGGTCTCGTTCGTTAATGAGAAATTTAGATTAAAATCTTATAAAATTAACTTTTTTTTTTTATTTTATAGCAATTTATAAATATTTTATACTAATAGATATCTTTGTTTTGCAAATAAAGGATAAAATTTTTTTTATAGGTTAAATTCTAATTTTTCAATAGTTAATGCATAAGTCATTAGAATTGGAATCTAAAAAGGTAAGTTTAATATGTCTGATAACAATGAAGAAGAACAAAAAGCAGAGGGTAGTGAAGAAGTAAAAGAAAAAGAGGAGGATAAAGAAACAACTGAAGAAAAACAAAAAGCTAAATTCACGTTTAAATGCACTAGATGCGATAAATGTTGTCTAGCTCGGGGGCCAATACCTATTACTATGTGGGATTTAGAATTATGGGCTAAAAACGGAGTAGTCGCAAATTTTTTATCTTACTTAGATGTTTATACTAAACCTGATGGTTTAACTGATTTAATTTTAAAGCCTTTAGCTCCACCGAAAGAAGATTCTGAAAAAACGGCACCTAACACATTTAGCGAAACTCCTATAGAGGAGTTATTAGAAGAGAAATGTCCCTTATATAATAAGGATCAAAAAACATGTTTAGTTTATGAAAATCGTCCATTAAGCTGCCGTACATATCCACTCGAGTTTGACGGTAAAAATTTTAGTGTTGTTGATGTAGACTGTCCAGGAATTGGGGAAGAAGGTATGACGAAGGAAGAACTGAAAGAAATGAGGGAAACAGCAAAATCAATGAATTATGAACTCACTCGCATGAGGATTGCTCTACCAGTGCTAAATCAAATAATTTCCAGCAACTTTATGAAGGTTCTGATGAGGCAACAGGTCGAAGCAATGAGCAAAATGAGCGACGAAGATAAAGCAAAACTTGACGAAATTTTTAAAAAAAACCAAGAGCAAGCCCAACAAGAATAATAATATTGTTTTCCTATTTTTTAGTTATTAGTATTAATGATTTTAAATAACAAATTACCTTTAAGAATAGGTTGATTTTCATTATGAAAGAATTAAAAGTGAAAAATTCAAAAATCAGATTAGATCAAGGTGATATTACTGAATTAGATACAGATGTAATAGTTAATGCTGCTAACGCACAATTAATTATGGGTGGTGGTGTTGCTGGAGCAATTCGACGAAAAGGAGGTCCATCAATACAAGAAGAATGTAATAAAATTGGTGGAATTTTTGTCGGTGGAGCTGTGATTACCACGGGTGGTAATTTGAAAGCAAAACATGTGATTCACGCAGTTGGTCCTAGAATGGGGGAGGGCAGTGAGGACGAAAAATTGAAAAATGCAACACTGAACAGTCTGAAATTAATGGACGAGTATAAATTGAAAACAATAGCATTTCCAGCAATTTCAACAGGAATTTTTGGATATCCAATTGATAGATGTGCAAAAATGATGATATCTACAGTTAAAGAATATTTAAAGAGAGATACTCAAATTGAAGAAGTTATTTTCTGCTTATATACATCATCCGATTTTGATGTTTTTGAAAAAGAATTGAAGTAAGTTAGAAATATTATTATATTTTTTTTATAATTTTCACTTTGAATGGTTCATGAATTTGGAACTGTTTATTAATTAAATTCTCTATTTCATGCTTAACTTTCAATAACTGAAAATCGTCATATATATAATCGGTTTTAAATTCTGTTTTTATGATTATATTGACATATCTATCTTCCTCTTTTATTTCCAATGCTTCCAATACCTTCTCTAGTTCTTCCATTCTTTTCTTTCTTTCTTTTTCTCTACGTTTTATATATGATTCATCTGGTTTTTCTAGCTTAGCACCCTGTTTAAAGAAATCTATAACGCCTCTCATTAGTTCTTCTCTTAATTTTGGTGTATCCCAATAACTCGGAATAGATGTAGTTCCTAACTGTGTGTCTGGTGCCAAATAAGGCTTTTTAGAGCTCATTAGTTTTAATGCTCTTGCTGTTGCCATATAAGCAGTAAACATGTTGCCTTCAGGCCTTACACTTGCAAGAATTTTTCGATCTTCATCTTTTGCTCCCACAATATGGCCTTCTTGTATCGAGGTTGCGACTAGTCTTTCTGGAGTAATTTGTAGAATTGAAAATTTCTTACCGGACAATGTAAGGGACTGCCCATACAAAGATTCCCAAAGCGATACAATTTTACTGATATCTTCACTGATTTTCCAATTTTGAGTTGAATATACAACTTTATCCCTTTCTTCAATAATCGCTACGTCCTCTATATCTGGTTCTAACTGTTTTAAATTTTCAATTATAGTCGCGTAATCTGTCGACATTTTTTTGATTTCTCATTTTTTTTGTTTTTTTGTAATATAATTAAGATTGCCCGATTTTAAAAGTTAATATTTCTTATTTAAAATGGAAATTATAAATGGACTATGAAAGTTTAAAAAAAATAAGTAAAAATTATTTAAACGGTGCTTTATTTGGCTAATCTGCTATTGCCCCAATAATTCCAATTATAACTAAGGCTGCGGCTCCAATAAGCCCTATTATATCTATCCACCATAAAATGGCTACATTAGAGAAAAAAGCGGGGTAAACAACAAACAAAAATATTAAACCGCCAATTAATAACGCAATACCAAAGATGATGAATTTTCCGTACCATTCTTCATACCAATCTCCCATATATTCCACCTCTTTTATAATAAAGATTAGTTTATTGATAAAATTATAGAATCTCAAAAATATTTAAATGTATCTGAAAAAAATTTAATTAAAAAATTTAATTAAAAATAAAAAATCGTTTAAAGTAATACTTATTTTTCTTAATAACTTTTAATGAATAAATTATAGAATGAAAAATTTTAAATTAAAATAAAACTCATTATTGAATTGTAATGAGTGATAGAAGCTACCAATATATCAAATTTTTTGAAGAATTAAGAAACTCAGACGTTGGACTAGTGGGGGGAAAGAATTCTTCACTAGGCGAGCTGTTAAGCTTTGGTATTCCTGTGCCTTTAGGATTTGCTGTGACAGCTGAGGCTTTCGATTATGTATTAGATTCTAATAAATTTACTATTAAAGGAAAGGAAAGTACATTAAGAGAATTAATTTCTGGGGATATTGGTAGAATCTCTGCAGAATTACAAAAAGAAGATCTTAAATCAATTGAAACACTCGATAAAATTTGTGCGAACATTCGTTATATTATTGAACAGGCAAAAATTCCTGATAGTTTAGCGGAAGAGATTTTAGATGCTTATTCTAAATTAATTGAGAAAATTGGAGAAGAATCAACTTTTGCCATCAGAAGTTCAGCGACAGCAGAAGATTTACCCGATGCTTCTTTTGCAGGCCAACAGGACACCCATTTAAATATAAAAGGAGAAAATGAAATATTGGAATATGTTTTAAAGGATATGGCTTCCGTTTTTACTACAAGAGCTACGATGTATCGAGAAAGAGCAGGATTCGATCACTTTGCTGTCAAATTAAGTGTTGGAGTACAGGAGATGGCTGGTGGTTTAGGTGGTGTAAAAGCTTCAGGAGTAATGTTTACTGAAGATCCAGATAGTGGCAACAATAGTGTAGTAGTAATTCGAGGAACATGGGGACTTGGAGAATTAATTGTTCAGGGTGTTGAAAAAGGAGATGAATTTATTGTTTTTAAACACGCGCCTGAATTAAGAATTATCCGTGTTGAATTAGTGAAGAAAGAAAAAATGATGATTTTTGATCCTGAAAAAAAGTTGGGTACAATAACAGTTCCAGTACCGGAAGAAAAACAAAATGAATTTTGTTTGACTGATGAGCAAGCTTTAATCCTTGCTGAAAACGCTATTAAAATACGACAACATTATGGTATACCAATGGATATTGAATGGGCATTGGGCAATAATAATAAAGTTTATATTGTTCAAGCACGACCTGAAACAGTTCACTCTCAAAAAGGAGATACTGAAGAAATTTTTTATTTACTAGAAAATACTGACAAATTAATAGAGGAAGGATTATTGGTAGAAAATTCAGGAACGGCAATCGGTAGACGTATAGGTTATGGAAAGGCTAAGGTAATTGAGACTATTGACGACGCTCATTTATTAAGAGAAGGAGATGTTTTGATTACAGAAGAGACTAATCCTGATTGGACATCATATATGCAGAATTTGGGAGGAGTTATAACTGAAAGAGGAGGTCCAACTTGTCATGCTGCGATTGTTTCGAGAGAATTAAGTATTGCTGCTATTGTAGGCGCTGATAATCTAATTCAAATTATGAAAGAAAAGCAGCGCGATGGTCTTGAAAACGTCACGATCGATTGTAGCGAAGGTGAGCCAAGGATATGGCTCAAAGCTGTGGAATACGATTATGATACGATAGAATTTGCTCAACTTCCAAGAACAAAAACTCAAGTTTTAGTTAATTTAGGAATTCCTAAGGGTGCATTATCTTCGGGTAAGTATCCCGATGGTACAGGCTTAGCAAGATTAGAATTTATTATAAACGATGAGATTCAAATACATCCAAACGCATTAATTGACTTTGAAGCATTGGTCATGAGGTATGACATTCTTTTAGAACAAAGAAAAAAGATTGAAAATATCAAAAAGAGCGATTTATACTATAAAGATCCATTTAACGAAGAAATTAGAAAATTAAAAAAAACACTAGATAATATAAAAGAATTAACTGTTGGTTATGATAATAAAGAAGAATTTTATGTTGAGAAATTAGCTGAAGGAATTGCGACCATTGCTGCTGGTGTTTGGAAAGAGTTACCAGACGGTAATATTGCACCTTGCGTAGTACGACTTTCAGATTTTAAAACAAATGAATACGCAAATTTAATTGGTGGGTGGATCTACGAAGGTGATGAGAATAATCCTATGTTGGGTTTCAGAGGAGCTTCTAGATATGTTTCAGATGATTTTCAAAATGCATTTATTTTAGAGCTAAGAGCAATTAAAAAAGCTAGAGAATGGGGTTTAATTAACATTATCCCTATGATACCTTTTTGCCGTACTCCTGAAGAAGCTAAAGCAATAATTGATATTATGGCGAGTGAAGGATTGATACGAGGAAAAGATGGTCTTCAATTATATGTGATGGCGGAAATCCCATCGAATATAATCTGTGCTGATGAATTTTGTAATTATTTTGATGGGTTTTCCATAGGTTCTAATGATTTGACTCAATTAGTTTATGGATGCGGAAGAGATAATGAAAAATTACTTCCATTAGCGAAACAATATAATTACGAGACAAACAGTGAGTCAATAAGGAGATCTGTTTCCCATTTAATTAAGACAGCTCATGAACATGGTAAAAAGGTAGGTATTTGTGGTCAAGCACCTTCAGACGACCCTGAATTTCTTAGATTTTTAGTTCGAGAAGGAATTGATTCAATCTCATTGAATTTTGATACTTACGCTAGAGGGAGAATTAATACTTGGAGGACTGAGATTATTGAGGCAATAAAGGATGAAAATAAAGGACATGCGTATAAACTAGTAAATGAATGCGATGATTTGATTGAGAGAATGAGAGTTCCAAGAGGAAAACTACATAATTTAGCAAGAAAACAGCTAAAAAAAGTAGATCCAAAACTTCTTGAATATAGCGAAAAATTCGATAATATTTTTAAGGAAATTCAGAATATATCTTCTAATTTTGTTAAAGATATAGATATAGGAGATAATCAAGATTTTAAAAATTTTTACGCTAAATATAACGATAAACTAAAAGAACTCGGGAAAGAAATTCCCTTGATACAAAAAAGTATTCGTAAATTTGGAATTTACTAAATAAAAATAATAATAATTCAATAATTAATAACTATTTTTTTAATATTTTCGTAAAATCAAAAAAAATAAATTAGCCTCTTAATTTAATTTTTCAAGAAGTTTTTAAATTTTATTCGCTGAAAACAAAGCATTTGGTGTCTTTTTGATGACTGCAAAAAAAATTAGTGAAGAAATTGAAAACTCTTTTAAAAATGTCGAAACATTGCTTCATGGCATGATAAACGACCGGTCAGTACCACGTAATATTAAAAGAATAGCTCAACAAGGAATTAGTATTATAAATGAAAGGAAAGATACTCCTGGTATAATGGCTAGCAATATTTTATATTTAGTTGACGACCTCAGCCAAGATCCAAATATACCGTTCGCCTCGAGAACAACAATTTACCGAATAATCTCAATCTTAGAAACTATAAAAGACTAATATTGAGATTAATGGGAAGGATATTTTATTTTTCTATGTTTATTCTTTAGAGGACAGAGATGGAAAAAAGTTTCTTATCCATTTAGGCAAGATGAATCCAATGTAAAATTCAATTGCACTTGATATTAAAATGCTTCTCGTTATAACTACTGTAACTGGGTCTAAATGAAATAGGGATTCAATAATAGCTGCAATCGTAAATGAAATAAATGCGACAAATAAAAACTTACCTTTAATTTTTACTTCAAGGTTGTCTGACTTGATTGATTGCGAAGTAAATAATATTCCCGTTATAATTACAATTGCAATAAGGCATAACAAAAATAGGTTCATAAATAAAGCCCATCTTATTTGGAATGGACCTACAAATGTTCCAATTAGTGTTGAATCTGTAAAGAGCAAATAAAAAAAGAAAATTTCCAGAATACTAAATGGGATAGAAAAAATAATTAGAGTTATTTTTTGTTTTTCTTCATAATATAAATTTGTAAAAGCCATTAACCAACATAGAACAACGAAAGGAAGGAATGCATAACCAATAATAAAACTTATTTCGGGCCATAAATTTGAATTTAGAAAAATAATCATAAGAAATGATATCGCATCGGGTAGCCAAGGATTTGACATGCCTATCATACCAATTCCAAGCAAGATATAATCTCTCGTTTTAACTTTAAAATATTTTGAAATAATAATTATCCCCAAAATAATAGATATAACGACAAAAGTTAAACTAAAACTTCCTTGAATGATATCAAACGGAGATAATTCTGACAGTTCTATAATAAGACACCTTTTCAAGGATGTAAAGATTATCTCTTTATGTTTTAAAATTTAGATTTTTTTATATTTAATATTATTTATTAAAAATAATTTTTTATACATTAACAAATATCAATAAAATTTTCTGTATTAGATAATTTTTTATGTTAATATTGTTATTAAGAATCAGAACTCAAGTTTAAATAATCATTAATAAAAAAACAAACTTAAAAATGGAAGAAAATTTAATTACTGGGATTATTTATAGTGAAATTGATGATACTCTAGGACCAAATCCTATTTTATGGATTCCTTCAAATATTCCTGAAGATATTAAAATGAATATCTGCATAAAAACTAGTACTCTTCTCGCAGCCGATAAAGGACATATTCCAGCATCATTAGTAGTGCTTCCATTTCCATCTTTGAATTTAAAGGGAATTACTAAATATATCCAAATAAGAGATGAAACTCAACGAGGGGGCGTAAAATTTACTATAATTACCCTATTGTTTAAAGAATTCAATGATGTTATTTTTTATAAAGGGATGGAACATTTTGACTCTACATTTAATCATTTTGCCCAAAAAATTATTAAATTTGAGGAGTTTGGAACGAATAGAGAAAAAATTTATCAAGAAATCGAACACCTTCATACAAACGTTTTAACAATCTTGAAGGATTTACGTACAAAAGAATATACAGAAGCTTTTCCTGAAAAGATAATAAAAAAAGAGGAGGCAATAAATTACCAATTTAAGATAATTGTATGTGGCGATCCCATGGTAGGTAAAACCAGCCTTATCCTTAGATTCACTGAAAATGCGTTTAAAAGGACATATATATCTACTTTGGGTGTCCATGTAAGTGATAGAGTCATACGCTTTAAAAATTCTAATATTCAACTAGTAATTTGGGACCTCGCTGGACAATCGAAGTTTGATGTGATGAGAACTGCTTTTTATCAGGGTGCGAAAGGAGTTCTATTGGTATTTGATCTAACTAATGCTGCTTCTTTTAATAGTATCAAAAACTGGTTTAATGACGTAAAAAAACACACAAATATTCGGGAAAAGCTAATTGGATTTATTTTAGGAAATAAATCTGATCTCCATAATGAAAGAGTAGTTACTACAGAACAAGCTTCTAAGGTTGCTAAAGAACTCAGCCTTATCTATTTTGAAACTTCAGCATTAACTGGAAATAATGTAGCAAATTCTTTTAAAGAATTAGCAGAAGCATTATATTTGATAAATAAATAGATAAGAAATATTAAAGATTTAGTTCTCCTAACTTTTTTTTAATATTTTGAACTTTTTCGGGCTTAAGGTCATATATCTTCCACATACAGAGAAATCCAATAAAATAAAAGAAGGCCGGCACAGCAAACATACCAATAAGAATTCCCCACTGTGCTAGAATTGATTGAGTAGTGGCTTCTGGATTGAAGCGAGTGAGAGGATGGATTATTCCGAATGTTAAGGCCTGAATTACAATGGAAAGACGACCGAAAAAAGTTCTCAATCCGTAATAAACTCCCTCATCTCGTTTTTCCGTTTCAACTACAATTTCATCAATAACATCTGAAAAAGTAGGATATATCAGCGACCATGTCGCCCCCATTGAAAACCCAATTAGAACCATACATACCATTATTCCGTAAAAGTCTGTAATAAACATAGAAATTATTAAAAAAATAGCGGTTCCTCCGGTCCCACACATATATCCAATCCGATTACCATATTTTCTACCAACTTTTATCCAGATTGGAGCTGAACACACGCTTGCTAAGAGAAATACTAATAAAAGAATAATTTCATCGATAGGATCAATCCCAGTTATGTATTGAGCCCAATAAGGGATAGAAGCAAGTAAAAGTACCATAACAACTGTTTGTGCGAGATATGCAAAAAGATATGCCATGAAATTCTTTTGTTTAATGGCAAATTTCAATATCTTACCATAAGATTCACGTTCTGCTTTTTTCTCGGATATAAATGTACGATCTATCATAATTTTATCCTCGTGCATTCCGGGTATCATAATTAATACAGTGATGGTACTGATTATTGTTATAAATAAAGCTGCGATAATATATGAGTCTATATTAGTTCCAGGGGATCCAGTGGTAATGATAAGCAATGGAATTATCATCCCCAACGTCAATCCAAATAGGGAGAAAAGTATTTGAATTCCGCCTACTTTAGTGCGCTCTTTTTGTGAACGGAATTTGTCAGGAAAAATCGCTTGCCAATTTATGGTCATAAACGAAAACAACATGTCAAAAACGCATAGGATTATTAATAGCCATAAGAAGATGATAATATCGTTACCTACTGGAGGTGTGAAAATAAAGAAGAAAAGTAAGGAACACGGGACAGCAGTTATAATGAACCAGGTAAATCTTTTGCCCTTGCTCTTCATGAATTGGATATTTTGATCAGAAATATGACCAGCAATAGGATCATTAATCATATTCCAGAATCCATATAAAATAACTGCTAAAGTTATTAATGTGATAGGTAAGAAAACTTCTGTCTCATAAAATTTAAAAACCCACATACTTAAGACTGTAATAATAAAATCATTGAAGAAACTGCCGAGAGCGTAAGATGTATGAATTTTTGTAGATGAGCCATATTCGAAGTTTTCTTTTTTATCTAATTGACTCATTTCAGTGCCTATATCTTAGTTTTTCTATAAAATTATTTTAATGTTATAGTCTTAGCTGTAGCATATTTTTCTAACGCTCTCTCGTCAAGTTCTATCCCCCAGCCTGGACCCTCAGGTATTTTAGCCGTTCCTCCCTCGTAATTCAAAGGTATTGTAATGAGATCGTCTTCCATCATTTCGTCGCCAAAAAGTTCGGCGGCATAAGTAAAGGAATGGTATCTAGCAACGGCTATATGGATGTGCATGGCCGAAGAAATACCAAGGGGTTGATCATGTATTACAGCACCAAGCCCTCGCTGTTCAGCATAATTTAAAGCTCTTAGGGCGTTTGTGACTCCTCCTGGGCGTGTGGAATTTAATCCGAGAACCCCCACAGCTCCCATCTCCACTAATGTAATAAAATCTCGCAATGTAAAAAAATCCTCGTGGGACATCAAAGGGGTATCCACACGCTTTTGTACATATGCTAGGCCAAGATAATCATTATTACGTACTGGTTGTTCGGCAAAATCAATACCAAACGGTTCAATTGCTTTGATGGCTCGAATTGCCTCATGAGGATTAGTATATGCTTGGTTATAATCAACGCGCAAATGCACTTTAGGACCTAATACCCGTCTTATTTTTTCACAAATTTCAACATCTTCTTGTATGCTATTTCCAAGCTTTAATCTAAAAGTTCGAAAACCTCTTTTGTAATAGCTTCTAGCAATCCCCCTCATTAATATGGGATCAGCAAGTGGTATAAGAGCTGCGAGTGGGATCTCATCTATAGTTTTCCCTCCTATGAGATCATATACTGGTCGTTCCGTAATTTTTCCCATTAAATCGTAACATGCCATATCCAAAAGGCCTTTGCCAACATCATTTAGTGCCATATTAATATTCATCTTATATCGTATCTTCTCAACATTGAAAGGGCTCTCACCTATAATATATCTAAATAGGTCATGCTTTATAGCGCTAATAATTTGATCAGGTGATATACCTGACTCAGGTAACCAAACGAATGATTCTCCTACCCCAACATTTCCATCATCAGCAATGAGTTTACAAATAACAAAATCTCCTCCTAACCACGGCTCTTCTGCTGGGATAGCCATTCCTAAACCACCTTTACTTTCCCCTAATACGCGTCTTACTTGTTTTTTGAAAGGGACATGTAGAGGTGTTAATTCTATCTGTGTTATTTTAGGCTTCAAATATAAATCATCTTATATTCTTTTTAAAAAATTATAAATTGAATTTAATTGATTATAATAATTCACTTTTAAATTAGGTATGGTATTGATCTAATAATCTTTTAATTGAAAAGAAATTAAAAAACAGATTACCATTTTACTGTAATAGCTTTTTCAGGGCAGATAATAACACACTTGAAGCATCGGTTACAAACAGAGGGCCACACTGCTGTGACTTGCCAATGTTGCGGATCATTTACGTTTTCCTCTTTATATCTAAGATCCTCATGTTTTAAAAAGACACATGGATCGCACACATTAAGACATTTGCTGCAATCTCTAGGATCAACCTTCCCTTCTGGTCCGCATTTCGAATAATCGATTTTAATTTTTGTTTTACTCATACAATCACCTCACTTAATAATGTCCGTTAAATCCAGGATATTCAATCCTAGGCATGAGGTTAAGAGCGTCATGCTTACAGGCATGGCGACAAACACCACATCCAAAACATTTATTATAATCTATAATAACTCTATTTATTGAAGGAATAAACCGTATAGCGTTAAATTGACACATAGCGACACATGATTTACATCCCTGACATTTATCCTGATCAAGATTAATTATATACTCTGCTTTATACATTACCATTAAATTAAAATCATTTCTCAAACGCATTGCACCGCATTCAGGACTTTCACAGTTACAAATGGCATTTATATAGGGGACCGGTTGGTACCATGCAGTAGAAATAAATCCATTTTTGTTGTGTTCTTCAAGTCTTTCAATGGCGTCTTCACGTGATATTTTATACGCTCTTTCTTTCGGTAGAAACCTTGGAAGTTTCTCTATAACACCGGATAGCAAACCGAAGTTTATACAGGTTTGTCGCTTAACTCCACGTTGCATAAGTCTACACATGCAATAGTTCTCAATTATCGGTTCTGCAGCTAACTCAGACATAATTATTTTCGCATCTTCCAAAGGTATAACCTGTCCAAAATGGCCATCTGCTCTTATAGGTTTTTTCCTTCTAACCTCACCGTGAATCATCTTCTCAGCCATATTTCGAATAACTCTTCCTATAATAGGCATTTTGAGTTTATATCCCAAACCAATAGACGAGAATCCCTTTATTTTTCTAATGAACACTGTTTCAAAATTTTTCCACTGTTCGGTTAGGTATTCTTCAAAATCTATATCCTCGTCAAGCTCATCAGCTAGATAATTTTTGGCATTCATATACCATTTTTTACCAATACCATGCTTCATACACCATTTACACATTTAAGTCAACTTCCTTTTAACTCTCAATTCTAATTATTATTTACAAATATTGAATTTAACTTGTTTTAAATCTTTATGTTTCGTAATTAAAGTTTTAGATTTTATAGAGATTTATAAAAGCTAAAATTAGATTACACTGAGCTTCTTTAAACAATTGAAAACGTCGAATATTTTTTTTTCAAAAATTTTACTCAAGTTGTTTTGTACCAATTATACCCAGTATCAGTTTTGCGATTCCATTTATCAATAATGAAATTGAAAGCAAGAAGATAAGAATGATATAATCGAGAAATGGTAAAAGAAACGGTAATATAAAGATTACAATAGACAAGATTATTGTTGATATTCCTACTATCACGAGAAATACTCGAAACCACATTGGATATCCTTTAGTTGAAAGACCTACGGCAAATCTGACTATTCCAGTA
Organism: Candidatus Hodarchaeota archaeon; assembly: GCA_048887225.1. Lineage (GTDB taxonomy): Archaea > Asgardarchaeota > Lokiarchaeia > Sigyniarchaeales > SOKP01 > LW40-45. The sequence continues at coordinate 41,488 of JBHLJY010000020.1, forward strand.
AGTATTAATGCAAAAGCGAAGATTAAAATCAAAAGTTCAATTGCAACATTTGGTTCTGTTATTGTACTGAAAAATATTATTATTGCCAAGATTATCGCAAGAAGCCCTGTAACAAATTTATACGTAGCTACTTCATTTTCAATTATTTCAATTGAAGATGCGTTGATTATTCGTACAATCCCAGATACAAAAAGGGCAATTGAAAGTATTGCTATTAAAATTAGTAATATTATGTTTATAATGGATAATATCATGACTACTATCGATAAAATAATAATTGCTAAACCAAACAGCAAATTGGAGGTTTTTAATTTTTCATTACTTAATTTTTTTCCCATTTTTAAGTCCTCTCTCTAATTCTTATACATTTTACAATAAATTATGATCATCTTTTCTTATATATTATTAATTACTGATTTGTAAAAAATAATAAAATCTTATTTATAATTTTCTTTAATGGTTAAAGCTTTGGATCCAAATGATGATCTTTGCAAATTAATAGAATTGAGTAAGAAATGCGAAAATGTGCTATTGAAATCCAAAGAAAATAATTTATAAAACAATAGACAGATAAAAAAAAAATATTTTAGTTTATTTATCTGGGGCTTTTCTTCCCAGCCATTTTTCGTAGAATGTATCAATATCAGGCAGGAAGTTAAATACTGTTGGATAACCAGGCGGTACAGCCTCAACATCTAATAATGTAAAGCATCCTGGACAGAAATATTCTCTAAGTTCTTGCCAAGTAGGATCGCAACCCATATCTTTAGGATAAAGTTCCTCGATTGTTGCGAATGTATCTCGGATCCTAACTCTACATTTTGTTTTCCAATTTTCTTTATAGTCTCCAAATTCATATCCACAGTCGCATTTTACAATTCTCTGACCATCTTTTAATACGATGTATAAATGCTCATGCAATGGCAAAACAATTTTTTCAGTCCAAGAAACACGGTCTTGTAGAATCTCTAATATCATTTCAAACCTTTCAGAATCTTTTCTTCCGCTTATGATTGGTCTTAATTCTTCCCAAGATAAGTCTCCATCAACCATTCTTTCTAATGTTTTTTTATCATATTTTACCATTTATTTCACCTCCATTCTGAAATTTTCTGGTAGATTCCAAAATTTAAGAAACTCTTTTGCCCATTTATCTGATAATTCAAGGCTCTCTTTATACATTATTTTTACTGGATTAATTAGTTGGTTTTCGGTTATTTTTTTCCTTTCTAGATCCCAAAATTCTTCAAATGTCATTGATTTTTCTCTTCGTTCATTTAACATCTCTTTACGTCGTTCTTTAGTAGAATTTTCATCAATTATCCATTCTTCTTTCTCATCATCATAATTCGCAACTACACCATAGATATTATATACTTTTTCTTCCGTATAAATCCCATCATTAAGGTCTTTTCTAACAGATTCCACTTTCCTTTCAAGAGGATCTCCATAACCAGGACCCCCGCTCATGCACCAATGAAATATGTCATAGTTCTCAAGAGATATTGGATACATTTGAGCATATGGTTTTCTTATGAATTCACCTTTTAACAAACGTTCGAATTCCCCATTTGCAGGGTCTGGATCCCAGAGTGGATAATCTTCTTGTTTTTCAAAGATTTCTTTTAAATTAGTGTTTTTTGCAATGAGTCTATATGCAGTAGGTTGAGGATATCCACCATGCATTCCTCCACCTCCGCTAAAAACCAAACCCTCTGCTATTCCAAAGAATTCTACATCTTTAGAATTAGCTACAAACGCAACACCTCCATAATTTGAACCCCCTCGATATTTTCCATGCCCAACATTATTAGGTTTTACTTTTCTTGCTAAATAAGGGACACCTCCTTGAAATAATTCCCATGTTTCCACATCACCGAGATCGGATTCTGGATTCCACATGGCATAGCCCCAATTCAGCCCGTCTTTTACAGCATTAGCTCCTAAACCTTGGCCACTAATCTCAAATGTTGAGAGCATCCATAATTTACCTTCTAATGGTCCTGTTTCATAGGTACCTCCTCCTTGGATGGCATCTCTTGTTAATCCATATCCAGGAAAAACTTCTTCTCTATAACCACGTGAAAATAATCCATAAGAAAGACATTTCATCATACATGAATATGCAGGAATTAAATTTGCCCAAGGATTCTGATAAGATAAATAAGGATCTCCAGGATTAGCCCATGATCCCTTTGGAAAATAATTACTTATGGCAAAATGAGCGCCATCATTAACTTTATCTCCATAAATTAAGATTTGTGTTAATAAAACCCAAGTGGCTCCAGCCAATGCTCCGATACCACAGTTAATTGCATTTGAACCACAAGCACTAGCTCCATCGAGAGAAAGATTTAATTTTCCATCTTCATCAGCAATAATTTCCATCGGTTGGTTATATGCTTTATTAACTTTAGCTCTAGGTTGCCATGCTTCCCATTCACCAACTTGATCGATAAAAGATGTTGCTCTATATCTTCCTGGAATTAAACGTTCTTTTACTCTTTCTTTAAATATTCTTTTTCCTTCTTCAATAACTTCACGTAT
>JBHLJY010000021.1:0-43682 GCA_048887225.1 Candidatus Hodarchaeota archaeon
TTCAGAAAGTAAAGATGTAGGAAGAAAAATTAGTTTTTTTGAGAAATTTCTTCCTGTATGGATTATATTATGCATGGCTCTCGGCATTTTTCTTTCTCAAATTATACCGGGCATAGGAGAAACGATTGATTCTTGGCAAATTAGAGGAATTTCAATTCCTATTGGAATTTGTTTATTTCTAATGATGTATCCCGCAATGTTAAATCTCCAAGCGTCTGAGTTAAGAAAATTAGGGAAGAATCCGAAACCAATAATATTAACTTTAGTTTCTAATTGGATTATAGCGCCAATAACAGGGCTGACTATGGCTATACTATTCCTAACAGATTTGCAGTTAATATTTGCGATTATTCTATTATCCAGTTCACCTTGTACTGCAATGGTTTTAGTATGGGGTTGGATGGCAAAAGGAAATCAGGAACAAAATGTAATAACGACTAGCGTAAATACAGCAACAATCATCTTTCTTTATATTCCAGTAATCTCACTCTTAGTGTTTATCGCAAATATTACATTAGAGAAAAAAATTCCTTTGGATCCTGTTATTCTATTAATTTCGTTATTTATTTTTATAGGACTTCCATTATTACTAGGGATAGTTAGTAAGAAAGTATTGATTAGTACTAAAGGAGAAGTATGGTTTGACAATAAGTATAGACCCGCTGTTTCAAAAATAGCCATAGGAGCGTTATTGATGACTTTAGTTGTCTTATTTTCTCTAAATGGAAACATTCTAATTCAGCGTCCTGACTTATTGCTACTTATAACAATCCCTCTACTATTAGGTTTTGCGATTGTTGTCAGTATAAATCTCATAATCTCTAAATTAGCCAAGTTAAATTACCGAGAAGCAATTATCACTATTATTATTGGATCTTCAAGCCATTTTGAAATTGCTATTGCCGTTGCTGTTGCGATGTATGGAGTTGGTTCCATTGCTGCGTTAGGAACTACTATGGGCCTCTTCTGGGAGGTTCCAATTATGCTCTCATTAGTTTATTTAGGAATATTTTTAAATAAAAAAGGTTTTTGGGAGAGTGAAAAATAATGAAAGATGAAGAAATAAAAAAGATTGTTAGAAATGGGTATGCGAAAATAGCGCAATCTGGAAGTTCTTGCTGTGGACCAGTGAATCCTTGTTGTGGAAGCTCTGAATCTGAAATAATTAAGGATATTAGTAGAAATATAGGTTATACTGAAGAGGAACTTAATTCCGTTCCAAAAGGAGCAAATCTTGGTCTTGGTTGCGGAAATCCTGTTGCACTCGCTTCAATAAAAGAAGGAGAAACTGTATTAGATTTAGGATCAGGAGCAGGTTTTGATGCCTTTCTCGCTGCTCAAAAGGTTGGACAGGCAGGAAAAGTTATCGGTGTTGATATGACCCCAGAGATGTTAACAGCCGCAAGGAAAAACGCTGAAGAGGGCAATTTTAAAAATGTTGAGTTTAGGTTAGGAGAGTTAGAAAATTTACCCGTCGCTGATACCTTCGTTGATTTAATTATTTCAAACTGCGTAATCAATCTCGTACCTAGTAAGGAAAGAGTTTTTCAAGAAGCATTCCGAGTATTAAAGCCAAGAGGTCGTTTAATGATTTCCGATATAGTCTTACTGAAAGAATTACCAGAATTCATAGTAAATTCTATGGAAGCTTATATCGGATGCGTTTCTGGTGCGATCTTAAAAGAAGAATATGTAAAAGCAATGAAAAATGCTGGATTTGAAGACATTAAAATTTTAGATCAAACTAGTTTTCCAATAGATGCCTTAACAATAAATCCAAGAGTCATGGAAATAATCAAGCAAATGGATATTTCAGTTGAAAAATTAAAAGATTTGGCAAACTCCGTTGTCAGCATAAAAGTTGAAGCAATCAAAAAAGAAAAATATATAGGTGATTAGAAAATCAAGAAAATTAATCTGACTATTTTTGCTCCCGATAAAGAGTTAAATAATGGGGTTGAATATGTAATTCATATAAAAGATAACGGAACCATCATTGATTTACTAAGAGATCTTGATAAAAAAATTTATGAAAAGCAGGAGAAATCTTATTTTCCCTTGTTTAAAGGTTTGATCCAAAGTTATCTTCAATTAATTTGGGATCCTCTAAATAATGTCATTTATGATGATTGTGCTGTGAATGCGTATGGTCCAAACAGAGAGTTTATACCTATTAGGGAAAATGTAAATTTTAATCTCTACCCTGATAGTCAAATAACTTTGGTTGTCCATGCAGATTGATGAGCTGATAATATGGAAAAACGCCTAGATTTTGGATCATTTAAAACTATTTTACGAAGAGAATTCGGAAAAGACGATGAATCTTTTGCCCATTATTTTAAAAAATTAAAATAAAACGAATGAAATCTTTCAGAAAAAGCTAGTGAAAGATTGACGATAGGTTTGCCTCCTAATATAAAATTGAAGTATATGAGTAATTAATATGATGTATACAAGTAATGTTAAATGTCCACATTGTGGGCATATAAATGAAACTAAAATACCAGAAAAAATGTGATTAATGTGGATTAAATGTCAAGGTTGCGATAAAGTTATATGGGGACATGAAAATCCTCATGGCTGAAATTGAGTTTTGTGTACTTATAGCGACATTCCTTGACTAAAACTCCAAGAAGAAATGGAACAAAAAAAATGAGATATTGAATGAAATCTTTCAAAAAATGCTGGTGAAAGATTGACAAGAGGATTGTGTCCTTCTAATCATTTAATATAAACTATAAATTAAAAAATTTCATCGATTATGTGTACAGTGCTGTATTAAATAAGAAATATTGATTTTATTAATTTTTTTCTGCTTTTAATTTTGCTTTTTTTCTTAAATATAATAAAATCTTTATAATAATATAGAGCCCAATCGCTATTAGACCAATTGCACCAAGTATCATTAATAAATAGTATCCTCCTATATCTGCCTCAAGTTCCGCCATAATTATGACTATTTTCTTTGATTAAAGGGTAAATTTTCAAGTTTAATAATTAAAATAAATAATTAACCCCATTTACTTCTATAACCTGTCCCCCCTTCAGGCCACGTAAATTTTAACGCTTCTTCTGCGCAAACGTACCAGCAAGCAGCACATTCCATGCATTTTTCAAGACTTTTTATTTTAGCTTTTTTATTAACAATCTCAAAACACGCCGCTAAGCACACTTTCACGCAATTCGCACATCCAGTGCATATTTGCTCGTTTATTTTAATAAAATCGCCAGTTCCTTCTATCCATTCAACACCTGGAAATTCATTGAAAGTTTTCACCATATTAAATCACGCACCTGCTTGCTTGGACTTTAAATATTGAAGGATTAGCAAGATCTGCAAATTTTATTATCTTTTTGCTAAAATTGGTTGTTAACGGATCCAGCAATTTCATTAAAGTAAAATATATAGGTGTAAATATTGGTAATGCTGTTTTAATCATTTTATTAGAAGAATTTGAAAACGGAATAATTAATATAGCAAGTAATTTTTTTAAGCTTCTTAAAGATTTTAGAAAAGAATCAAGTAATCGCATATATCTCTGGAAGGACATTTCCTTTTTTCTTAATTTCTTTGATACCTTATATCTAGGATTTTTCTTTTCGGAATAATCGTAGCTCTCGTTCAGCCAATTTTTGTAATATCTGAAATACATCTTTATCCATTTTGTTATAATAGTGGGATCTTCTTTTAAATAGGATAGAACGGTTTTAAGTAATGGAGTAGTAAAATGAGTAAGTGATCCAAGCCCCCAACCATTATATATATATTTTTTCAATTTCTTTAAATTATGTTCTTTTTGAGCTATTCGTAGATTATATCGATTTTTGCCTGAAATAGACCATTGAATTATTGGATGACTTTTTATCTTATTGTCAAACTTTTTCAAAAAAGATTTAGAAGTATTCTTTGTTCGGATAGCTTCAATTGCTACTTTCGCGGCTATCTCAGCAGAAAACCAAGCTGCTGGTACGCCATCACATAGCTCTGTACTTTCGAGACCAGCAGCATCTCCTATTAAAATCATCCCATCCACGTGATTGGCCATATTACGCAGGTTCCTATTAAGACCTACATATATTTCAAAGCCCTCCCACATCCTTGCGCGTAATTTAACACGAGGGGCCACTAAATTTTTCCACCATGATAATTTTGAAGTGATATTATGATGATATTCATCAAAAACCTTGCTTAAATTTGGAACAGACTTCTTATCCATCCTTAAACATTGATCCTGCATAAAATGAAGGCTATTTCTATACGGCCATACCATAAGTCCATTTCCATAACCAAGTGGTGGAGCTATTTTTTGTTCGTCCCATCCCCAACACATTTTAACCGAATGTCCAAAGATTTTATCAATATCATCCTTAGGCATTTCGTAATCGTAAGTGTCAGCCAAGGAAATTGTCTCTGGAGGATATTTCTCTCTAATACCTGCTTTTATAGCTAATAATCCTTGAGAACCTTCAGCGTCGATGACAATCTTTGACCTAAATTTCTCACCTTTATCAGTTACTACACCTTTAATGCATCCATTTTCTTTTAAAACGTCCACCACGGTTGTTGAAGTTCTTAAAATAGCTCCTGCCTCTACAGCTTTTTTGGCTTCCCACTCACAGAAAGGTTTGCAATAAGTATTATACCCAAATGCGAATATCGGAGCGAAAGGTTTAGGAACTCTTAATGAATCGTCTATTTCAATATCGCCTGAATCTATGTCTTTTATTATATAATTAATTATCCCTTCAGCAGGCCTTTCAAAAGGAGGATTGCCGTCTCTAATGAATTCAGGTCCGAAAAGAAACCCATAAAATGGTATTGTTAACCCCGATATTACTTTATCGCCAACATTCTCAGATCTCTCAATCATCAGAGTTTTTAAACCAGCATCTGCGCATATTTTGGCAGCAATAGGTCCACCAAATCCTGCCCCCACAACAATTACATCAAATTCTCCATCCATATTATTACTACTCGGATATTCCTATATCCCCATATTCTGAAAAATTTTTTGATGGACTAAGAATATTGGGAATTCTATAGCATGTAATATAAAATTACTTAATACAAATAAAATTAACAATTTAAAAATTATTGTTTCATACCTAATAAAAACAGCAATGCCTTTTTCTAAAAAAAAAAGAAAAAAAAAAATTTTATTCTATCGATACATCAACAGTGCGCAATTCCACTTCCTTGAAAGGCACGTGGATCTTTAATAGTCCATTTTTGTAAGAACTTGTTGCTTTTTCAGCTTCTACCGGACAACACAATGTATAACTGCCTACATATCTAATTGTATCAGTTTCACCCACAACAAATAGTGTGTCTTCACCTAATTTTAATTTAATTGTATCTTTTTCAACTCCAGGCAAATAAACTTCAAAGTCATATCCAGTGCCTTCGTCGTTAGTCCATGAGCACATTTGAGGAGAAAATACTACTTTTCGTGGTTCTTCCTCAACTTTTTCTATTTCCTTAATATCTTCTTTTTTTTCAATTTCAGTCATAATATTCCAACCCATAATTATAAATTAGTCTTAACTAAATTTATTTAGAAAACCGAGAAATTAAAATCTTGTTCTGATAAAATATTAAAATAATGTATTGGCTCAATTTCAATTTTTAATTAAATTAATCGAATTTTTTTCAAAATATAAAATTTTTATTTGAAAGAGATTAGTGGACTCTCTTGAGGGATTTGATGATTTATATCATTAATGTAAAAAAACAAAATTTTTTACCACAAAAGTACCGTAGGTCTAGATTTATAAACTAAAAGTTTAAAAATAACTAAAGAAATTATATTTTTATAGGAAGGAATCAATAATAAATTCGAATGATTAACATTGGATTTCGCCCTCTATTAAACTCAACTGGAGTTTAATTCTCTCCTACTTTTTCATTTTTCATTCGGATTTTGATTCCTTTTCCTCCTTTGTTAATCTAAGAAATTGAGTTGATAATAAATTGTAAAAGGAATTGGGCTTTAATGCAAATTTTTTTTTTTTAAGCATTATTAATTTCAATAACTCAATCTAATTCTTTTATCATAAAGAAGAATAAATATGTTAGAAAATTCAAAAATAATTATAGATATTGATAGTTGTACCAACTGTAAAGCTTGTGTTAATGAATGCCAATATTATCATTTTGATTCCGAGAATTTGCAATTGGACGATAAATTTGAAGAGGGTTGTGATGAATGCGGGAAATGTGTTGCAGTTTGTCCAGTAAATGCAATCAGATTAAAGGCTCATATTAATCAGAAGCTTAATGATGTTCCTGTTCAGGAGGAATTACCATCTTTTGAATCCCTAGCAAAACTTTTTCAAACAAGAAGATCAAGAAGACAATTTAAAAAAGATTCTGTCCCGAAAGATTTAATCGAGAAGATATTGAATGTTGCTGGCAGATATTCTGCAACAGGACACAATCAGGAAAATGTATATTTCACTATTATACAAGATCGTGAAATATTAAAAAAATTGTCTGATGAGTGTACAAGTCAAGCAAAGAATCTTGTAGAGAAATTTGAAGATCCAGAAGGTAGAAAATCACTAGAAACTATGTTTCCTCCAGAATTGATAAAGAAAGTCGAAGAAGTCATTCCCTCATTCAAACTATCTTTAAAATATATAAGTCAAGGAAAAGAACATTGGCGGTGGGATGCTGAGCTTATTATAATTCATTCTCCCAAAGATTCAGCAACGTTAATAGAAAATTGTACATTGGCTGCTGGTCAAATTATGCTAGCAGCAGAAACATTAGGTTTAGGAACTTGTTCTTTAGGCTATATTACTGCTTTTTTTAATAATTACAGATCAGTTTCTAAGATCGCAAGGATCCCGATAAAACATAGTGTAGGATATTCGTTAGCAATTGGATACCCTAAAGCACGTTATTACAGAATCCCAGCAAGGAAGCCTCTCAAGGCAAAATGGCTTTAAATTTTTTTATATGATTTTAAAAATCGTAAGAGATTATATCTCATATGAAGAGGAGATGCAAGAACTGTGGAATGATAAGGTCTGTGAAAGATCTGGTATTATTAGAGGATGGAACTTTTTTATGTTTCGCATGCTGGAACAAATCCATTAAAGAAAAAGAATCTCAAGATTAGTCTACTTCTATTTCTAATCTATAAAAATGTATTGCTAAACTACATTAAATTATTCATAAGAGAGAAGATAAGTATATTTTACGAGATCAAATCTTTCAATTTTAATTAAATTTTGATCAATATCCTTTTCTGGGCTCACACATGGCATTTTAACTACAATTTTAAAGTCGTCTAGGTATAAATTATTGTAAAATATCTTTCTCTCTTTATCAAAATCTATAAATTTGCTTGTTGTAAAGCCCTCACTTTTCGATATTGGTGATAACAAAACGGGCACCTCGCACTTTTATATTAAACTATATAACTCTTAGCTTTTAAATAAATCCCTTATGTATTATAAGTTATGAATATTGCCGACAAGTATATGGAAGATGGATGATTTATTCCCATTTCCATTTATAAATTATTGTAACAAAAATAAAATAATAAATAACCTATTTATATCTTTCGATCTTCTATTTAAAGGACAACGCTCGCCACCTAACAAGAAATCATTTGAGTAATTCTAGAAAAAGTCGTAAAAATTGTTAAAATTTAAGTTTAAAAACAGAGTTACAGGAAATACTTTCGGAACACCTTAGAAAAAAATAAAAATCTAGTATTAAAATAAATAATTTTTAATGATAAATACAATATTAATATTAATTATTTTTGTAAAGATTTAAGATATAATTTCCTAAAGGATAACCTATGAGCAATATTGAATTTAAGAAGCTGATAAGAGAAAATACTGTTAAAATAGTCTCTACAATTGGACCTGCTTCAAGTTCTAAGCAAATGCTTAGAAAGCTAATTGGTGCTGGTGTAGATGTGTTTCGCCTAAATTTTTCACATGGAACTCACGATGAAAAAAGAGAATTAGTAAAAAGAATAAGAGAAGTAGATGATTATGTGGGTATTTTATCTGATATCCAAGGTCCTAAGATAAGGGTTGGACATTTTAAAGAAGACAAGGCTTATAATCTAAATGTTGGGCAAGATGTTAAAATTTTTGAAAAAAATATCTTAGGTGATCAAGATCAATTTTCAGTTCCTTTACCTGGATTCCTAAATTCAATGAATAAAGGAGATATATTTTTCATTAATGATGGAATCATAAAAGTTCAAATTAAAAGAAAGGAGAAAGACTACTATATAGGAGAAGTTTTAGCTGGAGGCCTAATAAGTAATAGAAAAGGAGTTAATATCCCTTATGGAGAATTAAAGCAGAGAGTCCCCACAGAAAAAGATATAAAGGATCTAGAACTTATCGCTGAATTGGACACAGAATATTGTGCGATATCATTTGTTTCAACACCAGAAGATGTACTTCATGTTAAAAAATTGCTTGAAAATTATGGGAATAGGAAAATAAAACTTATTTCTAAAATCGAGCGCCCAATAGCATTGGAATATTTTGATGGTATTCTAGATGTTTCTGATGGTATTATGGTAGCCAGGGGCGATTTAGGAGTAGAAATTGATCCAGATCAAGTGCCCTTATGGCAGAAAAAAATGATTAAAAAAAGTAATAGAGAAGGTAAACCTATTATAGTTGCAACCCAAATGCTTGAATCTATGATAAATGCACCTATTCCAACGCGAGCTGAAGTTAATGACGTATTTAATGCCGTAATAGATGGAACAGATGCTGTTATGCTCTCTGCTGAAACTGCAGTAGGCAAATATCCCACAGATGCAGTTCAATATATGAATAGAATAGCATTTACTGCAAAAGAAAAAATGCCAGCAAGGATTCCTGATGATTATGACTCTGATAGATTGACTCATACCCAAGTAATTGGACACGCAATTCACGCATTAGCATCAGAAATGGAAGAGCTAAATTTTAGAGGAAAAATATTAGTTATTACACGTGGTGGAATTGGCGCAAAGATGATATCTAAATATAGACCTCCACTACCCATCATAGCAATTACACCTCATAAAAGAACTGCAAGAGAGTTAAATTTACTCTGGGGGGTACAACCAGTTCATATAGATAAAGTCGATTTTTATAAACTGGATGCTGAAGATATTATTGAGAAATCAGTTCAATTAGCTGTTGAAAAAGGTGCTCTTGATGAAAATGAACATGTTATTATTTTAGTCGTTTCTAGAAAATTTGAGAGGAGAGGGAATCTCATAGGATTTTATTATGTGGGAGAAATTTTAGAGAGAATTTCCCAATAATATCCACATTTTTTTTATTTCAAAAACTCTTTATTAGATTCTTTCATTCGGGAAATATCAATTTTATAAATAAAGAAACCGAATTAAAAATATTGTAATTATTTAATATTTTCAAAAAATAAAATTGATCAAGAAATGGAATCAGAAGGAAAGTCTTCGAAAGGAAAATTTTTAGTTTATGGAAGCCCTCGATTAAGCGCTGGAATCGTTTTAGATATTATAGATTTCGGGATCTTCTTTCTTTATATTACAGCATACGGACTTCATCCATTATTGCAAGGTATCGCCATGGCAGTTGGTAAACTAAGCATAGCAGCGGGGCAATTTTTCATGGGATGGCTATCTGATAGTACAAAAACTAAATATGGACGGAGAAAGCCTTTCATAATATTCTATGCACCATTAACAGGAGTAGCTTTTACATGTGCACTCTTACCAATGGTATTTCTTCAAAATCCTGGGTATCTTCTTTTGTTTATATGGATTTTAATTTGGGATGGCGTTTTTCAATTTTCCTACGGTGGTTTAACAACCCCTTATCAATCCTGGGTAGCTGAACAATTCGTTGTTAATGAAAGACCTAAAGCTTCTGCTTTTCAAAATTTGTTTAGTTTCATCGGAGCAGGTATCGGTATAGTATTCACGTTACTTGTGTTTCCGCCTTTAGTTGAGTCATTTCAAAAAACCAATACAGTTGACTTGTCATTTATAATTATAATATTTGCATTTGCATTGTTAGTAATCGCTCTTTTTTATATTTGTGCTTATATTCTGCCAGTAGAGACAACTGAAGGCGCCCAAATGAGCTTTATTGAAGATCTGAAGAAAGTATTTAAAGACAGAAATTTCATGAATGTGTGTTGGCTCCAAGCCATTGCTTTTTTGGCAATTGGAATGATAACACCAACACTATTAGGCTTTGCAACAATTGTATTGAAATTAGAAGGTATAACCTTATATCTTGCAGCGGTATGTTTGTTAGTAGGAATTATGGTGTTTCTTTTTATGTGGAAAAAGCTTATTGATAAGAGAGGTAAAAAATCGACTTTTTCGATTATACTAATAACAGGTTTCATAGTGTTGCCATTCACTTTAATAGGTCTCTTGCCGGGTGAAATAAACTTTTTAGTTGCGATAATTTTTGTTTTAGCAATCGCGGCTTTCATGGGAGGGTGGTATTTATTTCCATATATTTGGTTCGCAGATTTAGCTGAAGATGCAGAAGTGAAATCGGGAGAAACAGGGAGAAAAGCTGGATTATATGCAGGTTTTCCACAAATATTACTAAATATTTTTCAAGCAATTGCGTTATTTATTACTGGATTTATATTGGGGTTACCTAATGTTCCAGGAAAAGAATTTTCTTGGGGTTATATCCTTTGGGGTCTATGGTGTTCTGGAATTATATTGATTGCTTATCTATTTACGAAAAAATTTATTATATTAGATTTTGACTGGGAGAAAGAGCAGGGCATATAAATATAAAAAATTTTTTTTTATTCTCTTTTCATTGGTAAATTAAAAATTAAAACATAATTAGAAACTTATTTTTCAAACTAAATTAATAATAAAAAATAATTTTTATCTTCCCATTTTTTAATTTTTATAGTTTTAGAGCTTGAAATCCTTATTTTTTAACTATCGAAACATTTATATATGGTAAATCACCTTTTGTAATATGATGATATGTAAAGAGTCAGTTGACAAAGAAAAATTTACTGATAGAAAAATGAGGTTTTTAATGAACAAAAATCAAAAAACTGAAATAAAAACAATTAAAAAAATGAGGGAGATGTGAAAATTACATTGTTTGAAGATTATTTTGATAAATTTATTAATGAACGTGGTTTTAACAGAGGATCATTTAACAAAATCTCCGTATCAAAAGAAGAATACGATAGACTTCTGGATTTAGCAGAGAAATATGAATTGCTTGCCACCGAACACAAACAAATCAAGTCAAGGAACGATGCTTTGCTTAAGGAACTTGACGATTTAAAAGAAGATGCTCGGAAATTTAAAGAATTAGAAGAAGAAAAGGAGAAATTCCTTAATTCGCTTCTGAGAGTACGGGCAGATTTCGAAAATTACAAAAAAATGTCTGAGCGTGAGAACCATAGATATAAATCGTATGTTAAGGAAAATATTCTCAAAAAATTAGTTCAGCATCACGATGATCTAATAAGGGCATTAAATATGTTGGAGATAATTGAGAATGGAGAATCTATTAAGAAAGGATTTGAGTTGTTAATAAAAAATTTTGAAAAACTACTTAAGGAAGAGGGCGTGGAAGCGTTGAATTGCGAAGGAGAAAAATTTGATCCATACAAGCATGAAGCGCTGATGACAGAAGAACGTAATGATCTCCCTGAAAACACAATAATAGAAGAATTAGATAAAGGTTATTATTTAAATAACAAGATTCTAAGACCTGCAAAGGTCAAAATTTCAAAAAAACCAAAATCAAATTTAGAAAATTTAAATGAAAAAAAAATTGAATAACCAAATTAAAAAAAAGGAGTGAAGAAAAATGGGAAAAATAATCGGTATTGATTTAGGAACTTCAAACTCAGCAGCTGCAGTATTAATAGGCGGAAAACCTACAATTATTCCAAGTGCTGAAGGAGTTACATTAGGAGGGAAGGCCTTTCCTTCGGTCGTGGCTTTTACTAAAGATGGACAGAGATTAATTGGAGAGCCTGCTAGGAGACAAGCAGTATCAAATCCAGATCGAACTATTACGGCGATTAAGAGGAAAATGGGGACATCTTATAAAGTTAATGTTGAAGGGAAAGATTATACTCCTCAAGAGATTTCTGCTATGATTCTAAGAAAAATCAAAGAAGATGCTAGTGCATATTTAGGCGAAGAAGTTACTGATGCAATAATCACTGTACCTGCATATTTTAACGATAATCAAAGACAAGCCACAAAAGACGCAGGAAAAATCGCTGGTCTAAACGTAAGGCGATTAATCAACGAACCAACAGCTGCGGCCGTAGCTTATGGTTTAGATAAAGATGATGTTCAATTAAAAATTGCTGTGTTAGATCTTGGTGGAGGTACTTTTGATGTCACAATTATGGAGATGGCAAATAAAGTTTTTGAGGTGATTTCTACTGCCGGAGATACACAATTAGGGGGTACAGATATGGATAAAATCCTTGTTGATTATATAGTTTCAGAATTTCAGAAAGATCAAGGTGTTGATTTAAAAGGTGATTCCATGGCAGTGCAACGTGTCAGAGAAGCCGCTGAAAAAGCAAAGATAGAATTATCGACTTCAATTACAACAGATATTAACCTACCTTATATAACAGCAACTAGCGACGGACCTAAGCATCTTAACTTGACTCTCACAAGAGCTAAATTGGAACAATTGATTGAACCTGTTTTAAAGAGAATAGATGCTCCTATCCTAAAAGCTCTAAGGGATGCGGGTATGGCAAGAGGAGAGGTTGATAAGATTATTTTAGTTGGCGGACCTACAAGAATGCCTATTATTCAAAAGAAATTCGAGGATTTATTAGGAAAAGTTCCTGAACGTAGCATTGACCCAATGGAATGTGTTGCTATGGGCGCTTCAATACAAGGTGGTGTTTTAACTGGTGAAGTCAAAGATTTGCTATTACTAGATGTCACACCATTGTCATTAGGAGTCGAGACATTAGGCGGTGTATTTACTAAATTAATCGAAAGAAATACTACAATTCCTACTGCAAAAACGGAGGTTTTCTCAACAGCCGCAGATAATCAACCCGCAGTCGAGATTCACGTATTACAAGGAGAAAGACCAAGAGCTGGCGACAATATAACGCTAGGAAAATTTCATTTAACTGGAATTCCACCAGCACCAAGAGGAGTACCTCAAATCGAAGTGTCATTTGATATTGACCAAAATGGTATATTAAACGTATCTGCAAAAGATAAAGGAACTGGACGAAGTCAGTCAATTACTATTACCGCATCCACAAAGATGGCTGATCATGAGATTGAGCAAAAAGTACGTGAAGCGGAGATGCATGCTGAAGAAGATAAAAGATTTAAGGAGTTAACCGACGCAAAAAATCAAGGTGAAGCTTTGATCTATCAAACTGAAAAATTACTTAAGGAAAATGAAGCTATAATCGGTGATTTAAAAGATAGAATCTTACAAAAAATATCAGATCTTAGAGGGGCTATGGAAAGTGATGATGTAAGCAGAATAAATAATGCTATGGAAGAATTACAACAATCCTTACATGAAGTTTCAGCTCGAATGTATGGACAACAACAACCTGGACAAGGCGCTTATACTGGAGGATACCAAGGAGCCCCACCTGGAGGAATGGGTGATACTACATATACCAATCAAGGCAAAACTCAAGATGAAATCGAAGAGGAACAATTCCGAAGAGCTACTGGTCAGGACGATAATGTTGTAGATGCCGAGTATGAGTAATTCTAATTTTTATTTAAATTATTTTATTTTTTTAATTTTTTAGAAATCCTGATTAATAAAAAGGGGTTGTAAAATATGGCAAAAGATTATTATAAGATTTTAGGCGTTGATAAGAATGCTTCAAAGGAAGAAATCAAAAGAGCATTTCGTAAAATGGCTCGAAAATACCATCCAGATGTAAATCCAGACGAGCCTAAGTCTGGGGAAAAATTTAAGGAGGTTAATGAAGCTTATTCTATTTTAAGTGATGATAAAAAACGAGAAATGTTTGATAAGTTTGGTGTGGTAGATGGAGATCCATCTGCATATCAGCAATGGAGTGGAGGATTTCCAGGGGGTGGAAAAACGTATCGTTCGCCAGATGGAACAACCTATTATTATTCAACCTCAGGAGCACCTAGTGGATTTGACTTTAGTGAAATTTTTGGTAGTCATAACAAATCTCGTAGCGGATCTGGTGGATTTGATTTTTTTAACGATTTAGGAGATATATTTGATGTATTTTCAAATAGAGGAGGAAGTACGAGAGCAAGATCAAGTCCTTTTAGAAATATACCAAGAGAAGGAGATGATTTACGCTATGATATGGAAATTGACTTTATGGATGCTTTTTATGGAGCAGAAAAAAGGATTCAATATAGAGATCCTATTAGTGGTCAAACTCAAAAATTAAAGGTGAAAATCCCAAGAGGAATCAAAGATGATCAAAAATTACGTCTTAAAGGAAAAGGGATGCCCGGAGAAAACGGAGGGACCCCAGGGGATTTATATATTTCAGTTCATGTGAAAAAGCATCCCATATTTGAGAGGAGTGATGATGATTTATATGTAGTTCAAGAAGTTCCTTTTACCACCGCAGCGCTTGGAGGTAAAATTGTGGTACCAGGTATAGAAAAAACTTTAAATGTTACAGTGCCAAAAGGAACGAATGACTCTTCAGTTTTAAGATTAAAAGATCAAGGATTTTATAAAATAAATTCCAATCAAAGAGGCAACCTTTTGATTGAAATTAAAATTAAAGTACCTAACAAATTGAATAAGACTCAAAAAGAATTATTGGATAAATTAAAACAAACTGGTTTATAGGAGTGTTATAGAAGAAGTGATTTCTAAAAAAATAAAGCAAATTAATTTATGTCCAGAATGTGGAGGTACAATTATATCTATTCATGAGTCGGGAGACATTGTTTGTAGCCAATGTGGTTTAGTTTTAGATGAACGGTCAATAGATTTCTCCCATAATGGTCGGAGAGCTTTTACTTCACAGGAAAAAAAACAGAGAGATAGAACTGGTTCACCAATCTCAAGATTAGTGCCCGATTTAGGATTAACTACAGTTATAAATAAAAATAATATTAATAATCCAGATTTAAAAAGAGCTGCTAAATGGAACACTCGAATATCGTGGGAAAAAAGAAACTTATTAATCGCCACTACTGAATTAAAGAGAATTTGTAGTAACTTAAACTTACCTGATTATATTAAAGAAGAAGCTATGCATCTTTATAAACGAGCTTTTGAAAAAAAATTACTCAAGGGTAGATCCATTAATGGAATGGTCGCCGCATGTATATATTTTTCTATAAGAACGAAGAAGCTTCCAAGAACGCTCCAAGAAGTTATAGGTGAAGCTTCAGTAGAAGCTAAGGAAGTAAGAAGATGTTATAGCGCTTTAATAAGAGAATTAAAATTAAAAGTCCCAAACACAGATCCAAGTGCTCTTGTACCCAAATTTATCGTAGAGATGGGATTAGATGCAGAGATAGAAAGATTAACAGTGAATTTTTTAGAAACCTTTAAATCAAAATTATCTACCAGCGGAAAAGATCCAAAAGGAATTGTTGCTGGAGCTCTTTATTTAGCTTGTAAGATTAAAGAAAAAAAATTGACACAAAGTCAAATTGCTGAAATTGTTGGGGTTACAGAGGTAACACTTCGCTCAAGATATAGAGAACTCGTTAAAAAATTAAAAATTAAGATATAAATTTCTTTTTTCTTTATTAGCTAATTTTATCCGAGATATTTTTTTAAAAAATTCCATATAACTTTATTTACTTTCTCTGGTTCTTCAATTGTGAAGCCATGCTTCAAATTTTCGAAGATTTTTAATTCTGAGTTAGAAATTTTTTTGTGTAATAGTTTAGACGCTTCTGGCGGTGTATTAACATCCTTAGAACCTACTGTGATTAATGTAGGTTGCGTAATTTTATGCAATGAATCACGGATATCAAAATTTGCTAATGCTTTAAATTGATTAATATAATCTTTCAATTGAGGTGGATCCTCTGTATACACAATAAAATTCATATTTTTTTTGATACGTTCAAATAATTCATTATCTCTCCTCAATTTTCTTTTAAAAGTATTTGTATAGATGAGACGAACAACAAATTGGAGTTTTTCATCAAAACTCATCTTATCAAAATTGTTGTAAACTTCAATGGTTTGATTTAATTCAATTGGTTCGACATATGCCTCTGTTGCTAATAAAATTAAAGTTTTGACTCTCTCGGGATATTTTAGAACAAATTTTAGGGCAATCATTCCACCCATGCTTATTCCGCAGAGATGAACTTTTTGTTGAATATTCAAATGATCAAGAAGGTTTATAGTATCCTCAACATACATATCCATTGTGTATGGATAATCCGGTCGAGAGCTTTTTCCCGCACCTCGATTATCAAAAGCGATAACAGTCATTTTTTCTTTGAAAAATTCAATCTGATAATTCCAAGCTTCTAATTTTGTATTGGTACCGTGAATTAAGACGAGAAATTCACCCTTCCCTACTTTTATATAATTTATTTCAATGTCATTATGCTTAAATATAGGGATTTTCAACCACCAAATTCACATTTTTCTAACTTTAATTATAATTTTATAACTTTTTTATATTTTGAGGATTAAATTATTTTTATGAAAGAAGATGTTATCATTATTGGAGCGGGTATTGGTGGATTAACTGCTGGAGCCCTACTTGCTCATGGAGGTCATAAAGTTACTGTTTTAGAGAAAAATAATTATATAGGAGGTGCTTGTAGTTCTTATGAAAAGCAGGGATATTTATTCGATCGAGCAGTTCATCTGTTTTCATCGGGATTAAATGGTCCATTTGGAAAGATTTTTGATCGAGTAGGTTTAGATTACCTTAGATTTATAAAGCACATTAATGAAAAAACAGCAATGAAAATATACAAGCAAGAGGGTTATTTTCCTCTTGATATTAATATAAATTCAATGTTAAAGACATTACAGTTAAGAAAAAGCAAGAATGGAGTTAGTGAGAGCACTAGAAGTAGCATGACAGGATTAAGAGACATAGGATTTACTAAAAACACAATGAAAGATTTGGCGACAGTTATGACATCAATTATGACGATGACTAAGAAAAAAATAAACAAATTATACGAGGATGAATTAACGGTTACGCAATGGTTAAATCAATATTCGGAGGATTCTTTTATTCATGGAATTTTCGCATTTTTGCTAGCCGGTATGTTTTGTATAGGTAATTCGAAAGCGAGTGCTGCTGAATTTATTCATTGCTTTAAAACAGAGCTGACTTCTCAAGAAGGTTATCAGTACCCTATCGGCGGTGGTGCGCAATCTATTCCTGACGCTATTGCTAAAGTGATTAAACATTTTGGTGGGGCGATACTTACAAATTCTCCAGTAAAAAGTATAGTAATTAAAGGAAATAAAGCTCAAGGTGTAATAATCGGGGAGGAATTGATAGAAGCTCCAATTATCGTTTCGAATCTTTCAATTAAATGGACAATTCTTAATCTTGTTGGAAAAGATTTTCTTGAGAAAAAATATATAGAGAAAATAGAGAACTTAACTCCTTCTTTATCTTCGATGACATTTAAACTTGCGTTAAAGAAACCGATGATTGAGAAATGGGGTTTTATTAATTGTTATCATCCAACTTTACACGATTGGGGAGATAAGTATGGACCTGGATCTCCTCTATCCAACGGATTTTTTGGACCTGTGTTAAGCAATCTAGACCCGGCTCTTGCTCCGAAAGGACATCAAACCGCAATATTCGGTACGCTCGTACCTTCAAAAGGGCCAGATTGGGAGAGGTGGAGAGAAATTTATTGGGAAGACCTTCTCTCGTTCTTTCCAGATTTAGATCAAAAGCTTGATTTTGTAGATATTTCTTATCCTAAAGATATTGTCGCAGCTACAGGAAAGCTAGAAGGACCAGTTGAAGGTCTAGGCTTGACACCTGCTCAAACCGGTAACAATAAGCCATCTTCCGTGATCCCTGGAATTAATGGGTTGTATGTCGTCGGAGATACAGCAGGAAAGACGGCTCACGGAATTGGAACTCAACACGCCTGCGATAGTGGATTAAAATGCGCAGAAGCTATACTAGGAAATATTGAAATAAGTTCAATTTAAATAAAATCGAAAAATATTAATGAAGCTGCTTTATTGGATAATGACCATACTTTTCTATAGCTTTTGGAATTGTCATAACATTTGGAAGAGATACTCCCCAAGGCAAACAACAGATTGGACTTACTATATATCTTCCTCCTGGAGCTAAATTTATTATGTTCTCTTTAACTTTATCCTCTACATCTTGAGGGGTACCTGTTAATAATTCGCGACTAACATCGATATTTGCGCCCATTATGGTAACTTTTGGAAATTCCTTCTTAAAATCAATCCAATATTCAATATCTAAAGGATGGGAACCATTTACCGCTATGAACTCTATTTCTTTACATACTTCTTTAAAATATGGTTTAGTTCCACAATTATGGAGGATAAAAGGGGACTTAATTTTTTTTTGAAATCTTTTAATAAATTGGCCTTCATATTTCATGGCATCTTTAAAGGACATCATATGTTTATTGAAGGCATATCCCGTATACATTACAATATTAGTTGCTCCTACTCTTTCAATCCAATTATAATAAGCATCTAATTGGCTTTCATAAATTTTTTCGCACAATTTTAATAATAAATCAGGATTTCTTCGAATATCCTTAAATGCATCAACTCCTCTTAGTTCTTGGACTACTGACCATATTGCTACCCCCATACCTTGTGGAAATTTAGTTTTTTCTTTAATAATATTTGCAGTATTGAATGTTGTTTCCCAAAGATCTATTTTTGAATGATCTGGAATTTCCAACTTTTCAATATCCTCTTCGGTTTTGCAAACTTCACCCTGTTTAATTGCTATAGGTTTATAATCGTACCATTGAATAGAATCCATTTTGCTATTTGCTTCAGCAAACGCGTATGCTTCTGCAGGTCCAGCATAGGCAGAAGGGATCTGAATTGTATCTGCTCTAATAAATTCTGCAGTTTTAATAAGACAATTTGCGTAAGTCTCTGGTGAACTTAAAATTTCTCTCGTCGTAATTCCTATAATCCGAGAAATGAATTGTTCATCAATTATAGCAAAAAATGGGACTCTATCAACACCTTTAATTTGACCAACCAAAATTTTCATGAATCTACTAACCGATTTTACCCAATCATAGGGCATTTTATATCAACCTCCTCTAAATTCAGATATTAAATTTCTAATTTTTTTAACACCTTCCCATCCATCTTTAGCACAATCATCTGCTCCTATCATTGCACAGGAATCTTTTGAAACTATTCCACCCCCAATAATTATTTTTGAAGAGATATTCTCTTTTTTGAGTAATAGAATTGTTTCATGCATTTTTGAAATAGACATTGTGAGTAAACCACTTAGTCCTATAATGTCAGGTTTTATCTCTTTTGCTTTTTGAACAAATTCTTCTGGTGGAACATCTGATCCTAAATCGATAACATTAAATCCTTGACCTTTTAAAAGAGAAACTACGAGGCATTTCCCTATATCGTGT
This sequence comes from Candidatus Hodarchaeota archaeon, assembly GCA_048887225.1. GTDB lineage: Archaea > Asgardarchaeota > Lokiarchaeia > Sigyniarchaeales > SOKP01 > LW40-45. The sequence goes on from JBHLJY010000021.1 coordinate 19,599, forward strand.
ATATCTCCCTCTACTGTTCCAATTAATATATCCCCTTTGGAAATGGCTGATACTTCTATAAATGAGTTTTTTAATAAATCTATAGCTGCATTAATAGCATCTCCTGTCATTAACATATCGGCTAGGAAATATTTCTCTTGTTCGTATAGTTCTCCTACCTCTATTGCTCCTTTTATTATCGCACCGTTTAAAATATCTTTATAGTCTAATCCTATATTTAACGCTTCATTTACAAAATCAATAGTTTTTTGTGAGTCTCCTTCTACAACCGAATTTTTTATCCTCGTTAACGTTTCTTTGTTCTTCATAGCTTGCTTTTTTTTATTATTAACTAAGCTTAACCTTATAATAATTGTTCTATGTTATTTTATAAAAATCTAATTAAAACTATTATCTAATCCTATCTAAACCGCGGAAAAAGAGCTAGTGCATTTTTATACGCAATGGCCATTCGAGTCTGTGTATCGAAACCATCGTAATTATCAAATCCTTCTATCATTACAGATGCCGCTCGTTCTGGGAGAAATGGGTAATCACTACCAAAAAGAATTTGTGATGGATCTACTAATTCTTGGAGGGAACGAAGCGTATAGCTTGTACCTGACAATGCAATATCGTAATAGAAGCGCTTAAGATAATCTATTAATTTTTTTTTACCAAAAGAAATTCGCCACGCTATATATGGAACTGTGCCTCCAGCATGAGATAAGATAAATCGAATCTCTGGATATTTTTTTATTGTGCTTCCATGTATTAAATTCGCTACTGCCCTCGTTGTATCGAATACATATTCTAAAACGGCAGCATTAAAGTTAGGCATAGGTTGTTTATCGGACGGAGGAGAATTAGGGTGAATTAATACAACTGCTTTTCGGCGATTCAATTCTGAAAAGAGATCGCTGAATATAGGATCACCAATATATTTGCCATTAATGTTACTAAGTAGAGCAATCCCATCTAAATTCAAAGTGTCCAAGGCATATTCTAACTCTAGAAGAGACTTTTTTACATTAGGCAAGGGTAACGAAGCAAAAGCACCAAACCTCTGTGGATATTTGTTTACTAAATGAGCGGAAAACTCATTGCAACGACGTGCCAGATCTTGCGCAAAATCACTATCTCCAAAATAAATACCTGGTGCAGAAATAGATGTAATAGCTGCTATGATGCCTTGCCTATCCATGAACGCAAGACTGCTTTCTACGTCCCATTTAGGAAAAGATACGCCCTCTACAGAAGTGACACCAATAGCAGCTAGAGAAGAAAGATATTCTGGAGGGATTATGTGATGATGAATATCAAATCTATTCAGTTTTATTGCCATTGCCTATCTTCTTTCTTTCTATTCTCTTTAGATTTTTCTTAGCTGTGTAATAACTAATTTAGAAATATAAGTGAAAAATATAAGTTTTTTTATTAAATGAATTAAGTTTTATAGAAAAATTAAAAAGTATAGTAAATAAATTTTCATTACTTAATAGTTGAATATTGATTACTATTATTATAACAATATGAGATGTCCATAGAAATAACTAATATTTAATAGTGAAATAAATGAGACTAGACTATATTGTTAAAAAAAATGCCAGAAGTAAACAAGATAAGGTGGCTCTTGTTGATGTCATGGCGGGAGAAAATTTTATTACATACGGAGAATACAATCAAAGATGCATTAATTTCGCTAATTATGTTATTAACGATTTTAAAATCAATCCTGATGAAAGAATCGCTCTTTTATTAGAAAACAGCATAGAAATTTGCGTAGCTTATTACAGCATTCCAAAAACTTCGGCAATTACGGTGCCTTTAAATTTTTTTATGGCTAAAAGAGAGCTAGAATATTGTATAAACGATTGCAAACCAGTTATGTTAATATACGGAAATAATTTTGCAAATGACATAAATTATTATAAAGAAAATTGTCCTTCCATTAAAGAATATATATCAGAGCAACGATTTAACGAGTTATGCCAAATACCATTTGAAGGCAAAAGACTCAAGCCTCCTAGAAGACTTTTTGAGGAAGATATAGCTTTCATTGCTTATACTGGAGGAACTACAGGTTTCCCTAAAGGTGTGATGTTAACTCATGCAGGATTATTTAATAATATGATGAGTAGCGGTGAGTCGGTTATTGAATCTATACATGAAGATTCAAAAATTCTTAAAGAAGATGCATTAGAAATGTTAGAACATACTATTCTTATTCCTATTCCTATTTTTCATTTAGCTGCAATGTTAGTTTTTCTTATGTCATCATTTATTGGATATACTATTTATTTGCATAAAGGTTTTAAAGCGGATAAAGTGGTGAAATCGATAGATAAATATAAAATTAACCATCTTGCTTGTGTTCCTACAAATATTATCTCACTTCTAGAGTTTTTAGAATCAGGCAAAGGGGGGGATTATGATTTAAGCAGTTTAACTGCTTTAACATATGGAGCCGCACCGATATCTCCAACAGTATTATCAAAAATCATGGAATTGTTACCCAATACTAAATTTCGCCAAGCATATGGACAAACAGAGTATTCGCCCGTTATTACTCAATTAACTAGTGAAGATCACGAGTTAGCAAAGAAATATCCTGAGATTCTAAAGAGCGGCGGGCGTCCTCAATATGGTACCGAAGTCATTATTGTTGATAAAAGTGGAAATTTCCTTCCTAAAGGTGAAATTGGTGAAGTTATTGCATCCGGAAAATCAATTATGAGAGGATATTGGAATAAGGAAAAATTAACCCAAAAAACTATTCGAAAGATTAATGGGAAAAACTGGTTATTTACGGGAGATATAGGATATATAAAAGAAATTAACGGTAAAAATTACTTATTCTTGACAGATAGAGATAAGGATATGATAGTTAGTGGAGGAGAAAATATATATCCTAAAGAAATTGAAAATGTTATATATCAACTTGATGGTGTTAAAATGTGTGCTGTAATTGGCGTGCCAAGTGAAAAATGGGGTGAAGCAGTGGTGGCTTTAGTTGTCCCGAAAGAAGGAGCAAATTTGAAAGGAGAACAAATAATACAATATTGTGGGGAACATCTTGCTGGCTATAAAAAGCCAAAAAAAGTAATATTTAGAGATGACTTTCCGGTTAGTGCTCAGGGAAAAATTTTAAAAAGAGCGTTAAAAGATGAATTTTGGAAAGGAAAAAATCGGCGTATCCATTAAAAATATCAAAATATAATTTAATTCTTTAAAGACTCAGTTTTCCTATATATTCCTTTTTGAATAATATATTTCATGATCTCATCAGTACCTGCACCTATTCGTAAAAGTCTCACATCTCGTGCGCATCTTTCCACTGGATATTTATTTGTATATCCAATCCCTCCTAAAACTTGAATTGCATCATCGCATATTTTAAATGCATTTGTACACGCAAAGAGTTTAGCCATAGCAGCTAATTCTCCATCTTCCATATGATTTAACGATTTTTGTAATAAGGCTTTCCCGGCTTCAAAGTTTGTAACCATTTCAGCAATTTTGAAACTAATACCTTCAAATTCGCAGATTGGTCTTTTAAATTGAACTCTTTCTTTAGAATATTGGATAGCTACATCTATTGCTCTTTTAGCAACGGCTAATGCTTGGACGGATACTGCTACCCGTTCAGGTCCCAACATCACCTGCATACTCGAAATTGCCGCAGTTTTACCTATTTTAGTATCATCTAATGTTGGTTTTATTTCCTTGTAAAAGAGAACGTTTTCTTTAGGGACTCTAACATTATTGAATTTCATATGCCCTAGATGTAATCCGTGGAGGCCCATCAATTGATACTCTTCAATAACTTCAAATCCTTCCCAATCAGACTGTACAATAAAGGCTCCATTTCGACCATATACCAAGAGAATATCAGCTATGCTTCCATTAGTAATAAACCTTTTTTCACCAGTTAAAATGAAAACCTCACTCACATCATCTTTTTTGAATATTGTTTTCATTCTAGATAAGTCGCTCCCAGCGTCTGGCTCAGTAAAGCAAAAGCATCCTATTTTTTCGCCTTTTAGCAGGGGATCAATATATTTGCGTAGTAGTTTAGTTTTACCAAACATACGAATTAAAAGTGCTGGATATGTGGATGCTAAACGACTCATGTCAATCGGTAAACTATGATAACAAATTGCTTCAGACACCAATAATTCTTGCGTAAATGAGCCCGAACGCCCACCAAACCTTTTCGGGAAAGTAATTCCGATTAATCCTTTTTTGCCCATTGGTCTTATAACATCCCATATCTCTTTTTTACCTTGTTCAATATCGTCGATATATGGTGCAACCTCGTTCAAAGTAAATTCATCAATTTCGGTCTTGAATGCTAAGTCATCTTCGCTTAAATTTGAAAACATGCTTTCCATAATAAAAATCAACTCTATTTATATTTTTAATAAAAAAAGAAAGAATTACATATTAAATATTTTTATTTTATCCTTGTATAGCTATTTTTCTTTATTTAGATTTCTTTGCCTGAGATATAAAATCCGGAATCTGCTATATCATTAGGATCAAATGCTTTTTTAATCTTCCTAAGCCAATGGTGATAATTCATCATATGAGGGCCAAATAGGTCATGCATGCGGTCTCCTTCTACAAAAAAAGGAGCACCAAGATGGTTAAGCAAGTCATATTGATTACTTGCATCCATATATTCTGCCATTCCCGCAACGCTGTGCTCGTCTGTTTGATCAAACATGGTGGGTGATTCTACATGAAAATAATGTCCTGATTCATATGAGGTCATCCATACACCATCTCCAGAATCATTCCCTATAACCCCTTTTTCTATATATTTCTTCTTCAATGGAATTCCTTTTTTTGTAGTTTCAAGACATACTGAAGCAGTATCACATTGGCCCTTTGACGATTGAAAGGCACCTGTTGCGATAAATCCATGAAGTCCTAAATTTGAACGTAAAGCTTCAGCGTAAAAAATTGGTTTAGGGGTATATTTTGTGCCGATAATATCTTTTAATTTTAATTCTTCCAATAACATTTCCATGACTTTCTGTTTATAATCATATTCACGCTTAGTCCTAGCCGTTATAATTACAACTAAAGGAGCTTTCAGACTAATAATTGCCCTTTTATCTAGTAAATCTTCAATGCTAAATGCAAACATAGCAGATACAGCAAGTCCCGAGAGATGACTACACATGAAAGAGATTTCCTCCTCCTCAACTCTTAATATAGCTTTTTCAAGTGCATCATAAGTTCTACAACCCATAACATATATTCTAATAAAGTTAGGAATCTCAAAATCATAATTTGGAGAATTACCTTTCAATTTGAAATCAGTACTACATGGATAAGGAAATAGTTTAATTGCCACTCTAGTAAATATTCCAATACCCGATTTAGCACCTGCCCACCCGCGCATTATTCCTCTAAGACTAGGCCCTGGACCATCACCATTAAACCAATCTGGATAATTCTTTAATCCAAGCGCCCCTAACCTTAAGATTTCACCGTCGGGCAACACCCACTCAACACCCAAAACATTTCGAGCACTGTGGCCTGTTTGAGGAGATGTAAATCCAGGACCACACATAGAGGTCGCACTTGCAAGTGGAGATACCTGTGGTCCAGCACCAGGCATATGACAATTTAAGCCATATTTCATTATTTCTACTTGTAATTGTGTGCCACTTACATAAGGCTCTACAACTGCATATAGATTTTTTTCGTCAATCTTCACAATTCTATTCATTCTGCGAAGATCTACGATAATTGAATTATCTGTAGAGGGTTGATTCCATGGACCTAATCCTGTTGATTGAGCTTTAAATTGAATTCCATATTTATTACATAATTTTACAATCTTTTGAACTTCCTCTGTTGAAGAAGGTAAAACCACTGCTTTAGGTACAGGAGAAAACGGTATTGGCTCTTTATCTTCCATATAATTAACAAATTCCATACACCAATTATATGCATAAGCGTTTGTCATAACTTCGCCATCACTAATATTCTCAGGTCCAACTATGTCTTGAAATTCTTTAAGAACTTGTTCTTCTAACACTATTTAAGCCACCTCCGCCATTGCTTTTTTTAACTTATCAGGCTCAAAACCTAAGGACATCAATATTAGTTCGCTAATATCGTAATATTTCAGTTTAGAACCACTTTCTCCAATTCCATCTTGTAAATTTGTGGAACAAAATGGACATGCTGATATTAATGCATCAGCTTTAGTATCTTCAGCTTCTTCTATTCTGGTTTTGGCAGTATTTAATGCTAATTCAGGGAATGCTGATTTAACACCCGCACCAGCTCCACAACAATAAGCATATTCTTTAATCCTTTCCATTTCTACGAATTTTAAACCAGGAATTTTATTTAGGATATTCCTTGGAGCTTCATATATCCCTTTTGATCCTGTTCTTTTAGGTTTTGGGGGTACATTAATAGAAATCAAAGGCATCAAATCCACAACTTTACCATCCCATTCTTCATATCTTTCTGCATTTCTTCCTAAATGACACGGATCGTGGTATGTTACTGTTAAGGGAATTTCATTTGTTAATTCTAGTTGCCCGGTTTCAAGTAGTTCATCAAAAAATTCGACAGTATGTAATACTCTAAAATTATATTCTCTATACAAAGGATAATCCACTTTAAAGGTATCATAACATCCAGCACAACTAAAAATTATAGTGTCAATGCCTTTTTCTTCGATTACATGTAAGTTTCGATTTAATATCTCTTTAAAAGTTTTAACATCTCCAGTTCGCAAGATTGGGCTACCACAACAAACCTCTTCGTCTTGTAAGACATTAAATGGAACACCAGCGGTGTTTAAAATCTGGGCAGTAGCAATAGCCATTTCTTTTCTTCTATAGGAAGATGTACATCCTACAAAATATAATAACTTGGCGTTGGGATCAATCATGATGTCATCAGGTAACCAGTCCAATCTTTTCTCATGGGGTTCATTATAAGGATTATTTACTTTTTTCACGGCTTCAATATATTCTTTTTGTTTGGGCATAGGTCCAACTCCAGCTTGTACCAGTTTTTCTCTTAATTTCATCATAATTTCTAATGGTTCTAGAGTGTTTAGAAATTTACATGAAACAGCACAATTTCCACATTCTGGACATTTATAAACAATATCTCGTAATTCTTCAGATGGTTTAATTCTGCCCATTTCTAACGCTAAAGCTAAAATAATCTTTCCACCCCCACTATAAGGATGAAAATTATACATATCAATAGCGGGACATGCAGTGGCATATTTCTGAGATTTAATAGTTACCTGCGGAATCCATTTACATATAGAACAACGTACACAACGTTTAATCATTTTTTGATATTCTTTTTCTTCCATTCTTATCATCTGAACTTTTTATTTATGTAATTAAATTATTTATTTTGAAATTTATTCTTAAAGAAATTAATCAATATCATCAAAACATAAAACTCCAGGATTTAAAACATTATTAGGGTCAAAAATCTTTTTTACTTTCTTTAAAGCAATTTCAGTTTGATCGCTATGTCGTTTATATACTTCTTTTGCCCACAGACTATAGGGACGATTGAAGAAAGCTCCAGAATCCATTAAATTTTTGCTAATTTTTAGAAATTTCTCTTTAATATTTGGAACTGCTTCAATATCATTAGGATCATAAAATAGATCAAATTCACAGTGATACGAAGTTCCTTGGTTTATAGCTTGAATATAAATCCCTAAATCTTCTTGAAATCCAGTTTCTACCATTGATATAAATTCGGGAATTCTCTCGAAATTAGAAAGAAAGAAAACATCCTGATAACTTCCTTTTAACCTCATTTTCCATGGTTCTGATGTAGATTCACTTACACATCTTAAAATCTCATTATCATTGATTTTATTAATGGATTTTCTATTTTCTAAATGGAGCTCTTTAATAATCTTATTTATATCACCCTCTAAATATTTTAATTTATCATTTGCTAATTTTCCTCTCCCGGCGATAATAAAGATTAAATTCCACTTGGATAGAGTTTTTGCTAAATTTAAAATTTCTAGCGACCTATTTTTTACTAAACAAGCTAAATTTAAATTATTTAAAATAAAGATCTCATTGCATAATCGATATTTAATTAATTCATGTTGAAGATCCATTAATTCTTGAATATTATCTGATTGTAAATGAAAAACTCTTTGAAGTGTTGGAATTAACTCTAATTTAAGTGTTGCCCATGTAACTATTCCTAAACTTCCTTGAGCACCTTGAATTACTCTAAATGGACTAAATTGTGTTGGACCCATAGGATTTACATGAGCCTGTCCAACTTCTTGTAGCTCATTAATTGTTCCTGGTCCTGCAGCGGTACCCGTTCTGAATAGATCCCCAGTTCCAAATATTACTTCAGTACATAAAAGAGGGTCGGAGCTATCCCAATGATATCTAGGAATTGTAATTGGCTCTCTTTCTAGGGCACTTGCGACAACAGATTTATATTCTTTTGGATGTAATGGATGTAATAATCTTAATCCATGCTCTTTAAGCGTTGGAATTAAATCACCAAAAGTAACTCCCGGTTCTACCATAATAACCCTATTTTTTCTATCAATGGAGAGAATTTTTTTCATTTTTGAAAGATCTAATATTACTGTATTACTTCGATGAGGTACAGTGTCTCCATGGTGTCGAGGTCCAGTACTTGAGCTTATGGGGATAACTGAAAATTTTTCATTATTAGCCAGTTTTAAGATCTCTTCTATTTCTTTTGTGTTTGATGGCCAAACAACATATTCAGGCATTTTTCTTGGAAAAAAACTCATATCTTTTGAATAACTATTTAGTAAATCTGGATTGTTTGAGATATTTTTAGAGCCACAAATCTTTACTAACATTTGATAAATTTTATCATTACTCAATTTAGAAAACACTCTCATATTTTTTTTGAATTTAGCTCGAATATGATTATAAAACTTAAAATTAGAAAATTTTTATACTTTTCATTAGTAATTTTAAAGTCTTGATAATAAATTTTAAATTAACTCATATTAATAATAAATACTATCTTTTATAATATTTTAAAGAAAATTAGTGTTTAAAATGAATAGCTATGATATAATTATTGTGGGAGGTGGACCTGGCGGTTCAATGGCTGCTAAAACTGCAGCTGAATTAGGATTGAAAACCATATTTTTTGAACGTGGGCGTAAACCTGGAGAAAAAAATTCTTCTGGATCTGGTTTAGGACCCCGTATGTGGAAGGATTTCCCAGATATGATGAAAGAGCTAACTCCAGAAAAATGTCCTTCTATGAGAGCGGGGTCTGCTGCTCGGTTATATTTTGTTAATAAAGAGAGTAGAGTTGCTGGTTATGTAATGTACCGTCCAACCGAATCAGTTTCTTATGAACCTGCTAAAAGCTGGATTACGATGAATTGTTATCGGAGCGAGTTCGATCCATGGATAGCTGAATTTGCAACTAATGCGGGTGCTGAATTAAAAACTTCGACTCTAATAGTGAACTTGTTAAAGGAGGACGGTAAGATTTCTGGAGTCGTTGATGAGCGCGGAGAAAAATATAAAGCACCACTAGTAATTGGAGCGGATGGGGCTATTTCAATGGTTGCAAAGCAAAGTGGATTAAGGACAAAATGGTCACAGGATCAGATCACAGTAGTCCCACAGTATGACTTTCAAGCACCTCCAGAAAAGATTGATGATATTATGGGGGATGAAACGCTTGCAGTGTGGTGGTCTGCTACATTTCCAGCATCATATCAAGCCTTTTTTAATGATGGATTTCATCAAGGACTAGGGAATTGGTTAAATAAATGGGATGCGAATCCATTATTTTATCTAAATCAAGTCATAAATCTAAAGTATTACCAAAGATTGTTAAGAATATTAGAAGCTAAACCACGAGAGCTTCAATCTCATCTTCTCCCTTGGTTGCAATATCCTTACAACACGCATACAGATGGAATCATCCTAATTGGAGATGCTGGAGGATTTCCTTGTCCTCTTGAAGCTGAAGGAATTTATCCAGCAATGGTTACAGGAAAAATAGCAGCAGAAGTTGCTGCTGATGCAATCAGTTCCGGAGACGTTTCTAAAAAGCGGCTTTCAAAATTTGATGAAATGTGGCAAAAAACAAGTGTAGGAGAAGAATTCGAAGCGGGGGAAGAATTATATAATATATGGACAGCTTTACCTTTTAGTCCTAAAGAGACGATGACTTGGTTTATTCCAATGTTCATGGAAGCGCTGGGAGGGATTTTTGATTGGTCACAGCCACATGCGAAACGAGTTCGACAAGTTGCAGCCCATATTAAATCATATATACCACAAGCGCTACCCTTTATAATGAAATATGTGTTTCCGCTTGTTGCGAAAATTTTTGAGGATGATCTTGACAAAATGATGGATCCTCAAAAATTAATGACTGCACTTCCAAAAGTAATGGAAATGCTTCCAAAAAAGAAAAAGCGAAGGAGGGGCAAGTAGAAATGAGAATTGAATTAGAAGGACTATCAAAACATATTTCAGGAACGGGAGATTTTATTAAAATAGATCAAAATAAATGTAATGGATGCGGTATATGTGCTATAATATGCATTGTAAATTTATGGGGTATTAAAAACAATGTTGCATTTATTAGAGATGATTACAAAGAAAGATGTTTAGAATGTGGAAGCTGTGGTCAAGTATGCGAACCTGGTGCCATAGATTTTAGTTATCCTGCTGGTGGCACTGGGATTGTATATGAAAAAGGTTAATTTATATTTTTATTTTTTTTCTTGATCTTTCATTTTATTTAGAGAAATCACGATTTTTAATAGGGAAGAGATTAAAGAGAGGAGTGAATAACGTGAAATATGAAAATTATGATATAATAATTATTGGTTCAGGTTTAGGGGGATTAACAGCAGCAACTCTCCTTTCCCGTAAGGGATTTAAAACACTTGTGGTAGAGAGTAGAAGCCGCATAGGAGGCAGATTTTCCACATTCGAGTATGAAGGATTTAAATTACCCACTGGTGCGATTCTTATCCCTGATGGTTGGGTAATCAAACTTCTTGAGGAGATGGGAGTTAATATAAATAATTTAAGACCAATAACAAGAGTGTATTACAGAATTAACGGTAAAAGGTATGAAATACCCCCTGAAATAGGTGTTCCTAAGGCGCTAGATATAATAGATCAGCTCGAGAGAGAAGATGCTGAGAGGAGGGGACGTCCAACGAAATCTGTCAATTTAAGTAAGATTATGCGTGGTTATTATAAGAAAATGAAAGGAATAACACGAGATGAAATTATAACCGTTCGAGATTGGCTCCTCCAATATACTGAAAATGAAAAGGTACACGAGGCCTTTGATACACTCTGTACTGGATTAATGATGGCTCACTCCTGGGAGCTTCCTGTTTCAAAATTTTTCCTTTTCCAGGAAATGACAAAATTTTTCATAGCTCCAAACGGAAATCTGAGTATTGCGAATGAACTTGCTAAAGTGGTTGAGAAAAATGGATCAGTATGGACTAATTGCCCTGCGAGGAAAATAATTATCAATAATGGGAGAGCTACAGGTGTAATTGTTGAAAAAGGCGGAGAACAAATGAAAGTAAAATGTAAAGTAGTTATAAGTAATACGGGGGCCGAAACTACAGTAGATTTAGCAGGAAGGGAAAATTTTGATGATGAATATCTTAAAACTATGCGAATTAAGCTAAGACCAAGCTCATGTGTATTGGCTCTAATCGCAAGTGATAAGCCCCTCTGCTTAGAAGGAATACATGATGGGTTGGAAATAATAATGGGCTCGCGAAGAATTAAAACAGTAATTCCTATAAGCAATATCTGCCCTGAACTTGTTCCGCCTGGTCAACACCTTATTTATACTTCTGCCAAACACGAAACTACGCTCCACCCAATGGATGTGAAGTATGAAATTCAACAAATCAAACGCGATATTAAAGAATTTTATCCGGATTTCGAAAAATATGGTCGATTTATAAAAATGAGAGCATGCGGTATTATAAATGAATGGCCTGAGGGGCGAACATGGCTTGGTTATGGTATGCCATTGGAGACACCAATACCTAATCTATTTAACGTCGGTGATTCATGTGTGGCACCAGGACTTATAGGAACTCCTGGTTCTGTTGAAAGTGGTTACCGGGTGGCCGATATCGTCGAGAAAGTATTATGAATCAATTTGAAGACTTATGAAATGTGATTTCATGGACATCAATGATTTAAAAATAGGAAGAGAGGGTACGTTTATTCCCCCATTCAAAAGTAATATCAATATAGTTAAAAGCTATGAAAATGAGGGATATGATTCTATATTTTTTGCGGATCATATCTTAAATTGGGTACCAGAATCAATATGGACTCCAGATATTACGAATCTTGCCACTGTTTATCCTACCCCCCATCTGATATATGATGTTTTTTCTATGATGACTGCTACTGCTTTAAATACAAAAAAAATTCACATTGGAACGGGAGTTACAGAACCTTTTAGAAGGAATCCTGCGGTATTAGCACAAAAATTTCTGACATTAGATGAATTATCAAGAGGAAGAGTGATTTTAGGGATAGGTACAGGTGAAAAAGGAAATACTGTTCCCTATGGAATAAAATGGGAGAACCCTGTAGGTAGATTAGAAGAAGCTATTACGATTATTAAGAAATTATGGGAAAGTGATAAAAAAATTGACTATGATGGAAATGTTTGGAAGTTAAAAAATGCCCTCCTTAGACTAAATCCTTTTAAGAAAGGAAAATTACCGCCAATATGGATCGCCGCTCGAGGACCTAGAATGCTTGATATTACAGGTAGATTAGGAGACGGCTGGTTACCTATTATTTTAAAACCAGAAGTATACAAGGAAAAACTTGGTATTCTTAGAAAATCCGCACAAAAAGCTGGGAGAGATCCGAATGATATTACTCCCGCACTAATTGTATGTATTATAACCGATGAAAAAAAAGAAGAAGTTGATAAGATGCTTGAAAATCCCATAACGAAAAACAATTTAATACCGTTATATAATGAAGATTTCAAGCCTTATGGATTATCACATCCTCTCGGAGAAGATATTGATGGAACATTAGAATTTATTCCTACGCATTATGATAAGGATTCAATGCTGGAGATACTTGAAAAAATCCCGACTAAAATGTGTAGTGATTTTTATCTAAATGGTACCCCAGACGAGGTTATAGGTCAGATTGAAGATTATGCAAAAGCTGGTGTCAAACATATTGTTCTCTTTAATTGTACTATATTATGCGGTATCAATAAAATTCCAAGCTCAAATAAGTGTATGAAGACTATTATTGATTACTTCAAAAACTAAATAGGAACTAAAATTTAAAATAAAAAATTAAATATAAAACCCTTTTTTAATACTATACATTCTTACTCTTCTATAGACTTCTTTGGGAATAATCGCTTCTTTAACTTTGCCAGATTGGTTTCGATATCATAATCAACTAAATCAACTTTATCTAATTCTTGAACTGCTCTTAAAACCATCGCACCTTGAATACCAGTAGTATTTTTTATTTCCTCTCGAGACATCTCTTCTTTATCGCCATGAAGTGTTAATAAAATCCTAAAATGAGGTTGACCTTGAAAAATTTTTTCCAACAATACAGTATAGATGGATAACAATGCTTGAATTCTATCAAAATCTAATTCTTGTTCTTCCATTTCGGCAGCAATTCTAGCGAATTTCCTCAATTCTTCTTTAACTTTTTTATACTCATCTAGCAATCTCATTTGTTCTTCTGTCATCTCGCCAATTTTTTCATCTCTTTCTTGTTTTTCTTTCGCTAATTTCTTCGTTTCTTGTTCCAATTTTTTTTTATCTAGCTCTAATTGAGTTTTTTCTCTTTCTAGTTTATCCCTTTCGTTTCTAATTTCAATTAATTTTTGTTTTGCTGCTCCTAATATATTTGGAATTCCTTTGACAGCACTTATAGTTTCATCAATTATTTTTAAGGTGTCTTTTTCTTCTGACATTGAAATCAATTTATATTTTAGTATTAAATAATTTAAATTTATTTGTAGGATTTTAAATCGTAATTAAAATAAGGAATTTATTAAAAATGGATGACGGTGAAAATTCTAACAATAAACAAAAAATGATATTTGGTGTATCATTTCCTGTTTTCATAATGGGACTAGTTTCTTTTTTTACAGATGTCTCTTCTGAAATGATCCAGAGTATATTACCTTTGTTTATTCTCTCTATTGGTGGGACCGTTTTAATTTTAGGATTAATTGCGGGAGTTACAACCGCAATTTCGAATATATTGAAAGGCGTTACAGGATGGACGAGTGATAAAATTAACAAGAGAAAGCCATTTGTTGTTGCGGGATATACAATATCAAATCTTTCTAAACCATTTATTGGTTTTAGCCCAACATGGGAATTTATTTTAGGATTAAAAGCGATTGATCGCTTAGGTAAAGGAATTAGGACGTCTTCAAGAGATACTCTTATTTCTTATTATGCTGTTGAGAAAGGAAAAGCCTTCGGAATGCATCGCGCAATGGATACTCTAGGCGCCGTAGTTGGTTCTCTTTTAGCTTTTTTCTTTTTATTTATAGCATGGACCTATTCTCAAATTATCTTCTTTTCTATAATTCCTGGTATTTTTGCGATTATTCTAATATTAACTATTAGGGAGGTTGATCCAATTAAATTAGATGAAACAAAGTTAAAATATTATGGATATCCAAAAGTAGATAAAATTGATAAAAATTTTGTAAAATTAATTATTATTCTCGGTGTTATTGAATTTGCAAGTTTAGACATTGCATTTCTAATAATACGATCTGCTGATTATGTAGAATTTATTTTCTTAATTCCTATGCTTTATTTGCTCTCAAACATTATTTATGTTATTTTTTCACCAATAACCGGCAGGATCTCTGATAAAATAGGGCGCAAACCTATAATAATTATAGGTTTATTAACTTTATTAATATCTTGTATTGTACTTGCATTTCCAATTAAAATATCATTATTTTCACTATCAGTGATTATGCTAATTTTTATAATGTTTGGATTTTATATGGCTTCAGTAGATCCAATATCAAGAGCATATATTGCTGATTTAGCGGGAAAAAATAAGAGGGGTCGCGCATATGGCTATTATTACCTATCGGTTGGCCTTATCTCTTTAGTAGAATCAATAATTTTTGGCTTGATCTACCATATGTTTTCGTTTACATGGGCTTTTTTCTATATCTCAATTTTGTTGTTCATATGCATTATTATATTTATTGCGACAGATTTTTCTAAAATCATCAAGAAAAAGGAATTTTAATTGAGAGTTATTATTTGATTATGTTTAAGATTTATCTTTAAAAAACCTAAAAAAATTTGTTTATTTAATTTCACCTAAATCAATGCCTTTTGTTTCAATTACGAATTTGTAAATTAATGGCATTGGTATTAATAGAAGAATGGCAAATAAAAGGAAAGCAACATCCAAGGAGTAAAAATATGTAATTATTCCTGCCAGTATTAAACCTAAAGTCGAACCTATAGCGCTGATTATACCTTTAAGTCCGGTCCCTGTTCCTCTTGAATCTGTTGGTATTAATTCTATAGTAATTATACTAATAAGAACCCATAATCCCCAAAAAGCAATATTCATCAAGCTTGTCCCTAAACAAACCAAAATTAACGCAATCCCAGGTGTTCGAACTCCGTTTATAACTAATAAAGATCCTATGAAAAATAAAGAACAATAAATAAATAATAGCGGTTTTCTACCAATTTTATCTGCCAATACGGCTGTTACCGCAAAACCCACTACAACTGCTAGACTCATGATTGTTACTACTATATTGATATCTCCTTCTCTTAAATTAGGACTTTGTGCAATAAACAGTTCTCCTAATGTTAAAAATATATAATTCAATGCCCATATAAAGACGGTAATTAATATTATTATATATGCTATTCGACGGTCAGATCTGAAAATAGTTTTAAGGTTCTTCTTCATAACATTAGTTCTTTCTTTAGTTGAAGGTCTATTTTCTTTAACTTCTTGAAACTTAGAAGTTTCTTTTATAGTTAAAGCCACTAATATTCCCAATGGAATTCCTAACGCTATTGAGAAATATGTCATACCCCTCCAAGCGCCAACTGGAGATGATTCAGTAATATAAATCGCACGGAACACCGGCATTAATACGGCACCAATTATGCCACCCATCAAGACTATATTTGTCCACATAGCTTTTTTTTCTGGAGGAGATTCCTCGTTAATATAAATCAACCAAATGTCAGAAGCGGCAAATATAGTAAGTAAAAATCGATATATTGTGTATTCGATAATATTCCTCGAGAAAAGTATTCCTAACGAGGAAAGTGCCAAACCAAATATAGTTAACACTAATAGAAACTTTCTTCCAATTCTATCTGATGAGTACCAAACGAGAAAAGCCACATAAGAACCCAAAGAAGCTATTGCTACAAAAAAAGCGAAAATTGAATTGGCGACATTCTGAGGGTAATCTGATAAAAATTCTTCTACTATTTTTGAAGGAATTACAGAATTATAGAAACCTGTGTATGTATCAAGGATCTGGACAAGAATTAGTACGAATATCATGTATTTGAAATAAGCACTGGATCTATATGTTGAATTTTCATTATTTTGTTGAGTCATTATAACAATTTCATCGTAGAATTATTTATACTTTTTTATCCTATGACCTAAAAATTCGTAAGTACAAATATCGTTTTTTTTGAGAATTAGAAAAATTTTATTTTTTAGTCCATAATTCTGCTAAATAGATTAAAACTTCAGTAGCTTTTTGTAAGGCAAGAGTAGGGATATATTCTTTTCTTGAATGAAACAATAAACCCCCTGCAAATATATTTGGTGTTGGAATTCCTATTGCGGATAATTTAGCACCATCAGTTCCACCTCTGATTGAGTGAATTTTAATTTCTACTCCTGCTAATTCAATTGCTTTCTTCGCTAAATCAACAATTTTTTGTTTTTTTTCTAGATATTTACGCATGTTTTCATATTGGTGCTTAAAAGCTTGTTCAATTTTAAGACCAGGATAACGAATTTCATACTTAGACTTTAGCTTTCTTAAGTATTCCATTCTTTTTTCATTATTCTCCGTTTCAAAATCTCTAAGAATTAGAGTAGCAGTGGCTTCTTCTTCGCTACCTTTAAGGCTCATAAGGTGATAAAAACCTTCCCTTTCTTCAGTTTTTTCAGGAGATTCTGCTTCTGGAAGTTCACTTAAAAATCGACTTGCGATGTGAATAGCATTTATCATTAATCCTTTAGCATACCCTGGATGAACATTGAGTCCTTTAAATTTGATTGTCACGCCCCATGCGTCAAAACATTCGATTTCTAATTGCCCCATTTCAGACCCATCCATCGTATAACACACTTCGGGGAGCTTCTTTTTATTGATTTTCCTTGTACCCCTACCAATTTCTTCATCTGGTGTAAAACATACAACTATTGGTCCATGTTTCAATTCTTCTGGAAAATTGTTCCAAACAGCACACGCTGCCATAATTTCTGCGATACCTGCCTTGTCGTCAGTCCCCAATAAAGTATCACCTTGCGATGTAATTATATCAAGACCAATATAATTTTCTAATTCATGAGAATCCCCAGTTGTTAAGGTAATGTCATCGTTTTGAGCAAATTTTATATCGCTTCCATCAAAAGACTTATGAATAACAGGCTTTACATCTTTACCATTTACAGCGGGGGAAGTATCTAGATGGGCGATTAGACCAATTGACTGTACATTTTCAAAACCTTTACTTGATGGTAAAAAAGCGTAAACATAACCAAATTTATCATGAATAACATCCTTTAGATTTAACTCTCTTAGTTCTTCAGCTAATTTTTTTCCTAAATCAAATTGATTTTTGGTAGATGGAAAAGATTTTGAATTCTCATCTGAAGTAGTCCATATTTTAACATATCTTAAAAATCGATCAACAACATCATTTAATAGAAATTCTTGAATTTCTTTTGAAATGCTCATTTCAATTAAAAAATGGTTTTTTATTATGAATATTTATAACTCCTAATATCAATATAAAATTATCTATATACTTCATATACAATTGGTGTAAAAATAATGGATGTAGAAGATGTTATT
This sequence comes from Candidatus Hodarchaeota archaeon, assembly GCA_048887225.1. GTDB lineage: Archaea > Asgardarchaeota > Lokiarchaeia > Sigyniarchaeales > SOKP01 > LW40-45. The sequence goes on from JBHLJY010000021.1 coordinate 37,734, forward strand.
TATAAAAGAAGAACAATACGTAGATTTAAACAAGATCCAATTCCTATTGATACTCTAAAAAAACTTATTGATTTTGCTCGTGTTGCTCCTGCTGGAAATAATATTCAATGTGTCGAATATATTATAGTTCATACTCCAGAAATGAGGGAAAAATTATTCCCGTTAGTACGATGGGCTAGTTCACTACCTAAAGAAGAAAGAGATCCCGAGATAGACAGGCGCCCTACTGCCTATATTATTGTTCTTATAAATACTAATATAAAGAAAAGTTATTTTGAATTTGATATAGGAGCTGCAGTTGAAAATATACTCTTAGGAGCAGTAAAATATGGAATAGGAAGTTGCTGGATGGGCAACATTAATACGAGAAGAATTAGAGCGCTCCTTGAATTACCTGATTATTATGAAATTACACATGTTATAAGTCTGGGCTTTCGCGACGAAAAATCTGTTATTGAACCATATAAGGATTCTTTTAAATATTGGAAAGACGATGAGGGGGTTATGCATATCCCAAAAAGGAGTTTAGACAATATAATTTTCAAGATTTACTGAAGGATTATTCTTAGATAATAAATTGAACTTAAATAAATATATAAATAAAAACATCAACAAATAATTATTATTAATAGAACAATGGATTGAATATTCTGAATTTAGTGGAAAATCACACAGAGATGTCGCAATGGATTTTTAAGCTAGTCTTATTAGGAGACCACGCTGTAGGAAAAACATCTTTAATTAATCAATATGTGGAACATAAGTTTGAGGAAGATTACAAACCAACAATAGGAGTATCTATTGTAAAGACAAGCGTAATTCTCGAAAAAATTGAAACAAAAGTTTCCCTTTTACTCTGGGATATAGCATGGCAGGAAAAATATGAAAAATATCGCAAATATTATTTCGAAGGATGTGTAGGAGCTTTGCTTGTTTATGATATTACAAAACAAGATTCTTTAAAAAATATAAAATCAAAGTGGTACAGTGATTTTAATAAATACACCGAAGCAAAAAATAGCGCTTATCTTTTAATTGGTAATAAAAGCGATTTAGAAAGTGAACGAAATGTTGATAATGACGATGGAAAAGATCTGGCAAATGAAATTAACGCTGCTGATTTCATCGAAACAAGTGCAAAATATGGTGATAATGTTGAAAAAGCGTTCTTAAGATTAGTTCAAAAAGTTTTAGCCAATTATGATGTAGTTTTTGATATAGAATAATTATAGATTTTATTTTTTATTAAAAGATTCTTAAGAACTTGAAAATTGGATTCCTATATTCAGTTTTCGAGTTATTTTAAAAATTGTTTCTTGTTAAAAATACTTTTATTAGAAAATTAATTAATTGTATGTTATGATATTTGAGCAGTTAATTTATTTAGTGAAAGAACAAGTGGCATGGATCACATTAAATCGACCAAAGGTCTTAAACGCCTTAAATATGCAACTTTCTGACGAAATTGTGGCTGCTGTTGAAAAAGTCCGACAATCCACAAAATTAAAATTTCTTGTGATTAAAGGCGCTGGCGATAATTTCAGTGTAGGCGATGACATTACTGAAATGGGAAGATGGGGCGATGCTAACAGGATTACGCGCCGAGCACGATATTACCAGAATATGGCTAACCAACTTGAAGAATTGGACAAAATTACTATTGCAGCGGTGGATGGATACGCTGTTGGAGGTGGATTGGAAATTACGATGGCCTGTGATTTTGTAATTGCAACTGAACGGGCAAAATGGGGAATGCCGGAAGTAGATGTAGGAATTACACCAGGCTGGGGTGGAACTACAAGATTATCTCGACTTATTGGAAGACGTAGAGCTAAAGAAATCAATTTAATTGGAGCACTCCACAGCGCAAAACGAGCAGTTGAATGGAATTTATGGAATCGGGTTGTCCCTAATGATCAACTAGATGCTGAAGTGGAGCGGTTGCTCGATGTACTAAAATCTAAAAATCAACAAGGGCTACGGCAGCTAAAATTTATTATTAATCGTGGCGTAGAATGTGATTTATATACAGCGCAAGGCTTTGAAGTTCTGTCTGCAGGTTTAACTGGAGCTGTTAGTGGAATGTGGAAAATTAAAGACGCAGATCAAGGCAAGGGTGTGCTAGGATTTTTAAGTAAAGATAGTCTCTGGCAAATCCGAAGAAAGTTAGCACGTAATTTTTGGACCGATTAAAAAGAAAAAAAGAAAAAAAAAATAATTTATTATTTTACCAGATCTCGAATTTTTCGTCCAGTTTTGTTCCGTAGACAATCAAATATGGAATTACGAGATCCCATACGCTTTGAAGGGCGTTTATTAAAACTACCACAACAAGATAAGCTCCTAAAAACTCAAGAGGATACCCTAAGGCAATATATACTAATATATTAAAAGGCACCATTACTACTATTCTAATTATTATTCCGATTACTCCGTAGATCGCGTAAGTTTTTGGTTCTTTTAAAGTTCCGCTACTAATATCTTTTTTAATCAATTTCATTAGCAAATAGCTAGGAAGTATTAAAGCAACCGTCGCGGTAAATTTCATTATTGGACCAATGGGCGCAAACGGATCGAAAGGCATAAGCATTAGCATACCAACTACAGCTGCAATTAATCCTGCTAAAGGGCCGAATATTAGATAGCATATAACCCATATAATAGATACTGGGTCAAAATAGGCAAGACCTTCAGGCGTTCTCGGTAAATACGCTGCAAGAAATGAAAGAGTAAGTGATAATGCTCCAAAAATGGCTCCTCCTGCAATTTGTAATGTTAACAGAGATCTTTTTGTCATAAAACTTTCTTTTTCTTCAGTTTCTGACATTTTTGACAATCCTCTCCTTTAAAAATTTGAAATCTACTTTTTTTTGAGTAGATGATTTTAATAACTTAATAAAAAGAATGTTACATATAATATTAAAATAATGAAAAATTTTAACTACTCATTTTTAGGTAGTTTTGCATATAACCTACACTTAGCCTATGATTGTAGATTTTTTATACTCGTGTAATATCGCTTGGACAAATATTTCTCCACTAATTTCTACCAAACTTGCTTGAATATTTGTCCATATTAAGCTTCCATCTTTTTTTTTTATTTGTAAATCAACACGATGCACCTCTTCTCCATCTACAAATTGCTTAAAGATATTAAGTAGGGTAGGTAAATCTTCTGGCCGAATTGCCTCAAGTCTTCCAAGTTTTTTATCGATTAATTCATCTTTATTATATCCAAACATTTCTTTAGTAGTTGGATTACAATCCATTACAATTCCTTTTGAATTAATTAAAAGAATTGCAAAAGGAGTATTTTCATAAAGGCCGCGAAATCTTTCTTCAGAATCTTTTAAATTTTGTTCGGCTATCTTTCGTTCTGTAATGTTATTTCCAACACCTAAAATAGCATAAATTTTTCCTTTTTTCCACAAAGGGATGCCATAAGTTTCTATATAAACAAAATTTCCGTCTTTTGTTTTAAGTTTATATTCATCTTTTTTCGATTGTCTTCCAATATCTTCGAATATTTCTTTAACACGATTAAAAGCTACTTTCAACTGGTCGTTATCAAGTATATCCTTAAAGGTTATATTCGGAAGTTCTTCTCTTTCATATCCAAGAGTAGTTAACGCAATATCGTTAGCATCGAGAAAATTTCCTTTTAAATCGGTGATATAAATAAAATCTAAAGTATAATCGAAAATATCCTTATAACGTTCTCTAATTCCCTCTAAATCGATTTTCATTGTTATTCTGATAAAAATTTTTTAAAATTGTTTTTGATATTTTTTGCAAATACTCTCAACTCAATATGTTTAAATGACATAATATTATATTTATTTTTTTTCTTTTTTAGTAAAATTTTTTTCTTTTTCATAATTATAAAACATAGAAGTGATTTGAGATGAACGAAATAGTTCAAAATTTTCTTGAAAAACAATTTTCTAAGAATAAACTTAACCGCCTCCATGAAAATTACGGGGGAGGGAGAATCTTTTCCAAACCGTTGATAGGAGTTTCACGTGGAGATGATCTTATTTTTCAAGAATTCAAAGAGGTGGTTGCCCCAGAACACCTAACTCCGCTTGAACTTTGGTTGGCAGAAGGAAAAGAAAAAATAAAGTCATCAAACCTACGTGTTCTTTCGATTGTTTTTCCTTTCGTAGATAAAATCCGTAAAGAAAGTATAAATACGATAAAATTACCAAAAGTTGTTTTACCTGCTGAAATATATAGTTTAGGTCGAAATTACGCTAATGCTTTTAAAAAAGAAATTTGTAGCAAAACTATTGAGTTTTTTAAGAAACAAGGTTTTAACGCAGTAGCTGGAATGATTAGTGATGTCTTTACTATCATAACTAAGGGTAGATTTTATTCTAATTGGTCAGAAAGACATATTGCTTTTGCTTCGGGGCTTGGCACTTTTAGTTTACATGAAGGTTTAATCACGGAGGTTGGGTGTAATATTAGATTAGCCTCAGTCATTACTGATGCACCACTAGAAGCTACAATTAGAAAGAATAATGATCCCTATGGGAACTGTTTATATTATTCAAAAGGAACATGTAGAAAGTGTGAAGAGAGATGTCCAGGTAAAGCAATAACAGAAAGGGGACACGATAAAAATTTATGTTGGGCTTATGGACAAAAAATAGCTAGAAAAATGATAATTCGTCTAAAGCCTATCCTAAAACCTCATTATCGCCGTATTAATGGTGTAAAACAAGAGCAAAAACCCCCAGTTGGCTGTGCGTTTTGCCAATTCGACGTTCCTTGCATGGATAGGAATCCTATGAATATTGAGTAATAAATATCAATCAGTAATATTGAGTAAGTTGCGACCAATATTGGAGTCAAAATGAACTGGAAAAGTAAGTCCAACGAGTTCTTTTTGCTCCAATTTTCTTAAAAGCTCTGAACTGACGTTAATATTGGCAAGAGTACGGCGATTGTTCTCTAAGTGACCGATAACAATTCCTCGCTTCGGATTGCCCGTTCTATCATAATAAATTGTGTAAGCTTCAATGGTTAGCTGGCCATTTGCTTCTTCAATTGGTTCAGGTAATGATTTAGCTAATATTGCTTCTTGAATGCTTGTATCATCGCGCTCGAGCCACGATTTAACAGGTGGTTCAGTACCATAGATTCCAAATGACTGTTTTGTATTATATCCTCCATTAGCAACAACCATTATTTTTAATGAAGGATTTTTTCGGATAAGATTAACAGTTGTTACAATTGCGTGTGTAGTATAATTACTCCATGGACCACCAAAATACGGTAATCCGCCAGTTACGGTCAAATCACGTGGATCATCCTCAGTAAGACCAATTTCATTCTTCACAATCTCTACAATGGAAGGAAAACAGCTATATAAATCAAATTTATCAATATCCCTAAGTTTAAGACCTGCTTGATCCAAGGCGAGTCGTGCTCCTTCTTTAGCTGCTGGTGAATCATGAAGAAGAGGACGTTGGGTAATGCTAAAAATATTTCTAAGATCGGCACTCCCCATCAGATAGACCCAGAATTTCTGGTCAATTTTAAGTTCCTCGGCAATTTCTTCATTTGTCATTATTACAGTCCCTGATTGATCTACAAATAAATTAGAACACATACGTTTAGTATATGGATAATTTACTTTACGATTTTCTGGAGATGGACGTGTTATTTCCTCAGCAGTATAAGAATTTTGGGTCCAAGCATGAGGATTTTTAGATGCAATCTTAGAGAAATGTTCAAAAAGTCTGCCCATATATAATCTATGTTCTTCAATAGATCTACCTGATGCATTACGTATTGCTGTTTCAAATAAAGAATATGAACAAGAAGGGAATATCATACCATATTTATTTTCAAAATCACTGGTACCATTCCATAACTTACCCTGCATATATTTAGGGCTTTTATATTTCGGCCAATTTAAAGTGATTTTACCTGCCTTACTCC
>JBHLJY010000022.1:0-43170 GCA_048887225.1 Candidatus Hodarchaeota archaeon
CATTGAATAATCGAATAGAGCATTCATATAATTGCTACTTTTTCAGTAAAATTTTTATATTTGAATTAATATTTAATAATCTGAAGAAAATATTTCTTTAACCATGTAGTGGAATGTTTGTTTTTAGCCCATAATTTATTCCTCCACTAAAGAGATATCATGAGCTATGTGAATTTTTTCACAAGCATTCCATTACACCTTATTTTTTTTACTAATATTAATATAATCTTCTTATGCATAAATAAGAATGATAGAGAAATATTTATTACTTAAAAAAAGATAAATCCCAATTTTTTTTATAGAGTTTCTTCAGCTCTTACTCTTTTTATCTCATCTATAAGAGTTGGGATAACTTTATGAAGATCTCCTACAATTCCATAATGAGCGACTTTAAAGATTGGAGCATTTTCATCCCTATTTATTGCCACAATTATATCCGCGCCTTGAATTCCAACTATGTGTTGTATAGCTCCGGAAATACCACACGCTATATATAATCGTGGAGAAACTGTCTTTCCCGTTTGCCCTACTTGATGGTCATGCTCTATCCAATCTAACTCAACCGCGACTCTAGATCCTCCTACTTCTGCGTCTAAGACTTCTGCTAGCTCTTCGATAATTTTAAAATTTTCCTTTGAACCCACACCTCTTCCACCAGCAACTATGATTTCCGCTTCTTCAAGATTCACTTTGGCTTTCTCTCTAGTGATTATCTTTAAGATCTTAGTTACTGTATCTTTTTCTTTGAAATCATATTCTATAGTTTTAGTTTTAACATCTTTTTTCTTTATTTCAGGAATTTTAAAAATCCCAGGTCTCACAGTTGCCATTTGTGGTCGGCTATTCGGTGTCCTAATCGTTGCCAAGATATTACCTCCGAAAGTAGGGCGTGTTTGGAGTAAATTTCCTGTCTCATCATCTATTTCTAACCCAGTACAATCCGCAGTTAATCCAGCATTTAGTCTTTTTGAAACTCTCGGAGCAAAATCCCTTCCAGTTGGCGTTGCTCCAATTAAAACTATCTCTGGTTTATGTTTTTGAATTAATTCAGAAATAGCTTTTACATATAAATCTGAATAATAATCTTTCAAGAATTTTGATTTAACATAAATTATTTCATCTTGTCCATATTGACTAATTATATCTAGCTGATTCTCAAAATCAGCTCCCAGTATTACTAAAGTTAAATTTACTTTTCTCTTATCTGCCAATTCTCTTCCTTTTCCCAATAATTGAAAGGCAACATCATGAATTTTGCCTTTATAATGCTCTGCTATCACCCAAACTCCCTTATATTGAGAGATATCCATTTTTTCGACCTTAAACTCCTCTCTCTCTAAAATTATTGCATCAATAACACAGGATTCCACACAAGCACCACATAAATTACAATCTTTCGTTATTCTTGCTTTATCATTTATTATCTCGATACCACCATAAGGGCAATTATCAACACATGCACCACAACCAGTACATAACTCATCGTCTATTCGTATGCTCATTTTTTTACCCTCATCTTAAAATATTTTATCCTCTTTTAATTTTTGACAAAGCTCGCGAGACATCTCTTCTATTGTCCCAGATAATTTAATATGTTCACCTTTTCGTTCTGGCATAAAAATTTTCCAAACTTCTGTTTGGGAACCTGTTAATCCAATTTTAGATTTATCAGCATTTACAGCATTAGCATCTAAATGAACCATTTTTTTTTTATCGTAGGCATCTACTATTCCTGCCATTGTCGGATACTTAGGAATGTTTATTTCCTTTAAAACGGAGATTAATGCTGGAAGATTTGTTTCAATAATAACAACTTCTTCAGTTCTAAATACTCGCTCGACCTTTATTTTATCTCCGCTCATTTCGAATTTCTGTACATACGTAATCTGTGGAATACCCAATTCTTCCGCTAATTCAGGTCCTACTTGAGCAGTGTCTCCATCAATAGCTTGTGTACCACAGATAACAAGATATTTCTTATCTTTTGAATCTTCTAAAATTTTATTGATTGCTAAGGCTAATGTATGAGATGTAGCTAGTGTATCTGCTCCTGCAAATGCGCGATCGGTTAATAAGTAGGCTTTATCAGCACCCATAGCCAAAGCTTCACGGAGCACTTCCTCTGCTTGAGGTGGACCCATACTTAATACAATAATTCCACCACCATGCTTTTCTTTAATTTCTAAAGCTAATTCAATACCATTTTTATCCATTGGATTCATAACACTTGGAATCCCCTCACGAATCAAAGTATTTGTTTTTGGGTCAATCCGCACTTCAGTTATTCCTGGTACCTGTTTAATGCACACGAAGATTATCATAATTGCCACCCCTTCCTAAGTAATGTTTGTGCAATCACCATTCGCTGTATCTCCGAGGTACCTTCATAAATTTCCGCCATTTTAGCATCCCTGAAATATCTTTCTACAGCATATGCTTTCATTAATCCGTAAGCACCATGAATCTGAACAGCATCATGCGATGCTTGCATAGCGGCTTCAGATGCCTTGAGTTTTGCCATTGAACTTACAATACCATAATCCATTCCTTGATCGCACATATACGCGGCCTTATAAGTTAATAAGCGAGCGCTTTCAACTTCAACACCCATATCAGCAATCTTCCATTGAACTCCTTGAAATGATCCGATCGGCCGGCCAAATTGTACCCTCTCGTTGGCGTATTTTATTGAGGCTTCTAATGCAGCTTGACCTAGTCCAACACATTGTGCCGCCATAAGAATACGTCCATAATCCAAAATTGCCATTCCAAGTCTAAAACCTTGTCCAACTCCACCTAAGATATTTTCTTTAGGTATTCTCACGTCTTGAAAAACTAATTCTGATGTGTTGGAAGCACGAACTCCCAATTTATCCTCTTTTACTCCTACAGAATATCCTGGTGTCTCTGTGTCTACGATAAAAATTGTTAATTCTTTCCTCTTGCCTTTCTGTCCTGTCATTGCAACACATAGTAATGTTTTAGCAAGGCCACCATTTGTTGCAAATATCTTACTCCCATTTAAAATCCATTCATCTCCATCTAACACTGCATTTGTTTCAACACCTCCCGCATCTGATCCTGCATTTGCTTCAGTCAAAACAAACGCCCCTAAATGATCCCCTTTTGCAAGGGGTATAAGAAACTTCTGTTTTTGTTCTTCTGTCCCGAATTTATATATTGGATAAGCACATACGCTCGCATGGACACCTGTAGTAATGGACCAAGATGCGTCAATTCTTCCAATCTCTTCCGTTGCTATACAAAAACTTATGGTATCATCGTGCAAGCCTGCTCCTCCATATTCTTTAGGGATACATGTGCCAAAATACCCCAGACGTTTCATTTCTTCCATTACGCGAGGATCTAATTGTGAGTTTTGGTCGCTTTCTTCCGCAATTGGAGCTATATACTCCTCAGCAAACTCACGAGTGATTTTGCGTATCATTTCTTGTTTAGGTGTAAGCTTAAAATCCATAATTAATCCTCAACTAACCATAATTATTTTCAATTACTTTCTAAAACAATATTCTATTTTAAAAGATTAAATGTTTTAGTTAATTATTATAATTATATTTTATCAAATGTAATTTGAAACTAATTTCAAGGAGTGTATTCGTATAATGTGGGATAAAGAATATTTGGAAAAAATCAGAGAAGAGAAAGTAAAATGGGATAAGGAAGTTGAAAGTTATAAAGAGCGAACAGATTTACCATTTATAACTGATTCTGGAATTCCCATTAAAAGATTATATACACCTTTAGATTTAAAAGGTAATTATTTAGAAAAAATAAGCTTCCCAGGGACAGCTCCATACACTAGAGGTGTGTATCCCACTATGTATAGAGGGCGTGTGTGGACAAAGCGGTTGTTTAGCGGACATGGTACCCCAGAAGAGACAAATCTTCGGTGGAAATTCTTATATGAGCAAGGAGAAACTGGATTTAGTGCCGCAGTTGATGCATTAACATTTAATGGAATCGATCCCACAAACCCAGATGGTTCGCCAGAAGTAGGGACATCCGGTGTTCCTTTATATTGTATTGACAGCTTATTTGCATTAGCAAAAGACATTCCTATAGATAAAATCAGTGTTGCTTTAGTTGTAGAACCGTTTACTTCGGCGCCTGTTTGTTCAATGTATTTTAATATGGCTCAAATGAAAGGTTATGACTTAAAAAGTCTGCTGGGAACTACTCAAAACGATATTTTGACAATGACAGTTGGATATATTCCTTATAAGAATGTTGCTCCAAATCATCTTCTCCGCTTAGCATGTGATTTTATTGAATGGACAGTTGCGATGAAAAATGTGCCTAAATGGCATCCTATTAATTTTACTGGATATAACTATCGGGAAGGTGGAATAGATGCCGTCCAAGAATTGGGCTTTGTCTTTTCAAGCGCATGTTCCCATATAGAAAATCTTATGGAGAGGGGATATAAACCTGACGATTTTGTTGGTAGATTAGCATTTCACTTAGCCGCACATAAGGACTTTTTTGAAGAAATAGCAAAATATCGGGCAGCAAGAAGAATTTGGTATAAATTGATGAAGGACAAATATGAAGCTAAAGACTCAAGGAATTATGGCTTCCGATTTCATATACAAACAGCCGGATCGTCTTTAACAGCTCAAACGCCACAAGTTAATATAATAAGAACAGCCATTCAAGCTTTAGAAGCAACCATCGGTGGATGTCAGTCTCTTCACACAAATTCTTACGATGAAGCGATTTGTCTGCCATCAGAGGAAGCTGCTCTTATTGCGCTTAGGACACAACAAGTTATATCAGATGAAACTCGTATAACAAACACGATTGATCCATTAGCGGGGTCCTATTATGTTGAATGGTTAACAGATGAGATTGAAGAAAGAGTATGGAAATATATGGATAAAATTCATAAAGTAGGGACTATTGATAAGGCTTTATCCACTGGATTTTTATATAAAGAAATGAGAGACGCATTTCATCGAAGACAAGCGCGCCTTGAAAAAGGAGAGGAAATAATGTTAGGAGTGAACAAGTATACTGTTCCCTATGACGAATGTACAGATGTTTTTAGAACAAATAAAGAAGCAGTAAGGATTGAACAAGAGAGAATTAGAAAACTCAAAGAGAGGAGAGACAATGCGAAATTAGAAAAGTTTTTAGACGATCTCCGTAAAGTATGTGAGAAAGAAGAAAATGTAATGCCGTTTGTAATGGAAGCAACAAAAGAAGGCGCGACAGTCGGGGAAATTTGCGATGTTTATAGAGAGATATGGGGGATTTGGGAACCACCACTAGCTATTTAATTTTTGGAGAGATATCTAATGTCGGATGATAAGATTAGAGTGTTAATGTCAAAGCCAGGAATAGATGGTCATTGGCGTGGAGGTATAGTTGTGTCAAGAGCTCTAAGAGATGCTGGTATGGAGTTAATATTTGGAGGATTCCAGAATATAGAACAATGTGTTGAATCTGCCATTCAAGAAGATGTTGATGTTATAGGTTTAAGCATTCATTCAGGTGCACATTTCGCATATACTAAAAGACTTATTAATTTATTAGAAAAAAAAGGCCTAAAGGACCAGATAATAGTACTTGTTGGAGGTGTCATTCCTGCACAGGATTTTAGTGAGTTAAAAGAAATAGGAGTTGCAAATGTGTACGGTCCAGGAACGATGACGGGCGACATCATTAAATTTATTAGAGAGAACGTCAAAAAATAGGCTTTTGGGGTTGTACAAATTTGAAAATGACTTATGATATTGATACATTGATTAGTAATTTTAAAAAAAAAGATAAAATTGCCTTGGCTAGATTAATTTCCATTATTGAAAATCATCCTGAAAAAGCGTCAGTAATTTTTAAAAATTTTAATCAAATTAAACACGATTCATATATTATAGGTATTACAGGATCTCCAGGTGTAGGAAAAAGTACTTTAATTGGAGCTATTGCTAAAAGACTATTAGAAGATGGAAAATCTATAGGTGTAATTTCGGTAGATCCAACTTCTCCTTTTAGTGGAGGTGCTTTTTTAGGAGACAGAGTGAGGATGACGGAGGTGTCATTGCATCCTAACATTTTCATAAGGAGTCTTGCGTCTAGAGGATATAGAGGTGGGATTTCACGAGCTGTATTAGATATTACACTTCTTTATGAAGCTTTTGGAATGGATATTATTTTAATCGAAACTGTAGGTGTTGGACAGTCTGAATTCGATATTTATAATTTAGCATATACAATTATAGTCGTTATAGTACCTGGGTATGGAGATGCTATTCAAATGCAGAAGGCAGGGATTATTGAAATAGGAGATATATATGATGTCAATAAAAAAGATTTAGGGGGCTCCGATATAGCCGCCCATATAGATATGATGCTTGACGATTCTACCTTCACTCAAAGCGGTTGGAGACCTCCAATTGTGCAAACGAATTCTATAACCGGCGAAGGTGTAGATAAATTAATAGAACATATTTATGACCATAAAGAACATCAACAACTCTCAGATTTAATAAAAGAAAGAAAAAAAAATAGGTTTGCTTATAAAGTAAGGGAATTACTCTATTATAAGATTGATAATGTCTTAGAAAATCTTATTAGTAAAAAAGAGATAAATGAAATATCTGCAAAAGCAATTGATAATAAATTTCAGATTTATGAGGTTGTTCACGATCTTTTCAGTAATGTAAAATTCGAGCGAAAAAAGAAGGAGTAAATATTTTTTCAACCGCTTTTTACCTAAGTAAGTAATTTTTAAAAATTTTTAGTTGAAAAAAGATTTATATTTTAAAAATGAAATTTTAGCAATAAAACCCAATTAAAGAGGATAATAGATTTATGTCAAAACAAAATTCACTACCAAAATCTAAAAGTTCAAAATCTAAAATACCTCGCTCTAAAAAAGATGATTATACTAGCGAAATAATTAAAGAACGGCAACAATTTATTAAAGAAAAGACTGGAATAAAATTAGAACATTTAAATCATTACTCATTTGATCCTAATATAGTTAAGGGGAATATTGAACATTTCAGTGGAGTGGCTCAGGTACCAATAGGGATTGCCGGACCTTTGTTAGTGAATGGTGAGTATGCACGAGGAGAATTCTATGTTCCTTTAGCAACGACCGAAGGAACACTTGTGGCAAGCTACAATAGAGGAATGAAGATAATCTATGAGAGTGGGGGAGTAACTACAACAATTAGCGATGATGCAATGCAACGGGCACCTGTTTTTATATTTAATAACGCTCGTGAAGCTCGAGATTTTGGAATCTGGGTACAAAATAATTTCCAAGAAATTAAAAAGATCGCAGAAAGTACAACTAGAGTTGGAAAACTTAGAGATATTGAACAATATTATTCAAATAAATTTGTATTTCTTCGTTTTAATTTTACTACGGGGGATGCTGCTGGGCAAAATATGAGTACTAAAGCTACATTTGTCGTTGCAGAATGGCTAAAGAGTAAATATCCCGCAGCCAATAATTATATCCTTGATGGAAATATAGCAACTGATAAGAAAGCGTCAATAATCAATACACTCCGTACGCGAGGAAAGCGTGTTACTGCTGAGATTACAATTCCCGATCATTTAATTAGAGAACATTTGAGGCAATCACCCTTTCGTCTCCAACATGGAATGCAAATAAGTAATGTTGGAGCATTCATGACTGGAGCAATGAGCAATGCTAACCATACGGCTAATGGTATTACAGCACTTTTTATTGCTACTGGACAAGATGTCGCTAATGTTGCTGAATCATCAACAGCAATAATGTTTGCAGAAAGAACGAAAGAAGGTGATTTTTATTATTCAATCACAATCCCATCGTTAATAGTTGCTACTTACGGTGGTGGAACTGGGCTTGCTACACAAAAAGAATGTCTTGAGCTTATGGATTGTTATGGCACAGGGAAAGTCAATAAGTTTGCAGAAATCGTTGCCGCTACAGCGATAGCAGGCGAGATATCTTTAATGAGTGCTATAGGAGCAAAAGAATGGGTTTCAAGCCATGAAAAAATGGGACGAAATCGATAATAGATTATAAAATAAAAATCATTTTTAATATTTTCATCCTAAATATTCAATCTCACCTTGGAGATGAATATCTCTTGACGAACTGCCTATTAGAATGTTAAACATTCCAGGTTCTGCTTTCCAATCTCTGCTATTTTCATCGAAAAATGAAAGATCCTTCTTTGCAAGCTCTAAAATTATTGTTTTTTTAGCTCCAGGTTCAAGTATAATCTTTTTAAAACGTTTTAACTCTTTTATTGGTCTTTCTACGCTGCATTCTATATCTTGAATATAGAGTTGAATAACTTCTGCTCCAGTACGAGACCCAGAGTTTGTAATATCAACTGATACTTTAAATCTTTCATTGCCGGACACTTTATACTTGTTGATCTTGAGGTTTTCATAAATAAAAGTAGTATAAGACAAACCATGTCCAAATGGAAAGAAGGGTTCAATGTTCTTTGTATCGAAATAACGATAGCCTACAAAGATTCCCTCTTCATATTTAACATCTAAGTCCTCTATAATTTGCCCTGATGAATCTTTAAGCTTTTTTGGAAAAGTAATCGGAAGTCTACCTGAGGGATTCACTTCTCCGAATAGGATCGAAGCAATGGCATGTCCTCCTTCCATGCCAGGATACCATGCTTCAATCACGGCGGGCACTTTATCAATCCAATCCATACCAATTGGACTTCCATTTATTAAAACTACTATGGTTTTAGGATTTTCCTGAATAGTTTTATTTATACGGTTAATTTGTATAGAACTGAGATTGAATTTTTTTCTATCTGAACCCTCACAATCTTTATATGGCATATGATTAAGTCCAGTAACAATGATAGTTACATCTGCCTCTAAAGGCGACGAAACAATTTCGATTTTATCTTTACATTTTTCTGATATTCCTTCAAGCGGTGTAATTTCGTAGGGAGGTTTAACTTGGGAGCTACCACCCCCTAAGGACGTTTTTTTATCAGCATTTGGTCCAATCACCGCAATTTTGTTCAATGAATCGATATTAAGCGGGAGTAGATTGTCATTATTTTTTAGGAGAACAATACCTTCTTCTGCGATTTCGCGTGCTAATGTTTGGTGATCTAGTGTATTTCTACTACCAGCAGGTATTGTGTTTGGATCATCAAATATTCCTGTAAGAAACATTACACGCAATAGCCGTTTTATATTTTCATTTAACGTTTCTTCATTAAATTTACCAACATTAAATGCTCTTTCCAATCTTTTTAATCTATATCTGAGTGGCATTGGCATTTCTAAAGTTAAACCAGCATTTACGCAATTCTCTGTAGTTTTTATATGTCTCGTTGCAAACCAGTCACTAACAACAAAACCTCTAAAGCCCCATTCTTCCATTAATCTTTTCTTTATAAGGTTTTTATGTTCAGAACCATATATCCCATTAAGCTTATTATAACAACTCATAAACGACCAAGCATCAGCTTCGCACACGGTAGCTTTAAATGCAGGAAAATAAATTTCTTGAAGGGTTCTTTCGCTAACGGCTGAATTGCAAATAAATCTATTTGTTTCTTGATTATTGCAAATATAATGTTTTACACATGCAGCAATTCTCTCACTTTGAACGCCTTTTACATAACTTACTGCTAACTTTGCGTTTAAATAAGGATCTTCTGTCTGATATTCGAAATTTCTTCCACAAAGTGGTACCTTCTGAATATTTATGCCTGGTCCTAAAATCATATGATATCCGATATCCCTTACTTCTTGTGCAATTGCTACTCCAAACTTTTCTGAAAGCTCTGGATTCCAAGTTGCAGCTCTACAAATACCCACAGGAAAATAAGTGCCTAATGAATTATTGCTACTATGTGGACCTATCCCATGTGGTCCATCCGTCATTTTAAAATGTGGAATTCCTAATCTTTTAACAGGTCTCGTGTAAAACCCTTTTGTCCCAACGCTAAGTTTCATTTTATCTTTTAATGTTAATCTTCCTAAAAGGTCTTCAACCCTTTTCTCTAACTCTAAATTATTATCCATAAAAGGCATATTTAATAATTCTTCATCTGTAAGATTTTTACTCATATAGTACCACTAAAATTAATTTATTTTCAAACAAGTGTTATTAATAAAGAAATTATATTATTAAAGGGATTGAGGGATTCTTTTTTCCATTGCTATTTCTTTCGCAATTATTTCATTTAAAAGAGCTTCCCGGTCCTCACCTGAAAGCACTTCCAGCTTTCTTATTCCTAAAGGATCTACTTTTTCTCTTAAATTTTTTATTTCTTTTACCGTAGGCGGTCGTGTTTCCTTTATATCGTCTGGAATAATTAACTCAAAACCAGTTGAATTTGTAACTGTCTCTAGATCTATTTTTGGATGAATTGTACTGATCTTCATTTTCCTAGTTTCTTGGTCAAAGGTTAAATAAGCTAAGTCGGTAATAACACACTGGGGTCCAGCACCACCACATATACTTTGCTTTCCATCTGGAAATCCAACTCCTGAAATAAAATCAATTTTTGGAACAAATGTTTTTTTATCATGTCTTGGAGTATATAAAAAACTCCCTCGAGAATAAAACATTGAAAAATCTGCTATACCAGCGCATCCTGGAAATCTAATTTTTGGAGTTTTCCAATCTCCAATACAGATATTGTTAGTGTTCCCATACATATCAATCTGAGCTGGTCTAAACCATTCAATTGTAGTTAATTTATCTGAAGGAAGAGATTCTAAGGTACATTCTCCTGAGTTTTGAAATTTATATGCTCTAGCGGTATTCATCTCCAAATAGAGTAATGAAACTTGACGGGCTTCAAAGACAAAAGTATTTCCCATTATATAATGATAAATTGCATTTGGAGCGTGAGTTAATTTTGCTAAAGTAAAAGCTGCCCATACCATTGGAGTTGCAACTCCAACGATCATTACATCATCGTTTCTAACTTCCCTTGACATCAAGACTGTTAAAATTTCGTCGACTGTATAATCCTGAGAATATTCACTCATTTTTTTACACATCCTATAACAATACATTCAAAATTGTTTGAATTCCACCTACGTTTTCCAAATATTCTGCATGGCTTTTGACGTCAATAAATTTAGTTTTATACTCCTCGAAATTCATTTTAAGATATGTTTGGATATGGGTGGGATCAAAGGTATATAGTGGAAAGCACGAGCTAGGGTGTGCACCGTAGGGCACCTTTACAACAGCATCGGTTGTTTGCATTGGTAATTGAGCTCGTTGCGGTAATCTTATAATATCCTCAGCCTCGACAAGCTTTTCGCACGTAATAATTGTTTTTTTAGCAGTTTTTGCCATATCATCGTCAAGCCAAACAGCTCCTTCTATATTTCCGTTTCCAAACTCATCAGCATAATTTACATGTAATATAGCGACGTCCAAGTCGATTTTTGGCATTGCCATTAGTTGAGTTCCAGAACCCAATGGATCTTCAAATTGCTTTATGTCATCCCTAACCTTAGGGAATGATGTCCCAATAATTCCTTTCAATGGCATGAATGGTACTTTTAAGTAAGATGCCTTAAGTCCTAAAGCAATTGAAGCTTCGCTTTCCTCAGAAATTCTGATTTTTCCCGATTCAACGCCCTTTCTATAGTGAGGTGCCATCCCAAAAACTTCCATTCCCACAAAAGAGGCTCTAACTTCAGAAACACACCCGCTTCCAACAAGCATATCAACATCAATCCCGCCAACAAAAGTACAAATTGAGATATCCTTTTTCTCTTGTCTGATTATTTCCCTACAAGCGCATATTGATTTCCTCCAAAATGATAATCCACCAATACCAATAAGATCCCCATTTTGGACATATGTTGAAATCGCCTCTTCCAATGACATAAGTTTAGAATCCATTTATAGACCTCTAAAATGTGTTATTTAATTTTTAAGAATTTTATAGAAATTAAAATTGTTTATCGAATTAAAATTAGTATATTACTAAATTAGGATAGATAAATTTTTCTCTATTTATTTAAGTTCAATAAGGATTATTTAGATGCTAATTCTCGATTTATTTTTTTTAATAGCATCAGAGCTATTGTGATGTACCATGCACTATAGGAAAACACAAGCATCCACTCCCAAAATGAGCTAAAAAAGCCAAATATGTAATAATCAGGATATGACTCCCAGAAAATTATAAACAATATTGGTGATATTATAGCCATATCTATTATTAATAATAAACGTATGACTGTTGAATGTTTCATTCCGATTCGTTCACGCATTATATCGGGATATATTACAAGCATTAATGCAAGAAAAATTCCCATAACCAAAAAATTATAAAATGCAATATCCGCAACAAGGTCATGCCATGGATAATCAGGGAGGGGTGTTCCGAAAATAGCATCAAATTGATCACCTACATCTTCAGAGATGACCCCAGTTAAAAAAATTCCACATGCGCCTAGTAAATTACATATTAATACCAAATTGCTTAATAGTTTTCTTAATATTTTTGATTCTAATGGTGAATTTAGTATTTTTTTCAAATAAAATGCTCCTGGAATCATTAAAATTCCAGCGAGCATGAGCCCATCGTCAAGAAATTTTGGTATAGGTGTATATTTTAATGAGCCAAGATCGCTTATATAATTCTCAAAGAGGCTATAACCTGCAGAATCTGAACCAGGACCAGCAGGATCCAGTTGAGCAACAAGATATCCGATCCCTAAACCGGCAATCCAAGCTATTAACGCCCCAATTATACAGAACTTTATAACTTTAAGATTCGTCAGAAAATTATGAAGTTTATTTATCTTTTCAGTAAATTTTTCTTTAAATCCCATATTTTTTCATTTCTTCTATTGTTAATAAAGCTTTTTTTTTTTGTTTATTCTTATCATATGAATTAATATTCAAGATTTATTCGGCATCAGATCGAAAATTTAATTTGATTTAGCAGACTCCAAAATTTCTTTAATAAAAAGGAAATTCAATATTTTTAAAAAGCGATATTATTAGCAGAAATACCAAAAAAGAGGACTATAGTATCAGAGTTAGATATAATTAAAAATTTCTGCTTTTTCCAGCATAATACGAGTAATTTCCTCAAATATTTTATCCACATTTTCTCCCGTTTTGGCAGAACATTCAAAAAAACCGCATAGTTTATTTTTTTCTGCCATTTCAAAACCTTCATTGCTTTTAACAACTCTTCTATAATCAAGATCAGTTTTTCCTCCTACTAATAAAATAGGGATTTGTTTCTCTTCAGCTAGAGCACCATCGTTTAGTGCGGTTAACCACTCATTTAAATTTTTTAAACTTGAATATCTTGTAATATCATACATAAAGATTCCACCAGAAGCGCCTCTTAAATAGCTCGGCAAAAGAAATCTGAAACGCTCTTCACCCGCAAAATCCCATATTTGCAATTTAACTTTGAACCCATTAACCTCTACAGTTTTTACATGGAAATCTAAGCCTATCGTGATCCCAAGGTTTCCTTCAAATACACCAGAAAGATATTTATTAACTAGAGTTGTTTTTCCAACTCCACCATCTCCAAATATACATAATTTAAACATTGCATCATGCATTTTACTCAGCCAATACCTCAATGTTTAGATATTTCTTTCAAATTTTGATATAGTTTTTGATATATTATTTATAAAGTTTTTTACAGATATATCATAGGAGAAAGTTGAAAAACGATGGCAAATAACTTAGAGCAACTGAAATTTATAAATACCGAAAAAAAGGAAAAGCATAGATTTTACTTTAATCATTAACTTTTTAGGAGTCAAGAGAAATAGATTAAGATGAAATAAGATATTTTTTTAATATATTCTCATTTATTGTTTTGAAAAAATATTATAAATCTAAAAAATAAGAGGAAAAAGAAATGATTATTGATGCACATTGTCATATTATTGATAAAGGCTGGTATCCTGATTCTTGGTGGTTAGGAATTGCACGTTCAATAGTTCCTACAGTAAAATTAAAACTTGGTGTGGAATTAACACCTCAACAGATAATAGATAAAATATTTACAACTATGATGGATCCTACAGGAGAAAATTTGATCAAGGAGATGGATCGAGCTGGAATTGATATGGCAGCAGTGTTAGTTTTAGATTATGGATTATTCGAAGGTGAGTCTAAGGTCTCTATTGAGGAGCAAAATAAGATTCATGCCGACTTTCAAGAAAGATATCCAGATAGAATCCTAGCATTTGCAAGTGTAGATCCAAATAGGCCAAATGCTGAAAAAATTCTTAAAAAGTGCTTTGAGGAATGGAATATGAGCGGATTGAAGTTGCATCCGGCTACAGGTTTTTATCCAAATAGTAAAGAGACTTATAAACTTTTAGATATTGCAAACGATTACAAGAAGCCAGTAATTTCTCATACTGGTCAAATGGTATTGCCTGGTAGATCAAAGTACTGTGATCCAATCTACCTTGATGATGTTTGTATTGATTATCCAGATCTTTGGATACAAGCAGCACATATGGGATTTGGCTGGCGCCATGAATTGTTTCACATGGGAAATACAAGACCTAACCTACTAGTTGATTATTCCGGCTGGCAAATTACAGCCGAAGAGAATTATTATGAATTCTGTTCTTCTCTGCGTTTATGTCTGGACGAGTTCACAAAAGAAAAAGTTTTATGGGGGACTGATAATCCTTATCTGCGAGGGGCGTTGGCAGATAAAAAATGGGTTAATATGATAAAGAGATTGCCTACTAAAGCTCCAGAGGGGATTAAATTCACTCAGGAAGAAGTAGATCTTATGCTTGGTGGAAATGCACAGAGAATCTTTGGGATTAAGTAAAATTATTTTTTGATGATAAAAATTTTTAACAACTTCTTTTTTCTTTTTAATCTATTAGGGTTACAATTAGTTATGGAATGAATCCAAATATAAAGAGTAGCTTAAAATAGCTTTCTGAGTTCTCTAATGCTTGAAAATTAAGAGTTCTCATATTATAATATAATATTTTTTTTTTGTGTATTCTATTAGGGTTACATTTAATTGTGGAACGGCTTGTTGAAGACTTAAAGACAAGTGGCTTTATTTAAAAGATAATTATTAGAACTCTTTTAAATTTGAAATTGGCGATTTCTCAGTTTTGAAATCAAATGTCCTCTAGAGAGAAGTTGGAGGCCAAATTGAGACGAATAATCTCGAGAAAAATCAGATACGATATTACATATCATTATTCCTCCTTCTATACCTGGAGCGTCTAAACAAGCTTTATGTAATTGTCTTAATTGTGTAATACTTATCTCTCTTTTCCAGTCTCGAATAAATACTCCAAATAATGAGTTAGCATTTTTTACTAGTGCGTCAAAAGTCCAAATCTTTCCTGATTTTCCTTTAATTTTCTGTGGATCTGTGATAAAGTCATATTTTTCAGAAAAAACCAATTTCGTTAATTCAAGTAAAGATTTATCAACTACCGACATACACATACCCCTTTTTAATTTAAAGTATTCTTTTAGTAATATTTAAATGTTATATGAAGGAGTGTATTATATTGATGTAATATGGAGAAGATATCTCTTAGATTTTTTTTACATCCTATAATTTAAAAATGGTAGAACTTCCGACAAAAAAAATTCTAAATTGACCTCAAGTTTTTACCTTTCTTATTTTGAAAAAATTCAAATAATTTATATAATGGATATTTACCCTCTGTGTCAGAACCTTTATTTTTTACATAATCATAAATATTTTTTTGTAAAAAGTCAATTAACTTATCAGCTACTTTATCACATAATCCCGAGCATTCTAAAAAATTATTTGATAAATAATCGCAATTCTTATTATGTTGTTGGCAAAATTTTTTCATTTGTAATGACAAACCTTCTGCAGGCAAAAATACAAAGCGGTCCCAAGTATCTTGAAATCCACCTAAATGACTTGGAGCAATTTTTTTTAATGAGCTTTTTAAAAGATTTATTATTTTTTTTGAATTATTTGACTTCTCTTTTCCGACGCGAAATTTAATTCTTCTTAACTCTTCTTTTGCTTCGAGTTCACATAAAAAAACATATTTTTTTAATAATAAATCAGCCTCGTTAGTTTTCATTGAGTCTATGATTTTCCATCCAGAGACTTTCTTACAGCTTATTTCTTTATACTCAGGATTTGAGAAATTGGTAGGATAAATCCAGCATTGCGGAGGTTTTATTCCAGAATTATGAACATTACATCCATTTGTTTCAAAATTAAATAAAAAGCATTTTCCTTTTTTTTCGTCAAATCGAAGATAAAAACTGAATATATCACTTCTAATGAAATCTTCCTTTTTTGCATATCCTCTCTTAATATATTCAGTTGCCAGAACTTTGGGGACATCAATCTTAATTGAACAACAATCGCCTGTACAGATTTTCGTGTCTATACAATTAGGCCCTTCAACGGCCGTTTTCATTAAACTATTAAACTCCCTAATAATTGTCCAAAAAAACTTATCTTCCATCCGAGATCTATTAAAATATGTTTAATTTATATATTTTTTTATAAAGCTCTATATTTATCGCGTCTATTATTTAAAAAATTTAATCTGCTAAAATCTTATTGTAAAATTATAGACATCTAAAAAAAAAGCCAATTTTAAATTTATATCCGATTAATTTATTCAATTTTATTGGAATGCCGATGAATAATTAAACCTGACAAGGGTTTTGGATAAAAATATGTAGATTTTTGAGGCATTATTTCGCCTAATCTAGTAATTTTTTGAATCTCTTCTAATGTTGCAGGGTTAACAACAAAAAGAGCTTCAATATCCTCCCTTTCATCAACAAATTCAATCCCTTTTTCTAATCCTTTAATGAAATCTATATCTTCTATTTTCACATCAAGACATTCTTTAAGCAGAATATTATGTAATATTGGGAGGTTTAAGTTTTTCCATTCTGTCGTTTTTTTAATGTCTTTCATATAGTCTTCAGGTCTTACATTATCTTTTAATCTAAGAATTAGATATTTTTTAAGGAAATAGATCCCGAAAACGTGTTGACCTTTAAATTGTTCCATTTTATTTTTAAAATCATTAATATCATTGATATTTTCGATAATTTCAAACTTTTCTTTTACCTTATCTTTAATTTCTTCTATAGAATTCACAGTTAATTTACGTATTAATCTATGATTTGGGAAAATGATTAATCCAGGATCATTAAAGTCGATAAATAACGCCATAATATACTTGCATCCACCATGTTTACTGTGGCGGAGGCTCGTGATAAATCTATGATGGCCATCAGCAATAATGATTTCATGATTTTTAACAATTTTTTGAAACCTTTTAATATCGTCTTCGTTCGATACCTCCCAAATCTTATGAGTGAACCCCTCTCGGTCTAACGTCTCAATAAAAGGTTTTTTAGTTATATATTTATTAAAAAGATTATCAGCTGTCCCGTTCCCATCATAAATTGTAAAAATTGGAGAGAAATTACCGTCTGTTTTTTGAATTATATTTAAACGGTCTTTAGTAAACTTCCTAAATGTGGCTTCGTGCGGTATGACTCGTTCAGTAGCCGGAAAAATCTCTACTAACTTTAAAAGACCAACAAATCCATATCTACTTATTTTTACTCCTGTATCTGGTCTTGTATAATCGATTCCGTATATACAAATACATCTATCTGGGCCAGTAACGAGAGTTTCATTTTTTATCATTTCATCTAATTTTTGACCCGCAGCGTCGTAGGTTTCGGGAAGGATTACGTGACAAATATTATCTGGATGTTTTTTCATTTTGATTACTTCTTCTTCTGAAATAACATCGTAAGGTGGTGCAATTAACATTCTTAATTTATCTGGATTGCTTTTCCCTATCTTATAATGAAAATTTCTAAATGGTAAAAGTTCTGGCATGCTTATTTAAATCTATATTCAGTTCAAAACTCTATAAATTTTAAAATACTTTGAAAATTAAAAAATTTATCATTGATTTTTTATTAAATCTTTGATAATCTGAATGATTTCTCAAGGAAAATCCTATTAAATTAATGCATTTAAAAAAAAATATAAATACATAGCAATATAGAATTAAATTAAATAGAAAAAGCAGTGTAAATCTTTACCCAAAAATGTTAATCATCATAACTATTATTTTAGTCGGTATATTCCTACTAAACTACTTCCTATACTGGATCATATTTCTTACAACCGAAAGGAAAATATCTAAATTTTGGGATATCTATACAATAATTTATCTTACAATTTGGAGTTTTTCGATTGTTTTGATTCCTATTATTACATCAAGCTTTTTCGCTCCTATTTTTGGAACTAAAAGTTATTTTCAAAATTTGTCTTTTAGGGTGTTGTTTTCAATTTTAGGGGTTGTGTTAGTTATTTTAGCATTAAAATTTGGAAATTCAGTTATGAAGATTAATAAACTTAGAGGCTTGGCAAAAGGTAAACATCAATTAATTACTAATGGTCCCTATAAAATAATGAGACATCCAATGTATACCTCATGGGCAACGTTTTTTTTAGGTTTAGCTCTTATATTTGATTCTTTTATTGCTTTAATAATAACTCCCTTTTTCATATTTCTTTTAGAATTTGAAGGATTTTTAGAAGAAAAATATTTACTCATACCTCAATTCGGAGAAAAATATGAGAAATATAAGAAAAAAACAACAAGTAGGATGTTTCCGACTCCCTATAATATTTTATTAATTTTAATCATAATTTTTATTGTTTATGTAGGCGTTTTAAGTTATTTTACTTAATTATATAATCAAAAGATTGAATAAATAGTGTTTATATTATAGGGAGTGACAAAAAAATGACAAAAAAAATTGCACTCTTGGCAACTGATGGATATGAAGATCTGGAACTTCATTATCCAAGGATTAGATTAATTGAAGCAGGTTTTGAAACAGAGTTAATAAGCCTTTCAAAAAAAGAGATCAAAGGAAAATGGGGTTATCCTTTTCAACCTAATTTAAGCATACACGAGGCTAATCCTGATAACTATGATGGTGTTATTATTCCTGGTGGAACCAAGAATCCCGATTATTTAAGAAGAAACAAGAGAATATTAGATTTTATAGCAAAGATCAACGCTCAAGGGAAACTCGTTGGTGCTATTTGTCATGCGGGATGGGTTTTAATTTCTGCTAAAATTGTTAAAGGCCGAAAAGCTACTAGTTATTTTGCAATAAAAGATGATATGATAAATGCAGGAGTAAATTTTGAGGATAAATCTGTTGTAATTGATAAGAATTTGATTACATCGAGGATGCCCTCTGATTTACCAGATTTCATGAAAGCTGTTTTAGAATTTCTAAAATAGCGATGAATAACAGAAAAAAAGTGTTTAATTTTATAAGTTTTTAATTCTTTCGATCTCTTTAATAATTAATTCTCGTAGCTCGTTAATATCTTCAATTTGTTTGTTTATAATCTCCATATCTTTATCTATTAGAGTAGATTCAGAAACAACTTCTTTCCTTAATTCTTTTCTAACAATATTGCATGCTCTTATATGATTTATAAAGTTTTGAATCTTTTTTGTTTTAATATCAAATTGTTTCTTGAATTTTTTTAGGTTTTCGAGCTGAGTTTCGATATCATCAATAAAATCAAAACAGCTAGTGATATCGTCTTCTTTTTTTAAATTAATAATAGTATTTTTAATATCTTCTAAATAATTAAGCACTTCTAGCCGTAGTTTATCCGAAATTTTTTCTTTCCTTACTTGGAATTTTGAGACAGGTTTAAATTCTATCTCATCAAGAATTCTTGATGCATATTTTATATTTATTTTTTCTTTAAATTTACTGAGAGTTTGTTCAACTTTATATGGATCATCCTTTATTTCAAATTCTTCAAACGCTTCGATATCTGTAATCAACTCCAATTCGCCTAATTCTACTTGTGTCATTAATGGAGTAAAACGAACTTGGAGCTGTTTTTTTCCAAAGTAATCCTTATCGACTCTGAGAATTTGTGTGTAGGTCTGAATGAATTCTTCTCCAATTGGAGCATATAATACTCCATCGTTAGGATCTAGTTGTTTTAATAAAGGGTGAATACGCTCTTGTTTAATTGCTCCTGTTACCAAAATTTTTTGCCATGGACTCAAATCAGGCATACCGTCAAGCGGATTTTTAACATTTACAGTGATATTATCATGCAGATTCAACTTTTTAAGATTATTATCCGTTATCTTCGCTATCTCAGAATTAGCCTCAAGTATTATAATTTCCCCTTTTGGCGCCAGTTTATGAGCCAGTGCAGCTATATATCCACTTTTTGCTCCAAGAATTAATAAATCATCGTCTTCTTTCAATGCCAAACCTTGCAGCATAATACTTATCATATGGGGAGCGGAAATCGTTCTGTAATTTTCGGGTTTCTCGTAATAAAAAAGATTCGGGATGTCTTCGTAAATTTTTCTTGGATCTGTGAATTCTTTGGGAATAAATTCTTCGAGTGGTACTTCTAAAAAAGCTTCAAATAAGCGTTGGTCTTTTAAATACTTCTGTTTTAATAAATATTCTAAGAGAATCCGTTTTTTGGCTTCATATAATTTTTTATTTTCCATAAAGATATCAAATATTATTAGTTTAAAAAATAAAGATAAAACACATTATTATATTTTTTCTTAATTAATTATAGTAATATTATTAATATTTTTTGGTTTTTTGTTAATTATGGCTTGGATACTGGACGCTGAAAGCTTTAAAGAAGCAAAAATTACACTTTTGTTAATTTTTATTAATATTACAAGTTATATTATTTTTAATTTAGTTTTAGATATAGAATATTTACTTCTATTAGCTCAGATAAATTCTAAAGTTATCGTAGATATTGAACTTTGGCGACTTATAACATCTATGTTCCTTCATGCTGATGTAATACATTTATTTTCTAACATGGTTGCTTTATTAATATTTGGTGCTGCCGTCGAAACTAATTTCAGGCGATATCAATATCTTATCATCTATTTTCTTTCAGGATTAATTGGCAATATCTTTTCTTTAATTCTATTGCCACTTAATGTTATAAGTTTAGGCGCATCTGGAGCGATATTTGGCTTGATTGGTGCTGTTTTTATATTTTTTGCGAGAGAAGATCAATCTTTTATACTACTTGGTCTAATATATATCATATATTTTATAATTATGTCATTTGCACCTGGCATTAATCCCTGGGCTCATTTATTTGGGCTACTAGGAGGAGTGGTTTTTGGTTATTTTTTTAAACATAAAAAAAAGTATGAAGATTATTATTGATAAAGTTATTTTTTTCTCTTTTTTTCTTTTCTTTCTTCTTCCATTGAAAAATCTTTAGGGCAAATATTCTCAATTGGGCAAATATTATGTTTTGGATTAAGAGGTAAACAAATTTCCTGCCCAAACTTCACAAAAATTCTATTAATTCTTTTCCATTCTTTTTTGGGGATTATTTTTTTTAATGCATCCTCAGTTTCTTCAGGTTTCTTGGTATTTACCCATCGCAATCTATTAGAAATTCTATGTACGTGGGTATCTACAGCTATGGTTTCAATATTGAAAGCATAAATTAGAACACAATTAGCTGTTTTAGCCCCTACTCCAGGTAATTTCATTAAATCGTTAAAATCTTCAGGAACTTTACCATTAAATTTTTCTTGGATTATACTTGAGATTTCTTTTATTCGAGCTGCTTTAACCTTGTAAAATCCTGAAACTTTTATGAGCTCTTCTAAATCTTCTTGATTAGCATTAGCTATAAGATTTGGTGTATTATATTTAGCAAATAGGTTTTCTGTAGCCATTCTTGTATTAACATCTCTTGTTCTAGCGGATAGAATAGTAGATATTAAAATTTTAAAAGGATCTCTTTTTTTTTTAGCTAACTCGTCTAAATGTGCGTCTCCCTCTAATGAGCTTTCAATTCTATCTAAAATCTCTTTATAACTCATTTTATCTGTAACTTTTATTTTTCATAAACATAGATTTTTCTCTTAAAAATCTGGCCTTTTTTAGCGTCAATTAAATTATTTAAGTGCTGTTTGAGAAATTGAAGTTTAATATTGGATTTATTTATTATTCTATTTGAATCTATCATTTGAATTGGATTAAATTTATATTTTAAAGCAATTTTATTAACATTCAATTGAACATCTCCACCATCAATAGTGCTAATCATTGGTGCAGTAATGCTAATTCTACCATTTGGCTTTAAAACCTTATATATTTCTCTAAAAGTAGCGTCATATAAATGTTCTAATTCGGTCTCTATAAAATTTTTTGCTTGTATATAATAAGGTTTTTCTCTATAAAAAGGTCCTAAAGAAGGTTCGGTACAGACACCATCAAAGAAATTGGGTTTAAAATAGTTTGATAGGTTTTCAATGTCGATATTCTTAATTCTTTGCTCTAAAAAATAAGGAATCGGTTCTTCTAATATATCGTCAAACAACCAGTTTATATTTCGGAGAGTATTATTTACTTTTACTTGATCGAAGTCCGCCCCGTATATTTGA
Organism: Candidatus Hodarchaeota archaeon; assembly: GCA_048887225.1. GTDB lineage: Archaea > Asgardarchaeota > Lokiarchaeia > Sigyniarchaeales > SOKP01 > LW40-45. The sequence goes on from JBHLJY010000022.1 coordinate 22,486, forward strand.
AAGTTTTGTATTAGAGCAAGCAATAATATTGTTCCATTCCCAACAAAAGGATCAAGGATTTTTTTTGTCTCTCTCTCTTGAAATAAATTTAAAAAATTTAACATAATTAATGCTAATTTTGGTGAAATGCTGCTTTTAAATTCTTTACAGGGTCTTTGCTCGTCTATTATCTTTTTGAAATTAGGGTCGTCTGCTGTAAATGTTCTTCCTATATAAACTCCTTCTTCTGTAAAACCGAAAATAATTTCGGCTCTGTCTTCATTGAATAATCCATATTTTATGAGAACATGTGGAAAAATTGGATTTAGATTACCTGATTTTATATTTTCTTCTGGATATTCGTAATACAACGACTTCTTTGCTCCCTTTTCAATTAAAATAGTCATAATTTCCTTATTAAGGAATGGAAGAAAATGCTTTACCAATACTTTTGAGTAATATTCATCATCAAAAAGATTAGGATAAATTGATATGGCAAAAAATATACTCTGTTTTTTTAATTTAGGGAATATTTTTTCGAGAGTTTTTTCCAAAATAATTAAGATTTTTTTTCTGACCTTTTCTACCATTTTATATTTGTCTATTTTTAAAGGAAATGCAGTATTTACATCTCTAATATTAATAAAATCATAAATTTTAGCAATTTTTTGGCAGCCCCCGAGTAAAAATTGAAGTTCCATTAATTTATTAATATAATGTTTATCACTGTGTAGAGTATTAAATTCTACAACAGCGATATTAGCTGAATAATCTTTAATTCTTCCTTTAAACTGAGAATTTCTAAGAACATTATCAAGCTCCGCTAATGAAAGTCTAAAGTTGGATCCCAAAATAAATAAGAAATCGTCCATAATTATGAAAAAATTTTCCTAAGAAATAATGAGATTGACTATATTTCTATTAATTTATACAAAGTATTATTTTTTTTTAGAGATTTTATCTTTTTTTTTTTGCTCTTTCTCAAGCCATTTTTTAAAAGCTTTTGTTGGTTTACCCTTCCAGATTGCATTTCGCCGTGTCTCTCTATTAAAATCTTTAGTATCTTTAACTGTGTATTTAATGCCATCAACATTTAACACTCTTTCTTCTACATCTTTTTCCTCTACTTCATCTAAATCAATCGTAAGTTCAATTTTTTCTCCAGTTACTTCTTCTAAAGCGCTCATGATATCTTCAAGATCTTCTCTCCTTCTGACCGGAATCATTTCTAAAATTTTATCCTCAGCACTCTCCTCCTCTATCGTCGTTTTAGCTTTTTTATATGCGACCTGTCTTGCTACTTTCTCTTCCCTTATTCTTTTTATGTCTTCAATTGCTTTAGAATAATTGTCCTTAAAATATTTTAAAGCTAGATTAATCACGTCTGAAACACTATCCCAATTCTGATCCTCAAGAATTTTATTTGCCCAATAGAATAAATCCAAGTTTAAATTAACAGTTATTAACTGTCCCTCAGAAACTGTTTCTGTTGTTAAAAATTTAAAAGTATTAGCGATGAATATATTGTTATCGAAAGCTGAAAATCCATATTCTCTTCCTAAAGAAGAAAACATACTTAAATTTCCAAAAGCAATAACTTTTCCCTTGTAGTATTCAACTACAACTAATAAAGGAATCATTGGACTATCTTCTTCAATCCAATCCTTTCCATCGTGAATTCTATGCCATGTATTTAATCCACCTTTTGCTAATATCTCAATTTTAATGTTTTCCTCATCTTCAATGAACTCCAAAGTTCTTAGTGAACAGGCAGAAGAAAACACGAGTTTTTTGACTTGATCAGTTATACTATGAGGAGTGATATTGGTTATTAGTGGTCTCTTTTGCAGGTTGACATAATTCATGCTATCTTGAACAATATCAGAGAGGAACTCAAATCCAAATTTAGTTGTAAGATCATTTAAATTTGTCTTATTTATGTGATCACCACCCATTGAACTAAGGATTAAAAGACCCCCTCCTTTCTTCACATATTTATCGAGTAGTTTTATTTCATTTGGCTCTAATTTTTTGTTATTAGGTGTAGATAGTATTATCGCATCGTAGCTTTGTAATTTTTCTATAGAATCGAACCCCGCTTCGATTTTACCGAGCTTATAACCCGATGTAAATAAAAAGTGCATAAATTCGTCATAGCTGGACGATTCAATCGTTAACTTATTGTTATGGCTATAATCAAGGGCTATTGTCGCTTTTTCTGGCATAAGAACATTATTTTCGTTAATATTATTCTGATTTATAATATTTTATTTTTTTTAAGATCTTTCCATAATGTCTATTATTAACTATTTTTTCTTTTTTTTTGAAACCTCTATATCTAAAACTACATGAAATAGATTTGGACCGTAGCTCTTCACAAATCTCGTAGAAATTAGCTTACATTGGAAATTTTGTTGTTCAGCAATTTCATTAAACTCACCAAATAAATCCATGTATTTTTTTTTCTCCACTACGCCTTCGTAATGATAAATAGTTTTATCTTTTGCTAATGTGAGTGCTTCTTTGATGAAATCTTTCGGTGCTGGAAACACACCCATAATAACGCGATCAGCTTTAATACCTGATTTGCTTAGCTTTATTACTTCACTTTTACTATCTCCATATATTGGAACTATCTTCTCCTCAAAATGATTAAGTTTAATATTTTTAACTAAGAATTTGTAAGCATCAGGATTAAGTTCAATGCTAAAAATTTTTTCTGCTGAAGAATGTTTTGCTATCGGCAATGAAAAGTATCCAATCCCCGCAAACATGTCTACGATGATTTCTCCAGGCTTTACTACAGTTGCTAAATGTTTTCTTTCGTTAACATTTCCTTTACTAAACATTATTTTTGTAATGTCAAATTTATATCGAACTCCATGTTCTATATGTTCTACAATAGGTTCATTCTCTCCTGCGATATATTCGATCTTTTCTGGTGTTCTTAAACTACCTCTTATTTTTCCAAGATTAATATAGACCGATTTGATATTTGGGAGCAAGTTTAAACAAGTTTGACCAATCAACTTCTTTTTCTCAAGCAATTTAGGATTTAATTTTAATATAATTGTTTTTCCCAAAGTTTGAAAACCTCTCGGTAAGAGGGGAAGCTCCTCGTCTGTTAAAACTCCTCTTAGCTTTTCCTTAAGATTATCCTTAAAACCCATTTTAATTAATTTATTATTTCAGATGGTCTATTTACCTATAAATTATATCCTTGTTAGACTTATGAATTTATTTTAATTGATCAAATATAAGAGTTTAACTAAATAATTTATTATATAAGAACCATAAAAATACATAATATAATAATATAGAAAAATTAATAAGATTAAAAAGTGAAAAAGTTATGCCTAGTTTAAAAGATTTCCACGTAAGAGAGGACAAGGTTTGGTTTACTGGTGGTCATTGGCCGGAAGGTGTACCAAAACAAATATACGAAATTGAAGATGTAAGAATAGAACCTTTATATGAAGGATATATGAGACAGGCAGATTCATTAGATTTATGGGAGAAAGATGTATGTATTTTCGTGTTAGGTGCTTATATAGAGAAAGTTAATTTAAGAATCTTATCTGAATATGCAAAAAAGTTTGGCACTTTCCTATATGATCTGGGGATAAGAAAAGGTGACGTAGTGGCAATAGATCTACCAAACTCTATTAATTTTGTCGTTGCTTATATGGGAGCACAATATGTTGGGGCAATAGTTGCTGGAGTTAATCCAACTTATCGACCTATGGAACTTTTACATGAATTAACAATTACTGGGGCGAAAGTTTTTGTATCATTAGATATGTTTTGGAGATCGATTGTTAAAATCTTTCCTAAGACTAAAGTAGAATTTATAATATCTTCTGATCTTTTAGACTTTGTAACAGCTGGACCAGAAGAAATTGCAAAATTAAGAGAATTAGTTCCCGATCAACAAGCTCAAGTAGTAGCTGAAGCAGATACTTATAAAATCTTCAGAATGAAAAAAATTCTTGAAGAAACAGAACCAAGGGAATTTAAAGTAGAAATTGATCCGTGGAACGACCCTGCTGTTTATTTAATGACAGGAGGCACTACAGGATTACCTAAAGCAGCCGTATTAACTCATGCAAATTTAATCGCTGATCTCCATATGATAAAGCCTTGGGTTAATTTAAAAACCGGTATGATTACTATAGGGTCCATACCATTCTTCCATAGTTTTGGAATGACTTGCGTGATGAATGGTGCTTTGTCGTTAGGAATGCAAATGCTTTTATTTCCCCGACCTCCGACTGATGATATCTTGTGCGAAGCGATCAATAAAATTGATGCCCCCCACGGAATTATGTATACTGGTGTCGAAATGTTGTTTAAAAGATTAACTGATTTTGTTCAGGATATGGGAGTTGAAGAATTTAAGAAAAAGTATGACTTCTGGAAAAAATTATCCTATGCAACTCAAGGAGCAGGACCACTCCACGACTACGTAAGAATTCCTTTTGAAGAAATCTTTTGTCCAATAAGATCTGGATATGGATTAACTGAAACCTCTCCAGTAGTAAGTATTGCCCCTTTTTGGGGACCATATAAAACAGGAAAATTAGGGCTACCGATACCAGGTACGGATTGGGCAATATTTGATCCAGATAATTTTGAAGCAGGACCATTATGTGATGGTACTCCCGAGAGAGGGGGATTTGGAGTTGAATATACGGGTGAAATTTGTATTGCTGGTCCACAAGTTATGAAAGGGTATTTGGGAGTACAAAAAGAACAAGAAGATAACCTTAGAGAGTGGGGTGGTAAAACATGGCTCTTGACGGGAGATATAGGGTTCATGGATGAACAGGGATATTGTGAAATTAGAGATCGTAAAAAATCTTTAATAAAAGTATCTGGACATTCTGTATTTCCAAAGGAAGTTGAGGAACTTATGGGACACCACGAAATGGTTGATGAAACAGCAGTAGCAGGTTTGCCCGATGAAATGACGGGTGAGGCTGTTAAAGCTTGGGTAGTGCTTAAAAAAGAATATAAGGCTGGGACAGATATTGATTCTGAATCATTGAAAAAATGGTGCCAAGAGAACATGGCTAAATGGAAGAGTCCTCGTTATATTGAGTTTGTGAAAAAAATGCCTGTTAACTTAATCGGTAAAATCCAAAGAAGGGTTTTGCAAGAGAAGGATATCGCAAAAATTGAAAAAGGAAAAGAGATAAAAGGTTAAAATTAAAAAAAATCTAATTTTTATTTTTTCTATTTTACTATCTATTAAATTTTTTTATGTTTTTCAACATGTCTTTCAATTTTTAGGGACTAATTTTAAAAAATTATATAAATAAAAAAATAATAATGTGATTCAATAAATTATATTGCTTTAATGATTAGATATGGCACAAAATTTTGAGTTTAATTTAGGGAATTTAAAAGTAGAACAATTGAGTTATGTTTATAAGGACATTAAAAAACAGGCGAAAATTATGGAGGATATATACGGCATTCCTAAATTCGCACAAATGGAAAATATAACTCATCAAGATGCTACATATCGTGGTAAAGAAGTTACAATTGTATTAGATTATGCATTTAGTCGTTTACTCAATGTACAAATTGAGCTACAGCAATGGAAAAGTGGAGAAAGCCTATTTAAGGAATTCATTGATCATGGAAAAGAAGGGCTCCACAGCATAGGTGTGTATGTAGATGATTTAGAATCTTATGTGGAAGAATTTAAGAGAAGGAATATAGATGTTTTACAAACTGGTCAAGTAGGTAAACAAAAATTTGTTTATTTGGATACTGAAAAAACTTTTGGGGTCCTACTAGAAATTTCAACAACACTGAAGCGACGGAAAAAGAAGTAAGAATGCCTACTTAATAATTAAAAGTTTTTTCTATATTATATTTAAAATTAAAAAAAAAGAAAAGAAATTAAATTTTCCTTCCAGTCTTGCGCCTGGCACGCTTATAAAGTCTGTCTAGTACACCGCGAATCATATCGGGATCTTCTCTCATATCTTTTCTTTGAATAGCAGCCTCACCTGGTAGAATTTCAAAATTCTCATTTAGAATCCCATCAATAAATACTTCAGCTACTTCCTCCGCACTCATAACTGTACCCGATTCTGAAATGATTTTGCATTCTTCTGGTTTTAGTTTATTTTCTTCAGCTAACCCAGGAGTATCTGTATCTGTTGGAAAAAGGATTGAAACTTTGATATTATAAGGTAGTAATTCGTGTCGTAAGATTTCTGCTAAGCCAACAAGAGCAAATTTCGAGGGACAATACGTTGTATACCCCATAATTGCCATAAATCCTAAAACTGAAGATGTAATAGTAATATAACCTCTTTTAGCTTCCATAAAATATGGTAAAACTATAAGAGTAGGAATTAACTGCCCGTAATAGTTTAAATCCATATTCTTTTTAAAATCTTCAAGGGTTAATTTTTCAAGATATTGGACATAAGCATAGCCGACAAAGTTAAATAAATAATCTGGCACTCCATGTTTATCAATAAAATCTGTTAAGAGTGGTTTTAACTTGTCCATATCAGTAGTATCACAAGAAATAATTTCAACAAATTGAGAATCATCAGATTTTAATTTATTACATTCTTTCTCTATTTCTTTTAAGGCTTCCATACCCCTTGCTATAATGCATACACTACCACCTAACTGGACAAAATCTCTGGCTGTAGCCTTTCCCATTCCTTTAGATCCACCGGGGATAATAGCAATTTTCCCTTTAAAGGGTTGAGCTTCAATTAATTTTTGGTTGGTCATTTTTTTTCACAATAATTTTTTATCTTTTTTATTAATTATTTTATTCTTTATTTAAGCGTTTATATGTTTTTCTCATAATTTTATAAATATTTAGATACTCTTTGAAGAGTTTTTCATAGATCTCTCGATTTTCGGGATTTGGTTTAAAAGTATTAGAGAATTCAATATGTTTTGCTATATGGTCCCATTCGATATATCCAAGTCCAACAGAAGCAATAAATGCGGCTCCCCGGGCATTTGCCTGTATAGGATCTTTCACTTGATTTATTTTCCTATTAAGTACATCCGCAAATATCTGACACCAAACATTGCTACTTCCACCTCCACCTATGATATTGAGTTCAGGCATGATAAAATCTCCTTTTTTCATTCCAGGGTTTTCCTTTTTAATCCATTTTTCAATAAATTTCTCCACATACATAAATAACCATTTTATATTATAAGCAACACCTTCAAATATAGCTCTAATTATATGTTCACGCGACATCTCTAAGGATAGATTATATAAACCTCCACGAATTGTAGGATTTTCAACAGGGGTTCTCTCTCCGATAAGCCAAGGAGTAAAAATAAGATTATTAGATCCTGCTGGTGTATTTTCGACAATTCGATCGAAAATTTTATAAACATCAGGAACAGCCTCTTCTTTTAAAAGTTCGTCTTTATGGTATAATATTTTATCTCTAAGAAAAGATAAAGCTCCTCCAGCAATTTCTTGCTCGTTTCCTAAAATATATCTACCAGGAATTCCAGAAGGAATACTCGCCATCATATGAAATATATCGGTTTTTTTATACGGTACATGACATGTTACCCAATCTGAAGTGCCAATATAAATGTGGCCTTCATAATTTCTGACGGCACCAGAACCTATAGCTGCGGAAAGTACATCAGGCGCTCCCATCACTACTTTTGTGTCTTTTTGTAGACCTAACTCGTCCGCAACCGATTTTTTAATTGTTCCTAAAATATCTGTTGAGATTTTCAATTCGGGTAATTTATCAGAACCAATTTTTAATTTTTTTATTAATTTTTTAGAATAATTGATATTATTGACATCTCGAATGTCTGTGCACCAATGTAGATGGATTGATGCCGTTGATGCCGCAAAATTTCCAGTTAACTTAAAGTTTACATAATCCTGGGGCTCTAAAAACTTATGTGTCTTTTCATAAATATCTGGAAGTTCATTTTTTATCCAAAAGATATGTCCAATTGGATCTTTACCAGATGGAGCAGGTGCTCCTCCTGTTATTTTAAGCCAAGTAAGTACTTTACCTAAAGAATACCCAGAAACTTGTATCAAGCCTTTAAAAAATTTTTCTATAAATTCAGCTCCACGAGTGTCCATCCATATAATTGAATTATATAGGTGATTTCCGTTTTGATCCACAGCAACAGACCCCCCCCACTGACTCGTATTACATACACCTACAATATCTTCAACTGGCACACAGCCAGTATCGATAACTTGCTTCGCTGTGTTCTTGATGGCATTCCACCAATCATCTGGATTTTGCTCTACCCCACCACCTTTAAACACATGTAGAGGTACTTCTTCAAAAGCCCATTCAAGGACATCCCCATGAGTTGACACAATAGCCGATTTTGGTCCCCCCGTACCGTGATCTATTGCTAAAATAAATTTCTTTTCGGTTTTTGACATAAATAATACTAATATAGATCTTTTTTTGAATGTTTGTAAATAATATTTAATGTTTTAAACCATAACCTTATTTTCTGATGATTTCATTTCTTTATTATTGAAATTTAAATTTAAATTAAATATGTTAAAATAGCAATATAGGGGTTGTTGACCTAAATTGAGTATGAAATATGAAGAACAAATTGCTAAAATACAGAATATAGTTAATTCTCCAATGAGAAAATTTAAACCTGAAGAGTTAAAAGGGATAATAGAACGTTATCATAAAAATCATACTAAGTCTAAAGAAGCTTTCTATAGGGCACGCAAGATTATACCCGGCGGAGTTGAGCACAACCTTGCATTTAATTTTCCTTTTCCATTAGCGAGTAAAAAAGTTTACGATTGCTGGATGGAAACCGTAGACGATATAGTATTGACCGACTACCTTATGTGTGGCGGGCCAATAATTCTTGGGCATAATTACCCGCCTTTAATTGAAAAAGTCGTTGAAGTAATTCAGGAAATTGGTCCGTGCCATGGAATCACTCATGAATACGAGTATCTCGCCGCAGAGGAAATACAGAAACATTTTCCCTCGTGTGAGATCGTCAGATGGTTACAGTCTGGCACAGAGGCTGATATGCTTGCCATAAGAATTGCGAGAGCATTTACTAATAGAAAATGGGTCATAAAAATTGGTGGAAGTTATCATGGTTGGAGCGATCAACTTACATATGATATGCACATACCAGGTACAAAATTGTTAGAATCCCATGGAATACCAAAGCCTGTATTTAAATTTATTGAATCTGTCCATCCAAATGATATTGAAGCATTAAGAGAGGTATTTAAAGAAAAAAGAAAAATAGCAGCAGTGATATTGGAACCGATGGGTGGAGAATCTGGAGCTAATCCTGTAAGACCTGAATTTAATAAAGAGGTGGAAGAATTATGCCGTGAAAACAGGGCGTTATTAATATCTGATGAGGTTGTTTGTGCATTTAGGCTACATATGGGAGGAGGCCAAGCGTATTTTGGTTTTACCCCTGACATTTCCGTTTTTGCTAAAATTATTGGCCATGGTTTTCCATCTGCGGCTGCTATAGGCGGGAGAGCAGATGTAATGGCTGTTTGTGGAGCTGGAGTAACTGGTGGAAAACGAGCCTATACAGGAGGAACTATAGCAGCAAATCCTTTAACTTGTGCTGCAGCATATCATGCCATTAAGCTTGTTGAAGAAACTAACGCAACACAAAAAGCTGGTCGCGCTGGAACCCGACTATCTGAAGGTTTGAATGAGGTCTTTGAAAAACACGAGCTACCATGGTTTTCTTATAATTACGGTGCTACTGTACATTTTCACACTAGTTGCGTGTTTGGATTAGATCTCGACGATAACACTCAAGTAGGCCAAATTCCTTTACGAAAGGACTTTATGGGGGAGATGGGAGCCGCATTAGTCGATCAAGAAATAATATCCGTTGCAGGAAGCAGGTTTTACACATGCATGCAACATACAGACGAAATTGTTGACAAAACTATACAAAAAATTGACAATATCTGTCAGATGATTGAATAATTATACTATTATTCTATTAATTTTTATCTTATTTTGTTTAATCTTTTTAATTGCTTTAATTCTGACTTATTTAATAAATCCTTTTTAATGATCAAATTTTGAAAATAACTAATGATTATATTAATTATTTTATTTCTTGCTTTAGGTTTTATTGGTTTATATTTTGGTGCCAAAATTGTTGTAATTGGACTTGAAAACATATCAAATCGATTACATTTAAGCCATTTAGTGGTTGGACTTACTATTTTAGCAATCGGTACAAGTTTGCCAGAAATTGCTATAAGTATTGCAGGGGGTTTTGATAAATTATATGGAATAAGTCCTAATATTGATGGAATCGTCATTGGAAATATAATAGGTTCGTTCCTTACAAATCTCACACTTATTTTAGGGATTTTAGGGATAAGTCAAAAGATATTTGTTAGTAAGTGGGAGTTAAGAAGAGAAGGTACAATGCTATTCATTTCAATAATTATTTTTCTTTTTTTTGCGATTGATGGTTTATTAACTCAATTAGAGGCTCTATTAATGATGATTTCTTATTCAATTTACTTAATATTTATTATATGGAGCGAAAAAAGAATCGAAAAAAAAGAAATTGAGTTTGCGTGTTCTGAGAGGGAACGCCTTGACCCACATTGCTTTGAAACGGTTGATTATGCCATAAAGACAAAATCTATGAAGTCTGATATTGGAATTTTTATAATAGGATTAATAATACTAATTATTGCAGCAGAGATCACTGTTCTCTCAGCTCATAGTATAGCCATGGAACTAAATATTCCTGAAAATGTCATAGGCATATTGATTGTGGGATTAGGAACGAGTTTACCAGAATTAGTAGCAGATTTAACAGCTTTAAGGCGAGAATCACATGGAATCGCAGTAGGAGATATTCTAGGTTCAAATATATGTGATATTCTCATAGCCACAGGAGCTGGCTCAATTATATCTGAATTTTCTGTTCCTTCAGTAATATTATATTTCGATATCCCTATGTTGTTAATCGCAACATCAATCGTATGTTATTTTTTATGGTCGGAAAGAGAACTTAAAAGATGGGAAGCTGTTTTTTTAATTGGTTTTTACGGATTTTACGCTTTGCTAAAAGTTTTATTTTTTCAAATATGATTCCTTCTCTTTAAATTATTCTTAACTATTAAAGTTATAAATAATTGTCTCATTATTTTATTAAAATGATTGATGAAAAAAAGATATCTGAAGCGGCAGAAGTAATAAAAGATTCGAATTATATCGTAGTATTTTCAGGGGCGGGTATCTCTACAGAATCGGGAATCGAAGACTTTAGAAGCGAAGGCGGTCTTTGGAGTCGGTACGATCCTTCGATCTATGCAAGTTATTATTATTTCCTCCAAGATCCATCTAAATTTTGGGAAATGCATAAAGAATTAGAAGGTACTGTCGCTAATGCTGAACCTAATTATGCTCATATTGCTATAGCAGAACTTGAGAAGCTTGGAAAAGTAAAGGCAGTGATTACTCAAAATATTGACATGCTCCATCAAAAAGCTGGAAGTGGATCTTATGGCGCAAATATATATGAGTTACATGGGTCATACGGCGTATTACATTGCGTTGAATGTAAGAAAGAATTTACCTACGAGGATGTGGATATTATAAGCGTGAAATATCCCGCATGCGAGTGTTCTGGTTTCATAAAACCAAAAGTAGTCCTATTTGGAGAATCTTTACCCCCCGGTGTTCTTGATGGTGCTATGAGTGTATGTCGAGATTGCGATTGTTTTATAATGGTTGGTTCAAGTCTAGCCATAAGTCCAGCTAATTTTATGCCTAGTATCGCAAAGAATTACGGGGCATATGTTATTTTCATCAATAGAGATAATACTTTAATGGATGCTCTCGCAAATATATTTTTAAAAGGGAGTGCATCTCAGATATTTACCGAATTAATGAAGAATATTAAAGAATAATATTTCTTTTCAAAAAAGTCAATATTTAAATATTCTTAAATTAATGTTATAGATGCAAATACAATATTATACATAAGGATATTAAACCATCAATTAATAAGATTATATTATTAATCTTTAGAGAGCCACATCCATAACAAGAATACAATTGTATAGGTAATTAAATCTAATTTATACGCATAATTAGTTAAAGAATTCAAACACTTTCAATAGGGGATTTATGATAAAATGTTTACAATTACATTAGCTATCATAGGTTTTATAATAGGAGTAGCTATTATTGCATACTCAAGTAATATCGCAGTTAAGCATTCTGCTACATTAGCGGCTCAGTTGGGGATCTCTAATCTAGTTATTGGTGTAACTCTCGTAGCAATAGGAACAGATATATCTGAAATATTTAACTCAATAATTTCATGCGCTTTGGGTCATGGAGATATAGATGTTGGAGATTCTGTTGGCTCAGATTTAACTCAATTAACCTTAGTGTTTGGTCTTTTGCCATTTATATGTGGTACCTTTAAAGTTAGAAGAAGGGAATTTCTCATTTTAGGAGCATGTGAGATATTATCACTTATAGTGATTTATGCTATAGTTCAAAAAGGATATATTACAAGGTTAGATGCAATATTCATGGTAGGCAGTTTAGGGCTTTACCTATTTATAATATATCAAGTTACTAAGGATACCATCATAGAACGTGTAGACTTGGTAATAACAAAAACAGATAAAAGTAAAAAATACCATGCAATAATAGCAACTTTAGGATTTCTTGGAGTGGCTTTTAGTTCTTATATGATTGTTCTATCTGTAATAACATTATCTCTAGAGTTGGGTGTCCATGAATTTGTTATTAGCTTTATTTTTTTAAGTCTTGCAACTTCCCTTCCTGAACTAGCAGTAGATATTACTGCACTTAGAAAAAAGCATTATAATATGGCCATTGGAGATATAATTGGATCTTGTATAGTAGATAGCACGCTAAGTATTGGTATAGGTCAAGTATTTTTTCCACAAGCCGTATCTGCCGATTTAGCAATTCCAGCAATCTTATATACTATGTTTGCAAGTTTCATAGTAATCGTCATTGTCTCTTCTAGGCAAAAAGTAGATAAAAAAGCGGGAGCGATTTTTATAGCCCTTTATGCAATATCATTTATCGTCTTATTTTCTGTGTGGGCAACGCTTTATTAAATATAAAAGAGAAATCTTCTTCATTTAATACTTAGTATTAATAATAAATTTAGCGTGGAAGATAGAATTTACAAAGTTCACATTGATACGCTGACAATCTTCGTTCAGGTCCTAAAATAATATATTTATCCTTCATGGCACCTCCACATTTGGGACAATGCTGCACGAAATTTGCTTTAATATGATTTAATACAATTGTTAGCCCTCGTTCAAGTGTCATTAAATGTTTAGCGTTTGCGATTATTTTTTCCGCTGATGTCATTCCAATTCCTTTAACAAAAGCTAATTCAGCGGGCTTAGCATTAGCTACTTGCTCAATAGTGGAGATTCCTGCCTTAAATAGTCTTGAGGCTGCGACAGCCCCAATTCCCCAAATGCGAACGAGTTCTTCTGACATAAAAAGAATTACTTAATAGAATTTCTAAAAGATTAATTTTAGGAACAGAACTAAAATCTAATTTTAATATAGTAATTTATTAGTAAAAATAAAATTTAAGAAAAAAAAATTTGAAATTTGAAAGAATAATTATTTTTTAAGCTGGCGCCCGACGCCATAATATAATAAAACCGCTGTAGCATATAGTGATAATCCAGCAATAGAGGTTATCAATCTGAATGTGGGATCATTTAAGAAATTTGAAATCGATACTAAATAAAGAATTAAGAAATAAGGAAGGATACCCAAAATAAAAAGTAGCCATCTCCTTTGGATTACTTTATCCTCAAATGAGTTGTAAATCTGTATCAAAAGATAAGTTAACGGTATTATTATAAAAACACCCACAACTATAATCGCATATAGCATAAAAGGTAAATTCCAGACAGGTCTCCAATTAGTAGATTCATTAATAGTTATACCATTTGTAAATAAAGCTATTGGTGCTAGCATTAAAAGTAGAATGAAATAAACAATTGCAATAATGTTATGTGTCTTTATAGTGACTACTTTCTCTGATTTCCATATTATTAAACAAAATATTAACAAATACAATGGTGCATAACAGAAGACGAAATATGTTATAAAATGTAGTACTATAACGACCACCTCTATTGTAAGTGAAGCATAAATCACATTTATAACTGTAGCAGATGCGGATAAAAGGTAAAAAGTTGCGAAAATTTGATTCAAACGTTTAGTGTCTCTTTTAAGAATCAATATTCCAAAAAAGAAATAAACTATACCCATCCCTAACTGTACAATATAAATTTGGATAATTCTTACGGGGTCTAATTGAAGAAGAACCATAAAATCAACTCTTTTTATCAGTTGTCTATTTTTTAATACAAATGATAAATATATTGTAATTTCTGATTATAAAAATTTTCTCAATATAATACTATTTCAAATTTTTCAATTTTTTATATCATTTTATGTTTTCTATACTAAAATACTTATTTTTAAAACAAAAGCATATAAAATCTGCAATTAATTATATTTATTTAATTTAAAACTGAATCTTGCGATAAGATGACTGAATCTAAAGAGAAAGAAATCAAAAGAGAAGGAAGGAGTGTCATTTCAAGCGAAATTATCAAAAAAGTAACTGCTGCTGCTAACTATTGCTATAATTGTAATCGTTGTGTTAATGTATGCCAAAAATCACTTCTTAACCTTTTTTCTCCGCGAAATTTAATAATAGATTTGACTTTCTTACCAATAGAAGAAGCCTTACAATATAATAATATATGGGAATGCCTCACTTGTGGGCAATGTACTGTTTATTGTCCGATGACTAAGGATGAGCTTGGTGTTAATTTCCCTAATATTATTAAAGAACTACGCTCTTTAGTTTCAGAATATAAGCCATTACAAGAGGCCAAGCTTAAATGTCACCACGATAGAACTTATTCAAATCTGCCATATTTAATGGCTAACGATAAAATCAAATTTACTAATAGAATTGGCTTTTTAGAAGGTACAGGTTTAAAAATAGCAGATAAGGGAGAAATTGGCTATTTTATGGGATGTGTTCCTATTTTAACAGGGACTGCCCCATGCGTTGTTGGTTGTCCTGCGGAAATTGATGTTCAAGGTTATATTTCATTAATCTCAGAAGGTAAATTTCAAGAAGCGATAGATTTGATAAGAGAAAAGAATCCGTTACCATTCCTATGTGGAAGAATATGTACTGCGCAATGTGCACTTAATTGCAATCGTCAGTTTATAGACGATCCTATTGCAATACGCGAATTAAAAAGATTTATATCTGATTGGGAAACAAAACATCCTAATCAAAGTAAATTTAAACCGGTAAAACAAACTAAAGAAAAGGTCGCCATTATTGGAGCAGGTCCTGGGGGGTTATCAGCTGCTTATTTCTTGGCAAGAATGGGCTACAAACCAACTATTTTCGAGAAAGGAGATAAAATAGGTGGAATGGTAAGATATGGAGTTCCTCAATATAGGCTTTCAGATGAAGCCTTTGATCACGATATAGAGTTCATAAAAAGCATGGGTGTAGAAATTGTATTAAATAAGCCTTTCGGTCCTGATTTAACTCTAGAAGACCTCAAAAAGGATGGATTTAAAGCAGTTTTTCTTGCTGTAGGTTTATATATCCCAAAAACTCTAAGACTTGAGGGTGAAGATTTACCTAATGTCGATGTTGCTCTCGATTTTCTTGTCGATCGAAAATATAATTATATAAAAAATCCAGAAGAATTTAAAGGTAAAACTTTTGGAATTATCGGTGGAGGCGCAGTCGCTGTAGATGTTGGTGAAACAGCTCTTCGATTAGGGGCAACTAAAGTTGATCTTGTTGATATTCTACCTAAGGAAGCTCTTATAACTGTACTTAAAGATATACACGATGCTGAGCAAAAATTAATGGAGTACCATTTTGAGACATCAACAGCAAAAATAACCCAAGAACCGAAAGGAAAATTAGCTTTAAATTGTTATAAAATCGAATGGGGCGAACCTGATCCCGAAACCGGAAGAAGACCTTTAAATAAAGTTGAGGATTCAGAATATAAAATTGTTGTTGATAATATTGTTATAGCTATTGGTCAAGGACTAGATCTAGAGCCAATTAATGCTGCAACAGCAGATCAACTAAAAATTGAAAGAGGTCAAATTGTTGTTGATGAAATAACATATGAAACCGGCATTCCAGCTGTGTTTGCTGGTGGTGATATTATTTCTAATTCATTATTGTGTGCTGTTGGTGCAATCGGAGATGGAAGGGAAGCTGCAATTTCAATTGATCGGTATTTTCGAGGGATTGATCTAAAAAAGGGAAGAATTAAAAAAAAGGAATTAAAACGATCTCCTATCCCTAAAAAGCAGATTGATCTAAAAACTTGTGTAGAAATGAATTTCTTACCTGGAGATGAAAGACTCTTGTGTTTTGATGAGATGGAATTAGGTTATTCTGAAGACCAAGCGATAGAGGAGGCAAATAGATGTCTAAATTGTAATTGTTGTTGTAGTTATGACCAAATTTTTGAAGATTTTGAAAATGCCATTGATTCCTCTGGCGTAATGATATGCGAATATGGAAATCAGGCAAATTTTCTTTCTCAAAATGCATTAGCTTACCTTGAAATTCCAAAAAGTGTAATAGGACTTCTGAATCAACGCGAGATTGTACCAGTTGTTTTACCAAATGAAAAATGCTGTGGACATGATAGTTTGTGGATAGGTGATATTGATACTTTTGAAAAATTAGCAAGACATAACGTTAAATTATTTAAAGATGCTGGAGTTAAAACTCTTATATTTAGTTGCGCCGAAGGGTATTATACTTGGAAATACGAATATAAGAAATTATTTAAAGATATGAAAGATTTTGATTTTGAAATTTATCATATTACCGAATATATTTTAAAAGAAGGACTATTAGACGATATTACTTTTCCACACTTAGAGAAAATCAAAGTAACTTATCATGATCCCTGTAGACTCGGAAGAATGAGTAATATCTATGATGCTCCGCGTGAAGTGTTAAAAAAAATTCCATTTATTGAATTAATCGAAATGGAAAATAATAAACAAGATGCAGATTGTTGCGGAGTTTCCGCTTACATTGCTTGTAATGAAAATTCTAAATATTTACAAGAAAAAAGAATAAAGGAAGCCATTGATACCGGTGCGGATTATTTAATAACTGCTTGTCCAAAATGCCTTGCTCATTTCAATTGCTATTTAAACGAACAAAAGGAATTAAAAAAAAAAATTAAAGTTATTGATTTCGTTACTCTTGTTGGAAAATTTCTTTTTCTAGTTTAAAATGTTTTTATTTTAATGTTATTTATTTTGCTCTTTTTTGCCCTAAAAGATTAAAAAAATTTGTAAAAATAATAAGTATTTATTTCACGAGTTTATTTTTCTCGCCAGACTGTTCCACACTTACCACATTTCCATTTTTTGCCATAAACTTTCGGATAATCCATTATTATCTGCGTCTTATCTATTTCTTCATGTATCATGTATTTGTTTTCTTCTCCGCAATTTGGGCATTTTCTTCTTCCTTCACTTTTTTCAATAGTTAGGATATCATTCTCGTCTTCACTCATTTTAAACTTACATACTCCAACTTTTTATAACTAATTTTGTTTTAATATTAGGTTTTGAGATTTAAAAACCTTTTAATGATTAACAATATATTTTGTATTATAATTTTTACATTATTTACTTTGTTTAAATAACTTATCTCTAATTATTTTAATTAAATTTATTATTTACGCTTATCAAAAAAGTAAATTGGTTTGAAATGGCTTTTGTTTATTTATTTCTAATTCTAATGATTATAATTTGGAGTTTTTCTTTCATAATTGTTGACGTAGCTGTTGAGTCTATTCCACCATTATCTTTAGCTTTATATAGATTTATAATTGCTTCAGCCTCTTTTTTAATACTGGACTTCTATTTTAAGATTAGTAAAAAAAAAAATTTAAAAGAAAACGCTGAATTGGATATAATCTCAAAATTTTCAGTAAATCAATGGATATTGGTCATTTTAGCGAGTTTTACAGGGGCATCAGTCTTTTTTGTTGCTCAATATTCAGCAATTCAATTAATAGGACCTTCCCTACCCGCATTATTTGTATGTTTATTGGCTCCTGTTATCATTGCCGTTTTTTCACTTCTATTTTTTGACGAAAAATTAAGTTCTCTAAAAATTATAGGTTTTGCAATAGCTACTATTGGAGGTTTTCTACTTATCACGGGAGGGGATATAAAAACATTAACCCCAGAATCTCCTCATTTTTTGGGATACGTATTTGCGCTAATAACTCCTCTATTATGGGCAATTTATACAATAGCGATTAAGAAAATATCGAAATCAAAACAAAATTCGGAAATTCAGATTCTTAAATATGTTGCTTACCTTGGAACAATAGAATTGTTAATATTTGTCATGTTAAACAACGAATTCTGGATATTTTTAGAGAATTTCTTAAATATCATTATATTTTTGTGCGCTTTATATTTAGGAGTCGGTTGTTATGTATTAGGATACTATATTTGGCAAAGATCGCAAAACTACCTTAAATCTTCCAAAGTTGCTTCATTTTTATATATTGAGCCATTTATAACCCTTTTATTTTCATATCTCTTTCAAAGAAGTGAGACCGTTGTATTATGGAATATTTTAGGTGGAATTATTGTATTAGTTGCCGTCCTCATTATAAATTATAATTAATTTTAAACATTTTTTAAGTTCTAATTATAAATTAATTAAATTAAAGAAATTAGTCCTAAAATTAGATCATTTTTAAAAAAATTTCTTAAGTGTTATTTTATTCCTTTTTTTTTTCCTTCAAATTTAAAAGAATCAAATAAATCAAGGTCTAATTTTTTAGCTAAATCAAATCCCGTGTCAAAAATCAATTTTACAGACTTATAAAATAGATCTCCTATTACATTATCTATTTTTGAATCGTTTTCATCCTTGAGTTCTGAAAACATTTCTTTCACTTCTGTTAAATCAATTTGAGATTCTTTCAAATTCGAATCTTGTTTATTTTCCATTAATTTTATCCTCGCTTTTTTTAGATTTTTATATTTACTCTATTTCATTTTCGTCTTCTATCTCTGGTATATTTTGAAGACTATCAATTATGGTGATTATATCTTCTGCAAGTTCGTATCTTTCTGGTCGGTATTTATCTCTAGTTAATCTTTTTGATACTTTAATTGGAGTGCCAACTTTGACTCTCAATCCAGATATTGGAATTAAATTGAACAATTTTGTCTTTTCAGTGCAAATTGCTAATGGAATGATTGGAGCCTCACCTGCTACTGCAAATTTAATAATTCCTGCCATTGATTTGACTTGTATCTCTCTATCCAAACGAGCCTCTGGAGTCATTGCAACTAGATTACCTTTCTCGTTTAAAATTTCAAAAACTTTGTCAATAGGTTCAGTATCTTCCTTACTCTCTGTGCCTCGTATCATACCAATACTTTTTAGGATTGGGCCCGCTATTTGATGCTTCATTATCTTAGGATGGAGCATGAAATGGACTTTTCTTCCTGTTAGCTGCGAGATTAAAAGCATGTCTCTAAACACATTTTTTGAAATAGTTGTTAAAATAGCTTTTCCCATGATAGGAATGTGTTCAGCACCCTCAACCTTTAAATCTGTAAATGTCTTCAAGGCAGAGCCTCCAATACCTTTTATCGCGCTGTAAAGAAGATCTCCCATTAACGCTTTTTTATCTAACGTAGGTTTTTCTTCTTCTTCTTTTTCCATAATAACTTCATTTTCAACCATATTTTATTTACCTCTTTTTATTTAAATTTTCTTAAAGTTTATATATAAATTCATTAACCTCTTCCATACGTTTTTCATAATATTCTTTAAGATCTTTCTCAGAAACGAATGAAGGGATAACCTTTTCTGTAAAAATATCAAATAATGTGGATAATTTTGACCTGTGTTTTATAGTCTCGTAAAATTCCTTACCTATACCTATTAAATCATTTAGAAATTTAGACATCTTTAAAACACCTCCCATTTTCCACATCGACTGCCCCAACGAGCTATTATTTTGTTCTTATCCTCTGGCATTCTCACTTGAACAATTTCACAATTATTTGGGCAATCTCCACAATTAAAAGCCGATGTTACAAAATTTATTTCGGCAACTTCAAATCCCCTAAATAAAGTTTCAGTTTCGTGATTAAGATAATGATCCCTTACAAGTATTGCCATGCCTATTGCGCCCATTAAAACATTATGCTTAGGGACAACGACTTTAACACCAAGATGTCGTTCAAAAGCTTGTACGATACCAGCATTAAAAGATACACCGCCTTGAAAAACAATTGGTTCATCCAAATCCTTTCCTTTGGACAGATTATTCAAATAATTTCGAACCAATGAATCACATAAGCCAGCAATAATATCTTCACGAGAATACCCTGCATTTTGCTTATGAATCATATCAGATTCAGCAAATACAGTACATCTCCCGGCTATTGAGACTGGATTTGTTGATTTTACAGCATAACTTCCAAAATCCTCAATTGGAATTCCAAGTCTTGAAGCTTGATGATCAAGGAAAGAACCAGTCCCAGCTGCACAGACAGAATTCATCGCAAAATCAACTATGATTCC
>JBHLJY010000023.1:0-42135 GCA_048887225.1 Candidatus Hodarchaeota archaeon
TTTTTCAGCAACAATTCTATAACCTTTTGTAGCCCTCTTAAACTATAAATTTGATACTAATTTAGTATCATTTTCAAAAAAAGATCTTTAAGATACAGATGCCTGACTCTTGGTTTTATTGATATAATAATCTATTTTTTTACATCTCGGCATAGTCCACTCATCCCCATATAAATTATATAAAGCTTCCTCTTCTGAACATAAAGCTCTATAAGGACACATTCCATCTGAATGGCTATGAACCTTTTCAGGATAATGTGGACAAATCATTTTTCCAAATATATTAGATATATTTATTGCCTCCCATCTTAACATATAATTTCACATATATATTTCTTATTCTAATTCTAATTGTTCGGGATATAGCATCTAACATCAACCATTACCTTCAATAAACCATAAAACCAGAGGTCTATTGACTTTAAAATAATTAAAAGAGAATATTTTTTCTGGCAACCTTTAAATGAAAGCGTCCATTCTCTTAATTCCTTTAATTTCCTCGAAGGAAATTCCTAACGCATCCAATACTTGTTCTAAGGCAGATTGTAGAAGCTCTCGATATTTTTTAATATCGATATCTTGAAGTTTAGCCAGCTCTAATGCCTTTGCGCCTATTGGCCCTTTACTTTTTATAAAGGAAATCACTTCCCCTTTTTGGAACTCTTTTTTTGTGGCAGCTTTCAATTCTAAAGCAGCTCTAACGTGCTGCGGTACCACTTTAGTATAACTGTCAAGTTTCTTTTGCAGGGCAATGTTTATCGCATATTCTTCTAACGCAAACGTGTCAGGCTTTCCGATTTTGTTTAAGCTATTTTTGACTATGTCAATAATTTCATTCTTGGCTTTCGCAAACTCGTCATCCTTCGTTATGTTTTTGAGAATTTCAATCAGCTCGCTGAAAATTTTCTTCACGAATTCGGGGGTGTTCCGTTTTTTAGCGAGCAGACCTTTGATATCGGCGTATCCCGTGTCCTTATATATGCCGATGTAATTCTTCTTTCTCTGGGAGAGGGCTAAGAACTGATAAGTTTTCTCCTCTTCCAAATCGAGATCGAGCTCTTTTTTGCTCCAATTTGATATTTCATTCATTTGTGTTTTTGATGGATTCTGTAAGAAAATGCTGTCTGTATCCCCGTATAAGACATTCACACCAATATTTTCTGCCTTTTTAATTGTGGATTTGATAGAATATTGACCTATTCCCGTTGTGCTCTCTGCTACGGGTAAACAAAATAGTGGGAAATTCTGAGACCCAAACACCCCATACGAACTATTTATAAACACCTTCAGCGCCTGCTGAATCGTATTATAATAATTTCTTTTTTCCTCAGAGAGCCTTTTATCGCCAGATTTCGGCTTAAAATACTTGACCCTGATATCCCGAAAAAATCCGACCACATACGCAAATATCCCCATTTTATGTGTACAAACGTGGTACGGTATTCCCTTTATTAGATTATCCGAGCAATCTTGGTGAGGACATTGAACGGTTTCATATGATAAATTATATTCTTTAATAATCGAAGGATATAGGCTTGCGAAATCCATCACAACGACATCATAATGAATTCCCGGCACAGGGGATACAACATAAGCGCCCTTGAAACCTTTTCCTTCGATTGTCGCTTTTGAATAGCCCCCTTTTTTTAATTCTGATACTTCTGAACGACGGGGTATCAAAAATCTATTTTGTCTATGTTCAAAATAAAAGATATTCTGTATCCATGAAGAAATTTGGTGGCGAATCATGTCATGGAGTGGCATTTTCGTCATTCTACACAATAATACAATCAAATTCCAGGTGGTAGAATTATTGAATTTTGTTAATTCCATCGTTAATAAGGAGTCTTTTAAATTATACCACGCTAACACATCATACCCCATTTCGTGAATTTCTTCCTCGTGCTTATATTTTCCTTCACCCAATAATGCTGAACTCACATCCTCTAGCGAGCTTGTTTCGTAGACACCTCCAAATGCATAACCAGAAATACTTCGATTGAAAAATAAATTAAACATATCAATATGGATTCCCTTTCTTAAATCACATTCTGCCCTAGATAAAAATCCAAAACCTCTTTTAACGATTATCGGATTTAGGTCTCTATCTATTTTTAATTTATTCGCACGATGGAAAATATAATTTAAATCAAAATTATCTCCATTGAAAGTAATAATAATAGGGTATTCCCATATTAATCTAAAAGTTTCAATTAGCAGGTCTTTTTCACTTTTGAAAAATATGATTTTAGCATCAGTTGGAAGATCTTTATGAGGTTTTCGATAAGAGAATCCTTCCCTTTCTAATACATAAACTAAATTAAGACCGTTAGTATCTACAAAAGAAACGCTTAAAATTTCTTGATTAGCAAGACGCGGATCGGGAACTTTATAATCGCTTGAACCTAAGTTAACTTCAATATCCATCGCCATACGTTTGATATCAGGTATAGGTGTAAGAAAGATGTCTAAGTATTTTTCTGAAAAATCTTGAATTTCAGGGTTCTCATCTTTAAATAGATTACGGAGTTCATTAGCAATTATCTCAGATTCTTTTTTATCTTCTCTATATTCTATTTTTTCAATTTTTCCATTTTTAATACGATAGATCAGTCCGGGAATTAATCCAGTATCATATATATAATTTAAATGATATCTAATATCTGCTTCCCATGCCTCTCCTAATATATTACGGATATTTTTTCTCCCAGAACCACCAATATCGAGTGGAGTTTTACCATATATTTTAGTCATTAAAATGTCTTTATCGAGTAATAGGTCAAATTTTTTAACTTTCTCTAATTCAACGAAGCCTTCATAATTGGTTAATTCTATATTTGATTCTAAATCAGTTAAAGAATCTTTACTGAAACAATATGGTCTATGACGTGTAGTATCAATCCAAATTTTAATTTCATCAGTTTTTAAATCGTAGAATTTACAATAAGCTTTATTTTGACCACCATCATAATCAACATCAAGTAATAAACCTTCTTCTAGATTCTGTACAATTTCTCCATTCTCAATTAAAAACCTAAGATATTTTTGAGCGTATGATTCTCCTTTAATAGGTTTTAATTTTATTTCACCCTCTTTTAAACCAAAGGGAGTATCATTTCCTTTAAAAAATAGTTTTTCAGGGATTTGTTTTAATTGATCTGGTTCAATACTTTTTATTTTTAATTTTTCGGGTTTTACTTCCACCTTCTTCTTAATATCTTCTTTCTTAGGCTTTTCTTTTACCACTTTTTTTTTCGGTGTTGTCTCATCTACAAAGGAAAATAGGGTTTTCTGCTCTTTATCTTCAACCTTTTTCTTCTTAGCCAATATAACACCCATCAAATATTACAATTTTGTTTCTATATATTATTATTATAATATTTATTATAATTCCAACTATTCCTAGTTTAATATTTAAAATACTTATGAGTTTAATTCATTTTTATTTTGTTCCCGTTGTCATTTTGATATCTTCGATAAGCATAAACGGAGCAAAAACAGGATTCCCCGTTGTGCTGAGCCAAGTTGAGACTTGTTTTAATTCATTTCCCAACGCAGTGGTATGTTCAAGCATGTGATAATGGTTAGAATTAATTCGTAATTCTCTTACAGGTTCAAGTACTTTTCCATTGTTTTTTACTAAAAACATGCCATCTTTTGGAAGAGAAGATAATACTCCCGGTGGGGCAAAGCTCTGATAGCGAGTGTACCATGTTGATGTAATCAATAACGTGGGTTTTTCAGAAATTTCCATTAATTCCTCTAATGTATGATCTCCAGCAGCAAATACTGTATTTGAAGGTCTTGGCATTGTAATTCCAGCATTACCAGTTGATTCTTGATTTTTTCTTGCGAGGGAAGTATTCCTGAAAAATTGATGTAGAATTCCCTTATTTATTAATAGTGTTTTTCTGGTGGGAGCACATTCGTCATCAAAAGGAGAACTAGCTAAACCATAATCGATAGTTCCATCGTCCCAAGCCGAGATAATATCGCTTGCAATCTTGTCACCAATTTTCTTACCTACTAACCAAGATAAGCCCATTTTTTTTACATATATATTCATAGCTAATGATGGAGTTGGAGCTTGCAATTCAGTAGAAACTTTTGGATATATGATAATATTATAGATCCCAGGTTCCCCTTTCTTACCACCAACAGCCATTTTACAAATTTTACCTGCCTCTTCTCCAGCTCTAATCGCATCGAATCCTTTTTCTAAGTGAGTTGAACATGATAGAGCTTCTCCTGTTGCGTACATATCTTCAGCAAACGCTCTAATTCGAAAATTAAGGTTTGAACGTTTAAAATTTTCTTCGATACCTGTACTTGTTTCTAAAAAACAATGCATATTTCCAAAAAAGAATGAACCAGCTACTCTCTTCGCTCCTTGAGTTAAAGACGCCTCTGTTGCTCTTTCAACTAATTCAATTGCTTTTTCACCTAAATTAACGACTTTATCGTCAAATATCCTTTTTTGAATGCTAGAATCATATTTGAACGTTCCCTCCGGCAATCTTTTATAATATCTGTTTTTTTCAGCAACATCTAATAATTGTTCGCAATAATTCAAGGTATTTTCAATTATATTAGGGCGTAAATCGTTAATTGTTATTTCAGTTGTTCTTCGATTTTTAGATAAAAATAAATTTAACTTGATATCATCCCAATTTTTATTAATATCTATTTTACTTTCAGAAAACCTGATTTGATTCTCAGAATTTATAACTCCTTTAATTACCCAATCAGTACAAAACTCTTTTATGAATTTTTTAGCTCGCTCCATCATATCCGTTAGAATTTCAAACTTTATCTGACTCATACCATCACCTTATGCTAACCTTATATTCCTTAATCTAATATTCGGAGAGCCTATCCATACAGGACAACCCTGTCCTGGCTCTGATTTTCCACAGAAAGCTCCTTGCCATTCTAACGATTCTTTCTTTCCTTGCGCGTCTATGCTTCCAAATAAACCCGGAGATGAGATTTCCAGTCCTGGTTTCAATAATAAAATATCGCTAATTTCTCCATTCTCAATCAAGTAAGCTTCTTGTCCTACGTATTTTGCTTGTAATCTTTTATCATCGATATTCCACTCAGTAAATGATTTCATATATATCCCTAATTTAACATCTTCCACCATTTCTTCAATAGAATAATCACCTGGTGCGAAAAATGTATTTGCCATCCTTATTATAGGTTCTCGATCGTATGCAACAGCTCGAGCAGCAGCATTGCTTTGAGAATTAAAGACGGATGCGGTCTCACGATTAAGCAACATCTCGTTAAAAATACCATTTTTGATTAACTCTCGTCTCCTAGCTTTTACTCCTTCGTCATCGTATAAATAAAAACCAAAAGATCCCGGGATAGTAGGATCTTCATGGATCTTTACGCAGTCATTTCCTATTTTATATCCTATTTCGTGTTCCTTTAGATATGATTCCCCTGCTTGAGCACCCTCCCTTCCTAAAATTCGATCAGATTCGTGTGGATGACCACAATTCTCGTGTGCAATTAATCCTGCTACTTCAGCTCCAAGAATTATGTCAATTTCTCCTTCAGGTGGCTTTTTTGCTTCGGATATAATTTTCCCTAATACATCAATTCGCTCTCTGACTTTTTCAATTAAATTCCAAGAGATTAATTCGTTCCACCCTGCAGTTGTAGCAAAAGTATTCATTGATTGTTCGTTTTTGCCACCTGATTGTATGCCTATAATAACGGGTATAAAAGCAACTCGGGGAACATGCCCAAAAATTTTAGTCGAATCGCTATTAATGAAATATGTATCTCTTTGCTCTGTAATTAGAACAAAAATATGAATAAAATCAACGGGATATTTTTTTTCTGAAAAGATTTTAATGAAATTTTGTATAAACTCAATTCTTTCTTCTAAAGGAACATCTAAAGGATTAATCTTATATTTACTTTGCCATTTGGTTTCATAGGTTTTTTCTTCGCTCATTTTAATTGGAATTTTTCGTTGTTTACTACTTCTTTTAGCGGTTTTATAAGCATGTTCTACAGCATTTTGAATGGTTTCTTTACTTAGATTATTAGTTGTAGCCATACCCATTCCTCCATTTACCAGGAGCCGAATATTGATCCCTATTTTTCTACTAAATGCATCTGTGGTTAGCTCAATTGGTAGATTCCCAAGGTGCATTTTACCATTAAAAAAGGTGACAATGTCGCTCTTGTTAGACTCTAATCGTATTTCTGCATATTCACAATATCTTCCAAAGGATTGAGCGTAATCTAGCGCATATTCCGCTAAATCTTTAAATTCTTCCATGATTAATCTAAATAAAAATTGTATTTATTAATAATTTACAAAAAAACAAAAAAGAATTAAAGCTTATTATGGGTTATTTTTTCTAACATTGAAAACAAAATTAACGGACTTTTTAAAAAAAAGAGTATTTCAAAATTTGCCATTATAATTGAGTAATTACTTTCTTAATTTCTTCTAACAGTAATGTTTTTTCAGCAATAAACCAATGCAACTTGCTCTTTTCAGGATGCTCGCCAGAAATTTTTTCTGCTAATTCCTTTACTTCCTCCTCAGTAGGCTCAATAACTTTTCCATCAACATTTTCTCTTATTAATAAAACTAAGTTATCTGTTTCGAGCGGTTTAATGTCATATCCATTTTTTATATTTTTATTTATTGTAACGCATAATTCAGCTAAATACCATACCGAATCATCATACGATTCTTTCGATTTATATCTTCGATATGCTAATTTGGTTACTTCTTCTTTTGTAAATGGCATTTAAACACAACAAAACATAAATAAAAATTTAATTGAATGTATGTTTAACAAAAAAGATAATCTAGTTTTTAATTATTTGTATTATTTATAAAAGCTAAATAAACCACAAAATTAATTATTTATTCAATTTTACTTTTATATTATAATCTTATCAATATTTAAAAATGCCTCTGTAGCTTAGCGGTATAGCAGCAGCTTTCTTTTAAAATCTAAAGATTTCTGAAACTTGTAATCTGCAGGTCGGGGGTTCAAATCCCTCCAGAGGCTTATTTTATATAACTTTCGTTATAATCACAAAAATAGTATTTATTAAGTAAAAGCGCAAAATATAATTCATGGAGACTGAAAGTTCATACAAAAATCATTACAAATTTATTTTCGCCTTCTTTTATTTGATAGAAGGATTTGTTCAGGGAATTCCCTTCTTAGTTTTTCCACCATATTTAGCAAAACTCTTAGGTAATCAATATGACATCGCAAAATGGTTAATTATTGTCGCAGTAAGTTATATCCCTTGGTCAATTAAGATTATTGTTGGTTTTTGTAATGATAAATGGGGTTCAAAAAAATATGGTAGAAGATTTCCTTGGATTGCAAGTTTTGGTATATATTGCGGAATTTGGTGGATTATAATGTCAATTTACTTGCCCGTGGATGAATCTATCTATCTGATCCTCGGAATTTATTATTTCATGATAGGTGTGGGGATGGCATTTGCAGACACAGCATTAGATGGATTAATTTTAGATACAGTTCCAAAAGAAAAACTAGCAAAAATTCAAGGTTATACATGGACGTGTTTATTAATAGGAATGGGGGCGGGTGGCATGTTATTAGGTTTAATATTTCTTGCTTTAGATATAATACCTATTTTATTTGCTTTAACCGGTGTCCTGGTGATAATAGCTTGTCTCATAACTCGTGTTATTAAAGAAGCACCATTAAAAGAAATCAAATTTAAAGATATAGGGCGCGATCTCAAATCCCTTATTGCTACAAAGAAAAACTGGAAAGTTTATGGTAATTCATTTATTGGAGCTATGGCAGGCGTGATGATTCTTACTTTTTTTGGATATCTTATATTGATTAACATCGGTATAATTGAGGTAAATCAAACGATTTTATCAATTAGAGAGGGAAATCCAGTTGAATTATTAGGTTGGACTTCTGTATTTTATTTCGTTAATGGAGTTGGAACTGTAATTGGTTCAATTACTGCTGGAAAACTTGCTGACAAAGGCCGAAAGAGAACACTTACAACAGTATATTGTATATATATGCCTTTTTGTATTATGACTGTATTGCCGTTTCTGATAATTGGAGAATTTTTACTAGCATTGATTTATGGATTAGCTGCAATATTAATATTTGGGGCAATTCAGGGAGCGCTAGTAATAACAACCCAAACTATAAACGGAGATATTGCAAAAAAAGAATATCCCGATTTAAAAAGTAGTTTTTACGCATTATTAATATCATGTTGGAATGGTGGACAAGCTCTCGGTTCATTCTTGGGGGCATTGATTTTTATATATTTAACTTATTATCTAACAGATTTCAATATGTTATACTTTTTAATTTCTGTATTTGGAGCAACTACATTATTTATGAGCTATCTATGTTTTAGAGCAATTGATCCAAAAGAATATGAATTTGCGCATCATTTAGATGAAGTTTAATAATTTGGTGAAATCTTATTAATAAGATAAACAGAGTTATTTTTTGCATAGTAGATAATGTTAGAGCAGAACATTTTTTTGATTTCATAAATAGAGGTCTACTCCCTAATTTTAAAAAATTAATGGGAAATGGAATTTTTTCTAAAAACTGCATTACAGATTTCCCAACGATTACATTTCCGACACAACAATCTTTGATTACGGGGACTTACACAGGAAATTATCGAAGAGAATTATGTCACGGAGTACCCCTTTCTGATTGGATGGGACGTGATACAGCACCCCCGTTTTTAAGGTGTTATGTTGCTAAAGATTTCCAAATTTACAAAATGAACAAAGATTTGGGTTCTAATTGTCAGACTATACTTGAAATGATTGAAGAAGGAAATACTACAAGTATAGCTCAGTTTATAAATAGAGGTGCTGATTATTTTTTTCCAGAGAATAAAATCAAATTAGCATTTTATTACTTACTATTTACACGCAAACGAATTTTATTAAAATTAGCTGCTAGAGCTAATACTGCTATTGTTCAAAAATTATTGGAGAACTTTAAAAAACCAAAAAAATATTTTGGAAATAATGAGCCTCCTATTGGATCACTTCTCTTATTCTTTACGTCAGATATTCTATGTCATACGTATGGGTACGATAATAATAATTATAAGTTGAATCTGATCCATATAGATAAGCATATAGGAATCTTAATTCACGAATTAGAAAAGATGGGATATCTAGATGATACTGCTATCGCAATAACATCAGACCACGGAAATTATCGAGTAGACCAATTTGGAAGCCTAATAACCTTTTTTGAGCGTAATGGATTAACTCATTACCATCCTCGTAGAAATTTAAAAGGTAATTTAAATTTATCCGAATTTGCTGGAGTTGGATTTTTCAATTTTAAAGGTGTTAATAGAACCTCAAATAAATATAGATGGACACATCCTACTATAAATGAATTAAAAAATTATGGTCCAAAACGAATTAATTTATTAAAATCCCTGTTCGAAATAGAAGGAAGCAGTTTAATGTATTATAGGGACTCCAATAACTCTATCGATAAGGGTATTATTCATTTGAAGCGTAAAGACAGAAACACGGGAAAAATATTTTTAGGAGCGATTGAATATAAGGGGCGCGGTCCTAATTATAAAACAAGATATATATGTTATGACGATATTAACGATATCTTTGGATATGCTAACGACGAAACAGCAAGTAAATTTATTAATAATGGTTTTCACTCCATTGATGAATGGCTAAAAGGAACTCATCACCTCGATTATCCTATGTATCCGGACTTGATACCACGCCATTTTAAAAATCCTAGAAGTTCTGATATTATTGTTAGTACTAGGGGTGAAGTTATATATAGTTACCAACACGGAAAGAAAAAAACTGATTATATGTATTCTCATGATATTGGCCTTAGAAAATGTTCCATTGTGCCGTTAATTATTGGAGGATCCGAAGAAATCCCTCATAAAGAAATAGCTTATTGTAAAATAACTGATATAGTGCCAACATTATTGAAAATGATAGGAAAAAAACCACATAAAAGTGTTATTGGAGAAAACTTGATTTAAAATGGTCATAGAGACCTAATTTACTTTTTTGAATTATTATTATATTCTTTAGAATGCTTTATTTCGTCTAAAATTTTTTTAATGTTATAAAGCATATAAAGCGCAATAGCACCTATAAAGCTAAAAACTACCCAAGAAAAAGATGTAAAGAGCGAACGATTAAATACATACCCTACACCAGCAATTACAGCTAATATAGCTCCCGTTATGAGCAAACATATTGCAAACCAGTTATTTTTATAAAGTTCGGAAAGCTTCATAGCCATGCGAAGATTTTTCCTCAGTTAATTTATCATATAAAATAGAAATTATTACGAAATAAATATTTTCAAAAAATAAACTACCTTAGATTACATTATAATTTGTGTATTTAAATTTATTTATTATAACGGATTAATAAGATTAAAGATATATTTGATTATATAAAATCTGCCTTAAATAAATTAATAAGTCTTTTAATTAAAAGCAACTATACTAGGTATAATAGTATATTTTTAAAGTTTTATTTTATTTAATGTTGAGATTAATCAAAAGGAATTTGGACGTATTTTATCAAAAAATAAATCAAATTTAATATTTAATATATATATGACTACATAGAATCATAATAAAATATAGGAAATAGAGTAGTTTTATTTAATCAAAGATAAATTAAAAAATAAAATCAATGTAGAAAATTTCTAAAATATAAAAATTAGGTTCAAATGATAAATTTTTCAACTATAATGTGTTAAGAATTATGATTGAATTGAATAATTTAACAGAAAAAGAAGTTAAAAAGTTAAAAATTGACGATTTAACCCATATGTTCATGGATGCTATTAATGAACAGACTTTAAAATTTATTGAAGGTGTAGAATTTCTAATAAAAGAAGATTTTGATAATTTTGAAAAAAACTTGAACTATGTAATTGAAACGAAGACTGAAATTCAAATTAAAAAGGCGTTTGAAGCAAAAATATTTAAATCCAAATTAATGTTTTCGAAAGCTGATAGACTAAAGCTTTTTTCAAAAATTAACGATATTAAAACCATTGGGGAATACTTAGCAAATAAAATGCTTTTATATAAGGTAGTTTTTCCCGATGATGAGTTTAAAGCAAAAATTGATTTGATCTTGAAATATCTTAAAGAAATTTCAATAAATTTATCCGATGCTGTAAAATCTATAGGTTCTGATTTAACTAGAGCTCATGATATTTGCGAAAATATCAAAGAAGAGAGAAGAAAGATGCGATTAGAAGAATGGAATTTATTAAAACGGCTTTATAATTATGATATGGATTATCTTTCTCGGACTTTTCTTTATTTGAAAGAATTGATTGAAGGAATTATGATGTTGGCAGATCATATGAAAAAGTTCTCTGAATATATTCAATTCTTAGTGACTAAATATTTCTATTTTAAATAAAGGCGATTCAAGGTCAATTTCATGGAATATGAATTAGCAGCAATAATCATTGTAGTTTTAATAATTCTTGCTATTGGGCTCTCTTTTTCAATAGGAGCTAATGACGAAACTTCTGCACCATTAGCAGCGGCGGGCAATTTAAAATTAAAGATAGTGTTAATAGTCGGAGGTGCTGCGATTGCTTTTGGTACAATATTTTTATCTGAAGGTGTTGCTAGTTTAGTGGGCGAAAAAATCTTAGGACCTGGTATCAGGTACACAATCTTTATGCTTTTAGCAGTATTAATAAGTGCTATAATTTGGTTAATAATTGGTTCATTTGTAGGTATCCCATTATCTAGCACTCATAGTTTGGTTGGTAGTATTTTCGGAGTTGTTATTGTATATGCTATGTTTTATGGAGGAGTAAATCCCGAAACTGCATTTAATTGGGAAAAGGTAATGGGTGTTGTTATATCATGGTTTTTAAGTCCATTATTTGGCTTATTGATAACATTTGCGCTTTATAAAATAATTGAGAAATTATATTTATCAAAAAAGAGAGGGCTAAATGATATTGAAAAATCAGAGAAAAATTTTGCTTGGGCTCTTTTATTAGCAATTTTCTTTGCTGAGATTTGGGTCGGAGCGAATTCTGCTGAGGCATTAGGGATTTTATATGCACTCTATAGCAACGGAGATCTGACT
This sequence comes from Candidatus Hodarchaeota archaeon, assembly GCA_048887225.1. Lineage (GTDB taxonomy): Archaea > Asgardarchaeota > Lokiarchaeia > Sigyniarchaeales > SOKP01 > LW40-45. The sequence continues at coordinate 12,152 of JBHLJY010000023.1, forward strand.
CTTGTTGGATATTATTTTTTTGTAGTAATTTGCGCAATTATGGCATTTTTAGGGTTATATATTGCGGGTCGATATGTAATTCGTAATTTAGCTAGTCAATTGACAGATGCACGGCCATCTGATGGTTTTATAATTCAACTTAGCTCTGCAATTATCTTAATGTTTTGTACAGCTATATTTAGTGTTCCTATTAGTCACAGTCATGTTATCGTATTCTGTATTATTGGTTTAAATTTAGCTCAAAAAAAGGAAGTAGATTATGGAAAATTAAGTAAGATGTTTATATTCTGGGTTTTAACTTTCCCATTGGCGGCCATTATGGCTGGACTTATCTACTTCGGATTTCTTTCATTTGGATTATACTAAACTATATAAACCAAAATTAAAATATATATTTATAAATCGCGAAATGAAAAAAATATTTGAAATACATAGGTGTTGATTATGGGATCTCTTATTGAATACTTCAAGAAAAAAACGGCTGAAACTGTGCTTGAAAAATCAATCAAACATGCTCAAAAAGTTCAAGAAAGCGTTAATGAATTAAATAGCGGTGTTAAAATTCTTTTAAAAGAAAAAGATCTTGAAAAAGCTCATAATATTTTTCATAATGTAGATACCTTAGAAGGAGAAGCAGATGATTTAAGACGTGAAATTTTACAGGATATATCCAAGGGAGAGTTAAACCCTAGCGTCCGAACAGATTTATCTCATTTAATAAAGCGACAAGATGATGTGGCCAATTGTGCTACTGGAGTTGCAAGACGAATCAATACTATCCCAGCTAAATTCTGGAATCAAAGTAGTGAAGAGACAATTAATCTTGTATTAGAAATAATGAGAAAAACAACTGAATGTGCTGGTTATTTAGATAAGATTGTGATTAATTTGCTGGGCGACAGAAAAAAGGTTAAAGAATTTAATGATAAAATCAATTTACTGGAACATAGTGTTGATCTCTTAAATATAAAATTAAGAAGCAGCCTACAAGAAACTAATTACGATGTAAATAATTTCACTATATTTACTGTAGGAAATTTATTTGATATCATGGAAGCAATTTCAGACGCCATTGAAACTGTCGCAGACTATACTATGCAGTTATTAAGAAGTGCTACTGTATAATAAGTTAAAAGTAGGGGGATAAAGGGCGAATACGCAGCAAATATATCCCCACGGGCCTCTTTCATCCCTAATTTAAAAAATTTGTTTTAATAAATTTATGAAAATAAGATGATTAAAACTACAGATTTATTTTATTAATATTATATAATAATATATTATATCAGATAATTAATGATGATTATGGAAGAGGGAATTAAAAAAAGAATTCTTAAGGCAAAAGACACAATTAAAATAAAAGTTAGGTTTAATGATACCGATGCTATGGGAGTGGTTCACTTTAAAAACTATTTAGTTTATTTTGATGACGGATTCGTCGCATTCATGCGCGCTATTGAAAATCCTGTCGAAAGTGCTGTAAAAAGTGGTATCGTATTTCCTGTTAAGAAAGTTGAGATAACATACGAAGAATCTGCTACATTTGGCGATTATATTATTGTAGAAACAAGTATAAAAGAATTTGGAGAAAAATCAATCATGTTTCTACATAAGATATTTAGAGAATCCGATAATGCATTATTAGCAAATGTAGAATGCGTCCGTTTAGTTATGGACTTAAATACGAAAAAAATACTTAATGTCGCAAAATTTTTTGCTGAATTCCTTTAATTCATAGATGGTTATTAAAAATTTATAGAAATATATTTCTTAACAATATGCCACTTGTAAAATTAGAAAATGGCGTAAAAATTAATTACCAGCTTAATGGAAAAGAAAATAGTGAATTACTGCTATTAATTCATGGTTATGGTTCTTGGTTGCAAGGCTACGACGAGATTTTTGCGCTACTAACTGAAAAATTTTTAGTTTTAAGGTCTGATTTAAGAGGCCATGGTGATTCTGATAAGCCATTAGTTGATAATAATTACGAGGAGACTAAAAAATTTTATACAATAGATCATTTTGCCGAAGATAACTTTTTATTGTTAAAGAAATTAGGCCTTCTTGATAAATTCGAAAGGATTTCTATATATGGTCATAGCATGGGTGGTATGATATCTCAAGTTTTTGCTTTAAAATACACAGACATAGTAAAAAAGTTGATCTTAGGAAGTACTGCTCCTAGTATGTATTCAGAAGGAATGGATGGAGTTATAAAAGACTATAAATCTGGAAAATTAGGAGAACTACGCGAAAGTTTCATGCTAATAGCCCAAACCGCCTATACATATAAATTTAAAAAAAGTCATCCCGAACTTCTAGAAAAAGAAGTTGAGGCTAAATTAAAATGCCCTCCTGAAGTAATATTCGGAGCGATGGAAAATTTTGTGTATAATTTTGATGTTAGAGAAGATTTAAAGAGTTTGAATATCCATGTATTGATTATTACAGGAAATAAAGATAGTCTTATGCCTCTTAAACGAAGTTATGAATTAGACGAGCTAATTCCAAACTCAAAACTAATAATTTTTGAGAAACAAAACCATGGAATAAATGTCGAAATTCCCGAAAAAGTTGTGAGGGAAATAATTAATTTCATCGAAGAATAATTTAAATTAGACCTTTTTCATTGCTTATACTTTCGGGATATAGAGCTCTGAGCGGAGAACTCACCGAGATAAAGTTGAGTATGAAATTTAAAAAAAATTACTATTCGAAAGATTTTTAATTTTTTATTAATGATTAAATTCACATTTTCCTAAACCTTTTTTAAAATCATAAGGGTGGTTCAAATAAAAATAGAATATGCTGAAAGAATTGGGAGATTACCTCCATATATTTTTGCTGAGATTGAAGAGTTAAAATTAAAAAAGAAAAAAGAAGGTGTTGATTTAATCTCGTTAGGAATTGGAGATCCAGATTTATCCACTCCAGATTTAATACTAAATGAAATGTTTGAACAAGCAAAAAATCCTGTAAATCAAAATTACCCTACTAGTATGGGGGAAGAAGATTTTAGAGAAGCTGTGGCTAGATGGTATAAGGTTAGATTCGGAAGTGATTTAAATCCAGATAATGAGGTTACTAATACAATTGGAGGTAAAGAAGGTGTTGCAAATATAGCTCGAGCTTTTGTAAATCCTGGAGATATTGTTTTATGCCCCAATCCAGGTTATCCAGTTTATGAAAATGGAGCAACAAAGCTCTGCGATGGCAAGCCATATTTAATGCCGATTTTAAAAGATAATAACTTCCTTCCTAATTTAGAGGCAATTGATACTAAAATTTTGAAAAAAGCAAAAATTATGTATTTAAATTATCCGAATAATCCAACTGGAGCAATTGCACCAATAGAATTCTTAAAAATGGCTTCTGAATATGCAGATGATTATAACTTTTTTATAGTGTACGATAATCCTTATTCAGAATTTACATTTGGTGATTATATAACTCCTACAATTTTACAAATCGATGAAAATCAAATAGAAATTAATAGTGCTTCTAAAATGTTCTGTATGACAGGTTTTCGATGTGGATGGGCGGCAGGTAATGAAGATATTATAAAAGGTTTACGAAGTGTAAAATCCCAAATCGATTCAGGATGTCCTATCTTTATTCAAAAAGCTGTTATAAAAGGATTAAATGAATATAAATCCGAGAAAAAGCCCGAGATTGTAGAAAAAAATATCAAAATTTATGAAAAAAGACGTGATGTATTAGTTAATGGATTAAACGAAATTGGTTGGAAAACGGATAAACCTCAAGCAACATTCTATGTATGGACAGAGGTTCCAGAAAAATATTGCGATACCACATGTATGGAATTTGTAATAAAACTAATTGATGTTGGTGTAGTTATCACACCCGGTGTTGGTTTTGGTCAATATGGAGAAGGATTTGTAAGATTTGCTTTAACTCAACCTATTGATAGGATAAAAGAAGCCTTGGAAAGAATTAAGACCATTTTATAATTTCAAATTATTTACTCTTTTTACTATATCTTTTCCATAGATAACCCAATTTTATCTCATCTTCAATTTCTAGTTCGGCTGGCTTTACATCAGAAATGTCCATGATTAAAGAATATGGCGATTTTGCTTTAAATGTTTTATTTTCGTAAAAATCAGCACTTAAATATTCTTCAATCGTTTCTTCAGCTTTTTTCTCCAATTTCAATCATCTCTGATTTTTTCTTAGATCTTCAAGCAGGAACAAACACTTACGATCTCTTCTCTTAAATTTTTACTCGCCAGCGAACAAATCCGTGAAAAATGTAAAAGAAAGAGATAAAAGGATTTGTTTCGCTTTATAATACTAGGATTAATACTTTTAACAATGAAGCATTCAACGTAGTATTATTCGAGATCATTACTATAGGATTATATCTTTTTATGTTATATAAGTTTTTTCATTAAAAACGACGAAATTAATCGGTTTTAAAGCAATTAATAATTTTTTAAATCGATAATATTTTTAATTAAATCAGATATTACATATTTTTTTGAAAATTAGGAAATTTGAGGATTATGAATAAAAAAATAGTGTTAGTCGGAGCTGGTTCAACTATGTTTGGACCCTCAATGCTAATGGATATTTTTCACAGCGATATTTTAGAAGGTTCGACTATAATGCTCCATGATATAAATAAAGAGAAATTGGAAATAATTTATGAATTAATGCTTGCTGAAACTGAGAAAAGAGACAATAAATTCATCATAGAACGTTCGACTAATAGAGCCACAGCTTTTAAAAATGCAGATTTCATAATTAGTTCTATAGAGGTTGGAGATAGATTTAAATTATGGTGGCAAGATTATAAAATTCCAAGGAAGCACGGCTCTACACAAATACTTGGAGAATGTGGAGGTCCAGGTGGCAGTTTTCATGCTTGGAGAATCATACCACCAATTATAGATATTGTTAAGGATGCTGAACGAATAAGTCCTAATGCCTTTTTCATTAATTTTTCCAATCCTATGTCAAGGGTTTGCCTTGCAATTAAAAGAGCAAATCCTAGCCTTAATTTTATTGGGCTTTGTCATCAAATTAGTTTTTTTAACCGGTATATTCCACGGATGCTTAATAAAAATTTAAAGGATTTAAAAATGACAGTAGTTGGACTAAATCACTTCGGATTTCTTATTGATTTAGAAGATTTAAAGACAGGACAAAAATTAATGTCAGAATTTAATTCGAAAGCTATGGATTATTTCACACAACACGAAAATAGATTTGAATTCTCAAAACTTACATTTGAAGTTTACAAGAGATTTGGCTATTTCCCCCATTCAGGAGATAACCATTTAGGTGAATATTTACAATTTGGGGAAGAGTTTACTAAAACACAAGACATGGTAGATTGGATCAATAGACACGATCAGGAGGGGAACGCAATCTATTATAAAGTTCTTAGAACATATAAACACCTTAAAAAAGGTAAATTCCCTAAAAGGGGAATGTTACCTAAAGTTCCTTCTGGAGAACGCGCTATACCTATAATTGAAGCTATTTTAACAGATAAAAATTCTTATGAAAGCTCGGTGAATATTCCAAACGATGGCCTTATTGATAATTTACCTCAAGATTTAGTAATTGAAGGTCCAATTGTTGTAAACAAAAACGGAATTAAAGGAGTAAAAATAGGAAATATACCTAAGCAAATAGCTGCATTATTACGCATTGAAGCAACGATTCAAGATTTATGTGTTGATGCTATTTTAAATAAATCAAGGGAACTTGCCTTAGCGTGTTTAGCAATTGATACCACAGTAAAAGGCTTTAATATGGCAGAAGATATATTTAACGAGATGATAGAGGTTCAAAAAGAATATCTGCCAAAATTTAAATGAGATAAAAACTTAATTTCATCTTTCAAAACGCTATTTGTGTTTAATGAATGTGCCTCTTCGATATTCCTCAAAAGCAATCCTTAACTCTTCTTGAGTATTCATTACAATTGGTCCATACCAAGCGACCGGTTCACCAATAGGTTTACCTGAGATTAAAAGAAAGTGAACATCCTTATCATCTGTGCTAATGTTAATTTCATCTCCATCATCAAAAATTATAAGTTGTTCGACTTTTTTTATTGGATCCCGATTCTCATCAAAGAAGCCTTCTCCCTCATATATATAAGCAAAAACTGTATGTCCAATCTTGGTTTGATGAGTAAATTCCGAATGAGGCTTAATTCTAACATCCAAATACTCTGGATCTGTTACAATATCTTGTACGGGTCCCATAGTACCATTAAGTTCTCCACAGATGATTTTAACTTCCACACTATTGTCCAAATGAACAATTGGTATTTGATTTTTTTTCACATCTCGATATCGAGGATCCATCATTTTATGTGAGGCAGGAAGGTTTGCCCATAATTGAAATCCTATCATAAAGCCATCTGTACGTTTTGGCATTTCTTGGTGAATTATTCCACTTCCCGCTGTCATCCATTGAACATCACCAGATTCAATAACACCACCATTCCCTAAGCTATCTCCGTGTTCTACCTTTCCTTTGAGCATATAAGTAATTGTTTCAATCCCACGATGAGGATGCCATGGAAAACCAGCTAAATAATCGTCAGGATTATCTGATCCGAAATGATCTAAGAGTAAAAAGGGATCCAATAAAGGTACTTCATTATTACCAAACGCACGTTTTAACCTAACTCCTGCACCCTCAAGTGTTGGTATACTTTTAAAAGTCATCTTAATCTTTCGTATTTTAACCAAGGAAAAAACCTCTTAAAAGAATTCAAGAATTAGTATAAAATTTTAAGTATTAAATTTTTACTTTATTAAAATTAGCATTTCTTCATAAAATATAAATAAGTCATAAATTATAACCACTTAATAATAGCACTTATTTTATGATGAATACTAATCTTTGCTATGTTAAATCATCGATTGATAAATCCACCTCGAGAGCCAGAAAAATTTGTTGAAAGTGCAATGCAATTTTTACAAAAACACGCGAAAGAATTAAAAGTGTTTTGTGCGCTTTCTGGAGGTATTGACAGTTCTACTACTTATCTTTTACTTAAAAGAGCCAATATTAATACGGTTCCAGTCTTCATTGACCATGGTCTTATGAGAATAATTAGAGGTGTAGAGGAGCGAGAATATGTCAAAAAATTACATCCAGATGTCTTGATTATCGATATTAGAAATGAATTCTTGCCTAAAATTTTTGGCGAAGGTGATGCGGAAGTTAAAAGGCATCTATTTAAGGATGCTTATTCAGAAACCATTAGTAAAGTAATTAAAGAAGAAAATTGCGATCTTCTCGCAGATGGAACAATCCTACCAGATATTGAAGAGAGTTTTGGTGTTAAGATAACAGATTTAAAAGAAACAATGTCTATTGAAGAGGAACTTGCCTTAAAAGAAAAATACATAAGAGGTTTTGTAAAAAGCCAACATAATGTAGAAATCGAATACGACGTGGAGGCAACTATCCAACCAGTTGCGAGTCTTACTAAGAATGAGGTGCGTCAAGTACTTGAGTACTTTAATATGCCCCAAGAATTAGTTTATAGAAAAGCGTTCCCAGGACCTGCTTTAGCTGCTAGAATTATCGGTCCTGTTACTCCCAAAAATCTAAAATTCGAGAAAAAAGTTCACGATTTAGTTGAGTCTAAGGTGGAAGATTATTACAATGATAAATTTGGAAAAACAATGATTATTAACAATGCAGGAGACCAAGAACCTTTCCAAGTATTTGCTGCCATTAGTGAGAATATTCTTACTAAAAAAGTTACGGGATTAGTTAATGGGAAAAGAACGTATGAGATTCCCTTATGTGAATCAGGTGAATACGATTTTGAAAAGCTTACAAAAAAGGCTTCACAAATTAAAGGATATGCTAGAGTTTTTTATGAGATGGGAAATAATCCAACTGGGAAATTCGATGTTGTTATTAGATCTATTAACAGTAAAGACGCAAGAACCGCAACCGTAACGGAATTATCGATAGAATTACTAAATGAATTAAAACAAAATTTACTTGAAATCTCAGAAACTAAAAATGTTTTTTTTGATGTAACTCCAAAACCACCAGCTACTATAGAATATGTGTAATAAAAGCAATTAAGAAAGATTTTTCTCTTTCCATTTTTTCATAAAATTTTTAAAACTCTTATTAGAGATTCCAAGGGAATTGAAATTATATTCACTCAAATTATTAATAGAATTAGGTTTATGTTTTAAATTTGAGGTTTTTCTAAATTTTAATTCCCAATCGAAATATGAAGATACTTTAGTTAATGCTTTTGACATGCTAATTTTGTAACTCTTTTTATTAAAAATAAATTTAAACACCGTGTAAATTTTCTAAATTCTGAAAAAATAATAAAAATTTATGTTTAACTGATTTATTCTTATCTCCATTTTCCGTTACAATATAACGAAATTAAACGATATAACACATTATTTTTCTTAAAAAATCTAAGAGATTATAGCATAATCAACACGACAAAAATTTGCTCTTATTTATTTTAACAAAATAATCATCTTAAAGAGGAATCACTTTTGAAGCATAACAAATCTTTTTGAATATACCTTCTGTTAAAATCAGGCTTCAACAATTCTTCAAGTTCGGGGAATTCGAACGGAAAGATGTTTTCAAACGCTCGTTTTAACAACTCTACATATTTTTTTTTATCATACTGATGCTTCCTTTCGTTGTAAAGATCTGAAAGAATTACTTTTTTTTGTGGAAAGTCAGGATCGGCTTCTGCGTTGAGGATGATGTATTGTACATTTTTTCCCGCTGAGACTACAACTCCAGATCGCTCCAGTTGCCTTGCTGCAACAGCTTGATATGAATTTACCTTGTAGGCAGAAGGCTTATGAGAGATCCTTTGTTTTATTGTCAGCTCTTCTCTCGATACTTTACCTAAGAGTATTCGATCTACATATTCAAAGAGTCTTTTCTTTGCGTCGGGAATTCTATGCATAAATTCTTTGACAGAAGTCGCATCTTGAAACTCATCAATAAGCGCATATTGGGCTTCTTTTACAATTTTTGGCATGTCGCGTCGTCGGACTTCAATGCCTCTCACCTTAAGTTCTCCATCACTTTTGATACCCCAGTAATGATTGAGTGCAGGTACATCAGGTTCTGCTCGGGATGGAAGGAATACGATTACATTATATCTTCCTTCCCAATTCATGGGAATTTGTGTCTCTTCTGAAATTTCTTCAGCAATTTTCTTGGTTATCCTGTCGAATTCCTCAGCAGTCCTTCCCTCTGTGTCTTTAAGCCATAATGAATCCACGATTCCGTGAATGATTCTGCACCCATAATTTTCGGCAATCTCCGTAGCACGTAAAAGGAATTCACGAGCGAAAGCACATACCGTCTGGTGGGCTTCTATCTTCCCAAAGCGGGCATTTTTGAATCCCAAATATCCAAAACTCACAACGAGCACCCATTTCAGTGCTATGTCAGTAAATTTATAGCGAATTTCATCATGAGTTTTGTTATATTCTTTGTACTGCAACCGCTTTCCCAAGGGTAGGCTGATAGACTTTGCGATGATACCTCTTCGCTTGGTACAGATATGAAAATTCAGTCCAGGTACCTTAATGCCAGTTCCATCATCCTTACAACACTTGCAGTTAATTGTTTCCGAAGAAACATTGTATTTCGCCATCACCGAAGGATACATCGAAGAGAAATCAAGCTCTACCACTTGATCAAACACTCCTATAATTGGTTCGAAGATATGACCCCCCCGGTCTCCACTTATCAAATCCATACCAGAACGAAATCCCTCAGGACTTTTTTTAAATGGTGGGATTAAATGATCGAGCTTATAGGCATTATAGAATTGAATAGACTGCAATGCCCCTCCGATTGTAACTCTTGATAACCTTTGGAGAGGGACTCGCGAGATACGTGCTACTTCAATCACGCCAGGAATGTTTCCTTCGGTGAAGTGAAGGCTGGCGTAACTGTTCGTATCCAGATGAAATCTTCCCGTGAAATAAACTTGAGTCTTTGAGCGGCGTCTAATAATTCCATAAGACATGTAATGATCTGAACCCCCTGAAAGTTCAAAGAGACAGTTTTTGAGAGGTGTTTTGTCTCGAGAGAAGTAAAGATCGTTTGATACATGATTTTCTGACGCACGTGCTACCAAATATGGAAACACAAACTCGTCTCCGTTCTGCGTGAGAATTATATCGGGATCGATCTTCTCAATCACTCTACTTATTGTTTTCAAATTATCGGCCTCGTCAGCCAAATCGATCAGAATTCTGCGCCTTTTGTAGCCATCTGCTCTTGGAACATTGTTTTCATCATTTTCCACGATGCTTACTTCAGTGTAAGCAAGAGGGTCGTTGTAGTACGCTCTAATTCCGCGTTTCTGAACCTTGATATCTAACCACACAGCCTTTAACGGGGGCAATTCATAAAATAGTTCTTCATTATCGTCTTTCAACTCTAAAGAGATTAAACGCATAACTTTTTCTCTCTTCTTTTTATCTTTTTCGATTTTCACCGCAAATTTACAGCGAGACATTGGGAATAAATCATTTACATAAAAATACATCTGAGCGATCGGTAGATCTGTATTATAGAGCGTAAAAATCCCTAAATCGTCAATTTCGCTGATCACTTTTTTTAATACCGAAGGTTTTGCCACCGAAACACCAAAAATTTTCGTTTTCGTATGATCCTCTAACTTAACATATTTTTCACAGATCCGCACATCTTTCACATTGGGATGAGCCTTTAGAATGGTTCTTAACCCCTTTAAATCGTTTCCAGCACTTTTCTTTGGGACAGCAAAAAATTCAGGGCAAAATTCCTGAAGTATTTTTAAAACTCTCTTTCGTCTTTTAACCCAAAGAATAATCCCATCGTTATACGTTGAAACATCCAAAAGCCAGGCATCAAAATGCACTTGAGAAACCAATTTATTTATCCTTCAGCTTTCCTTCCAATTCTTTAATCTTTTTTCCTAATTTCTCGATTTTCTTCTCTTGCTCGAGTGCGCAGGACATGAATAGGATTTCCGAAAGCATTGGACGTGCGCTTAAGCTTCCAGCATCAGCGTGAATTCGAGCAAAATTCATTAACTTATGAAAAGTTTCTTGATCTTCAGGTCTAAGCGCTCTTTTAAAATCCTTCCAGCTTTTAATTTCGTGTTCTAACGCAGGTCTGAAAGGAGGTACTGTGCGACCCATACTGATTACCAAAAAGAGTAATTCGCTGTAGAATTTAAAAAAAAATACATCGAAAATTTTCTGATTTTTGCAACTAACTAAATTTTAACAAAAATGTAAAGTCTGAAGTCTTATATTAGATAGATCATTTTTGAGCTTCCTTCAGTCACATGAAGAGAAATTACTTACAACTTTCTTTGCCAATAGTTCAAAAGTTTCATTTACGTTTTTTCCCGTAAAAGAAGAAGTCTTTAAATAACTAAAACAATTATCACTTTTTTCCAAAATCTTTGATACGGAATCGTCAATTTCCCTTGTGTTCCCATTAATCATATCGTATTTAGATCCAATAATTAATGTAGGGAAATCTCCGTATTGAGATAACAAACTCAACCAAAAATCTATCTGGGTTAAAGTGCTAAAACGCGTTAAATCAAATAAAACTAAAGCCCCTATAGTTCCTTCTAGCCAATTAACCTTAGAGAAAAGAGCTTTGAATTGTTCTTGGCCTCCTAAATCCCATAATAAAAGCTGATAATTTTCTCTTTCAATTACAATTTTCTTAGAAAAGAATTCTAATCCCTTGGTTATTTGTGTGTCGATTTCAAATTGTTCGTTCACATATCTATTTAATAGCGTTGTTTTCCCTACGCCACCATCTCCAGAAATAACTATTTTAATAATGCGATCTAACATAAATTAAACCATACTCATAAAAGTCTTATACCCTTTACGTAGATCATAATCCATTATATATTTAAATAATATGTTAGTAATATTTGTTGTTTACACAAGAACATAAAAATTTTAGATACTTCAAGCGATATATTTTTATTCGTTGATAAGATTCATTTAAATTATTATACATAAAATATTTATCTGATTAATTTGAATGTTAATAAAATTAGTTATAAGATAATAAAATGAGTAAAAAGTTAAAAAAATGGCACGCTCCTTGCGGGATTTATTGTAAAAGATGTCCTGGCGTGAAGGCTTACGGTTGTAAAGGATGCCGAGAACAAGAGGGTCAAATATATAAGTTACCGATATGTAAAACATATCAATGTGTCACAAATAAGGGATACGATTTTTGTTATGAATGTGAAGATTTTCCTTGCGAAATGCTACAGCCTATCGTTAATTTTGAGATTTTTGCTCCTCACAACTCAAAAGTATATAATTTAGTCATGATAAAAAAGCTTGGATTAGAAGAATGGGATAAAATTTGTGATATGAAAACAACTTTTTATTATCAAGGCAGAAAAGTTCAATATGGAGGAGATCCATTAACCTTAGAAAAAAAGGATCCAAAAATGTATAAAAAGAAAACAAAATAAACATATAAAAAATAGTGATTTTACTATGCTGTTAAAAGGCAAAAATATAATAATTACAGGTTCTGGTCGAGGTATCGGAAAAACTGTTGCGATTGCGTGTGCTAAAGAAGGAGCAAATGTTGGATTAACTTCAAGAACTTTGGATGAATTAAAGAATACCAAAAAAGAGGTTGAAACCTTAGGAACTGGAGTTAAGGTTGTATTAAAAACTGCCGATATTACAAAATATGAGGAAGTTGAAGAAGCTTTCAAGTATTTCCATAACGAATTAGGTTTATTAAATGGAATTATTGCAAACGCAGGTGCTTCATGGATGGGAAATACTCATGATTTTGACCCAGAAAGATTCGATAATATTCTTAAAGTTAACATACTTGGAGTATTCAATACGTTTAAAGCGGCATATCCTTATTTGAAAAAAGACGATAAAAAAGCAAAAGCACGATTCTTAATAACGGGAAGCGAAGCTTATCCTCAGGGAATGCCTAAATTTACTGCTTATGCAGCAACCAAATATGCTACCGTAGGACTACAAAGGAGTTTAGCTGCTGAATATAAAAGAGAAAACATAACCTTTAACCAGATATTGCCGACTATGGTCGATACAAGAATGCTCCGAGGAAAGAAAGCTGGTGATGGAAACAAGCCAAGTGGTGTATTGAATCCATGGGACTTAAACGATTATTATATCTTTATAATGTCAGATGAATCAAATAAAGTGAATGATCAATTAATAATGTCGAGCGAAATTGAAAGGGTTAAAAAGATAATTAATGGCGCGCCATTAGATAAAAAGGAAAATTGGGAGATTTTCAAGTATTATCTTGAAGAGAAATCGCCAAAAACTTTTAACAACGTTAAAAAACTTAAACAATTTATTGAATTTCTTTTAACTCGTTCAAAGTAATTTAGAATAAGTCCCAAATTTTGGAAATTTTTTCAATTGGTCTGATTTAAATATTGGTCCATCTTTACAAACTGAAACATTATTATCTTCTCCTAAACAACAAGAACCACACAGTCCAACACCGCATTTCATTTTTCTTTCAAGAGATGCTTGAACTTCAATGTTTTTAGACTCTGCAATTTTAAGAACTTCTTTCATCATAATTTCAGGACCACATGTCATAATTAAATCAATATTTTCACTTTTAATAATATCTTCAATAGTCTCAGTGACAAAGCACTTTTTTCCAATGGAACCATCATCAGTGGTACACAATGTATTAGGGATAAGTTCAATAAGTCTATCTGAAAAAATTAAAGAGGACTCATCTTTCGCTCCTATGGCAACGAAAACATTTTTCTTATTTTGCTTTAAAGGTTCAATTAAAGACGTGAGAGCAGCAATACCCATCCCTCCACCAACTATAAGAATATTTTGAGCATCCTCGTAATTCCAAGAGGTTCCGAAAGGGCCTCTTATTCCAATACTATCACCTTCTGTTAACTCAAATAATTTAGCAGTACCTTCACCTATTTTTTGAACTGTAATTTCAAGTAAATTTCCATCTATATTTGAAATTGACATTGGTAAGAAATCGATATCAGGAAGCCATAAGATAACGAATTCTCCCGGTCGATATGCTTTCGCGATTCTTGAATTTCTAATAATGAAACTCTTTATCTCAGGAGAGTGTTCAACGATTGATTCTATCTTTATAATATCTGTTTTACTTCTGGTAATGTCTAAAATTAATTCTTCATTATCTTTATCAAGGTTTTTTACTTCAAAAATTCCTTGGTTCACAGCTAATTCGAAGATTTCTTTTCCTCTTGGTGTTCTAATTATAAAAGTTCTCCAATCCTTCTCGCTACCAACATTTCCTACAGAGATATCAGCAAAAGAGGCGGTATAATCAGAACAAGAAAAACAGGCATTTCTGATCGAATTATCGTATAAATAATTTAGAGGAATTTCTTTTTCTCCCGACTTTGTTTTAATTTTCATGTTAAAATCGTTTTTAATTGAATCAATAGAGTTTATTTCACTCGGACTTATATTATATACCTCAAAACATTTTATTAATTGTTGATTATGAAAGGTACCAAAACAAAATGTCCCGATTGCTAAAGAAACCAAATCATATGCCTCATAATCGAAGCCTGGGTGATTTTGTAATTTCCTTAAGCCTTGGATTTGGCATGGTGTTCCTACAATTGCTATATCAGTAAATTCTTTGTTAATAGCGTCTCCAACTAAAGAGAGTATAGGACTTTGGCTAGGTTTATATCCAATGCCTCTGAATAAATCGTTTTGGTTTTCTGCAACCATCGGAAAAGGTCTAAAATATTCATCTTTATCAGTTATAATTGACGCATCAATTAAACCAGCTTCCATGGTTGTATTTAGTAACGCAGTTATGGGTCCAGCGTGTAACGGATACTTTTTTGCTGCAGCATCCGTAAGCTTCACCGATACAATTTTTATAAAGTGCCCTAATATTTTATCATATTCCTTCCCGAATACCCATTTATCCAGCAAAGATAGTGGTATTTGATCTATTCCTGTTTTAGGACAAGTATTATAACATAAACCATATCCATCGCGACAAGTAGCTATATCTTTACAAGACCCATCCTCAATTGGTACTTCTTTTTCATCGTCGAATTTAATATTTGCACAAAATGCTCCACATGCCCCACAATAGACACATTTGTCTGTTTTGATTATTTCAGAGTCTAATTCTTGCCATCCTTTTTTTAATTTTTCAATGTACATATTATTCTTTTTCACCCTCAAGTTGTTTAAGAAAATATTCTGCTTCAACTTTTCCAAGTTCAAAAGCTTCTAAATTCTTTTCTAAAGTGACTTTTGGTACAAAATCTTTAAGCGTCTCAATTGCGGCTTGCTCGGAGATAATTTTCGAAAGAGTAGTAAAAGCTCCAAAAAGAATTGAATTCCCATAAACTCTATCTCCAAATTTTTCTAAAGCCATTCGCTGAACTGGTATACCTAACGATTTAAATTTTTGTGCGATCCTGAATTTTTTAATTGTTGAAGGATCCCATACTAAATAACCAGTATTATCTCCTTTTTTCAAAGAATTTCGTTTAACATCTTTAGCAGATTCTTCAGAAAGAACGATTAAAAAATCATAGGGCATTAATGCTTTAGGATAATCAATTTGTTTTGTATCCCTATCTAAATCAACTACAACTTCAGCCCAACACCTTCCACCTCGAGCTGCAGCTGAATAAGCTTCAGTTTGAGTAGAAGCTAAATTTTCGTAGATTGCACTTGCCATTATTATCATTTTACTGAGAGTTATTACACCTTGCCCACCAAAACCTGAAATTCTTATTTCATATCGATTCATTTAATTATTTTCCCTCCATGGCGACTCTCTGAATTTTTCTATATTCTTCCGAATATTCAGGTTTATCTGGCTGGTATCTAAATTCTCCTATTATATACCTATTAAATAATTCCTCTTCGCTCATGAATTTCGCCTGATTTATTCGCACCGAAACATTTTTTATCCAATCAAACATTTTTCCTCCTGAATCCATTTTTTCTCCTTTCTCCCCTATTAATTCAGAACCTAGATTATCTAAATTTTTTCGTCCAAAATAAGTTACACAGGGAGTAATAATTTCAATGACGGAACAACCCTTATGCCTTAATGCTTTTTTAAAGTATTTCATATAAGTACGTGGATGAGCAACAGTCGTTCTTGCTACATAAGTAGCTCCTGCCGCTAGAGCAATTTTTATACCGTCGCTTCGATTTTCAAACATTTTATACGGGGTGGTTGAACTTTTTGCTCCATAGAGCGTAGTTGGTGCTCCTTGACCGCCTGTCATTCCATAAATACTATTATTAAAAATAAATATAATGCAATCAAGATTTCTTCGGCATAAGTGAATAAAATGATTACCTCCGATACCTAAGCAATCTCCATCACCAGAAAAGATTATTGGTTTCATCTTAGGATTTGCCATTTTCATTCCAGTTGCTATAGCAGGAGCTCTTCCATGAAGTGTTACAATTTTTTGGGAATCATAATGAACTAATAATAAAATTTGAGTATAACATCCAATTCCAATAACTAAAGGGTATAAATGGGGATCTAATTTTTCATCTTCAAAAACTCGAGTATAAATTTGACCAATTATTCCATATCCGCAGCCTGCACAAAACCTAGAAGAATAATTACTCAACAAACGTCCTGCGTAGGATTGTGTGAGATAAGGGTGTTCTGGTTTCTCGCTTGGATACATTGGAAGTTCTCCTGACATTATTTTGCCACCTCCCTAATAACTTTTAAGATATCATCTGGATGATGGAATTCTGCTACTTTAGGAATTTTAATAAGTGGGATATCGAGTTTAGTCACTCTTTCAACTTGTTCTGCAATTATTCCCGTATAATTCAACTCTGGAACTATAATTGCCTTAGCATCTTTTACGATTTCTTTTACTTTTTTTTCTGGAAAAGGCCAAACAGTTATTAATCTATACATCCCTACTTTTATACCTTCTTCACGTGCTATATCAATTGCTCTGTAACTCACCCTTACTGGTAATCCGTATGTTATAATAATTATTTCAGCATCATCTAATTTGTATTTCTCAGTCATACAAATTTTATCTTTATTTGTTTTTATTTTATCAATCATCATTTCGACAAATCGCTGTGGTTTAGGTGACAAAATTCCTTCAGGTCCATGAGGAGTATGTAAAAACATTCCTGGACAATAATCAGTACCAACAATAGGAGGTTTAGGAATTATATATTCACCAGTTTTATCATCCATATATGAAAAGACTCTTGGCGTAATTTCATCTGGGACTTCTCGCTTTATAACTTTTTTTAAAATTTTTTCCTTAGGGGGTATATTTACCACTTCGTGTAGGTGTCCTAAATAAGCATCAGATATAATAAAAACGGGGCAGCGATAAATTTCCGCGTAATTAAAAGCTGTTATAGTTAAATCAAAAAGTTCTTGACAGCTCATCGGTGCTAATGCAATGACTTCAAATTCACCATTTCCAGAGAAGCGTAATAATCCTAAATCGTTGTGATGAGGATCTGTTACTGAACCCGTACCGGGGCCACAGCGTTGAACGTCGCATAAAACGAATGGAACTTCAAGATTTGCTGCCATCGAAATAGTTTCTACCATTAAAGAGAGCCCAGGACCAGATGTAGCTGTCATTGCTTTTGCACCTGCCAAAGAAGCGCCGATTACGGAATTTATTGAAGCTAATTCATCTTCCATTTGCATGCAACAACCTTCAATCTCAGGCATTCTTTTTGCGAGATGTTCAATAACTTCGGTACTTGGAGTAATAGGGTATCCACCAAAAAATTTTAAACCAGCCGCAATAGCCCCTTCTGCTACTGCAACATTACCCATCATTAAATGCTTACCTTCTGGTAAGAACCTTTTATCATTATTACCACTCATAATTTTCACCTTATTAAGTTCTAGCCTTTTCGGCTAAATTTTCGTTTTTCTCTTCTTCTAAGACATATATAGCCCAATCTGGGCATCCATATTCACATCTACGGCATGCTACACAATATTTCTCTTTTCCTTCCTTAACCTTCGGAATATAAGCAACTCGCATATTCAACATATCACTTATTTCTAATATACCTGTAGGACAAACAGAGACGCATATTTCGCATCCTCCGCACCTATCTTTGTTTAAGAATAAAGAAAATTTCTTTTCCTTGTTCTCTATTAATTTAGGAATTTTTCTCAACTCATTATTCTTTTTTTAATATTTTCATATAATATTTAATTTAATATTAACTGTATTTTTTATTCTACAACGAATTTAATACTACTTCTTTATTTTTCTTCAAGAAAAAGATTTTTGTCCTTCAAAATTTTCTGCTTATATTGATTTAAAAGCGGTGGACAAAGACCTTTTTCAGTAGCTTCTTTTTTCATTGTTTTCATAATTTCTGCTAGATTGACTCCAGCAGGACACCAATTAGTGCAATTTTCACATCCCGTACATAAAAACAATCCATCTTCTACCGCAGCTTCAATACCATTGTGAATATAGTCCCTGAGAATATTAACTGCCCCTATTCCATATTTCGATGCAAAAACATTCCCAAAGGCTCTAGAAGCGGTACATATAAGATCACAACTCTTGCAACTGATACATTTTAATATATCTTTATAAAATAGATTTTCTTTTGCTGCTTTCATCCGCCAATCGTCTACAAGAATAACAACAACTTCCTTAGCACCATACATTCCAAATACTCGGACGCCTTGAACGTCTGAAGTATTTGAAGGAGCAGAAATTAAACTGATATAAGCTCCATCGACATTCATAATTCTTTCTTGTATCTTTGAGCATAATAATGCGTCAAATACTGTAGGGACTATTTTATGAATTCCAGCTACGATTATATGTTTCTCAGTTGCCCGTGTGATGATACTAATATTGCCCTCATTTTCTACTAACACAATAGAACCATCATCAGCAGAAATAGCATTTGCAGATGTAAGTGAAACCTTAACATTATTAAGTAGTTCTGGACGATAAGTTCTTCTGTAATAATCAACTATAGCTTGTGCTGTTGGTTCAACCTCAACATTATATTTCTCTTCTATTTTGGCAACAATCTCATCCACTGTGAATTGGACACCTGGTCCCAAGGTAAAACTTGGAAATTTATAGTCCATTAGTTGACAAAAAACATCGCCAAGGTCAGTTTCTTTAATTGTAATTTTATTTTTCTTCAATACTTCAACAATTCCAGCATCCTTTGCTTCTAATGATTTTGATTTATAGAGTATTTTGTTATCCCCTAATTCTTCCTTAAAAACTTTTTGGGCTTCTTCGTTTGTTTTAGCATAGTATACTTTAAAATGATTAGTTTTTTCCATTCTTTTCAAACATTTTTCTACATAATCTTCAATGTTTTCTACAAAATCCTCTCTCATCTGTATAATCTGATCTCTATATCTATCAACAAACTCCCTACTTGTATCCTCATACAAATATCTTAAATCGTAAGATTTGTATTTAGCAGTACAACCTAATTTCCAAATATCTCCAAATTTAGCATATGGGGATTCTTCATCCCTTAATTCTTCTAATCTATCTTTAACTTTATTATAAATTTTTTTTCCTTTCTCAGACACTAATAGGATCAACCCCTTCCATTAATCTAATGATAAAATCTTCGATTTTAATTACAGGTGTCTTTATTTTATTTTCTTCTCTAATTCGGGTTAATGATGTATAGCAAAATGGACAAGCAGTTAGCAGGGCTTTAGCCATTCTCATCTGCTTAAAAATCAATAAAGAATTATAATCGCTATTTTCTTTAAAAATTGAATAAACTCCTCCTCCTGCTCCACAACATAATGAGTTTATTCTATTATTTTCCATTTCTCTAAGTTCAATAGGACCTTTAATTGAGTTGATAATATCTCGTGCTTCCTCGATAATTGGAACGTCAGCATTCCTTAGATGACATGCATCATGATAATATATGTTGAGTTTTTTTCCAGCATATTTTAAATTTAATTTTTTTAAATTTTCGGGTCGGTTTATAAACTGCAGTAAATGCTGCACTTTAACATTAAAATCTAAACCTACATATTCGGGATAATAATGAGTGAGATAATTGTAACATCCAGCACAAATAGTAATAAGTTCACTCACATCATTTTCTTTAAACCATTCATTAACAAATTCTATGTGTTTTCGTAATTCCTCGTCGGATGAGATGTGATAAGCTAAACTTCCACAGCAAGGAGCATTTTCAAGAATTTCGTATTCATTGTCTAAGAATTTAATTAATTTTTCTGCATTTTTGCAGGTATCTAAATATTTAGACCTTGATAAGCAACCTAAAAAAATTAGTTTAGACATATATTCTAAAAGAGGAAAAAAAAAATAATCTTTTTTGTTAAGAAACATAGGAATAATTTTTTTTATTCTAATAAAAAAAAGCTCTAAAGTTGTTATGGAGGAAAAAAAAGTTTATAAAAATTTTTTAGAGCATTCTTCGAAAACGACTAATGATTTTTTTTCCATTCCCTATAAGCTTTTGTTATTTTCCCACAATGGATTGCTTTCTTTCCAGTTTCCTTCTGAAATTGTGCTTGTAATTCCTTTTCAGTTATACCAGAAGGATTTTTCCTTTTTGCCATAATTTTTCAAATCTTCTAAAAAATATATCGTTTCATATATAGTTTGGATAAATTATTTTATTGAACATTTAAATATTTTGTTGTTAAAAAGACAGCCTCTAACCTTCACAATTTCAAGTTAAAACCAGCAATCCAATTTAGCATTTTTCAGAGGATTTGACAGCTTCCTTTTAGGGGTTCGGGATTTCCATTTTCGAAGACGATTTTCGGCTTTGAAGGGATGTTGCACAAGCACATACTCCACATAACGCTCGTTGTCGTTTATCAATACCAGTACGCTCCCGAAATGAGAAAGAATCTTTCCGCCCTTAGGTCTAAGAAGGGAATACTCGTTCAAGGGGGCAGTTAAAACAATTAAAGGTTTGGTGTTTGAAAGAATTTTTTTGATTCCCCCTATTGTCTTTAGCAAGTCTTCGAAAGTCTGTTTTTCGTAACTTTGAAACAAAGTCGTGATCCCAGAGATTAGCACAACCTTGATATGTTCAAGCGTAGAAAGTCTGTTCTCCAAAAGTTCAATCATCTGATCCCAAGTAAACGCCCGAGCAATAATAATGTTTTCTAAGACTGTTCGAGGTGAAAGATGTTGGGAAACTGCAAATTTGCTTACATTGTAAGGATTGAATCGATTGTTTCCGTCAATAAACGCAACTTTAATCCCATCTCCGAGACCCCCATTAGTGAAAGCCTTTTGTGCAATAACGGCAGTTGTTAGTAGAATTTCGGTCGTCTTTTTTTTATCTCCGTATAACAAATAGACTAAATCTTTATGAAATCCCCCCGATAAAAGCTCATCGAGGGGTGAATCACCACTTGAAACGAGCGGAATTTCATTATTTCTTTTGTATACCCTGAATCCTGAATCGAACGGCATTACAAAAAGTAAAGTAACTTTAAAATTTTAAAGTTTTAATCGCCGACAGTTTTCTGAATTTCACCTTTTCATAAGGTGCGTCAAAAGATAGTTTTCGTTTAAGTGAAACAGTTGTCCTTTTAAAGGAAATGTAGTTTCATGGAGACAGAGTGAGGAGAGTAAAAGTAAAAGTGAGTATTACTTAAGATTTCGCAAATTTTTATATCCGACAAAAAGATTAAATTTATAAATTTTAAGAATAAAATGAATATTAATTCTTATTTTAATTAAAACAAATGATTTAACAATTTTTGAGAGGAGTTGTAAAAAATGTTATTACAAGCTGGTATAGCTCTCATAATTTTGTATATACTTCTTTTTATATTCTTTCTGATTTTTATAACATTATTTCTTAAAATCGGTTTAAGTTTTGTGGATGCTGATAAAACAGAATTCGGTCAAGTGTTTGCAACAGCTTTTCTCTGTACAATAGTTATGTGGTTGGTGATAGTCCTTTTTCACTGGTTTTTACCAGGATTAATATGGTTTATTATTGCAATACTAATTGGATTGATTATATGTTGGGCTATAATTGCGAAACGACATGATATTGGATTCGGTTCTGCCATTTTTGTGACGATTATAGCGGTGATTGCTGCAGTTGTGATAATAATTATTCTGATAATTGTTATAGGATTTCTTATTGGAGTGGCTTTATGGATTTTTTAATCCTAATTTTATCTTTTTTTTTAATTCTTTAAAAGCATTTTATTTTTTATACTCTTTGAATATACTATTAAAAAATGCATCTGAAATAGTTTAAGAATTAACTTTATTTGATTTCTTGAATGAAAGCGTTAATTTTATCTAAGTGGATCTCCTTCTTTATATCTTTTTTTTTAATTTCAAGCGTTGCAACAGGTTCTTTATCGCATAAAATCGCCATTTTCTTAAAACATTTCTCTCCTCCTCTGGAGCCCTCAGTGCAAAAGAATGCCACGTTCTTAAGTTTATCTTTATTATCAGTTATATATGTCCTTATCGGAGTAGACATATTACTGGACCATATGGGGGTTCCAATGATAATTAAATCGTATGACTCTGGATTTTTATTTATTTCTTTTAAAATGGTTAGCTTTTTCATCATAGCGTCTTTGCCCGATCTTAACCATCCAAAAAATCCAAGTCTATTTTTCGTGTCAAAAATTTCTTCACAATCACAGGATAATTTTTCTGAAACTGTGTTGGCAACTCTCTTAGTTGTCCCCGTTCTTGAATAGAAAATTACTAAACTTGTCATAATAAATCAAATTAAACAATAACAATTATTAAAATTTATTGAATCTGATTTAAAACTTTATATCTAATTTTAACTTTAATAATTACTATACTCAAAAAATTAAAGAAATCGATGTTAAAATAATGGTAAATAGTGAAAGAATTTGGAAGAGATCGTGGGATAAACACATTACAGAAATAGACCCTAAAGAATGGGACATATCTTACCCAGATTCAATTAAACAGACTTTTAAAGAATTACCAAATAAAGTAGCGCTTGCCTTTCTTGGAGTAGAGATCACTTTCGGAAAGTTGAATAAATATGCGAATCAATTTGCCAATATGCTAATTGATAAAGGCTTTCAAAAAGGTGATATTGTTGCTATTAATCTAGCAAACATACCTGAATATGTAATAGCTATGATCGGGGCACTAAGAGTAGGTTGCACTGTTTCTGGGGTTTCTCCACTTCTTTCTCCAATTCAAATGCAATATCAACTTAACGATTTAGGAAGCGGTGGAAATAAAGTAGCACTTGTTACTTTAGATGCTATTTTTGAACATAAATTAATGGAAATCTCTACAAAAATACTAGAAGTAGAACTCGTGATAACTACTAACGTAGCTAGCTTTTTACCTAAAATCAAACAAGTTTTAGGAAAGTTAATAGGGAAGATTCCAAAAGGAAAAGTTACTCGTTTAAAGGATATAAAAGTTATCGATTTTCATAAAAATATCTTAGCTAAATATTCCTCTGACCCGGTAAATGTAGAAGTACACCCTGACGATATAGCATTTATCCAATATACGGGAGGCACAACTGGACCACCAAAAGGAGCAGTATTGACTCATAGAAATATTGTTTCTGATTTAATAATCTTTCAAAGATGGCTCAATTGGGAGTTTGGAAAAGGTGTAGGATTATCAGGATTCCCTTTCTTCCACATAGCAGGAGTATTTACATGTTTAAATGTAGTTTATTTAGGTTGGTCACAGATTTTAATTCCAAATCCTCGAGACTCTAAGCATATATGTATGGAACTGGCAAAATATCAACCATCTGTATTAGCAAATGTGCCATCTCTATATCAAATAATGTTGAGAAATCCGAAATTTAGAAAGTTAGACCATTCAAAATTGGAATATTGTGTTTCTGCCGCTGCACCATTTCCTTTGGAATCACAGAAAGAATTTGAGAGTATTATCGGGAAGGGTAAAATAATAGAAGCATATGGTATGACAGAGACATCTCCGCTAACAGTAAGCAATCCTTCTAGAGGAAAAAAGAAATTAGGGAGTATAGGATTACCATTAAATAATATGGATTTAAAATTGGTTGATCCTGAAACTGGGGAGGAAGTTCCATTAGGTGAAGCAGGAGAAATCTGTATTAAAGGACCTATGGTTATGAAAGGTTATTTAAATAAACCAGAAGAAACTAAAAAAACTATTGATTCGGATGGCTATATCCATACGGGCGATGTAGCAATTATGGATGAGGAAGGTTATCTAAAGATTGTAGATAGAACAAAGGATATGATTATTGTTGGTGGTTATAAAGTTTTTTCATCAAAATTAGAAGATGTCCTTTCTGAACATCCCTCAATTGGAATGATAGCCACTATAGGTCTCGCAAATCCTGAGAGGCCTGGTTCTGAAATTGTAAAAGCGTTCATTCAATTAGACCCCGATTACGAATATGACGGAAACGAGAAAGCTCTAAAGACAGACATTATTAATTTTGCTCAAGATCACTGTGCACCATATGAAGTTCCTAAAATAATTGAAATAGTTGAGGAACTACCTCTAACTGCCATCGGAAAAATTGATAAGAAAGTATTAAGAACACAAAAATAATTAATTTAAAAATCAATTTTTTTAATTTATTAAGACGTCCTAAAAGCAAATTTCATATGATGTTTTTTAAAACATTCATTAATTCGCTTAAAGCCAGGGCAGTTATTCCAATTCATTGAATGTTCGCATTTTTTGCATACTTTATAAAAACCATAACTATGGTATATATTTAATAAAGTGAGCAATGTCCCGAAGATAAAACTAAAATATAAGAAATTAACGATAAAAGAATTTGGTAAAGACCATATATACCAAAAAAGAAACGCAGAGCCAAGCCCTATTAAAAATTTTTGAATAATCTTAATAGTTTTTATTTTAGTTAAATTCAATGGACTAAGAAAAAAGGTAGCTAGTAAAATTAATGCGATTGCCAGAAGAAATAACGAGTCGAAAATTTTAACCAAATTTAGAAAGTAAAGTGCTAATATTCCAATTATAGCTGTTGGATAACCCACAAAACAGCCAATACAAAATCGATATTTTCCGACATTAATTGTGTGGTTTATCGCAAACTTATCACAATCAGGGTGATGGCTCAGCAAAATGGATTTCATGCATCTAAGATGCACTTTAAAAGATTTTAATCTCCCTCCATTAATGTTTGAATTGGGAGCTTTTATACTTTTTTCTTGAGAAAAGTTATTATTCGAATCACTAATTTAAATTTATCACCGTTAAATAATTAACTTGAAATTTTGTTAGCAACAATTTCAACGATTTTTGGCATAACTTCGCCGATTTTTTCGTGAATGACTACTTCTGAATATGGATCAATCTCAGTTTCTTGAATATTAATTATCGCAATTTTTGCTCCTCTAGATAACGCCTTATGTGGATAAAATGCTACTGGGTAGACAATTAAACTACTTCCAAGTATAATTAATAAATCACATTCAGCAATCATCTTATCTGCTGCAGCTAATACTTCTGATTCTAATGGTTCTCCAAAAAAGATTGCGTTCGGCTTTAACAAACCATTACAAGCTTCACAGTAAGGCGATGTTCTTTCTTTTAAGAATTGATTTATCATGGTTGTTATTGGATAAATTTTCTTGCATCTTAGACATTTCGCCTCGTTGACAGTTCCATGGAATTCCACTATGTTTTTTGTGTGGGCTTTTTGGTGGAGTCCATCTATATTTTGGGTAAGAACTCCTACTAATTTTCCAAGTTTTTGTAATTTTGTTAAAGATTTATGCCCTTTGTTTGGCTTCGCTCTAAATATATTTATTCCCATTTCAAGCATAAAATTTAGATTCTTACTAGTATTTGAAATATAAGAATGAATTGAAGCAAATTCATTTGGATCAACTTTTGTCCATAATCCTGTACCTGGGCTTCGAAAATCAGCTATTCCAGATTCTGTGGACATCCCTGCACCAGTTAAAGCCACAACGTTATTTGATTCAATAATAAGGTTTGCAAAATCAGAAATTTTTTTTTCAATGCCTTCCATAATAAATTACACTTATAATATGATTTACACAGAAAAAATTAATTGCTATATTTTTTATTTATTGGATATAATATAATATTATAATTAAAATATTAGAGAAATAAAAAAAAATTAGAAGGCTGCGTCTTTGTCCGCTACTAGAAGTTATATATTTAAAATTTGTGTCGTAGGAGACGGAGGCGTTGGGAAGACCAGTATGGTATTACGCTACACCGAGAACTTATTTAAAGAAAATTACTTAATGACAATAGGAAGTAACTTCTCTACTAAGTCAGAAAAACTTCCAGAATATCCGCATCTTGACATTAAATTACAAATATGGGATTTAGCAGGACAAAAACATTTCAGCTTTGTTCGTCCCCCCTTTTATCGAGGTGCTTCGGGCATAATTTATGTGTTTGATTTGACTAGAAGGAGGTCCTTCGCGAATCTACCAAATTGGAAAACTGAAGTGGAAAAAGTTGTAGGTGATAAAACAAGTATTTTAGTTGGGAACAAATTAGATTTAGCAAATCAAGAAGGATATAGAGAAATAGGACAGCAAGATGGGGAATCCTTAAAAAATGAATTAAACACAACATCTTATTACGAGACAAGCGCAAAAGACGGCACATTGATTAATGATGTTTTTAAGAATATTGTATTAGAAATCTTAAAAGCATCTAATAAAATCTAATTTATTAAAATCATTAAATTAAAATTCAGTACTATATTTCAGAATATAATATAATATAATCATTAAGTAAAGTTTGAATTCTATGTTTGGCGGAGGTCAAATAAAATACGATAGAGCTTTAACTGTTTTTAGTCCAGAAGGACGGTTATATCAAGTAGAATATGCTCTAGAAGCCGTGAGGCGTGGTACCCTTGCGGTTGCCATAAAATCTAATGAAGATATATGTTTAGCTGCTCTAATTAAAATTCCTTCTAATTTAATGGATGCAGATTCAATTGATAAAATATTTCAAGTTGATGACCATATAGGCGTCGCAATCTCAGGTTTACATGCTGATAGTCGAGTGTTAATTAACTACGCTCGAGTTCAGGCTCAGAGCTTCAGATTGACATATGATGAGCCAGTTCACCTTAATATGCTTGTTAAGACAATAGCGGACTTAAAACAAATATATACTCAATATGGTGGTATTAGACCATTCGGATGTTCGTTATTCTTTATAGCGATAGACAGCACCGGGCCACAAATTTACACCACATCTCCTAGCGGTATATATCGAACCTATAAAGCCTTTGCGTTAGGGAGTGGAGAAGCTACAGCAAGAGAATACATAGAAAAGAATTATAAAGAGAATATGAATTTTAAAGAAGTAATAGATTTGGCTCTAAAAGCCATAAAAGAATCAATTGACGAAGAAATGACTAAGGAAAACATACGATTGGCATATATTAGAACGTCTGAGGGTAATAAGTTTAAAATTTGTTCAAAAGATGAAGTAAACAAGTTTTTAACGGAATTAGAATCATAATTATTTTTTAGAATTTTAAGGAAGCATATTTAGAAAGATTTATTTAACTCTAATAAGATTAATTTTTCAAATAATTAATTTAAAATAACTTAACAAAGAAAAAATGGGAAAAAAAAAGAAAATTCGAGAAGATTTTGAAGCAATTTTTAAAACCGGTAATGAACAAGCCATAAAAGAATATTTAGAAGAATATCCTTGGCTCCTTGACGAAGTTTCGAGTGAAATGAATGAGACAATGTTAGAGCAACACCAAATTATAGCAGCTATAGGTGTTATGGAAGATGAATTTGGCGGAGCTGTTTCTATTAATGAAATAATTCGGAGTCTTAAAGAAGATTTAAATATTCGTAAAATGGAAGGAGATATTCAAAGAATATTAAGGGATGCAGAAAATTTGCGATTAATAGAAAAAGAATCTAATGGGTGGGTTCTAACTAGCGAAGGTGGAAGAATTTGTGATGTGTATCTAAATAAAAATCTTGAAGATTTGGAACTATAATTTTATTTTTCAACCTCTTTAATGAAATGATTTTATTTTTATTAATAATGTTTTTTATAGCATCAATGAATTGTTATACTTAAATTAGTGAGATATCATTATAATTTTAGAGTGCTTTTATTTATCTCAAAAAATATTTGATATTAGTGTATGAACGAGAATAACAATAAAAAAGAAGAGAATGTTCTTGAAGATCTAATTAAAATGGAAGACGAAGTTATTAATGAAGCTCTCGATTTAGTCGAGGAAGCACTATCCCTAGTTGATTCAAGGCAATATAATGAGGGAATCCATTATTTGCGT
Organism: Candidatus Hodarchaeota archaeon; assembly: GCA_048887225.1. Classification (GTDB taxonomy): domain Archaea; phylum Asgardarchaeota; class Lokiarchaeia; order Sigyniarchaeales; family SOKP01; genus LW40-45. The sequence goes on from JBHLJY010000023.1 coordinate 40,531, forward strand.
CAGGCACTTGGATTATATCGGCAAATTGGTAGGACTAATGAAATAAGTGCTATTAGACATAAAATTTCAGAGATTTATATCTTAAAAGAACAACAAATTGAAGAGAATGAAATAGATATTGCTTTAGAGGTTAGCGAAGTCAAGGATATCGAAAAGCTCCAAATACAAAAAGAATTTGCTGAAATTTTAACTCGTTCACCAGAAGAATTGATTGAAGAAGCTGAGAAAATAATAGATATAAGGGAATTTGATAAAGCACTTGAATTGTATGATGTGGCGATTAAAAAATATCGAGAAATGAACAATAAATCTGAAATTGAAAGAGTATACGATTTAATCGATCAATGTTACGACGCAAAAGCTAAATTCCTTATAAGACCTGAAAAAGAAGTGTCTAAAGAAGCAATAAAAACCGAAGCCATTAAAGGAACACAAGAGCCATTAAGCGCTGTGATTGAAAAAAAAGATAAATTAAAATTATACGAAGAGATGAAGGAAAAAGAAACAAAAATTTCTAATCAAGCTTATGAAATATTGGAAAAAGCTTCAGAGTTGATGAAGATTTTAGATTTTGATAAAGCTTCAGAATTATATAATGAAGCATTAGAATTATTCAAAGAGATTAATTGGAGGCATGAAATTCAGAAAATTCAAGAAACCCTTGCAGAATTAAAAAAGGAAAAAGAAAATTTATTGAAAAAATTAGAATTAAAGAAAAGGGAGAAGAAAGAAATAGAATTAAAAGCTGCAAAGGCAATACAAATCGATGAGAAGGCTAAAAAAATAAAAGCACAAAAAGAGAGGGAAAGATTCGAAAGATTATCTGAATTAGAAAAGAAAAAAAAAGAAGAAGAGGAATTTCATAAGCAAATTACCGAATTAGTGGATGAAGCTGAAGGTTTGAACCTCATTTACGAACAAGAGAAAAAGAAAGCAATAAAAGAGAAAACACTTCTTGAATTAGAGTCTCCATTTAATAAAATAATTGAAATTTATGAAAAAATAAGAAGTATGCTTCTTGAGAGAAAATGGACAGAACAAACTCGAATTTATTCTGATCAAATAAAATTGTATTATGAAAAATTAGAAAAAGATAAAAAATTACGAGAGGTCGAAGCTCGAAAAAGAGAAAGAGATATGGAATATATAGAATCTCTAAAAATTGAAAAAGAAGATGAAATTAAAGGTGAAAAATTAAAAGCAACCGAGGAGAAAATCAGAAAAGAAGTTGATGATGAGATTCTTAAAAAACAAATTTCTGATTTGGTTGATAAAGCCGAAAAGATGGCGAGAGAATATGACATAGAAATTAAGAAGGCTGTTAAAAAAGGGCAATTAGGCATTGAATCTAGATATCCGGCTATAATTGCAATTTACGAAAATGTTCGTGATAGACTCTTAGAAAGGGGTTGGAACAACCAAGCTGAGATATATATAAGACAAATTAAAATATATCAAGATAAATTAGAAAAGGATAAAAAATTGCGAGAAATTGAGGACCAAAAAGTTCAGAAGCAGAAAGAATATGAGGAACATCTTAAGGTTAAGAAAAGAGAAGCAGCTCTAATTGCTAACTTGTATAAATCAAAATTAGATAAAGAGAAA
>JBHLJY010000024.1:0-2443 GCA_048887225.1 Candidatus Hodarchaeota archaeon
TGCACTCTCATGGATCTGAGGTTCTTTTCCTGTTTGTGGACTAGGCATTATTATCGGCATATTATTCCTCTAATATTGATGACTTGTAATAAAATGTAATACATTTAAATACTTTTAATTCATATAATGATCAACAAAAAAATTTTATTAATATTAATATAAAAAAAAGTGATTAAAAAACATGCCTAAAAAAGCTAAAGAATTGACAAATAATTTAAACTTTCGTATTAGCGATGAGCAAGTTGAAAAATGGAATGAATATTTAAAAGAAAATCCAGAGTTTTCCAGTATTAGTCATTTTATTCGTTGGTGCGTTGATGAGGTTATAGATGGAACACATTATCGAAGAAAAGAAAATAATAAAACAGAGGAATCAAAGAAGAGAATTGAGACGCTTGAAAAAAGATTTGAAGAGCTGTTAAAATCTCAACGAGATATATTAAAAATGGTTGCGCAAAGCAAAACAGTAAAAACAGAAGATAAAACATTAAGAGAATATCAAAAAGGGATATTGTTAAATCTATTAGAAAAATCACCTATGGATGAGGAAGAAATAGGTAAAATTTTCGATGATCTTACTGAAATTGATATTCTGAATATTTTAAATGAACTTATGGAAGCTTCTTTAATAGAGCAATATAAAAATAAATACAAGGTGATTAAATAATGCCAAAAACAGATTCACGTTATAATACCTATGCCGATCATTTTTTAGGGGAAAAACCATTACAACTATCTGAGGAAAATGCGATTTATGTGAATTCTCATCTAAATGAAGTAAAAAAAAGAAGTGATCAAGCGTATAAAGATCATAAAAGCATATTAAAAAACCTTTTTACGCATATTGACAAACCTGTACTTAAAATAACCAAACTTGATATTAAGAAATATTTTGATGAAGTGTTAGATCCCCGACAGGATATTAAGGCAAGTTCAAAAGAGACGATGAGAGGAACCTTAAGATCGTTCTTTTTTCATGTCGAATCGTTGTTATTGGACCAAGAGATTAATTATAATAATCCTGTTCCAAGCAAAAAAGTCTATAAATTTACAAAAAGAAATACGGATATAATCAAACGTTCTGAAAAAAAAGCAAAACTCCTTACTAAAGAGCAACTCCTTAAGATTTTAGATTATGCTAAGAAAAACTTCACTAAAAATAATAAAAGAATGTTCATTTATTTTGCGTTATCTGTTTGTTCAGGAGCTCGTGAAATGGAAATCGCTACGATTAAAATTGCTGATGTGAATATAAAAGAGAGATATTTTGAGACTGGATTTGAAAAAAACGCAAGAAAAAGTACGAAACATATAAAAGAAGGTCTTTTATTTTTCTTTCCTAAAAGTTTTGCTTCCTATTTGAAGAATTATCTCTTAAAATTAAAAAATGATAACGACGTATGGTTATTTCCATCGACTAGAACAGAAAGACATATGAGCCCCTCAACACCACGATATTACTATGAGAAATTGAGAGAAGCATTAGGATTAGCTGATTTTTCTATGCACTGGTTTAGACATTCGCTAATTACATACTTAAAAACAAATGGCTGCTCCTTAGAAGATCGAGAAATGCTTTTAAACCATGTCCCACATAGAACCCAAGCAAAACATTATGAACATGAGGAAATCGCTGAAAAAAGAGCTGTCTACGATAAATATTTCCCTTATTATGAATTTCCTTATTTTTAAATTCTTATTTTTTTTATTATTATCTATTTTTTAAGTACAAAATAAGTACAATTTAAATATATTTTAGGTCCAGGATAAAAAATTCTTTTTTAATTGGTCCTGAAGATTAAAAATTAATTAAAAAAAAGAAAATATTTTAAATTAAAAATTAGCCAAATACATAGGACCAAAGAGAGATTTTTGGTTTTTCCCCCTTTTTTTCAAAGTATCTTTGTCTTAATATCTGATATGTATGAATTCGTTTTATTATAGCATATATGATAAGCGTTCCGAAGAAGATGATTATGACAATCATATATGTAAATATCAGATAAGTTCTTGGAGAATTCAAACCTATCTCTAAAGGACCAGGGGGTAAAATAAAGAAATAAAGAACAATTGTGGTAAGACTCAAAACAGAAAGTATAAAGAAGACTATAAAACCAAACTCAAACAATAAAGTATTTCTATTGATTCGCTCTTCTTTTGTTTCTAATGAAGTAAATTCTCTGTAATCATTTTCTCTTTGATCGATTAATTCAAGAATTTTCGAAATTTTATCTCTAAATCTAATGATAAACACCTCTTTTTATAAAAATTATTTGATTATTAATGGACCATCCCTATATTAATAATTAGCGCAAATTTAGGTATTAATTTTAAAATAGATCCTTTCAGGATAAAAAAATTTTTTCAATTGGTCCTGAAGATTAAAAATTAATTAAAAAAAAGAAAATATTTTAAATTAAAAATTAGCCAAATACATAGGACC
>JBHLJY010000024.1:2543-38501 GCA_048887225.1 Candidatus Hodarchaeota archaeon
AATTGGTCCTGAAGATTAAAAATTAATTAAAAAAAAGAAAATATTTTAAATTAAAAATTAGCCAAATACATAGGACCAAAGAGAGATTTTTGGTTTTTCCCCCTTTTTTTCAAAGTATCTTTGTCTTAATATCTGATATGTATGAATTCGTTTTATTATAGCATATATGATAAGCGTTCCGAAGAAGATGATTATGACAATCATATATGTAAATATCAGATAAGTTCTTGGAGAATTCAAACCTATCTCTAAAGGACCAGGGGGTAAAATAAAGAAATAAAGAACAATTGTGGTAAGACTCAAAACAGAAAGTATAAAGAAGACTATAAAACCAAACTCAAACAATAAAGTATTTCTATTGATTCGCTCTTCTTTTGTTTCTAATGAAGTAAATTCTCTGTAATCATTTTCTCTTTGATCGATTAATTCAAGAATTTTCGAAATTTTATCTCTAAATCTAATGATAAACACCTCTTTTTATAAAAATTATTTGATTATTAATGGACCATCCCTATATTAATAATTAGCGCAAATTTAGGTATTAATTTTAAAATAGATCCTTTCAGGATAAAAAAATTTTTTCAATTGGTCCTGGAGATTTTTCTCCAATAAAAATATAAATATAAACAAAATAAAAGTTTAATTATACCAAATTGTAAATAAGGTTAATTAATAATGTCAGATAAAAAATTGAATAATGACGATCTCAAAAAAATTGAAATAGGTCTTAAAGGAATAGAAGAGAGTTTTAAGCAATTTGAAAGATTTGAAAATTTGATACCTCTATTAGGGAAATATTTGGATCATCTTGATGAAAAAATAAATCCTTTATTTGAATTAGCAAAGAAAGCTGAAGTTTTCTTTGGAAAAATTTTATATATAAAAAGTTTAATGCCATTATTGCAAAAATTAGAAGAAGATAAGGAAAAGGATAAGAGTTTCATTTAAAAATTTATAGGAATTTTACCCCCTTAAAATTATGACATATTCATCAGAGAGATTAGAGAAATTAGTTAAAGAATGTATAGAATTAGATGGAGAGATTGAAGAAAAATTAGAAGATCCCTCAATAGATTTTGGTTTTCTTGTTTATTTTCCAAAAGGAAGTAAACAACCACCTTTTACGATAACTAAATTAAAAAATAAACCAATTTTAGCCATTAGATGTATGGTTATTTTACCAGAAAAAATTAATGAAATAGATCCATTGATTAAGTTAAATTATTTTACTGAATTAAAATTAGCATATCTACTTAAGGGTAACCATTTTATGATTGATGAAAATAAAAATCAGATAGATTTGAGAGAAAGAATATATCTTGATAGAAATTATGAATTTTCTATTGAGAGTTTTAACGAACATTTTTGGAGAATAAGATTTTGTTTTGCTTATATCAGTATATTAGGAGAGAAATTTAATTTACATTCTCTTTTACAAGAGGAAATAGAAGAAGATAAGAGTTTTGATGATCATTATGCATAACAAAAAAGTTATGATAATAATATACGAAGTAATCAGGGTAAACCCTTTAAAAAATTGCGTAAGAATTATCAGATTTGATCACTAATGATCGCCTTCGATCATCTCCAAAAAAAATCCTTGGTTCCAGGAACAATAATCATATTAATCCGTTGATTTTTGTCGGGAAAAAATGAAAAAGTTACATAGTCATTTTTTTTTTGTCGGTTTCTCCGACAAAATAGATCCCCTTAGAGATGGGAATAAATGCATTAAAATGCTTAATTTTAAGGGGTAAGGTCGATCGAAAAAAGTCTCCCCATTTGTGCTATATAATTCTGGTCTGGAATTTGTCGTTTTTTGTCGTCTCTCTACTAGCTTGTAGAATCACGAAAAAGCTTGTAAAAATGCAAATTTTCTTGTAAAATGGGGTGTTTTATTTGCGTCGGATTTTTTCTTTAAGAAGGAATTAGATTAAAGAAAATGTATAAATTCTTTATTTTTAATTAATAAGACAAAAATATTGAGCGTTAAGAATTATTAGTATTGGCTAAAAAATTTAATGCATTTTTATTTTATATAAATACAAGCTTTTTTTGATTTTTACAAGCTTTTTTTGATTTTTACAAGAAATTTTTGAATTTTACAAGCTTTTTTTAATTTTTACAAGAAAAATCACGAAAACGCAAACCACTTTTTATAAATGATATAATAAATATTATAAAAATTATTATTATTATTATTATTTCGGAATAATTAGAATAATATCGAAACATACTATCGGAACAAAAATTATCTCATTTAGTTAATCCAAATCGAAAAGCGATGAATTGACTTTTCAAAAAATCACGAAAAATGCAATTTTCATTTTTTGAGTGTTTTTTTATTAACATATTAATAAAAATCGAAAAATGTTATGGATTGATCTTGATCTGATCGAAATCAATCATATTATCTCGAAATCAGTCATCGCAAAATTACCCAGGAAAAAAATTATCCAGGAGAAAAAATTATCCGGGAGAAAAAATTATTCAGGAGAAAAATTTTTTTATGGCCATAATTTTATAGTAATTTTTTTATTTCTCTAAGGTCAAAAGGAAAAGTTTTATTTCTATATCCAATCCATTTCCCTTTAAACTCTGGACAATCAGAATATAATATATTGTTATGAAATGAGACTTGTTTATCTTGCACTTGAAAATAATAAATATATGGATAAAAATTATTTGCTGGATCCTCCTGGACACCATATGAAAATTCTTTATTAGTAATCTTTTTTGCAATCTGTAATGCCAATTCTAAAAAATCTTGCTTGTCATTATATGCTTTTGCATGTGCTGAATACTTCGATACTTCTTTTGCTCTTGTATTACGATTATATATGTATTTTAATATTAAAATTAGCTGCTCCAGGAATGACCTATTATAAAATTTTTTTCGTTTTTCATTTATTTTTTTATTGAAAATATTCAAAATTCGATGGAAATCATTTTCTAAAATTTCATAGGATTTTATAATATTATAATTTCCATCCCAAATTTTATTGATATCAAAAATAAGCGCTTTTTTTTTAGCTAATTTGATTAATCCTGAACTGAATTGATTAGGATATAAATAATAAATTGTTTGTTCTTTTTCGAAATTTAATTGCTGCTTTAAAAGATATTTCATCTTTAAATCTAATTTACTTAAACTCTATTTAATTTTAATATGATTTAACATGCGATCTGCTACATATTTCGGTTTACAAAAGGGTTCGCATTTGTTTATTATCTTTAATCGCAATTTACGAGTCTCAAAACAAATTCTTTCAATTAGAAATAAGTCTATTATCGCATGGGTAAATTCATAAAAATAAATATCTTCAATCTCGAAAACCGTATCTAAAAGGAATGGTCTCGTCTTTAAGTAATCTTGAATAAAATCAAAAAGTCTGGCTAAATAGATTTTTATCTCATTCTTTTTAGGATAATTAGCAGCTAACCATTTTTTTGTCTTCCTGAGAGAAATTTTATATATAATATTCATTTTATTAATTTCATTTTGAGAATTTCGTTTTTGGATTTCTTATTTTTTCAATTCCTATCCCTAATAAGAAGGGGAAAATACTATTCTTTAACTTGAATGTCCGCATCGCATACACTCTCATTATACATCGAAATCGAAAGCATAAGAATTCAATTGCTTGAATGACATCTATTTCTTCAGGGTTTTTAATATCTGCAAACTCCACTTTCCAAGCCTTATTTCGTGCCCGACTCAAATAAAACCCAACCTCTTCAAATCTTTTTTTACCTCTCTTTTAGTATAAGGTTTAAATATTTTATTAAATAAATATTGAGATTTCTTAGATTTCATTAGTCCTTTTTTAGTAAAAAGAATTTTTAGCCATTTAATCATTTCTTTTCAGGATCTTTTATCGTTTTTTAAATAAAAATCTAAATAAGTAAAACTTTTCTTGGAATTGCAATTAAAACAATGTAAATCAATTTGTTCTATTTTCTTTCTCAGTTTAAATGGTATTTTAATTATGTGTATGATTCCACACTCACATTGAACTTTTATTTTCATTTCTGTTTAGCCTCCTTTTCTTTTATTGTCAAAAGCGCTTTATAAATTAAGATTTTTAATTGAAGAATTGAAAGTTTTTCCAATTTATTGGTATCCAAAAGCTTTTTTTTCGTTTTAGGATCGAAAAGCCATCCCATAATAGAATTACCCATTCAGAAAATCACCTTTTTTTATGAAAACTTTATCTTTAACTAACGAATCAATTGTTTTTTCAATCAAATCTTTTGAATATGTAGTTTCAAGTTCAATAATCTGAACAATACTTCGAATCTCTAATTGTCTAACGTTATTCTCCTTAAAAAGCTCAATAATATTGCCTTTAATTTTATCTTTTAAACTAGTTTTATTAATGAAGTGAGTTTTATTATTGAGGAGGTCCATTATATATCTCTTTTTCTCAATGAAATCCTGATTTTCAGCTAAAAGTGTTTTATATTTTGTATTTGATAAGTTTGTTTCATTTGAAATGAAATTTTCTAGCCTTGAGAATTCTTTTCCTAATTCTGTTTGATCGTCTCCCTGGAAATAATTTGTCTCTAAATATTCTCTTAAAAATTTTATATGCTCTCCAACTGAGAAATCTACATATAATTCTGTTAGTAAATCAAATGAATTTTGAAAAATTTCAGCAATATCAATTGTACGTTCCTTTATTATAAAATCATTATCTTGAAATGGTATAACTGTATTAATTAAATATTTCTTGAAATACTCAAGATCGCTATCATTTACTTCTTTTCTAAGTCTCATAGCAGCAATTCCTTTGAGTGTTCGTTTAATAATATCTGGTTCTCTTGGATTTAAAATAACATTTTTGTATTTTTTTTTATACGTAATTATTGAATCATATAAGCTATCAATCACTCTCTCAATTTTTATAGGAATATCGATCCCTTCAGAGTATTGCCTTTTTGCTTCAATAAAATAATTAAAAATAATCTCATCACTTTCAAGAAATTTGGGTTTATACGCTTTGGTTCCTCTTTTTACTAATACTTTTACAATTCCTTCTGTATTTCTTGGAATCCGATAATGTAAATCAAATCGATCCAATACTGATTTTTGATCTTCTGGAAATCCCAAATTTTCTACTAACCTTTTTGAAAAATCATATGCTTCATCCTCAGAACGATAATTTAAAGCAAAACTCACAGTACCTTTTGCAGGAGCACTAATTGTAGTTCCATCTAAGGCCCTTGTTATTTCTCCTTCTTCATAGCATTTAAAACATTCTAATGCATCAGGATCTTTTGCATATAAATATTGAGCCTCATCTATTACAAAATGCTTTTTATTATAATATGGGATTGCACCATATCTTTTCACTAAATTCTTTTCATTATTGTTTCGTTGAGCTACTGGGACCAGACCTTTTGATGTAGTATTTTTCCCATATATAATCCCAAAATTATTTGCTCCCAATTTTTCTTTAAAGGCCATAGCGATTTTAGATTTCATTGTTCCTGAATGACCTGCAACAATAGAATTTAACCCATTTCTGATATTTGTATATGAATCGCTTGTTATAAATCCTAAAGAATAACATAATTTAATTGGAAAAAAGTTTATAATATTTTGAGAATAAGGATGGATTGAATCTATAATTTTATTACAATACAGAGAATCTTTAGCCAAATCCTTTTTAATTCTTTTTACAATTTTAGGATTAATATCATTTGTATGACCTGATTCAATATCTAATACTTCAATATAATAAAAAAGCGTTTGATCTTCTTTGTTTGAAAATAGATCTGCCGTATCCATTTTTAAAAAACCTAATATTTCTATTTCATCATTGCACGTGATATGTTTTGCTTTTTCATTAAAATAATCAATACAATGCGAAATGTAACATCTTATCTCATTAATTATATCCTTATTTTCAAGATCTATAATTGTAAATGTTCTTTTTTCATATTTTATTGATTTTTTTTCTAACAATGCGAAATCTGATTTATATTTTGCTTTACATCGTTTATTTATACAAAATTTTGGAGTTTGATATTTTTCTCTTGTTTTACGATAGTAAGGGATTATCTCAAACTCATGGCCACATACTAAGCATTGAAACATCATTTTCTCAAATTCTACCATGCGTTCTAATCCTAAAGACATAAATCGCCCTTTAAACCAAAAAATTTTTCCCTGGTCCTGAGTTAAATCTTTTTCAAAATTATCTCTTAAAGGTATTAAAAATTCCGCATCTTTATTATCTGGAATAATATGAATAATTTTTTGGCTATTATCATCTCTCAAAAGATATTTATTTAATTCAGGCTCTATAAACTTCGCGACATTTATTAAAGCCTCTCTAAAATCTTCAAGAAAAAGTTCAGGTTCTTTGCGAAATTTTTTTAAGAGGGGTTCAAACATACTTTCTGAAAGTAGATTTTTAAGCTTAAATCTAATAATTGGATTATTTGATCCGTCAATTGTCAATTGTTTAACTAAATCCTCAGCACATTTTAATTTTCTAATTCTAATGAGCTCTTCACATAAATTAATATAATTAATCGGTTTCGTTGGTTTTGGTCCTGAATCCTTACTTTTACTCTCTACTATTTCCAATCACCAGGGTTTTTCAAAATATTGTATAAGAAATTTCAGAGGCTATTTCATATTTATCTAATAAATTCACTAAAGATTCTTTTAATTCCAGCTTTTTTTTAATTTTATTTGGGAGCTCATTAATTTGTCCCATGACATATTCTAAGTTTTTCCTTGTATGCCATTTATATTTACGATTAGACATTGCACCAAGCCAAATTGAATCACAGAAACGATATATCTTTTCGATTAACCACACAGGATTTTGATCAAGAAAAGGTTCAATAGAAACGCTTACTTTAAAATTTCTATTAAATGCATATTCTAAGCATAAGAATCGGACCTCTATTAAAGGCGCTTCGCTCTCCCATTTTACAGCCATAGAATCCCATTTTGAAGTAATAGTAAATCGAAACTCTATTCTCTCTCGATATGGCTTCAAAACTTCACATAATTTTTGAATACAATTAAAATTCGGTTTACTAACTATGAGTATTTGATTTTCTGATTCATTGATAATTCTCAGGATAAATTCGATGCATTTCTCAAGATTATTGGGTGTTATATCGTGTGAAGTAAAACACATAACTCCTCTCTCATAATATTTGCTTACGTTCTGGTTAAATGCTTTTTCATTAAATATTGGTTTATCCCATCCTTCTGAGGGACACCAACCCCCATATAGAGCAATCGCTTTTGCATAACAATAAACACAGTTGTTTTCACATCCCTTATATATTCCATAGGTCTTATCAACCCATTCATGTGTACCTTTGAGCTTTTTCCCCATTTTCACACCATCTCTGTTGATATTGTATTGGAAATTTCAGATTCTATTTTTTGACCAGTTATTTTTAATGAATGTTTAAATTCGCAATTCAAACAAATTGATACTTTATGCTTTCTACATTTCTCAGGATATTTACATTCGCAAGAAATATACATATTAAATTCAATCCATTTGTATAATTTTATTTCCATCCTCAAACCATCTCTCTTGATTTTTTATAAAATAATTGATAAAATCTTTAAAGTCGTCAATATCTCCATGAGATAACATAAACCTCATTAATAATGAAGCAGCTTTTTTTTCTGAAATTCCAAATTCGCTAACTACTTTTTGAATCGCTTCCTCAAAATTATTATTTTCTAATTTTTTAGGTGTCCACATCTATTTTCTCCTATAGCTCCTTTTTCTTTCTTTCTTTTTCAAATTCGAGATATTCATTAAATCCCCCTTTCTAAATTGGGTATCCAAGATATTTATTACATCCTTACCAAGAGCATTCGAGACCTTTTTTAACTCTGATTTCGTTAATGGTTTATAATTGCGAATTATTTTATCTAAGAAACGGATTGCTCCCTCAATTTTACAAAATTCCTTAATCTGCTGTCCAATTGGACACTTATAACAATCCCCATATTCTTTCGAATATTTTTTACAAAAATCTACTAAATAATTATGCAAATTTACAATAATTTGAATCATCTTTTTACTTCACTTCCACTTTCCTTAACAATCCATTGACAATTACATTTAGAGCATTTTTCTTCCTTTAATTCCTCTTCTGATAAATGTGAGTCGCATAAAGGACAAATTTTAGGAATACCTATAACACTTTTTACAAATGCCCATCTTGCAGTCATAGCTTATTGCTCTTTATTATTGTTTTCTTTTATTTTATCAGAGCATTCTTTACTACACGAAGATAATGGTGTTGCAGCAGGTAAACCATTATTATCTGTTGTTTGAATTATCTTACCACAGACAGGACACTTTTGAAAATAAAAACCATCACAATACTTCCTCATAACAAACGTGCAGATTTCACATATCATAGAAATTGGCATAAAAATATATCCATTATTGGGATTTTGACACCTACAGCAATGTGTTTTGTTCAAAAGGTCTGCACAGAAATGACCACACATATGTGTAAATCCTTTTGATAATGCAAATTCATTTATTTGAACCATTTCATACATCACCTTTTTTTTACCATATACCTCTTTTGGATTTAATAGGTATAAGTCCTTTGTAAATAACATCTAACTCCTTTCCAACTTCAATTATAAAAAGAAATGCTTTACAGCTTTTACATAAATAACCAACTTTTTCCCTATTAGAGCCATCATGTCTAATGAACATTGAATACATTTTACCATTACAATTGGTGCATTTTGGCATTTTATATGCTGGCATTATTTTTCACATCATGCTCTTTATTATTTTTTTCTTTTTTTAGCTGCTTTTCTTTCCATTCTTTCATAAATTTTTTAAATTCTGATTCTTTGATCCCTAATTTCGTATCTCGATCTTCCTTCTTTTTGAATTTCTGTTCCCAATCGAAATAGGAATCGGCCACTGGGTTAATCACCTTTACTTGCCAACTCCTCTTTTAGTTTCTCTATTTCATCTATTGTCTCAGTGATCTTCTGCTTATTGTCCTTATACAATTTTAGCAGCTCCTCTTCAGACATTTTTTCTATTTTTTCCATTTAATCATTCCTCCACTAATCTTTGGACCAGGCAGGTATATCGCAACCTGAAGACCTGGTCATGGTATATATAAAAATAAAAAAAAAATTGAAATATAATTTAAATTTACAACTCTGCATTTCCAAGTTCCCTTAATTTGATTTTTACATTTCCTTGAATGATTGTCTCTTCATGCAAAATAATCTGTTTACTCGTTTTTGATGTATTATTGTCGTTAATCATTGTTTTGGGATTTATATTATTCAATTTTATTGCTTTGAATTCTCTAATTATTTTCTCTCGTATGGCCTGTCTACCCAATTCTGCCATTGTCGGAAAAACTGCATTTTCTCCTACTAATTGTTCCATTAGATCGAAGTAACCTTTTTCCATCCTAGCTCCTACAACTTTCAATTTGTTTCACTCCTGGAATTAAATTTAATTTTAGATCATTTTTTTCCTCAAAGAACCCCAGTAGCTCTAATTCTTCTCTCTGCTTTTGAAGAAATTCTCTTAATGCCGTTCTTACAAATTCTGAACGACTGGGAGTTATTTTAAGATCTATCAGCTTCAAAATATTTTCATCGTAAAGATCTGGAATATTTATTGTAATATTCTTCATCGGAGCTTTTCCTTCTTTTTTTTTAGGCATCTTTTAAGACCATCTCTGTGGACTTTTAATTATTAGGGAGCATTCCTCTGCTAAAATTGGCATCCCTTCTCTATCTAAATTGTCTCTTACAAAATCAATCGGTTGATTAAATTTTTCACTGATATGGTGTATTAATTTTTCTCTTTGCTCTTTTGTTAATAAATCCAAGTCAAGTGAATACACTAATACTTTTTTATGATGAGGTGTATTTGCATAGTGTGGTGTTGGCGATTTCACTTTAACGATACTTGTGCCAAACACCTTCATGAAATCTGGATACCTTTTACTCTTGCTGCTTATCATCACTTCAAAATCCTTTCCCATCTATATCACTTCCTTAATTTCGCTTTTTCTTTTTTTCAAAATCAAGAAATAATTCCAAATTATGCTCTAATGTCTTTAACCCAAAAATTATAACCTGATCCAACAATTTATGCATCAATTTCTCGAAATTCTCTGCTTCTATATTAATCTCAGTGATAAGATTTTCTTTAATCGTTTGAATCTCAAATTCTCCTGTTAGTCTAAGTTTAACCCCCTTCATAATCTCTTTTTCATTGGTCTGTAAGCTCAATTTCCTCCTCTCTGTATCTTCTATTCTTTTTATAATTCTTATGATAATTCTTGTCCGATCCGCAAACTTCACAGGTATAATTTATGAAATTATTATCAATCAAATTCCCGCAAATAGGACATCTAAAAGGCATTTTGAATCTCACCTCTCCTATTTATCATTTCCTCAACTTCTCCATCATTTCTCTTAGCTTTTTTTTCGATTTTGCTAATCAAGAACTCAGTTTCGCAATCTATCAGTTCATTATATTTCTTAGCCATTCGTTTTCCTTTACAATGATAAAATTTCTGAGTTTTCGGATCAAAATACTTATTTCCAGCAATTTCATATGTTATATCCTCTATTTCTTTCCCATCGCAAAAAGGACATCTAATTCCCATTTTGAATCTCTCCTCTCATATTTGGATTTTGCTCAAAATCTTCCTGATGCCTATAGTGATGGCAATAGTCACTGTTGCAGGTATAAGGCCAATGACATTCAAGCATATGTCCGTATTGACATCGAATATGACAGACCATAAGATTTGTGATATCCATATGAATCTGTGGACAATAAAAAATGGGATTTTTCTTCTGATCCTTTAATCTGAACATACGCATGATATTTCTTTTATTAATCTCTTCCATTGTCGGGTAGTCATCTCTGATTAACTGAACCTCTTTCTCTATAAGATACCTAAGAATTATATTAGGAGCAATTCTATCCTTCTTTTGCTGTCGCTTTCTTAATTCCATCAGTTTATTTAGCATTTCCGTTGTCTTTTCATCCAATTCAAATTTTCTTTTTGCTCTTCTAAACATTATCATCTCCTGAAATCATTATTTTTTAGTAAAAAGCCCGTAGGCTCCCCGAAAGAGATTTTCGGGGTTTTCAACCAAGAAAGGGTATGGGTTTTAGGTAGATTTAAATGGAGCCCTGGAGCTAAAAATATAACCTTAATGGAGGTAAGATTACTACCTTTCTTGTGTATTGTTTTTATTAATTTTTCACTCATCTTTTTCAATCAACACCTTACAACTCTATGTTTTCCATACATTAATACAATATAAGTTTCTAAGGTGGTAAATCCATTTTTTAAAAGGCGTGTGGTTAAATTTCTACAATTATTACAAATAACAGCCGTATTCCAAATAGGTCCTAATCTAATTCTACCACAAACAATACATTTAATTGGTTTCATCTTTTTTGACCTATTTTTAATTTTCTTCCTGG
Source organism: Candidatus Hodarchaeota archaeon (assembly GCA_048887225.1). Classification (GTDB taxonomy): domain Archaea; phylum Asgardarchaeota; class Lokiarchaeia; order Sigyniarchaeales; family SOKP01; genus LW40-45. The sequence goes on from JBHLJY010000024.1 coordinate 14,039, forward strand.
ATAATTTGTTTTTTAACTAATTTTTCTCTAATTTTATCTTCTGGAATACTCCCCTCTTGTAAGGGATTTATAAGGTTAAAGTTCCTGAGTTCTAACCTCTGTTTTACTTTTTCTAAATCATTATCTATTCCGTTTTTAATATAGTGTTTAATGGCTTCTGAAATGTTCGTATAAAGACCATACTTTACAAAGGTCTCTATTATCTCTTTATCCAATACAAGCCAATGAAAACTAAATAAAGTGTAATTAGGATTTTTTTGACCGTTCCAACGCCCACGTCGCGGTCCAAATTTAGTATATTTCTTGGAGATTTCTTCTATAATTTTCTCTTCGATCATCATAACGCACCTCTCTTCTTCATTTTATGAAGGATATTAATCGTTGCTTTCACAGCACCAGACCATCCCCCGCCTCCCCTTTCCTTTTTGTAGTGCTGCTTATAAAGATAACGAGTTGATCCATGACGAAAAAATTGTTCACATTCGATATCTTCATTCATATATTTCTTAGCAAAACTCATAATATCGTTATAATCAGGAACCTCGAATTTTTTGACTTTTTCTTGTTTCTGTAATGTTGCTCTTGCTTCTGGTCTTTTATTTTCTGTTTTTGTAGATCTCTCCGAAGATTTAGAACCTTCAGGGGTTATTTCTTTTTCTTTTAATTGAGCTTTCAGTTTATCTTCCCAAGCACTACTCATTTAAATACGCCTTTACTGTTTCTATTAATTTTGAATCTATTTTTCTATTTAGAAGTCCTAAAAGCTTATTGATAATCGATGTCGGATATTTAATCTCAAAAATATCATCAAATAAGGAGATCAATTGTCTGCAACAACTGTTAATTTCAGTTTGCTTTCTTGTACGTACATCACCATCACTTGCAGGGCCCTTGGATCCTTCAAGTGTACGTACAATCACATCTTCATTTTTTATGAATGTACGTACAATATCCAATATGTACGTACTAAGCCTTTTATTTTGCTTTTTCGCCTTTTCTAGTAATTTTTCCTTAAAATCTGAGTTTATGCGTACGTACAAACGATCATTTTTTTCTCCATCTGTACGTACAACACTATCATTGATTTTATTTTGTACGGACATCACTTAAAGATCACACTCTTAAATATTAGCAATTTTTAGGTGTTGATTTTTCCCTTTAACTTACCCATCAATTCTGAAAAGGGGATCTCTGATATCTGTTTTAATGCAAATCTCATAACCTCAGAATTGCTCCTTATTCCAGAAGCGTTTTTGAGATCTGAAAATATCTTATATAATTCATCATCGGGTTTTATGGAAATCCGTAGTTCAATAGCCTCTTTTTTTGTATTATTCGCATTATTTTTCATTTTCTTACACTTTTTTTAAATTTTTTTAAGTAACAGATCCTTTTTTTCATATTTAAATTTAGTGTAAAAAAGTGAAATAAAAAGACAATTTTTAATTTATTCGCAAAAACTTAAAATTTATGTAAATCCAATTAATAATTATGGCTAAAAATGACCAAAATTTACCTGACATTAAGATACGATTGAATATAAAAGCAGAAAAAGATAACCCAATTTATGATTCCTTTTTAACTATTAAAGAATATTTGGGACAGAGACTTAATACTGAAGTTATAAGATTCTGTATTATGAGGGCCTATGAAAAACTAAAAGAAGAAGGTAAAATTGATTAATCAAATACGTCTCTATAAGCCATTTCTTTACGAAAATTATAATCCTCAATTATAACATCCTTTAAGCTTTCTAAGGGAGTTATATTTTTGATTTTTGCTCTTAATTTGTGAAAAATCCAGATATCATTAGGTAAACCTTCTTTTAAATAATCCAAAATTTTTTTTTCGCTTTCTTTAGAAATATTATTGTTTGCCATAGGATTGTTATCTTATATTCTGTTTTTTAGTAATTTTAAATCTATTTATTTATTGAAAAACCTCTTTAAGATCTTCAAAAGATCCTTGAAAATATGAAAGAATGATCTTTTAAAGAAAAGATAATTCTTGATTTTTACTAGGGTTTTTTTTAATAATACCCAAATCCTTATTTCTGCTTTCTATTTCTTTTTCAATGATGAATTCACAATATTCTTTTTTCATCACATTGAAATATGTTTCAAGATACTGAAAGTAGGGTTTATAATCGTCAGAGATTTCAATTTCGAGATTGATCGCCTTCACCTTTGAACATTTCTGTCTAAAGGTAATTTTTACTCTATCTATATAAATCCCATTATTTTTTTCTGAATTTAAGGCTTTAAATTTTTGATCATGGATCTTATTTATGAATGCATTTTTTACCTTTCTATTATAGACCGACAAGAATATTCAAAATTAATTTTTTTTCCTGGACTGATTAAACTTTAATAAGGATAAGTAAAAAAAAAATAATTAATTTTATTTTTAAAAATCGAAACCACAATGATTTTTTCATATTAGAAGTATTGTCTTAAAATCTCTGTAATACAATTTATTAATTAATATTCTAAAATCCCTTTTTGTCGAATTGTCTTTTTTATAGGCGTTCTTCCAAGATTTAAGAAATCTTGAGCATTAATACTCTTTTTCTTCTTATTTGCTTCATAAAATTCAATCAATTCATCATAAATAATTACCTTCCAACGATCTCTTCTGATCATTTCTCTAAGTAGAGGTTCTTCAAATTTATTGTAAAGCATATTTTCTCTTTTTAAAGGGATCACTATAAATCTTTTTATGGAGTAAGAAATATTTGACCCTCTTACTACAGCATCAGTTATTTGAGTCGTGTTTTCAACTTCAAATTCACATTCAATTTTTTCATCTTTAATCCATAATACATCGATTTCTTTAATTCTATCTAATCTTTCTAATGGTAATGAAAGTTCTGTTAAACTAAATTTTAAAGTTTCATCATCTTTATGTGCACACCAAATTTTATACCCACTTTTTACTCCAATTTCAGCAATATAATTTATTATTATTTGATGCATTTTTTCTTCTCGTTTGAAATCTGGATTTAATCTCCATCTTTTGTCTTTTGTTTTTATAGCATAATGCTCTAAAATAGACATCACACTTTGACTTTCAGGAGTAAGAGAATTTGGAAATTTCATGAAAATATACTGTATAATATCATCAAATAATACTTTATCTGAACTCTTTAATACATCTAATATTGCTTTTTCAAGTCTTTCATTCAATGGTACTCTTTCTAAGAAAGAAATTTCACTTGGATTTTTTAACCACCATTTAGTACCTTTCATTAGTCCTTCTTGAATATTCACTAATATTAACTCTTTATCTAAATATTTTTTAAGTACATCCTTTATTTCTACTTTAGCTCCTAATAAAAGACCATTTCTTTCAAGTTCCACATCAACAAAATTAAGTAAATAAGAATAAGAAGTAGGTTCTCTGCGTTCTGCTAAAATTCTCTTTACTGTTTCAATAATAACTTTATCATAACGCATTTCATCGATATCTTTTTTATATTTTGTCCTTTCTTTCGAAGTTTTTTTAAACCTAATATAATAATCTCCAATTGCACTTCCATAAGGTTGTCTCTGAGCTTTAACTGACACAACCGCAGGTGGTTGATAAACGATTTTTTCCATATCAAACCCTCCAAAAACAACAGCTCTTATCAATGAATTTCTAATTCTTATACTTGTATTATGAAAAGTTACTGTCATATAACGATTTTTTTTTAGAGTTCTATATGTTTGTTTAAAAGCTTGTCTAAGCATTCTATCATATCGAGTAAAATCTTTTTTTTGATATCTATTTATGATTATTTCTCCTTCAAAGTCGATATCATATTTTAACCATGATGCCCATAAAACACTTAATTCGAAAAATTGTATAGAACCACCATAGGGGGGATCTGTAAAAATATAATCAACACTTCGTTCGGGAACAATAGTTTTTCTTGGAAATTTATCATTAATTAATTCAAGTGAAGAATGGTTTTTGATATAATAATCAGCTCCATTCTCTAAATCTTTAAAACTTTTAGCGGGTTTTAATTCTGAAAAATAATTGTTTGTTTCTTCTTTACCTCTTCTTATTTCTTTATATCTTAATTTAAAATACTCAAATACATTTAATTCCCAATGTTCTGGAGGAACCCAATAACTATGTGTAACCCATCCTTTGCAAATCTTTCCAAGGCTCTCATGAACATAAGGCATCATATTAGTAAATTGTGCTAATGCAGAAGTAAAAATGAATTTCATTATTTTTTTTACATTTTCATCCCCTATGGACTCAATTTCATTATAAATTGCTGAAGTAATAACAAGATTTCTATTTGAGAATAATTCATACACAAAATCTAATTTCTCTTTTTTCATAGGTGGAAGTTTTACATTTTTAGGATACCAATGCTCAATTTCTATTTCTTTTGATTCTTTTAGATTTTTCAAATCGGTTTGAGTAAGTTTACTACGAATCCTACCATGTTCATTACATTTAAATATCTTCTGAAACGGTTTATCGTCTTTCCAAGCAGTTCCTAATAATTTTGCTTTCTTACGACATTTTAAACATCTAGTTTCATATAGGTACATATAAACCTTCTTTACTCTTTCTACAATATTAATATATGCTTTATCTAACTTTTCCAAATCTACAGCAATTAGCGAACATTTAGTTATAAAGGTAGAAATTGGATCTAAATCAACACCGATAGCTTTACGACCTAATTTTAATGCCTCCATTACTGTCACACCAGAACCACAAAAAGGATCAAAAATAATTTCACCTTCATTTGAATATTTTTCAATATATTTTGAAACGACATTATGAGGTTTCCTAGTCCAATATTTATGCATTGAATACATTGGAGTATGAGTCTTAGCTATTATTGGATAATCTATATGTTCCATTTCTTTTGTCATAAATTAAATTTACTTTTCTAATTATTTATTCTTTAAGATTAATTATTTTTTCGGTTCCAGGATAAATAAAACTTTAATTTGAAATTTGAATTTTATAAAAAGAAAAAAAATATTAATTATTTTTTTTAATATAAAAATGAAAGAAGTATGGTATCCTGATTTCGATGATATAATGGAAGTTTTTAGAAAATTGCTAGATAGATTCAGAGATTTGAGAAAGGAAAATCTAATGGATGAGAGAGCAATTAAAAGCATATTAGATAAAGTGAGATATGGATTGCCTTTTAAAAGTTCTGATTTCTGGGAAAAAGTAGCGATTCTATGGCATGATATTAGTTATGAACATCATTTTTCAAATGGAAATAAAAGAGTGGGTTATTTTGCTATGCGATTATTCTTAAAGAAGAATGGATATAAACTCAAGAAAATCTCTGATGAGGAAAAAATTGATTATTGTCTCGAAATTGCGAAAGGAAATATGAATTATAACGCAATTGTCTTATGGTTAAAAATTAATAGTGAAAAAATATAAATTAATGAATTAATATATATCAAGTGATATGAAAATACTTGGAAGAAATACAGAATCGCATCTTTCTAGAAAAATAGATGTAGATAGTAAAGAAAAAATTAATGACAGAAAAGATACCAAGAAGCAAATTAATAAGATATATAAAGAAGATAAGAATATCTTTAAAAAATTATCAGAACTCTAATTTTATTTAATTTGAAACAATTATAAAAAAATATGATTTAGATTGAATTAATTTTTTTTATAGTGCCCTGGAGAATTTTTTATTTTGTTCCTCCATGGATTTTCTGTAGTTTCTTTGCTTTATAATCTCCTTTTTTCTGATGGTGATGTTTATAACAATGTGTCATCCAGGGTTCTATTTTTCTATTACATCCTGGTTGGGCACAGGTTTTTGATTTTTTTGCCAAAATTTTCACCTCCAATTTTTTGATTTTAATTTTTTAATTTTAAATTGAAAACATTTTATCAATAACAATGACTACGAGAGCAGCATAAAATTCCCTGGTGATCATATAATTAGGAATCCACATAATCCAGGATTGCCGTTCCTCATTATGTCTTATTAATGAGCTTAAACTATAGAACCGTTTAAATCCAGAATAATCATAAAAAAAGACTTTTGACACCCCAAAATGGCGACATACATCAAGATCCTTCTTATACTGTTTATTTTGAATATAAGATGTGTATTTGAACGCTTTTTTAAAGGTCCCGATGAATATATATCTACGATTCCGTTTGACATTTACATCAGAGCTATAGATCTCATAGGATACTTCTTGGAAAAACGTGGATAATGGAACCAGATTTCTTTCTGCTTCTGATTTCTCTAAATAAGCAGGTTCGTAATCTGTGGTATAATCATATTTACTCGTATCTCTGATTAAATAATCCCAAACAGTTGGAACATTCATTGTTCTATAATTCATTGACACAGAAAAATCCCAATCTAAATCGAGAGAATAAATTGTATTTGATAGTTTGTTGTAATCATCATCTCCGTCTATTTGATCAAACATAGTTTTTAATTTAATTATGCCAATTTTTTTCTCGTCAATATGAATATCCTCTATCATATCGGATAGAGATGATTCTAGTTTCTGTAATCGAGTATCAGACGGCATTTGATTTATTAAATACTCGCCTTTTTCAACCGTATCTTTGTTGTCTAAATCAGTATAATAACTTTTAGGAATTTCTGCGTCAACCAGAAAACCCCGCATATTATCATATCCATAATAAAGATTATTTAAAATCAACCAGGACCTAATGGTTTTGAAAATGTCATGAAACTCATTGGCATTATCTGTGGTGAGATAGAATCCATCCCTTCCACCACCTAATACTATGTATGTAATAATTGAATGGTTTAATAAATATTCAATTCTCCGTGCTTTTTTTACTCCAAAATCATCTCCATCAATATAATGCTCTCTTAGTACAACGGCAAATCCTACATCATGGTCTCGACATAACCCAAGTGTCTCCTCATCTCTCGGAAGTTCACCTGTAGAGGCCCAAAAGATTAATTCTGGACTATTTGTTGCCTCTATTTTCACATAAGTAGGAACAGCAAATATCGTTATCGTGCTAAATAACATTATTCCTACCAGAGAATATATGATCAGATTATTTTTTAGGAAAAAATAAGCGTTTGGTTTTCTATAATCAAGATTATAATATGAATTCTTAACAGCTTCATAGGAGCATTCAAATAGGAGAAACAATACCACTTTTGTATAAAAAAAAGGTTCACCATAACCAATTACAAGCAATGCAATTGACGCACTTATACTTATCAAATTTACGATAAAGGTATTTTTTACAATATGCAGTCGAGATAACAGAAGTCCGATCAGGAATAACCCTAAAAAAATAATCTTTGTAATAAAATATTCTATAGTTGAATGTTGAATAAGAGCAAAAAAAATGAAACAAAATCCTGAAATAAGACAGATTAGTGCTGAAAATAGAAACATAACTCTCCCTGAACATAAAATAATATAGGAAATCCAAAAGAAAAGAAAAAGAGAAAAAATAAATTTTCCTACAAAATACCACCATCCAACGATGGGATAAATTATTGTAAGCAATTGTAAATCAGAAGACATAATAACAATAAATAAATATATCAGAATAATTGAAATTGCTACTTTACTCACAACAATGTTTTTCTTTAATGACATCTTCCTTTCTTCCCTTTATTTTATTTTTTTTACAATTTTATCCTTCGTTTTCAAACCAACTTTTGCTTGAGGGGGTAATTTCTTTCCCGCTTTTTTCCTTAGTGGTTTTTCATATTTCTCGGATTTCTTTATTCCTTTCTTTATATCTGCTTTTGTTGGCTTTTTCGAAGGTTTTTTTCTACAATTTTTCTTTTTGGCCATAATTTTATTCACTTCCTATTATTTCTTTAAGTCAGCCGACTTATAACCTAAATTATAAGTCAGCTTATCTAAAATTACCGTGAATTTTTCTTATTTTTAGGTCAGCTAACTTAAGATTATTTCTTTTTTTTAGGTCCTGGTCTTTTCTTTTGCTTCCTTTCTTGTTTTCTTGTGCCTTTTTTAGCAATTTCCTTATTAGTCCTTCGTGGATTTCTTGTATGAGCTTGGTTCCTATGAGCCTTTGATCTACCCATATTATATCCCCCAACTGGATGCGCTTTTCTTCGATGAGGTTTGCTTGTTTTTACAGGTATTTTTTTTGGTCGACCTTTTTTTTTCTTTTTTGCCATTTTAAATCATTCCTTTTTCTTTTTTATATGATACTTGTGATTCTTTATCACTCTCTTCTAATTCTCTACTAACGAAGAGTTCATTTTTATTAATATAGAAAATCTTGCCACATAATTTACACCATACTCTTGGGTTATTAAAGATAATATGCAAGTCTCTAGGCTGATATTTTTGATGATTACCACAATTGGGACATGTAACATTAAAAATACCATTTATGCCTAAAATTTTTATCTTATATGTTTCTTTTTCTTTGATATGTTTATAATTTCTTTTTGCTCTCCAAATTATTTCAGATAAATCATTCCTGGTAACATAGATTATTTCCCCTTTTTTCTCTAATTCATCCAATTTATACAATATTTCTCCTTTTAATTCGTTAATTGTATAGTCGTCTAATTGAAAGGATGATAAATAATCTACAAGCAGATTTCTCTGATCTCTATATCTATCAATTCCTTCAATAATCTTAAATTTAAAGGGTAAATCCTTCCACTTAGGATCCGTTGAATCAAATTCAATGAAACACCCTTTTTTTTGCTCATCTACGATAAATGCATGTTTTCTAGCTTCATAATCAGTTAATCGTTTAGATCTAACTTGCCAATCTTTTAATTCGTCTTGAATTTCTTCGTTTATTTCATACATTTTACAGGCTAATTCATCATGAGATTTTAAGATAGTAAACATACTGAAATCTTTTCTTATTCGTAAATCTACAGCTCTTAAACTCTGCACCAATAGAGCACATATTACAATCCCCCCTAAATTCCCTTTTCTTCTTATACATTCATCCTGTAGTTCATGTGCTATTTTATAAAATATTTGTGTTAATTTTTTATTACCAAAAGGATCCCGTGCATCCAAATAATTAATTTGATCATCTAAGACAACAAAATGCACAGGTGTTTCAGAATGTGCTATTGCATATACCAATCCATAAAGGTCATCAGCAATAAAAAAATCAATGTCATCTAGCCAAACTTCATAAGCTTTATTGGCTAGATATTTAGTAGTTAATGATGTTTTTCCAATTCGAATGATTCCATCCACTATAAAAAGTTTAAATTCGAAATGCCCTGATGGTAATTCTTGATCTTCAGGGATACAAAACGATTCCTCTTTAAGATATTTATCAATATCTCGAATTTCTATTTCTGTATTCCCGTATTTTTTCAAAAAGACACTATTATTTAATATATCTCCATAGAGAATAATGCCACAAACAATTGATAAGATAATTATATATAATTGGATCATTCTGAACTCAACCCTCTTTCTTTTTTTAGTCTTTTTTGTTCTTCATAAAATCTATTGGCCTTTTCTTTATTTCTTTTTTGTAAATTCTTTTCCCGTTTAATCTTATTTGCTCTCTCAAACAATTCCTTTAATTGTTGTGTGATTGGATTTCCCATATCAAATCCATGCGACATCTGTGGTGTGGCCTGCAGTTCCTTAAGCAGTTTTATTATGTCCTCAAGAGCCCTATTCTGATCATCACGCTTTTCCAATGTATCAAGATATAGTGTGCTTATTTTACTAAAGAATTCTCTAATTTGTTCTTTTACATTATTATATTCCCGCAATTCTGTTTTATATTCAATTTCTTCTCCTTTCTCATCTAATGTTTCAATTTCTGTTAATTTTTGATATTTTAAATGTCCTAATTCTGATTCTATCTCATCTTTAAGTGTATCCAACTCCAGGTCCAAGAAAAGCTTATTTTGTTCTATTAAGCAATAGATCTCATCTAGTTTTTCCTCAAGATTATTAGTTTCTCTAAATCTTTTTCTAATCTTAGCTAAAGTATAATCTGAATTAGATTCATCACTCATTTGCTTGATAATATTAAAAAAATAAATGATAACTGTCTTTGTATCCTCTAACTCATTGATATAAACTAAAATATCATTCAAATCAATTTTTTTGAGTTCTTCGAGACTCATTTTAGTTATATCTATGGTGTTTTTATCCTTCATGTTACTTAATCCTTGGTAAAATCTGGTTCCAATTCCTCCTCCTGAGTAGTTAATAATAATGGATTGTTAATTTTTTTAATAGAATAAACTAAAGCTTCATTTCTCGCTTTCTCTATTTCATATTTCGTTTTATAATCTCCACTATCTTTGATGTCTTTGGATTTATGATAGTTATCAAAAGCGTATTGAGCTGCTTTTTGCACATTTCCACATTCTTTATATCCCATTAGAGCCAAAGAGACAAGATCAACAATAGTATTTTCGTCCACAATTGTTTTTTGATAGATTTTAACAATTTTATCATTGATAATTGAATTAATATGTCTATTTATGTCATCTAACTGATCTCGTGCGGTTACATATTTCTTATCTAATTTAATGTATTCTTCACGAGATTTCGCTTTCTTTAATTCATGAATGGATTTGATATTATCAATATGATTTTGCCTCATGATTGCTTCCTCTAAATCATGTTCAGGAATAATATCAACTTTAGGATTGGATACCTTTATATCACTGACTTTTTCATCCTTTCTTAAATCTTCAACATAAAATAATGACTTATCTTTTTCATCTTTAGGCTTCTTTGTTTCTCCTTCAGTAGTTGTTTCTAAAATGTTATAATTCACATCACAGATATAATTAATTTTATCATACATAACTTGGTGCCGTATTACTGGAATTTCAGTAATTCTCACATAAAGTTGATTTCCATCCTTATCTTTTACAGGTTCTTTCTTATAGACGATCTGACCTTTTTTCTCTCCTCTCTTATAAGTCTTTTTAACCTCATTTGTATCTTTCAATACTTTTTTCTTCTCATATTTCACATAACTATGTAATTTATTTGCGACAGAAACACCAGGAATAAGACAGGAAAATGTACGATAAATTACAAACATCACTCTATTTGCAAATGTTTTTACCCTCTCTTGTTCATATAAGATAACATTCTCTGGCACTTCAACACGGTGATAGATTATTTCAGCATAATAATTGAACAACCCCCAATTCATATAGGTATAAGGTTTCTGAAGAGCATATGGCATAGGAGAATAGGCCTTTTTTAATCGTTTCCATTTTTTAAAATATAATTCATACCATCCAGGAATATCTTCACTTGTAACCTCATAGGAAAATCTACCAGCATAAAAATGCTTTCCTCGGACGTTTTTATAAAACACATATGGCCTGCCAATATATCTATATAAAACGAATGCGGCATAAATACCCCAGAGAAGGATAAAAAACCAATTATCCTTTCCCCAATTATTAAATGCGATCATACCAGAAAAGATTGATGGGGCATCTGGAGCAACTTCCCCCTCATCATCGTCATCATCGTCATCATCACCTGTAGGAGCATCGGTTATGGGTGGATTAGTTGAGGGTATCTGGGGAGCTACACTTAACACAAAAATATAATCTCTAATTAAAATCCAAAAATTATTAGGAATGATATCCATTGGCAAAGAAAATTCAACTGTGTTATTTACAAAAATCTTTTCTATGAACGGATTATTGATACCTGGATAAAGATCAAATGAATAACTCTGATTATTTATAATGGCCTTTATTGTAATCATGTCAGTTAAAACAAAATCGTATGGAGCTGAAAGATATATATAGTGATAATCTCGATTATTAGCATAATAAAGCTGATATCCCTCTCCTGTGAAAATCTGATCATAACCCTCGTCTTTTAACCCATCTATAATTATATTATTAGCATAGGAAGATGTCGTTAGTTGATTTGGATTTGGATTCTCCTTCTCACTTGAACTCGAATTCTTTTGTGGAATATTTCTAATTCCCATACTCAGGACCATAAAAAAGATTAATCCAAAAATAAACATCCCAAATACAAATTTACTTTTGCTCAATTGGTTTCTTTCCTCCAGCAAATGTAATTATGATAACTATTACAACAAAAAATAGTGCTAAAACCCATACAACAAAAAATACTATAAAATTCAGTGTATCAGGAGCAAAAAGATACCACAAATATCCGATTAGCAAATAGATTAACATTACTGTAATATAGCTGAAAACCTTATACTCCAGTACTTTAAAATTAGAAATAATTCTCCCTAATATAAGTAGACTAATTGGTGCACATATAGTCATAAGAAAAGTCCCCCAGTCTAATATATCTAACGTAGTTAAATTTGTAAAAATTCCTAAACTATATAATGTATACCCGAAATAATAAACAATCAATAAAACCCTTAGAGTTTTACAGATTTTTGATTCAGGAATTGACAGGATTTTAGCAAGAGTTAATACTCCTATTATCCCAACGGTTAATGTACGTAAAAATGAACTACAATACCAAAATACGATTGGAACAATAAAATCCATTGGAGCATAAATAAAATTCAAGATCCCTACTAAAACCTCTACAAGATTAGCCATTTTCATAATCACCCCTTTTTAATTTTCTTAATTTTTTTTTTTGGTTTATATCTGTTTTTTTTTAATAATTGTTCTCTTTTTGATTTCTTAATCCAGAAGAAATATTTTACAATTTTATCCAAATTAATAAAGTCTTTAATCTTATTATCAGTATATCTAATTGTAATGTATATTACTCCAAATCCTATCAAAACAATAGCAATAATTAAGAAAAGCCAGGCATAATTGGCCATTCTTTCAATCTCATAATTAATAACAATCTCATTCTTTCCTTCGTCCAAATCCATATTTACAATCATATAGTAAATTCTGTCCTCAACTGTGTAATACTCAACAATCTTATCACAATCAACCTCATCCTCTAATTCCTTGATCATGTTTTGTTTGTTATAATAGTCAGTTTCCTCAATATAGAAAATAAAATCAATATTATCGAGTCTATATTTTGCATATATTTTATACACAACTTCTCCTGAGGATTCTATTCGTTTTAAATTAGAGAGAGGATTCGTCTTAAATTTAAGAAAAGCTGTAGTAATCCCTGTTCCAAATCCAGCACATTCAAAATATCCGTTTGTTTGGATATCATAATATTCATTTCCGTAATGTATTCCATCTAATTCCCAATCCGATTCAATATTTACCCTGAAGGCCTCTGAATATTTAGGAATTTCTAAATATCCTATTATATATTCATTCAAGTCCTCCCAATTTGCCTTTTTGATTGACCTCCACTCTTCGGCTGTTTCTCTTATTTTCCATTCCTCATCTGATATTTTAAACCCATCTTCATTAATAACAAAACTAAAGGAAATGACAGGAGCAGATGAAGTCCCTTTCAGGATAATTGTTTGCTGTGATGTTGTAAAATTAATATGAGGTAATTCAAGAATGTAAGTCAAATCTGATTGTGTTGCATTATTATCCCAATTTTCCGCATATAACCCCTGGGATTTTAAATCCAAAACAATTGTTACATTATTTATATCTATTGGTGCTTGATATGTGATCTTTATCTCACAATAGGTCCCGTTATCTGTGAGGATCTCAAAATTTACATAATTATCCCAATCAATCCAATATGATGTGCTTGCAGTAAAGAAATCCTCTGAAAGACAGGATTTCTCAAAATAGTAATTATTATTTTCAATTGTAAAAGAAGAATATGGAACAGTTGTAGATGTTCTATTGTGATATAAACTTACTGTTGAAATATTTAAAGAATTATGAAAATACCAATAAGAAAATGTTCTATTTGGTGTTAAATATTCTCTAAATTGTACTGTGTTTATATCTGTTCTTGGTTCATCTGTAAGTTGTATTCTATCAATCTGAGATGTATCCATATGAGTAAATAATATCGAGAAATCATTATTATTATAATATGTATCTCCAACAAGATCAGATATTGTAAATCTACTTCCTGAGATGGCATAATTTGAACTCTTATCATTATCAAAATAAAATTCCGTAAAATTAGAAGGATAATTAAAAATAGTGGCGTTATCAAATTTGATTGAAAGAATATCACTAGTTGCACCAAATGTGTTTGTATGGGTTAAATATCCAGTATATGAAATCGCCTGTGTATAATTTAGTTTTAAGACAATACTCATGTCAAAAGTTGCTGTATTATTATTTGCAATGGTGAAATTATTTGTCCAGTTAATCTGTATAAAATTATTAACTACGGGATAATTATTTACTGTTAAACTGAAATCTGTACTATTTACTGCTCTTAGAATTGGTCTTACTTGAAAGCTCTGTAATTTCCAACCTGAAGTGTAGTCCTTTGTTCCGTTAAAGGACACATTTAAATGATAAAATCCAATTGTATATGAAATATCAAAAGGAAGGTTATATGTGATATTTCCATAACTATTTGTTATTCCAGAACCATTAACAATATAATTTCCTCCTGGATCTTCAATGGTATAATTAAGTAATTTATTTTGAAGTGGGTTATTATATAAATCTCTCAGAACAAATGTGATATTCATTTGTTCGTCCTGATAATAACTCGAATAGAGATTATTAATGTCTAATATTGTTGTTCTTTCTATAAAACTTAATCCAGTAATATTACACCAGAAACTATCATTATACTCACCTATTACAAGGATAGAGATATTATAAACTGTTTCTACATTGTAATTAACAGTAAAATTGAACTCATATTCATAAATTGGATAACTGGAATTAGAATATTGATGTATATAATCAGTAGAATTATCATAATATACATCCATTATTGAATATTCCGTATCCAAATGAACAAATACAGTATTAGTTTCACCAATCAAACAGGGATTTTTATAACCAGTACTAATTGAAATCCGATTCCAAATAGTAAAATTACAGGTCCATTTTTCCCAGTTTGAATAATTATCATAAAAAGTTAAATTTAGCTCATAAAATCCACATGTAACATTCGAAAACTCAAATGATTGTAATGTATTATTTAATAATGTCCCATTATGAAGTAAATATATCGTATCATCAAATTTTTGATGAATCTCTATATGATCTATATATCTGTCTGATGCTTTCCAATAAACCGAAACCTCTTGATGAGAAATTACTAGTGTATCAATCCAAATTGCTTGAACTTTAAAAAAATCTGAATCAAAATCATATAAAGTTAAATTATCTAATGTAAAATTACTTGGATTACCTGCTAAATAAAATTCAATATAAAAACCTTTAAATCTATTTTTTCCTAATCCATTTAATACAGAAGTTATATTTAAGGTAAAATATATATCAGATTGTGTTGTATTATAATTATAAACTACAGAAGACCATCCAGATTCATGCTCTATTGAAATATTAAAGTGTAGAAGTGAATGATTAATTGAATTGAAAAAATTATAAATTCCTGCATCTGTGCTAGGATCAAAACTAAATGTAAAATTAAGAATCCAATTTCCGTTCATTTCCTGTAATGAATCTAAATTTAGAATTGGATTATATCTAAAATATTGGTAAATTTCTGTCACTTCTCTCATTCGTAAATTATCCCCTTCATTATATTTTGGATGAGAAACTTCAGAAGGAGCATCAGTATAAGCATAATAAGTTCCTGAACCTCCAGTAGTCTGGACAAGTAAAGCAGAAACCCCAACAATTTGATTCTGAACCATATTCATATTATCAATCATTTTAATATTGTCTATATATACATCATAAGTATTATCCACTCTCCAAACTGCTTTAATATGATACCATGTATTACTTACAACTGATTGAATTTCATGCTCAGTAAAACCACTATCAAGATAATATAATTTTGAATTACTTATCCTAAGAAAAAAATTATATTTTGTTGGTTCGGCAAAGATCCATTGTTGGCTTTTTGAAACATCACTACTTCCAATATAAAGTTCTACTGTTCCACTGGTTCCTGGTGTATCAAAAGAATGAACAATATAAGGAGTCATTCCTACAACATTATTAAGTCTAAGAACTTTATTATGATCTTGCCAATTTACTATAATTACTTCTGCCCCATAGAGTTCTGATGAGTCAACCCAAGAAGGATTAGTTTCTCCAAGAGATTCCCAATTCAGATTATCTGGAAAATTATCATAATAAGATGTATTTAACAAACATTTAAAGAAAATGGTATAATTGAGGTTTGAATTTAACTCTAAAAGTCCATTTGTAATATTAAACATAACTGTAAAATTTGGAACATTTAAAGAATCAAATTCAAAATCGAGAGAAATCTTATGCCACGCCTCGTCTTTAATTAATGTGTAACTGTTTGAATCATAATCAAACTGAGCAAATTCACTATATTTCGTATAATTGGAATATCTATACTGAAATTCAATTGTAACATTATATAATTTCTGATAACTACTATATCCATCATACCGATCTAAAAAGGTAAAATCAATCTCCTTTGTAATTGTACTATAGATTTCTCCACTCGTTTTTGTCCAATTTACCAGAACACTCAATTTATCGATATACAATTCAAAATCAGTTGCATTATAGCCATACCATTTTAATCTTATTGTATTACTCCCATCATAATGACTCGAATTCAATGTAAAATAAAGATTATAAAAATTATCTTTATTAGTAGAACTATTTACTAAATTCCATACAGAATTAACCCAATTCCATATCGAAAAACTAATTTCAATTGATTCATTTGTTTTTTGAGAATAATATAACTGAATAAAATCAATTGTATCATTTGTTTGCATCCCTGTGGTTGCAAAGGTAAATTCAGAGGTAAAATTCAACTCTAAATCAGATTTTTTAGAATAAATTAAGATGGCATCAGCAGTTCTATCAACCACAAACCAGTGAGTTGAATTCGCAGAAATACCCATTGGATACTTCCCATGACCAATATAATAACTTACTCCAGTATAATCCCAATTAGAATCATAGATAAAAACAGAAAGATGTTCATAACCAACCATAAAGAAGTGTGTTCCATTAAAATAAACTCCAATACCATTTCCATCTTGTCCAGAAACATCATAACTAATCCCTGTATAATCAAAAGTAGAATTATATACAAAAATCTTATTATTAGCTCCTCCTTTAAAAAAAAAGTGTGTTCCATTCCATGCCAGTCCATGAAGAGTCCCATCTTGTCCAGAAACATCATGACTAACTCCTGTATAATCCCAATCAGAATCATAGACAAAAAATCTGTCTTCTGTATTTCCTCCTACAAAAAAATGTGTTCCATTAAAGCAAATAGCAAATGGAGTCCCTGTTTCACTCGAAATATCGTGACTAGTTACATATGTCATCCTTTCATCAAATTCACGAATAGCATTAAATTGATTCCCTGTTATAAAAATATGAGTTCCATTTGTGGTCATTCCAAGAGGATCTCCATCACCAGCACTAACACTAATTCCAGTATAATTCCATTCTATAAAACCAGCATTGAAAATAGAATAATCTGAATCAATATCCCATAATGAACCATTTTGAGTTTGTGTTCCATTTACAAAACTAAAACTGGTATTTGATGGAACACTCGAATCCGAACCAACATTTAATATAGAAGTTAAATTCACTCCAGTATTATCAAATGAACTTGAAATATATTCTGAATTATAAGTATGAACCCAACTTGTCCAATCTTCGTAATTTAACTCTTGAGGAAATTTATTTTGCATATATAAATAATCTGAAACAGTATAAGTGCTATTATAACCATCTAGACCACCATAATTGTGAGACATATAAGTATTTAAAGTATTGAAATATTCTGAATAGACATTTTCATATCCAGAACCATCAGAATCTTCAAGAAAACTTCCATTCTGATTTGTTTGATAATACCTCTGACTCCAACTCACATCTTCATTACCATAAGAACCAGAACCAGAACTATATCCAGATTGATCTTGACTATAATCTGGTGTGTAATCTGGTAAATACTCCAGATTACTAAATGTAAGATTCGCATGTTCAGGATTCCATCCAGAAGGTAAAATAATAGAATATAAATGATTTCCGTTTATATTATAATAAGTTAGTATATTTGAAATGCCACTCAAATAAATATTTGAAGTACCAGAACCAAGAGAATTATATAAATAATGTAATGGAAGATAAATTTCTTCAATAAGGATAATCTCTAAAAGAAAGATATTTCCTGTATCTTGCGAAACAGGGGGAGATAGAGAACAAGGATTAGAATTTCCCTTGTCAAGATTGTTTAAATAGATTTTTTTAATATTCAAATTAGAATCAAAAACCATTTGTTCTATATAAATTAGATGATCTGATTCAAGTTTGAATCTTTTTCTTAAATAAGTTTTAGAAATTATTTCTAAATCAAATGTAAAAGTAAAATCCACAGTAATATTTAACCTAAAATAGACTGCCTCTGTGGTGGTAATTAATAAAGATGGAGGATATGTACTTAAAAGAACAAATCCAGAATTGTATGTAGAATCTATACACTCTTCCCCATTAATTGTTAAAGCAACCTCAGTTGCTACTCTCCATGTATTAGAAGAATATAATATAACTAAAGTCATATTAATCTGTACATTTGGAAGTGAAAGATCAAAAATGAGAGTTAAATTCTGTTCTGGAACTATTATATCATTGATATAATCATATTGAGAGAACATACTTGAATCAAAATAAAATATAGCATCTCCACTTGTTTCAGATGTATTTAAATTAGAAATACTCGAATCATATAATAATGTAAAATTTTCATAATAATCAACACCTAATTTTTGATAAGTAAAATTACTTACATAAACATCAAATAAAGATCCTTGATGATATCTATAAACTTTATGTTCATAAATATCTGGTATATAGAAACTAAAACCATCCCAAGCTATACCAACTGGTTCACTGCTTTCATCTCCACTAAGTTCATAAAGATTATAAGAAGTATATTCAGTAAAATCTGAAGGATATTTATAAACATATGCATCACCATCTGTAACATAAAAATATTCTCCATCCCACTCTATTGCATATGGAAAATCATTCCCACCTAATGCTCCAACATCATAAGATGCAATTTCACTTCTAAAATCAGAAGGATATTTATTAATTTCATCTATATTCTGATCTATTACATAAAAATATTCTCCATCATAACAAATTCCATAATAAGTCCCTGGTCCACTAATACTCCCAATATTATATGTAATATAACTGCTAAAATCAGAATTATATCTAAAAACATAGTCATAAATATCATCTGTAATATAAAAATATCCTCCAACCCAAACTATTCCAAGTGGTGTGTTTGTAGCTGGAATACTATAATAAGTTATATAACTGCTAAAATCTGAAGGATATTTATAAACTCTCTTATATTCTCTATCCATTAAATAAAAATATTTTCCATCCCAAGTTATATCATAAAGTTCAGCTGGTGTGCCAACACTATAAGATTCTATAAGTCCACTAAAACAAGAATAATTTCTTGTAAAAGTAATATTTACTTGGATTGTTGTATCAAATTGTGCAGAAAGTGTATAACCATTTATTCCATCTGTTGTATTTAATGTAAAATTACCTGTCAACCCATCAGTTTTATTATAGGAAAATGAATCTGTACTATTATAAATTGGAAGTTGAATATTTGAGACATCAATTCGTGTAGAATCATGAGAAAAAGGCCCAATATCTAATTCTGGTTCATCCCAAAATGTATATGTTCCTGCTTGCATTAAAGTTGAATGGATCTCAGTTGAATCTGTTTTTAAAGTGCAATGTATTGTGGTTTCTATATCTTCATCATTTTGTTTACTAGCCAAAGAATTGTTTACAAGAAACAATAAAGTAGATATAAAAATAGAAGATATGAGAAGAGCTAAAATAAAACCTTTTTTTATACTTCTTTTTTTTACTTTCATTTTTCTAAATTGATCACCCCTTTTTTCACATAATTATGAAAATCTAAATTAAATAAAATAAATGAAAATACGAAAATCGTAAAAAATGTTAATATAAATAATTCAGAATTTAAATCTGGAGTATGTTTTAATAATAAATATCCATCCCCACATTCGATAATAGGACTTATAGCCCAACTCAATTCTTCAACAAAGAGCATCACCCAAGAAGCAAAATAACTCCCAAGAATCCTTTTCTTTTTTCCATAATATAAAGAAATTAAAATACATGGTAAATCAAAAAGACTCCCACTAACAGCAAAAATTCTATATGCATTTGCATCATATACGATTGGATCAGAAATGGCTGTCGCCACTCCTAGAGGATGAATAAACAATTCCACATTTTTAAATCCTAATAATACTGCAGAGAGATAATGCCCAAATTCATGTATAAATGTAAAAAATACTATTTGGATAAAAAAGATTAATCCATTAACTAGAATTAATTCAATTTTTCTCTTTGTCTGTTTTTTCATTTTTCTACACCCCGAGAGTAGCTAAAACGAACATTACAGTGAAAATATTATACCCTGCATGGGCCCAGATACTTGATTGATAACCTGAACTCATATGAAGTAATATGAAAAAAAGGCCTACACAAAATAGAATACCAAATAATCCACAAACATAAAATTCTACAAATGAGATCCCTGTATTATAATTTAACATAGGGAAATGTAATAACGAAAATCCAAATGCAGGTAAAAAAACACCAAATGCAATAAATAAAATTGCGGGATTCCTTCTACCTAACACAGCTTTCTTCTGGAGATATATCACAGGAACTTTATTTTTTATTCTTTGTTCTTTTTTCTCCAAATAATCAACCGTATATTGGATTAAAGCAAATAATGTTTTGTTCTTTTGAACATCTGGTGCTTTTAGGATTTTTTTCCATGTTTCTTTTTGACCTTCGATAGAAGCTAATTTTCTCTGTCTATCCGATTCATATTCTATTTTAACTTTTTTATTGACTTTTTGTAAAATAATACCAAAGACCAATCCAGGACAAAAAACGAAAAAGAATAAAGATTCTGCTGGAGCCACAAATAAAACCTGAATTGCCACATAAGATATATCCCGATGCAATTCATCGTTAGAATATGCATTTAAGGTCTGTTGTGTAAAGAATGACATAATTAATCTTAATGTTATAACTCCTAGAAGTGTCCCAAATAGAGTATTTTTGGCAGTTGACCGTTCATAAAAGATCTTCTCGTTTGTGGTTAATGATAATACACATGCAACAATAATAACAGAATATATTCCAAAATAACCTAAATAAATATAATCGGTGGCTGGATCATGTCCAAAATTCCTTCCATAGCTTAAAAATAAAAACCATCCGAAAAAAAGAATGAATGCTAGGATTACGTACATTCCTAAATCCACATCAGAAAAGTGTCTTTTTTCCTTCTTTTCCTTATCCTTTCCAAAGAGGTCACCAATTTTTTTTACAAGATAATTTTCCATCTTTGGTTTAGTCATAAAAATAGCAAAAATTAGACATGCCCATGTTATAACAGTAGGAAGCATATCATGAATCGCATAAATTCGCTCTGTATAGGTCATTGAATTTAATTCTTGATAAGAAGAATCTAATGAAAGATTAATATCATTTGATTCAAGAGAAGGGAGAGTTGGTATTTCGCCAAATTCATAATTACCCCCTGGATCTAAAGCTTTAAATAGGTCTTCTAATCCGCTTAATATTTCATTAATTATATCTAAAAGTTTTCTAATTAGATTGTAAATCATTGAAGGAATTGAAATTATGAAATTAATTAAAGAAATATAAAACTTTCCTATATCTGCAATTGTTCCTCCTGTTGGATCAGCACCAATTACTACTAATACAAATAATACAATAAATAGTGCACCCATTAGCAATAATCCTTTTACAAATAACTTAGCAGCAGAGCTGACCTTTCCCATAATTATTGCAATTATAATCATGATTGTAAAAAGGAAAGGAATACCATAGTAGACGAAAACGACTACTATTTTCATTCCAGTGTTTACATAGCCCTGCATTGCGTTTGCATCAAATGTTTGAGATGCATCAAGTGTAAACATCTGGTGTGGAATAAAGATAAAAGGAAATAAAATAACCAAAAATAATTTTAAATTAAAATTATACTCCTCAGAATTAAGTGATATACATAAAAAAATAGCAGGGAAAAAAAAAGCAAACACTTTAAATCCTAAAGGCAAGAATATTAAACCAATTAACCCGAAAAGAAATCCGAGATAAGCATAATAACAGTTCCTCATAAATTACCCTTTTAAAGTGTTTTAGATTTAGAATTTTAAAGATCACTTTCGCTTTGTTTTTGGAGAAATCCTAATGAACCTAGATAAAACCAACAACCCTCCAAGTACACCCGCAAATATTACAGCAAATAAAATGATTGCTGTTGCACTAGTTTCTTTGGTTGTATCGTCAGAATCAGAATGGACACTAGGTGCAGGTATTATTACTGGTTCAGGACCATCACTAAATATAGGGTAATTATCAACTGCTCCAGCAGTACCGCCAATACTATAAGGGGTATCGCCAATGGAATCATCATTTTCATCAACACCGCTATAATCACTCCAGATGTTCCCGATGGTTCCATAATCCCACGCATTGGGTAGAGTAGAATTATCAACAGCATTCACAGCATCAGGCTCAGCGCCATTATCAGCATCATTCTCAAAAGTATTAAAATAAATTGTATTGTTTACACTATCTCCATTATCCTCTGAAATCAAAACTCCTACAACAGTGTTATTTTTAAATTCTCCACCAGTTATAATACAGTCATCAGAATCATTTAAGACCAACCCTCTAAGGTTAAAGTTGGCTTGGATTGTCATATTATTAGAGTCTGAATCTTCTAAATATAATCCATCTAAGTTTGTACTAAAATAGCTCCCTGAGATCCCATTATAAGTACAATTCGCTAAGTATCCACCATCATCTCCATTCACACTAAAATTACAGGTCCCGATAGTATTTACAACACTATTTATCATGTGTAAACCATCATCTCCATTCCCTGTTGCTGTAACCCCTGTTAGAGTTGTTATATTAACATTCTCCATTATGATCCCATCTCTACCATTATTAGAGAAATAACAAGTATTAACGGTACCATTTTCTACATTATAAAGAGATAAACCATCGCCAGTAGCATTCACATTAGTAACGGTTACATTGTGTAGAGTAAAAAAGACACCAGAATTTAGAATTTGTAATCCTGCTCCAGTATTATTAACTGAAATTGTCATATTCTCAAGCAAATAAGGATCTCCTTCCGTACCTGAACCACTGCACCATTCTTCTGCAGAAGCTGTAGTCCAATTATAATTCGATACACCATCGCCAGTAGCATTTATAACTATGGCTGATTCGAAAGACCATGATCCTGCAGATTTAGGTTGTTTGTTTTCAATAGTATTAGGTGTTTGAAAAGCAGAATTTACACTCTTATCTTGAATTTGAGTAAAAGTAGAAAAAATAGAGAGAGCTAAAAGAATTACTCCAAAAGTAACTAAAAGACTTGTCTTTCTTTTTGAAAAATTCATTTTCATCTTCATCTCCTTTATTTTTACATTAACATTCCTGTATACCAACCTAAGGCACCAAAACCGAGCAAAGTACCAGAGAAAATAACTGATCTGAAGAATTCCTGTCCCGCAACTGCATTATAGAGTAGAACAATGATTATGATTATAAAAATAATTGGTATAATCAATATTTTTATTGCAATAGAAATATCTATAAAAGAACTTGCATCAAATATCATAAAAGTTCCAACAGTGACAGCAAAACTAAGATATAATCCAACAGCTAAAGCAATTGCGAGTATAATTCCGCTTTTATTTGGAGCTAAAATAAGAGCAGGTAAACAGATAAGAATCCAGGAGACAATGATATATAATCCACGTTCATGTCGAGGTGCAGGACTATTTTCAAAGTTTAGCCGTCCATTTATAACTAAGATATATAAGTATAATCCAAGAAAGATGATTATACCACTTACAATTCCAAGGGATAGGTTTTTTAGGTTGATCTCAAATTTAAAAGATTTTTCTGACAATTCTATTTCACTTTGGTTAGATTTTTAAATTATTTTTAAATATTAATTGGGAATCGATGCTTATAAACTTGTGTGCAAATGTTTTGCAATGTATTACACCATTGATCTATTAAAATATTTTCTTAATGAAAATTATTAAGACTAAGAATATTCTGTAAAGAATTATAACCAAAATCAAGAAATATATGATTAGATTAAAGATTTCAGAATTTTTATTAAAATTTTTATTTTATGGAAAAAATTAGATCTTAGAGGAAAATAAAGATTTGCATTTTAAAACATGCCTATAAAAAAATTAATTTTTTTCCTTGTGATACTTTTCTTTACACTTGCTCAATATTATTCCTCTAATATTGATGACTTGTAATAAAATGTAATACATTTAAATACTTTTAATTCATATAATGATCAAC
>JBHLJY010000025.1:0-1270 GCA_048887225.1 Candidatus Hodarchaeota archaeon
TACAATCACTACTAATAAATATTTTAACAAAAAAAAAAAAAAAAAAAGATGGTGAAATAAATGGGAAATGCTACTGGAATCTTAGGCTTAGTTTTCGGACTAATAGCATGTGTCTTGAGTCTTCTTATTATTACAGTTGTAATTGGTCTGGTGCTGGGAATTGTAGCTTTTATATTATCAATAATAGGGATAGCTACAAACGATTCAAAAGCACCGGGTATAGTTGGATTAATTTTTTCAATAATTGCTATTGTTTTAGCCATTGTAATTCTTATGGCGATTGTAGCTTGGGTTGCCTATACTTCTGCTTAAAAAATACTATTTTTTTTTTTCTTATATTCATTATCGGTCTCTAATGGCTAATTAAAAAATTGGACTCCAAATTATTTTATAATATCAAGTTTATATATATATTATAAAAAATTTTGAACTAAATGAATTACAAAATACTTAAGTGATATGAATGGCAAAAAAGGATTTTATCCCGGATCCTCAAAGAAATCCATACAAGATCAGAAATCCATCTGAATCTCAAAATAATCTAGGGAATCCAGAATTTATAGATTTCAATACTCAAAGAGTGTGTCCTGCATGTGGAGGAGTTATAAAAATCACTCATAATTTTTGTAAATTTTGTGGCGTAGATCTCAGTCGCATTGAAGCAATTGGCACTTCGGACGAAATATCTAAACAATTAGCGATAACCGCTGTTAAAGATCCCAATGCTGAAGTTAGGAAAGAAGCTGTTGACACTCTCGGAAATTTTGGAGATAAGAAAGTTTTAGGTGTATTAACTTATATTATGCTGCATGATCCCGATCCAGAGGTCCGAAGGGAAGCGGTTGATGAATTAGGAGATCTCCATCACCCTTATTCTTTAGAAGCCTTAGCTAAAGCTCTTAAAGATGAATCTCCTGAAGTGAGAAAGGAAGCAATAGAAGGTTTGAAAAAAATAAAAAAAAAGGTTAAAGAAGAAAAAATGGAAAAGGGAAAAGCCTCAGAGAGAGAAGAGGATAAAGTAATTGAGAATGATAAAGAAGAGGAAAAAGACCTAGAAGATCACTTGCTTTAAATATCCTTATTTTTTCACTTTTTTAAATACAATTTAACTGGTTTAATTTAATTAACATAAAAAAATATCTTTTTCTTTTTTAAGTTCTGAAATAATTAAGCTTTAGGGATTTTGGGTAATTTCCGTGTTCCAGAAGATCTTTTGGGAGTTTTTTTCTTGGCTGCTGGTTTTTTCTTGGCTGCTGGTTTTTTCTTGGCT
>JBHLJY010000025.1:1370-27011 GCA_048887225.1 Candidatus Hodarchaeota archaeon
TCCGTGTTCCAGAAGATCTTTTGGGAGTTTTTTTCTTGGCTGCTGGTTTTTTCTTGGCTGCTGGTTTTTTCTTGGCTGCTGGTTTTTTCTTGGCTATAGCCTTCTTCATAGGAACACGCTTTTCTTTTATGGTTCTCTCGTCCTCCTTTTCCAATAATTCTATTGCTTCAACTATACCTCTTTTAGCGTCTGAATAAATTCTCACTTTTTCATAATCTAACTCAATCATACCTTCGGGAACTTTTTCAACTTTGTCCCAAATAGTTTCTTGTATATTAGTAGTTTCACCATATAGCGTATGTCCCAAAATAAAGTTTCGTCGTTTATAACCTTTAGGAACTTCAGTTTTAAGAATTTTATCTTTAATTCTATTTTCTTGCTCTACTGTAAGTTCCATTTCTATTGTTGATGTTATTGAAGATTTCCGAATGGGAGGTGAAACAGATCGGTGAGTAGTAGATAGTGAAGTTACAGGTTTAGATACAGAACTTATAGGAGGAATAGCTATTTTTGGCTTTTGATCTTGTATTTTTGAGGGTGTAATGATTTCTTCTTCTATTTTCTCCACTTTAACAAATTTTGGACCCTCATCGGGTATAATACCAGCTTCCAACATCTTTTCTCGATCGATGTTGCGTATGTATCGCATATCTGCCAGTTTTTCTGTAACTGGCATAGAAGTAAAATGAAATGTGTTTAAAAACTCCTCTACTTCATCGCCTTGATCTACAGAGACTATCTTGCATCGATGGAATGATGCTTGTTGAACTAATTCGTCTTGAAGCTGACTTGCTACTCGAGAACTTATAAAGCGTTTTCGAACAGCCGATTTTGAACCTTTCCAAATATATATTCTTCTTATATCCTCTTTTACTATGACCGCAACCTGTTCTGGGTGCAAGACATTCATTCCATTATTTTCGCGAAATTCTCCTTCTGTTACATCTAATCTAATTCTTTCGCCAGAATCATCGAGCTCATAGACCATAAAATTTTTGTAGGCTTCGGTCATTTTCGCATTAAATACTTATGATTCATTAATAAATAATTGCTGTGAAAATTTAATCGTATTCTTTTAAAGAATTTATAAATTAGAAATATAAAAATTTTATTTGTTTACTGATTGTTCGTGAAGCCTAAAAAAAATAAAAGGTAGATCTAATGGTCATGCATAACATTATCTATACTCAGAACAAATCCCAGAAGAATTCGTCTATCAGTTTCTTTATCTAAAATTCGGAGTGCATATGTATCTTTAAAATCAAACATTCCACCAAGGAATACGTCCCTCCAACGGTCAGCTTTCTCAATTTCAGCAACAATTTTTCCAGTTGATAAATCTTTTACTTTAAATGAGAATCCCATAAATTTTCCATCTGCTTCGTACCATCGATTCCCATCAGGGTCGGTTAAAAAGAATTTTGGTTTAAATAATGTAAGAATCTTTTTCTTGATTCGTGCTATCATATTCCCTTCAGCATCCTTTAAAGTTTGAGCTCCGCGGGCACTTATTATTTTCTCATGTATTGTAGCTGATACGGTTCCATCAACCTCGCATAATTCAATTTTTTTTCTGATGCTAAAGATTTTCCGGTGCATTTTACCGATAATTTGACCCTTATCATCCAAAATATCACCGCTCCCCCAGTCCCAGTACTTTTCCTTTAGAACGTAATAAGTTCGGTTGATATCAAATAATCCTCCAGGAAAACTGTGTGGTACCTGTTGAGATGGTGCTGCTGTTAGACTTTCAGTTTTTTCTTCTTTTTCTTCTTTTATTATAGATAATTCAGTTCCGCATTTTTCACAAAATTTTTGGTCAGATTTTCTAATTTCTACTCCACAATTTGGACAATGCATATTTTTCTTACCACTCTTTTTCTTTTTAGAACATTGCAAATAAATGATTTTTGATCAACAAAAGGGAATAATCTCTTTTAAATTTAAGCTAAGGAGAAAAAGGTATATTAAATTCTCTAGAAAATGTTATAATCAGAAAATGTTTTAAATAAATAAATAAAACAAAATAAAAATTATTAGATTATAATGACGAGTATTCCAAAACTTTTAAAACTAAAAGATTATATCACGCTAACAGGAACAACTTTGGGAATACTAGCACTCATCTGCGCCTTAATGGGTTCAAGATTTTTTATCTCGTGGGGATTTTTTCTGATAACAATTTCCCTTGGTACAGATTTATTGGATGGTTATATAGCTCGTAAAACTGGAACACTAAATAAGTTTGGTATAGAATTAGATTCGCTCAGCGATTCCCTAACTTTTGGAATTGCACCTGCGGTTTTAATTTATCAAGCTTTTAGAACAGGTCAATTGTATGATTGTGTTCTAATGATTGGATGTATTTGTTTTGCTCTTGCTGCAATACTTAGATTGGCAAGATTTAATATAACAACCGAGAGTGAATTAGGTTATACAGGAGTTCCTACTCCAATGAGCTGTTTAACGATAATAGCATTTTTTTATGGAAATTACTTTTTCGCATTTGGTTTAGGTGGTATAAGTTATCCTTTTCCACTATTTTCTTACTATTTAATCCCAATTTTCATGATATTAATTGGATGGTTTAATATCACAACTCATATTAGGTTTGGTGAAAAAAATAAAAATGTCTACATTATAGTCCTTATTCTCTCCCCAATTGCTCCTATTTTAGGAATCATAGGTCTAATGTCTCCCAATTTTGAGATTTCAATTGGCATTAGTCTTTTCTTTTTTGTATCTTTTTTTATTTTAATTATCTACTTTATAATAGGCTTTTTTTTGGAGCCTAAAAAAAAGATTGACGGTTCTACATAATCAAAAAATCAGTATTTTAAAGAATCTTAATATTTCTTTTATCTTTTTATAATAATCTCATCTTAAATTCTTCTATTTCTTCAAATATTTCTTCTCTTTCCTTTTGACTAATAATAGGTGCCAATTGTTCTTTATATTTATTAATTAGACTTCTCATTTTATGCAACGTAACGGAAAAGCCTCTTTTCTCTAAAATAAGGTCAGCGATTTTTTGTAATTCGTTACTAAATTCTTCGCCTGTAGCTGTTTTTAATCTTTGAATTAATAAGTTAAACGCATTATTAATTTGCATTCCTAATTCATCTCCAGGTTTTGGTTGAATATTTGATACAAAATTGTCTTGAGTTGATTCAGTTGTTTGCGTCTCAACAGAACCAACTGGAGATTCATAAGCAAATGGAATTTTTTGGGCTTCTGTTTTTTCAATATGGGGCATTTTCTGAGGTGGTACTTTTATTTTTGCGGATTTTTTTTTTTCGTTGGTCGATACTGTTTCACCACTCGCAGTAGCCCAAGTTGCTTCGAGTATGGGGGTTAATATGGTTATTAAAGGCTTGAAATTACTTCCAATACCAATAAAATTCTCCAATGGGTTTTTTGAGTCCTTGTTGACTAAACAAATTATTATTTTATTATTATCTCCTTTCAGAGCAATTCGGTTCTCGTTTTGAATGTTCCTAAATTCTAAATTTTTTATATTCTTAAAGCTCTTCACCAAGCTATTCATGTGAGCGTCTGATGAGGCTATTTTGATTCTAAGATTTGTAGGAAGATTTTGAAATTGTACAATATTTAAAAATTCTTCAATTTTAGGAATGATAAGTATAACTTCTCCTTTTGAATTAGTAATTATATTTGTAATTTCTTCTAATAATCTAGATTTGCTTTTAATTAACCAAAGATCATCAATACTCATTTTTTCAGAATAGATGCTTTTATTTTCAAATTGGTGTATTATACTTTCCATAAGTTTGCTCAATCCTGAAAATTGATTCATAGAATCATGAATAATAGAATCTATATTTTTTAATACAAGATTTTCTGCTTTTTGTAAATTACTTTTAAGGCTTTCCTTTTTCTTTACTATCATTTTCTGAAGTTTATTCATTATTGCCTCAAAATTACTTATTACATTTAGATATAATAATTTGAAATCGTTTACATATTGGAAGCTCTCTTTAATTTTAGTTTCAATTGGCTCTATGGTTATTTTTTCAATGCTCTCTTCAATTTTTTTAAATTCTTCTTGAATTGATTTTTTTAAATGTAAAATTAAATCTTCTAACCTCTTTTGTATCTCTGCTTTAAATAGATCTTCAATAATATTAATAACTTCCCCTTCCTTTTTCTTGAGTTCTACTACTTTTATTTTATCAATTATGTTATATTTTAGTTTTGGTAGCTCTTTTAATAAAGTTGTAATTTGTGGAAGAAGAACACTCATAATGTTTTGATAGAAGGCTGGTATCATTTCTTTTAATTCAGATAATATCTTTTCAGTTTCTTTAAATTTTTCAATGTCAGCTATAATTTCTTCGACATCCTGTTTTTGAATCAAGGCATCTTCTGAGAAATCATTAAAGATATCTTGAAATTGATTGTAAATGGAATCTATTTCAATTACTTCACTTTCCTCAAAAATCCGATCTAATGAATTTAACATCGATTTATGAATAATTTCTTGGATATTATTCAAATTAGAGGGAAGATTTAAATAATAATCTAAAATAGATTTAATTGGAGGAATAATCATATAGTGAACAAGAATTTCAGGTTTTCTTGGTGTTATTTGAACCATTAAATCATGATCAATAAGCTCATCAACAATATTTTTAAAATCATCAGGAGATAAATCAGAAACTAGGGAATATAATTCATTATAAGTTAATGGTGATTTTAAGAAACATTCATTGTAAATTTTAATAGCTTCATCTGAGAGTTTTAGTTGTTTTAAAAATTCTTCCATTTAATTTTCCAATCCTCTTAAAACAATTTTCCATATTTTAAATTTCTTCAAAAGAAATTATTAATTTTTAATATAAAAATATTTATTTTTATCGAAAAGAATTTATTCTTTTTTTATTTAAATATTAACTTAAAGGATCTCTATTAATTTATGCATAGTTTGCCAAACTAAAATGTCCACTTCTAATTTGTTATGATTTTAGGAATTGATTTTAAATTAAGATTAAATAAGAAGAGTAACATCTTTCACTTATAATATAGATTTTTAAAAAAAATATTTGATGGTACGATGACAACGGAGATAAAAACTATAAACGCCGAAGAGGTTATATTATATATTGATTTGACAACAGAATATATTGGTAAAAAAGGTCTAATCAAAGAAATTAATACATTTATCGAAAATAAAAATAAATTAGGTATAGACTCTTCATATGGTATAGTCATATTTCAAGAAGAAGATAATCCTATAACTCTATATGATAGCAAAGATGTTAATTCTATCATTAAAATAATTGAAGAAAAATGGGAAACAAGACCAAAAAACCAAAGCTATATAGAAAACGGGCTTTTTGAGATACTATCATATATTTTTAGGAAAAGTAGAGAAGTTAAGAAAATTTATCAAGTAATTATTTTTTCCGATACCCCATCAAAACGCTCAGATGAGTATCAGCAAGCCGTATACGATTTAATTACTAAATCGAAAAAATTTTTAACTTTCATTGATATTGTTCGAGTTGGAGAGGCCGAATATTACGAAGATGATGTAAAAATAAAAGTTATTACCAGCGAAACTCTCGGAGGTACGTTTCATTGTAATAGTAATCAGTTCAGCGACGTTCTTGGCTCTTTAGTTAAGAGTAAACAAGGATTCAATATAATAAAACCAGAGAAGGAACAGGTTTTAGAAGAAGATAAATTTTTTTACGAGAGATTGGCAGTTGATCTAATCTCTCTTGACCCGGAAGATGAAATAAATTGCTCAATTTGTCAATTTGAATTATGTCCCATTTGCAAAGCATATTCTGATGAAATACATAAATGTTATAACTGTAATGCAAAATTTCATAATTGTTGCATAGCACATTATTCAATTTCTAATAATATTGGTTTTAAACATATTTTTCGTTGTCCTAAATGTCAGAATTTATTAAAATTAGACGAGGATTACGTTGATTTAATTTATGAAGAAGATTTAGAAGAAAAAGAGATTTTAAAAATCCCTGAAAAAGAAATCTTAGAGGAAGAAATTGAAGCTGGCGAAGATATAAGCGCCATAATTGTAGAAGAAGAGATTGAGGTAGGAGAGGATGTAAACGCAGAAATTGTAGAAAAAAATATTGAAGCAGAAGGAGATATAAGCGCCGAAATTGTAGAAGAAGAAATTGAAGTAGGTGAATATTTAGAACCCCCCCCATTAGAAAATAAACAACCTATTGAGGAAAAACATGAACTAGAACAACCATTAGAAAAGAAAGTAATGCAAACTATAAGTGAATTAAAGATTGATCTTCAAGAACTCCCACCTCCGCCTCCAATAAAAAAAATAAAGGTTGGGGGTTTTTTTGGGAGAGAAATAGAAATCGGATCTAAGCTAAAAAAACAACCAATTAAAGTTTTGGAACCACAATATATAGAGGAAAAAAAATCTATTACTGAATTAAAACCTCCAAAAAAAAGGGCATCATTTAAATTTTGTAAAATATGTGGAGCTTCCGCGAAAGATACAGTTATATGCCCAAACTGTGGAGCTAGTATTGATTAATCCTTAAATAAAAACCTTCCTACTAACAATTTAGAATATTTATCAATGTTAATAAACTAAAGTTAATTCTTAATATATGATGGAATCAGAGAATAATAAAGAGCAAACCAAGGACCATTATAAAGATATGAAAGTAAATGAAGCAAATTTAACTAAAAATCAAGTTATTTTATATACAATAATAATTGCTGCTGCATTAACAGTTTTTATTCTTTCTATGGTGGGTATTGATCTTTTTATAATGCTACTTATTATTGGTGCCGTTTTAATTTATGTATATTTAGATAAAGATATTCAAAACGGCGAATTTAAAGAAGCTCCAAATGAAATTAATTCTGAATAAGAAAATTTCATAAACATAAAATTCTTATCCCTTTTGACTTATATAAATTCGAAAAACTAAAAATTGAATTAACGATGGAAAGTGCCCTACTTAGAAATTAATTTAAAAAAAATCCATCATAATGCGAAGGTTTTGAAAGAAGCATTAAATTCAAAAAACATCTCAATTATGGGTGTAACCAAAGTTATATTAGGGAATCCTACAATTGCTAAAAAGATAGTACAAGCTGGAATAAGCTATTTAGGAGATTCTAGAATTGAAAACATTATTAAAATGCGAAAAGAAGGCATAAATGCTCACTTTATATTAATAAGAAACCCCTCTCTAAAGGAAATCCCCTCTGTTATTAAAAATTCGGATATTAGTTTAAATACCGAATTATTTATAATTAAGAAACTTTCTAAAGAATCTATACGGCAAAATAAAAAACATGGAATAATCCTTATGGTTGAGATGGGGGATTTAAGGGAAGGAATAATGCCAAAAGATTTGGAAAATATTGTAGACCACGTTCTGAAATTAAAGGGTGTTGAATTAAGAGGCATAGGGACAAATCTCAAATGCTTTGCGGGTGTGATTCCTGATGAGAAAAATATGAAAGCTTTCTCAGAAATAGCTGAAACAATTCAAGATAAGAAAGGAATTAATTTCGAATTTGTTTCAGGTGGTAATTCCGCCAATTTCGATTGGCTAATGTCCACTGATAATATCGGATTAATTAATAATTTAAGATTAGGCACAGCCATTTTATTAGGAGTAGGTGGTATTTATGAAACTCCCCTCCCAGAACTTTATACTGATGCTTTTACCTTTGTTGCGGAGATTGTTGAATTAAAAAGGAAACCACTATTTCCTAAGGGAATTATTACTACGAATGCTTTTGGAGAACCATCGATTTTTAAGAATAAAAAAAGATTCCCTGACGAGAATAGATTAAGGACCCAAGCCCTTTTAAATTCTGGCAGACAAGATATTCTTGAAACGAAACTAATCCCTAAGGAGGATACTGAAATAATGAGCGCAACAAGTGATTATATCATTGTAGATCTAAAAGATAATGAAAACTATAAAGTTGGGGATGAATTAAGATTTGATATAAAATATGAAGCTTTACTCCATGCTATGACAAGTCCATTTATTTCGAAAGTTTTTGTTTGAAAAACCAACTATTAAAGTTATAAAAAATTCTTTTAATTAATGGATGATTTAGCTAAAGAGAATAAAGTCAGTCCGACGGTTTCTAAAATTAGTATGCTTTTATCTGCGATATTTATGGGGAACGTTGGATTATTTGTTACATTATTGGGGCATTATTCAGTTTTTACAATTGTTATATTAAGAGGAATATTTGGAACCATCTTTCTAACATTATTTATGGCAAAATCTCGTTCATTCTCAAAAGAATTTTTGAAAGAATCCTTTAAATTACATTGGAAGCCCTTAATAATTAGCGGGTTAATCTACCCATTTATTGTCTATTTTTATTTTTTTAGTATTACTATATATGGCTATGCAATTGCTGCTTTTTTGCTTTATACAAGTGGAATTTTTGTCCTTATTTTTATAATATTGTCAAAGATGGAAAAAGTGTCAAAAATAACTATTATAAGCTTCATTTTAGCGATTATTGGTGTAGCGATTATTATGGAAGTTTGGAAAGCAGAAGCTTTTTCTCTGGGGTTATTAATAGGACTACTTTCTGGATTCACATTAGCTATTTTTGTTTTTTGTAAAAAGATTATTTACAATAAAAGGAGTAATAATGTAGAAAATTTGCATACAAAAGGAGATTTTGATATTTTTTTAGCTTGGTTCCACACACTGTTTTTAGTCTTCATATTTTTACCAATAGGGTTTGAAGATCTTCCTAAATTAATTTTAATTGATTTAATTCTTGCTTTATTATTAGGTTTAATCCCAACTGCATTAGCTTTTGTTTTACATAATGTTGGAACTAAAAATGATAAGGGGGGGAATATCTTAATATTGGCCTTTTTTGAACCAGTTGTGGCAACTATAAATACAATTATTTTTCTCCAAATTTTTTCAATTTATACTATTATAGGAGGGGCCTTAATTTTGATAGCAAATATAATTGTATTGAAATATTCGAGTGAAAGTTATCTCGAACGGTAATAAAATATAAAGATAATTTTTAATTGACTTCTATAATTTATTTTTGTGAAGTAAACTCTGAAGTGGAAATTAATGCCTTATTCGGAAATCTCGTTCGATCAAATTGCTTTTGATCCAGAGGTCCAAACCTATTGTAATAATCCTAAATTTCAGTGTCCATATTACGGACATTCATGGACTTGCCCTCCTGAAGCTCCATATTTAGAAGAAGAGGTTTCTAAATATAAAAAAATTTACCTATTGTATCATCAATTTGATGTAGAAGCATATGTAAAAGAAATTAAAGCAAAACACCCTAGAAGAAGTGAAGATAGAATAAGATCTTCTATTTTCAGAAGAAATTACGTTCGAGATTATCTAGAAAAAGAGATCTACCAGTTTTTAGACAAATTTCAATACAATTTCAAAGATAAACTTGTTTTATGGGATGGCCATTGTAGAATTTGTAAAAAAATATGTACTTACGATAGCGGGGATCCTTGTCGTTATCCTAACAAAAAAAGGTATTCAATGGAAGCTGTAGGGATTAATGTAGATAAAACTGTGAAGAATTTAAACATTATTATAGAATGGCCTCCTGTTAACTATATTTATCGCTTTGGCTTAGTATGCTTTAAATAGAATCTTAAATTATTAATAAAATTTAAAAAATAATAAAAAAAGAGAATTAAATATACAGATTCTCAAAAGAGATTTTCATCTAATACAATAGTATCGTTTCTATCCGGACCAACTGAAATTATTGCGATTTCTGTCTGTAATTCATTTTGAATTGCTTCAATGTATATTTTCATAGTTTCTGGTAATGCGTTATATCCTTGTTTTGCTATTTCAGACCATTCTTCTGATGTTTTTAAATCCCAACCATCGAATTCTTTATAAATTGGTCTACATTTTTCAATAATTTCAGAATGTATTGGCCAGCTTTCAAGAATTCTACCATTCAATTCATATGCTGTGCAGATTTTTAAAGGAGTAATTCCTTGAAGAGCATCTAAAAGAGTAATAATTATTTTTTCAACTCCATTAATTATTATACCATATTTGATATTAAAAAGATCTATCCATCCAACTCTTCTTGGTCTACCGGTAACTGTACCATATTCATGACCTTGTTCTCGTATTTTTTCTGCTATTTCTTTTGTTAATTCAGTTGGAAATAAGCCCTCACCAACTCTTGATGTATAAGCTTTGACAACTCCTACAATTTTATTGATTTTTCGAGGCGGTACACCAGATCCAGCACAGATACCCAGAGCATTAGCATTCGATGATGTTCCGTATGGATACATTCCATGATCTATACCTAATAAATTACCTTGAGCACCTTCAAAAACAACTTTTTTACCTGAATCGATAGCTTTATTCAAATAATATGCTGTATCAATTACGTAAGGTTTTAGTCTTTCACCATAAGATTTATATTCTTCATATATTGAATTTAAATCTGTGTCCCAATCAGAGTCGTAAATATTAATTAATTTTTTTTTAATTTTAAATAATGTTTCTAATTTATTTTTTAATAATTCTGGATTAATTAAATCAAAAGTTCTTATTCCCCAACGAGCTGCTTTGTCAGAATAGGTTGGGCCGATACCTCTTTTAGTAGTTCCTGCACTGTACTTTCCTTTCGATTCCTCTTCTAGACCATCTAAAACTTTATGAAAAGGAAAAATGATATGAGATGTTGAGCTTAACTTTAGATCAATTTTTTTTCCCATTTTTTTTAAATCATCAATTTCATCAAGTAAAACCTTGGGATCAACTACACAGCCATTTCCGATAATTACTTCTTTCTCTAAAGGAGCTCCCGATGGTATTAATTTGAATTTAAATTTAACTCCATTGCTAACAACTGTATGACCTGCGTTATTTCCACCATTAAATCGTACAACAATATCAGCTTTTTGTGCCAAATAATCGACAAATTTACCTTTACCTTCATCACCCCAACTTAACCCAATAATTGCGATATTGTTATTTTTTTTCTCAGTCATATCCACTATGTTTTATTCAATAAGGTTTAAAAAATTTTTTATGTTAAGTATGGAATGATTTTTATAGGTAAATTTACTTTATGGCTTTAGATTTAGGTTAATTAAAATTTCATTTTTTGGGTAATAATGCCTAAGAAAGCAGCAATACTTTTTGATTTAGCACATGCGGAGATGCTTAATATTGAGGATAATGATTTTTCTGAATTCTCAAAATTACTCAAATCTATAGGCTTGAAAGTTATAAAAAATGATAATAAAAACCTAACAAGTAGCGAACTACAAAATACAGATATATTAGTAATAGGAAATCCAATTGATGATTATTTTTCTAATATAGAAATTAGAACAATTGTCAATTTTGTGAGGGGAGGCGGACGATTATTACTTATAAGTGAATATGGTGGCGATTATCTTCAAAAAACAAACCTAAATGACATTTCTGGAAAAAATTTTGGTATTTATTTTCAAAAAAATATTGTTAAAGAATATAACAGCATTAATCAGAATTGCTCCAGCATTTTATCTATTCAAAATTTTAATAAACACAAAATAACAAATCAATTAAGAGAATTAATAATTGGGGGTACTTGTTCTTTATTATTAAATAAAAGCTCAGAACCATTGATGTACTCAAATAATTCGTGGTCTGAGATTTATAACGGCTCTCAGGGGCAATGGTCAAAAGAAAATGGAGAAAAGAAGCAGATTATCTCTGCCTGTGTAGAATACAGTCGAGGTAAAGTGGGAGCGATTGGAGATATTGACATCTTCTCTAATGATCAAAATATTGGGTTAAATTGTTTGGACAATAGAAATTTTGTTAAAAATTTAATATCTTGGTTATTAGAGCCTGTAAAAGAATCTGACGTAACATTATGGGCGTTAAATCAATTAGGAGAACTTCAAACTGAAGTAAAACGGATTAATAAAAAAATTAATAATATTATTGAAACAATGACTATATTGGAACATCGAATTAGTACAATAGAAGAAATAGAAGATGGTGCATATAAACAAGGTTTTAAAAAAAATCGCGAAAAAACAAAAATAGAAAAAGAACAATATTGATGTACTAGTCTAAACAAGTTAATAAATTTAAAAATAGGTCCTTTTTTCCTTCTTTTTTGATTATAACAACTTTAAAGTGTTAGAAACTTAAATTGTATTAGAGTTATTTTTAATAATAAATGAATGTTAATTTTAGTAAACTAATTAGTTTGAGAGAGAATTAAAAATTGCCATTAAAAACTCCAGAAGAATATTTAGAAAGTATTAAGCGAGATATGAATTTATATATGTTTGGTGAAAGAGTAAAAGATTTTTGGAATCACCCTATAATAAAACCCTCAATCAACACTGTTATGAAAATTTATGAATTAGCTCAAATGGAGGACCATAAAGAATTGATGACCGCTAAATCACATATAACTGGTGAAACTATAAATAGATTTACTCATATTCATCAATCTATTGAAGATTTAGTTAAAAAAGTGAAAATGCAGAGATTAGTAGGCCAAAACACCTCATGTTGCTTTCAACGATGCGTTGGATTTGATGCAGCAAATGCATTATATAGTGTTACTTACGAAATTGATAAGAAATATGGTACTAAATATCACGATCGATTTAAGAAATATTGGGTGGAGGTTCAATCGCAAGATTTAATGGTAGATGGAGCTATGACTGATACTAAAGGGGACCGCAGTAAAAGACCCGCGCAACAAAAAGATCCAGACCAGTATTTACATATCGTAGGAGAGAACGACGATGGAATTGTTGTGCGTGGAGCCAAAATTCATCAAACAGGATATTTAAATTCTCATAGAGCAATAATTATGCCTACACTTTCAATGAGATCTGGTGAAGAGACTTATGCAGTAAGTTTTGGTGTTGATACTAATGAGAAAGGGATAACACTAATATATGGACGCCAAACATGCGATACTCGTAAAATGGAGGATGGTAAATGGGATGTAGGCAATTACAAATATGGAGGTCAAGAGGTTTTTGTTATTTTTGATGATGTATTTATTCCTAATGAAAATATTTTCATGAAAGGGGAAATTGAATTTTCTGGTGAATTAGTTAATAGGTTTGCTGGATTCCATCGACAATCATATGGAGGCTGTAAAGTTGGTGTAGGTGATGTAATTATTGGTGCATCAGCTTTAATTGCAGAATATAATGGAGTTGAAGGAGCCTCACATATAAGAGACAAACTTGTCGAAATGGTTCATTTAAATGAAACACTTTATTGTTGTGGTATTGCCTGTAGCTCTTTAGGTTTTAAAAGAGAAGCTGGAAATTACGAGATGGATATGTTATTAGCAAATATCTGCAAACAAAATGTTACCCGTCTTCCATATGAAATTGGTAGATTAACAGAAGATATAGCAGGGGGGATAATATGTACATTACCTTCTGAAGAAGATTTTAAATCGGATGATATCGGACCATTATTAAAGAAATATCTTTCTACTTGCAATGGGGTCTCGGTTGAAGATAGATATAAGGTTTTGAGATTCATTGAAAACATTACTATGGGATTAGCATCTTTAAGTTATAAAACGGAGTCGATGCACGGAGCGGGTTCACCTCAAGCACAGCGAATTATGATTAGTAGGCAAGCAAATTTAGATAGCAAAAAAAAGCTAGTAAAAAAAATTTTAGATATTAAATAAAAGATTATCTCTGTTCTTCTTTATTTTTCAATGATTATTTCTATTAAATTGTAATGTCTATTTCCTAAACCTATTTCTTTAGCAGCCTTTAATTGTAATTCCCATCTTTTGGATATTTTTCCCTCTGGATTTAAATCAACCTCTTTAGTTTCTGGATTAAATCGAGGTAAATAAGAAAACCAATCATATTTTCCTTTCCTTGGGATGTTTTTCACATTTCTAAGAATTGAATAAGGATTTATAGAAGAGAGATGTACTAAATCAATACAAGCTTGATCTAATGCAACTGGATCTAAAGAAGAGAGCACTCCAATATCATTTACAAAAGGGACATCAGTTCCGCCACAACAATCGCATTGATAAGTTATATCGATTGCGTAATTTATATAATATATTTTGTCTTCTCCAAAGTAATCAACTACTCCTTTAGCATTATCAACAGTCTGCAATATGAATTCCTCTGGAGTAGCAATACCAATATCAATAACATTATCTTCACATACAGATTTGCACATGTAACAATACCTACACTTAGTTTTATCATAGTTTAATCTTTTGTTATTATTTTTAGTCAAGGCTTTTGAAGGGCAAATTTTTAAACATTCTTCACAATCAGGCACACACTCATTAAAATTAAATTCAAATTTTTTACTATTGTGCGCTTGAACTTTACCTCCTTTTGAGACACACCCAATTCCTAAATTTTTTATAGAGCCTCCAAATCCCGCACCGTAATGACCTTTAAAATGCGTTGCCAAAATCATATAATCAAATTCTCTAAGCCTTCCAGCAACCAAAACATCGTCAAATCTTTTTCCTTTAATATTTTGAATTTCGTAATCAATACCATCAGGTCCATCTAACATAATAATATGAGCGTCCATAGTTTCATCGGTATAACCATGTTTTAGAGCAACTTCTAAATATTCTTGTTGATTCGCTCTCCCTCCATATTCTCCCATTGCGCCTGGTATACCCCACCCGCACGATTCAGCAACAAATGGAATACCCCCTAACTCTTTAATGTAATCGCATAAAAATCTAATATAACTGGGTCTTAGATATCTCGTATTTTCTAAGGCACCAAAATGAGTTTTTATAACAACTTTTTCTTTATTTCTCACTCTTTCTTCAATTCCTAAATTTTTTAATGCTAGAGGTCCTTTAACCTTTGACATGCTTTCTTTATGGGTATGTGTTCTTGCTGAAAAAAAATAAACATCTGACTTCAATTATAAGCACATCGAAAAAAATAATTAATTTCCATTTAGATTTTTTTAATTTTTAAGGTAAGAAAATTGATCCAATAAATATTTTAGCATTAAAAAATTCTAATACTATAATTAATAAGATAACAAAAAGAGAGAATTAGAAAATTGCCACGATGCCCAGAGTGTGCTGGCGTAATGAAATTTCAACCGTCAATTAAGAAATTAGTCTGTAAATCCTGCGGATTATCATTATCGAGAGCTGAATTAGATGACTATTGGAAAAAGATCAGATCCCAAAATACTTCTGATGAAGATGATTTCCACCGACAAAAAAGCCGTCGCAAAGAATGGTTGGAATGGTACAGTAAATCTAAATCAGAGAAAGAGAAATATTAAAGTTATATAATCCCTTTCGGGGAAAATTTTTATTAGTTAGTTAATTTTCTTCTTTCTAACACTATTTTTTCTAAAAATGAAATCTTAATAATTAGCTTCCAAACTTTTTTTCAAATATATCGTCTAATAACTCAATAAGTTTCGAAGCTGGTATATCTAATAAAGTAATTTGTAAATGTCTACCACGTTGGGCTTCTTCAATTCTAACCGTTTTTGATGCAATTATTTTAAGTTGATTTAATTGACGAACATATTTTCTAAAACTCATTTTCACATGAGATTCAATTGAAAAATTTTCACAGGCAACTAAATATTCTTCATAGGCATCATCTACTAATGTAAACGGCTCATCTTTATTTATCAAACATTTTACAATTCCATATAAAGCAAGGAGTTCTTGTTCGTTTAATTGGTCAACAATATCTCCTCTAAAAGTTGGATAAACTTCATTCGAAGCAGCTCTAACTATATCAGGAGTTATCGAATTTAATCCCTCTTTATCAACATATAATCCACATTTTCGCAATATTTCTATACCATGCCTCATATTTTTATTTTCAACGACAATTTGAGCAATCATAGTCAATAAATCATCGTCAATGACATTATCCTTAAATGCAAGCTCGCTTCTATATTGTAAAATTTGCATAGATTCCTCAAAATCATAAGGTTCAAGTTTTATTTTTTCGTTTAATCTGCTCAGAATTCTTTCAGTTTCAATTCTCATCCAATCTTTTATTCTTGAAACTAATAATATTGAAAGTCTTGCGTTTTGATGACCAAATGTTTCGGCAATATCAAGAAAAGCTAAGACGTCTTCGGATTTTAGAAGATGAACCTCATCTATTATTAAAAACATGTATCCCTTATTTCTAACAAGTTGCGTTAGAATTAATTTCAATGCCTCATCATCTGAAAATCCCCTTCCAGAGCCATGTGTATATTTTGCCAATAATTCTCTAATAATTTTACTTTTAGATCTAAAATTAATACAATTATAGTATTCTATGAAAAGGTTGACATCCTTCTCAATTGCTATAGTTCTGAAATTTTTTCCGAAATATCTCGCTGTGACTGTTTTTCCAACTCCTCCCTTTCCTAGTAATAAACAATTTATACTAGGAGGTTCAGGTTCATCTAAAATTCTCCTAAAATTGTAAATTAAAGTATTAATAGTTTCATCACGGGAGTATAACTTTTCTGGTACATAACTTAAGTCAAGAGAACTCGCTTGTTTAAAAACAGATTTTTTTATGAATTGTGCTCGAAATTCATCCTCGTCCATGACAAATCGTAGGATTTTTTTTATATTTATCTCGTATAAGTAAATATATTACATTTTAAGTTTAAATTTTCTTATACTTTTAAGTTAATAAGGAAATATAAAAAAAATTGAAATAAATGGATATAAACTAATCAATTACTATATAATTATACTTTATATTTATTCATTTAAATCCTCGATTTTATTTAGAGGATGCATTGCATTATACGATTGTTTTAATTTAGATATATCATTTTTAGCATAAATTCGGGTTGTATTGGGACTTGAATGTCCTAATATATCTTGTAATTCGCTTATATCCATACCTGAGCGTCTAAGATGAGTAGCTCCTGTATGTCTAAACACGTGAGGGGTCACTATCTTTGAATCTGGAAATTCACACCTGATTTTTATGTTTTTTATATCTTCCTGTACAATTCGCGGATTTAATTTATGCAGTCTTGTATTTACTAGTAAAAAATCATCAGAACTATATATGAATCTACTTTGCAGGTACTCTTTAATAAGTTCTAAAGTTTTATCATCAACTGGAACCATTCTTTCTTTATTCCCCTTTCCTCTAAGTCGAACGTATCCTTGCTTAAAATCAATATCTTTAATTTTAATGTTACAAAGTTCACTTACTCGAGCCATAGTAGAATACAACAACCTTATAATTAAATACTGACGTTGACTTTTTTCAGATCTTAATTGCTTATCATCTTTTAAAATTGTGAAAATTTTTTTTATATCTAAAATATCAAGAAATTTAGGGAGATTTTCTTCTGTTTTAATTTTTGGACTTTGGATTCTATCCATAGGATTCTTTTTAACAAACCTATTGACGACTAAAAATTTAAAAAAGGATCGTAAAGATGCTATTTTTCTAGCAATCGATTTCTTAGTATAGTTTTTTTCCTTGAGAGTTTTTAAAAATAACCTAATTCTTTGACGTAAGAATGAAGAATTAACGCTAATATCTCCTACAGAGTTAATAAATTTTTGAAGATCGTATTTATAAGCTTGAATTGTAGAAGAAGCGCACCCTTCTTCAATTTCCTTAGCAAATAAAAATTCTTCGATGAAATTTGAGATTTTCTTTTTTCCCATATCAATTGAATAAATATGTATTGGATCTCATATATGAGAGTGATATGTAAATATATAAACCATGAAGATAAGAAGATTTCTACTTAAATTTATTCTTTTTTTAATTGCCGAACGTATTTATTAGCATTTATTCCAGCGCGGGCACCCTCTGATGTTGCGAATACCACTTGGTATAAACCACCAGTAACATCTCCTGCTGCAAAAACTCCCTTTACATTCGTTTTCTGCTCCATATCAACCTT
This sequence comes from Candidatus Hodarchaeota archaeon, assembly GCA_048887225.1. GTDB lineage: Archaea > Asgardarchaeota > Lokiarchaeia > Sigyniarchaeales > SOKP01 > LW40-45. The sequence goes on from JBHLJY010000025.1 coordinate 19,304, forward strand.
AATATTACCTCTTTCATCCAATTCAATGCCGGCCTTCTTAAAGATTGAATTTGAAGGTAGATGAGACAAAATAAAAAGGCAATCCAATTCAAATGTCTTAATTTCGTTTGGTTTATTTGGATCCGTAGAACTACAAATAATCTTTTGAACAATACCTTGATTATTTCCAACGACTTCTATAATTTGATATTTATCAAATACTTTAATATTATTATCTTTGACCTCTTTAATTTTATCAGGCAAATCTTCGATTCCTACTTCTGTAATAATGTTTACAATACAACCCATTTGCTGTAAAATTAACGCCTCTTCCAAAGCTTCTTCGTCGTTTCCATAGATAAATACCACTCTATCTTTATATAAAGGGCCATCGCATAATGCACAATATGATACACCAAAACCATTTAGTGCTTCTTCCCCTTTTATCGATTCTTTACGTAGCCCCCTTCCAGTGGCGATAATTACAGCATCAGCAGTAATATTTGCAGTTCTAGTAGAAATCATATTTGACCCCATCCCTATAATTAGTGATATCACATCTCCTTTAATCAATCTAACGGTTTCATGGCTCTGTGCGTGGTCTCTAAAACTTTTCAAGAGCTCTGGACCTGTCATCAATTCATAACCGGGATAATTCATTATTTCATTAGGATACTCTAAAGCTGATTCTTGTTTTCCATCAAGAATAAGTACATCTCGTTGCGCTCTTCCACAATAGATCGCAGCACTACACCCTGCGGGGCCAGATCCTATTATTAATATTTCACAATTATATTGATCTAATTGTTCCATTAAGATTGACCTTTTATTGGAAACCTGCTTTAATATCACTTTGTTTAATAATATTGAGATAATACGATTTTTAATAAATCGAATAATGTATTATAGGAATATTTAATACGATGGTATATATGGTTTTCGATTTAGAGAAAGATGTAAGATCTCTTTCGAATTATCGAAATAGAAGATATCCTAATATTACATTTTACTAATTGTCGAAAACGATCTTACATCATTCGATTTATAGAAAGGTGTGTTATCTCTGTATTATATTTTGAGTAATTTTTGGTATATTATCCAGATATATGCTTTTTTTACTGAAACAAAGATTTCACGGTTTCTCCTATACATCTGCATAATACTATAATTTATAATACTCGTTTAAAAAGTCAGCAGCCCAATCTAAATTTTAAATAATTAAAATTATTTAAAGAAAAATTTTTTCTATAAAATTGATTATGAAATTTATCTACTAAAAAATAGTTTAATATTACCTTGCGCAAAACAATGTATAAATTGAGAAAATCTGAATGGTTTAAGGCAGTTGATAAGTGGGAACTTCTTATTGCTCTTAGACTTTATATTCTTGTTTTCTTAATTATCTATCCTCTAATTTATGTCGTACTTCTTCTTAGATATATTTCTCCCGTTGGCATATTGATATTAGGAATGTCTATTTGGCTTATTTTAAAATATGTACTTTTCGAATCAAGAAAGAGATCTATACGATTTATTAAAACATTATCTATTATCGTAGGTATAATTTATGTTAATTTCGTGTTCAGTCTAATAATCAATATTATTCATGCTAATTTAGCTAATATTTTTTTAGCTTTGGGTATATGTTTAGGTTCTGCTATATATTTTTTAGTTGTAATTTTGCGAAAACTATTTAGAGGAATAAATTCAAGTTTAACCTTAAAAAAACTAAAGTGGTCAAAAAGAATAAAGAAAAGTAATTTTTGGCGTAGGATTTTTAGACATTCATTAGTTTTTTGGTTATTAATTTCAATTAACCTATTATTTCTTCCTTATCCAATTTACATTCAACAATATACAACTTCAAATTATATATATCGAAAGAATAAATCACCTATAACCGAATTTGGAATCTGGACTTATGGGCAATCGCTAGACGATGATAAAAAAGGGGATCCTGAATATGTGGATAATAAAACATTAAAATTGCTTGGAGATGCGGGCATATATTTTATATACGGGATAAGTGAGCCAAAATTTGATAGTAAATTTTTAAGTAGGATTGGCAGATGTAAACAATTTGGTATTGAAGTTCACTTATCAATAGGTCCTAAGGATTGGAGCTATGCCAACGTCTGGTCATTTAAAGACCTTAAGGACGAAATTGAGGATATCCTCGCTTCATGCAAAGCGTATAATTTATTAGGAGATCCAATAACGACTATTGTATATGATATGGAAACAATAGTAGATACTCCATTCCCCCTATTTGGTTTCAATCTTGATTACATTAATAAATTGAAAGAATATTATGAGATTCAAAAGGATTTTATTAAATTCAATGATTTTATAAAAATAGAATATGACCTCGATATTCGAATTACTACAGATATATTTCAAGGCGTCGATTTTAATGATGGAGACGATGACCTTAAAATTTTATTGGGATTGATTGATGATGCAAATGCAGATATGAGCTACATGGTGTACCGACGCAACACTTTCGGACAAAATCAAATTCTCGATCATTTCAGATTTTTAAGAGATGGCGATACAATAATATTAAATGCTTGGAAATCCCAAGGATACCTTTGCTGGGGAGATATTGACTGCGCTATTAGGGATTGTAGACTTGTTTTAGGCTATCCTGATAAAACTTTTAAATTAGAAATCTGGGAGTTATATCATTTTCTTGTAACATACGGAGATGAAGGTTTAGAAAATTTGGTTGAAGCTATATGTGAAATTGATAGTTCTGAATGGCCTCCGATTATTGTAAGTAATCATTTTCCGTTCTCACCCTATTGGGATATTGTATTTATCGGGATAATAATGATAGATTTATATAGTCCTCTTTTTAGGATTTTGTATAGCGCCTATTGATTTTTTCTATACTTCTTCAAATTTTTTTAAATTTAATATCATTAAAAAATTCGAAGATTTAGCAATTTTTGATTATTTATCAATAAAAATCATTTGCAATAAAAATCAATAAGGTTTTAAAGAAATCAGTTGATAGTTTAATTACAATTATTTACATAATAAAATACTAAAAAAAAATATTGTGATAAAATATGGAAGTACCAAGCTATATTTTTATTGCTATAGGTGTTGGAATTCTTAGTATCTTAATTGCTATATATTTCGCAAAAAAAGTAATTAAAGCAGACCCAGGCAATGAAAGGATGCAAGAAGTCGCTGGTTATATTGAAGCTGGCGCTGGAACATTTCTTAGACGACAATATATTACTTTAGCCATATTTGTTGGTGTTCTTACTGTTGTTTTATTTTTTCTTCCCTCTCCACTTGAGGAAGGTAATCGACATATTGTTTATTATAATTGGGAGCAAAGTTTAGCTTATGTAATTGGTGCGGTCGGTTCTATGATAGCTGGTTGGCTTGGAATGAAAATAGGTGTCAAGGCAAACACGAGATCTGCGCAAGCTTGTTCTATTGGTCCGAAGGAAGGATTTGATATAGCATTTTTCGGAGGGGCTGTAATGGGACTAGCTGTTGTTGGAATAGCATTAATAGGAGTTTCCATTTTATATATATTATTTTTATCTCCTTTTGTTGTTTTAGGCTTTAGTTTTGGAGCTAGTAGTGTAGCTTTATTTATGAAATGCGGAGGCGGAATTTATACAAAAACTGCAGATGTTGGAGCAGATTTAGTAGGGAAAGCAGAGTATAAACTACCTGAAGATGATCCAAGAAATCCAGCTACAATTGCTGATAATGTAGGCGATAACGTTGGCGATATTGCAGGTATGGGAAGTGACTTATTTGACTCATATGTAGCTTCTATTGTAGCGGCAATGATCTTAGCCGCAGCTCTAGTATTTGGAAGTGCATTGCCACTATTTGTAATATTACCAATTGTTCTATGTGGTGTTGGCTTATTTGCTTCGTTAATTGGCATCTTCATTATAAAATGGTTCGGCTCAGAAGAACCAGGAAAAGCTTTAAATACAGGAACTTATCTAGCAACTGTTATTTTTGCAGCATTGGGCTTCATAATTATTTTTGCTATGTCATTAGATTATCCTGGCTCTGCAGGAAGATTATGGCGAGTTTATTTAGCAACTGTAGTTGGTCTATTAAGTGGAATGGTAATTGGCTTTACAAGTGATTATTACACAAGGGATGATAGAAAGCCAACAAGAGCAATTGCTCATGCTGCGGAAGAGGGTGATGCTGTTGTTATTCTATCTGGATTTTCTTATGGGCTAATAAGCGTAGTTCCACCAGCAATAGGAATTGTTATAGCGATGGCTATTGCCTATATGCTTGATGGTGTTTTTGGAGTAGGTATGGCTGCGGTTGGTATGTTAGCGGTTGTTGGGACAATAGTGGCTAATGATGCGTATGGTCCAATTGTAGATAATAGTCGTGCTATTGCTGAACAAGGTGATCTAGGTGATGAAGTAATTCGAACAGCAGATCGTTTAGATTCGGCGGGAAATACAGCAAAAGCAATAACAAAGGGTTTTGCAATTGGAGCTGCTAATTTGACTGTTCTTGCTTTAATGTTTTCATTTGCAGAAGAGTCTGGAATTGAATTAATTGACTTAATTTCTATAAATGTTCTTATAGGAGCGTTTTTAGGTGTTGTTGCCCCCGCTTTATTTTCTGCTTTATTAATTCTTGCAGTACAACGAAATGCAGGCAAAATGGTTAGAGAAATTAGAAGACAATTTGATGAAAATCCAAAAATACTTACAGGCGAAGAAGCTGCTGATTTTAATAAATGCATTGATATAGCTACTCGAGGTGCCTTGCGAGAACTTATTTTTCCAAGTATCATTTCAATTGTCATCCCCATTGTAGTAGGCATTCTTTTTGGTGTTGCGGCATTAGGAGCTTTCTTAGCTGGTGCTATCTTATCTGGATTTGTTTTCGCAATACTTATGTCGAATGCAGGAGGTAGTTGGGACAATGCTAAGAAATGGATTGAAGATGGTAATTTAGGCGGTAAGGGTACTGACACCCATAAAGCTTCAATAACGGGTGACACTGTTGGGGATCCATTCAAAGATACTGCTGGCCCAAGTATAAACACATTACTCGTAGTAATGTCCTTGACAGCCTCAATCTTTATGGGATTTCTCCTCTTATTTAGCGGTGGGGCTGGATTACTTACGCTTTTTCTTTAAATAAACTGATAGGGTGAAAAAGAACTAACAAAAATTTTATTTTCTTTTTTAATCTTTTACTTGCTTAAATGATAAGAAAATTAATAAATAAATTAAAGTTTGGACGCTTGAGAAATATACCCACCCTTTTGTCCTATTCTCGTCGCCGAGATATAGTTGAGGCATCAAACTAAGCGGTCTACCTAAAACTCGTTCCAAGAACTCATTGTTTTCATTTGGCCTTGCTCCGAGGTTTTAGCGCGTTCCAACCATTCCCTATCATAATTTCTTTGGCTTATTTCCAATTCATTAATATACATAAAAGGGCAGTGTCGTTTCAGTTGCTAAAATACGGTTTTCACCGTAGTAGTTATCTACTCCTCGCTTGGAATGAGGGGTGAGGTTCCTCAGCGGGTCGAACCCACCGTCAGCCTCATTTCTCACTCGTCCTTTATTAAAAAGTTAAGATTTGAATATAAATGTTTATTTTTATCTAATTATAAGTTTCTACAAAGAAATGAAGAAAATTATTTTTTTAGAACTAAATTGGCAAAGTATTCAAAGCTTCTGTTGTAAGAACTCTCAGCGTCTCTTGAAATTTTGGCAAACACACAGCCTGGCAATTCATTCATTTTTAGGTGGTATTTAATACATTCACAACACTTTCCCAATCTGCTACATGTACCATAGGTACAAGAACATATTTTTATAATTTCTTCTTGATTACATTCGGTCATTATATGTTAAAATGCTTGATATATATAATTAAAAATGGTTTTCCCTTAAGTATTTCAATATTCCTTTTTGTCGTAAGAAAAAAAGGAAAATATATTTATAAATATTAAAGCATAGTTCTAAGATATACTCTAGTGTCATCAATATTGTTCACTAGTGGAATACCATAAATTATCGTTCATTGGCAGCTAAGAATTAAATGTTTAAAATTTTGTACAGCTTGAAATAAAAAACGTTGAGCGCAGAACTTATATAAATATGAGGGAGAGAAAAACGGGGAAAATAATAGGATTATTTAAATATTTTGTGAACTCCAAAAATAAAATGAAAATTATCATTTTCGTTTCTTTTTTAATCGGAGTTTTTTTAATATTGAACGCTCTTTCGCAAACCGATATAAAAACTGCCAATAATTCTGCCGAAATACAGAAAAATGGGAGTTATATTGAAAATTATCCAAAACAATCAGATTATTGGCCAGATCTTGATCCAATTGAGATTGATGATCTTAATCCCTCTAAGAATTGGACGACTACGAATCAAACTTATGATTGGTGCATTGGTTCTGGCACTCTGAACGACCCTTATGTTATCAAAAACGTAATTATTAACGCTAGTGGTCCAAAATTCGGTATCCTAATTAATAACTCTAGAAATGTTTATTTTGTAATTAAAAACTGTACTATTTTTGATTCAGGCTCTCTTGATGGAGATGCTGGAATCCGATTGGAAAATACCAGTAATGGGACATTAATTAATAATAATTGTTCTAATAATAATTTTGGAATCTTTTTATATAATAGCCGTAATAATTCAATTTCGTTGAATAATATTACATTTAACGAATATGGAATATCATTAGAGAATAATTGCGATAATAATACAATCTATGGAAATAAAATTATTGATAATGATGTATATGGAATTAATATAACCACATCGAATTGTAGCTACAATCTTATGTACAACAATAATTTCACCTCTAATGGATTAAATGCTTATGATAATGGAACTGATAATTATTGGTATAATGAGACATTAGGTAATTATTGGCACAATTATATTGGCAAAGATGTAAACGATGATGGAATCGGAGATACCTCTCATAATCTTCCTGGTCCTACTGGAAGTAAAGATAATTATCCTATTTGGTGGGATGCTCCAAATATTACAATTATTTCACCCTCTAATTATTCACTTTTTGGAGTAGCTTCCCCAAGCTTTATTTTAAAGATTGTTGAGGGTATAAATGATACCATGTGGTATACATTGGACCAACAAGCTACGATTTATGAATTCATGTTGAATAACACTATTAATTCAATAGCTTGGGGAGATTTATTAAATGGAACCCACACAATTACTTTTTTTATAAATGATAGTAAGGGATATATAGATAATGAAGAAGTTCGAGTTTATAAGGATATAGATGCTCCGATTGTAAACATAATTTCCCCTTTCAATTACACTTTATTCGGGAATAACACCATCAATTTTAGCTTTTCTATAACAGAGGGTAATTTGAACGAGACGTGGTATACTCTAAACGGAGGAGACAAGGAATTCTTTTCTGGAACGACGGTAAATATTCCACAAGGTGATTGGGACTCATTAGGAAACGGTTCCGTTGTAATTATTGTTTACGCTAACGATACCTTAAGTAATTTGGGTATGGCACAAATCATAATTTACAAAGATATGGAACCTCCTGCAATAGATATTACGAGTCCCGATGAGGGCGATCTGTTTGGAAACAGTACTATCAGTTTTGACATTACGTTAATCGAGGGTAATTTGAACGAGACGTGGTATACTCTAAACGGAGGAGACAAGGAATTCTTTTCTGGAACGACGGTAAATAT
>JBHLJY010000025.1:27111-37374 GCA_048887225.1 Candidatus Hodarchaeota archaeon
TCCACAAGGTGATTGGGACTCATTAGGAAACGGTTCCGTTGTAATTATTGTTTACGCTAACGATACCCTTGGCAACTTAGGTTCGGCACAAGTAACAGTAAGAAAAGATATAATTGCTCCATATATTATAATAGATTCACCAGAGAATAATATTTATTATGATGATGATGATCGTCCAATGATTAATATATCTGCATACGATTCAAACTTCGATTCAATCTGGTATATCATTGGAACAATTAAAATAATGCTAGAAAATAATATAGAAGAAGAAATTGACGCTTCAATCTGGAATAGCTTAAAACAAGGGGAATTTTACGTTTATATTTACGCTAATGATACTCTTGATAACGTTAATGACACTTACGTGTTAATGTTATTTAAAGACACTTTAGCTCCTATATTAACAATTAATTCTCCAAATAATGGGAGTTATTATAATTATCAACCCATCATCAATGTAGCTGCCTTTGATCCGAATTTAGATGATATCTGGTATCGAGTTAGCCAAGATCTAAATATAATAGGGCAAAAAATATTAGATAATAACAATACGGATGAGCCATTAAGACTAAATATTTGGGAAGGATTGGGGCAAGGAGATTTTCAAATTGAATTTTGGGCAACTGATACTTTCAATAATATCAGCGACACTATTATTTTTAGCTTATATAAAGACACATTAGCACCAAAAATAGAGATTAATTCACCCAATAACCTGACTTATTGGAACACACCACCATCTATCAATGTTTCTGCCTTTGATCAAAAAATAAGTCAAATATGGTATAGAGTTTATTCGACACTTACCGATTGGAGTGCTAATATAACGCTTATAAATAATACGGAAAAGTCATTTAATACTACTATCTGGAATAGCTTGGAACAAGGAGCTTTTCAAATTTATTTTTATGCTAATGATTCCCTTGGGAATATGAGTGAAATTTCTATTTTAACTTTATACAAAGATACATTAATTCCTGAAATCACAATTAACTTACCTATTAACGTGACTTTATGGAATACACCTCCGCCAATTAATATATCCGCTTCCGATCAGAAATTAAATAAAATTTGGTATAGAGTTCACATGGTATTTAATAATTACTGGAGTGGTAATATAACGCTGACAAATAATACAGAACAGTTTTTTAACATTTCAATATGGTTATTCAGCTTACCGCAAGAATGTGAATTCCAGATTTTTATTTACGCTAATGATTCCGTAGGTAACATAAATGATATTTATGTATTAACTTTATATAAAGATGTTATAGCTCCAAGAATTACAATTGATGAACCTGATCCGTACGATTTATTTGGAACTATAGAACCTAATTTTGATATTGTAAATGAAGATGCTAATTTAAATTCTTCATGGTATATATTAATTAATGAAACAAATCCATTGGATCGTACAAATAAATATATATTGACAGGAGAAACTGGTACTATAAACCAAGCAGGATGGAACAGGTTTGAAAACGGTACAATAATAATTAGATTTTATGCAAACGATACTTTAGGAAACGAGACTTATAGAGAAGTAATCGTTCGCAAAGATATTTATGCACCATTAATTACGATTTCTAATCCTGATATGTACGATGTATTTGGAATCATCGCCCCTAATTTCACCATATACATTGATGGTCCAGTGAATATGAGATGGTATTCGATATATAACGGATCTGATTGGTCAGAAAACTTCACTATTGCTGGAGAATTCGGTACAATAGAAGGAACAATCAACCAAACGGCATGGGATAGATGTGGAAACGGCACAGTTATAATTAAATTTTACATAAATGATACAGTAGGAAATATAGGATTCGCCTTTGTCACAGTAAGAAAAGACATATTTGCTCCTATGATTACGATTAATTTGCCAGAACTTAATGTTTGGTTTAATAGCCCACCAACACTTAATGCCGAATGTTTTGATCCTAACTACCATACCTTATGGTATAGAGTCTATTCATCATCTTTAGGGTGGAGTAATAATATAACATTAATGAATAACACAGATCAACTGCTTGATGGAGATATATGGAATTGGTTGGGGCAAGGAGAATTTAGAATTTATTTTTACGCTAACGATACTGCTGGTAATCTTAACGAAACTTACCTAATATCATTTAAAGACACACGTGCGCCTAATCTTATAGTTAATTCACCCGAAGACGGATTATATTATAATACTCCTCCTCTTATCATTTGGTCTGCTTACGATCCAAATTTAGATGATGTCTGGTATTCTGTACCTGGTTTTGTTCCAATAGAATATCTTGAAAATAATAATACAGAAGCTTTAAATGATACTTACTGGGAAGATTTAGATCAAGGAATGTTTCAAATAAATATTTACGCTGTGGATAGATTCAATAATGTTAGTTACCAAATTATAACATTATACAAAGATACGAGAGCACCTACTATAATAATTAATTCACCAGAAAATTTATCATATTGGAAGACAGCACCAATATTGGATATAATCGCCTATGATCCTAATTTAAATACTACTTGGTATGGGAACGGGACCCATAATTTCACTCTAACGTATATTGGACAAGAACTTGAGGCTTCAATATGGGATAACTTACCACAAGGACCATTTATAATATATATTTACGCCAATGATACTTTCGGTCATATCAATGACATATTTCTTTTAATCTTATATAAAGATACAATAATTCCTGAGATAACAATTATTTTACCTAGAAACGAATCGTATTGTAGGGTACCAATAGATATACATGTATCCGCATCTGATACAAACCTAAATACAACGTGGTATAGAGTTTATTCATCGTTTCTTGATTATTGGAGCGATATAATAACGCTAACAAATGATCAAGAACAGATGCTTAGTGCATCAATATGGAATATCTTACCAGATGAAGAACCATTTCAAATATATATTTACGCTAACGATTCAGCCGATAACATAAATAATATTTATGCATTAACTATATATAAAGATGTTATCGCTCCAAGAATTACCATTAATATTCCTCACACAAATGATTTATTTGGAGCCAACGCTCCAGGTTTTGATATCACGATTATCGAGCCTAATTTAAACGCTACATGGTACTATTTAGTAAACACAACAAATCCGTCAGCTTTTACCGCTAACTACACATTTGTATATTTAACAGACTTTACAATTTTACAGAGCGTATGGGAACAGATGGAAAATGGAACCGTAACGATTTACTTTTACGCAAACGACTCTGCAGGCAATATTGGGTTTAATGATATAACCGTTAGAAAAGATATTATTGCCCCTCTCATTATAATTAACCAACCCGAACAAACCGAGCTTTTTGGAGCTGACGCTCCGGATTTTGATATTACTATTGTCGAGCCTAATTTAAACGATTCATGGTACTACTTAGTAAACGCAACAAATCCATCAGACTTTACCGCTAACTACACATTTGTATATTTAACAGACTTTACAATTTTACAGAGCGTATGGGAACAGATGGAAAATGGAACCGTAACGATTTACTTTTACGCAAACGACTCTTCGGGCAATAGTGGATTTAATGATATAACCGTTAGAAAAGATATTTATGCTCCAATAATTACAATTATTGAACCTACTTCACTTGAATTTTATGGCATCAATGCCCCAACTTTTGAGATATCTATAAGTGGGATAGATATAAATACTACTTGGTATGTTTTAGTTGGCAACACAACTAAACATAAATTTACAGAAACGACTGGAACAATTAATCAATATGCATGGAACGGCTTTGGAAACGGATTTGTGAATATTCAATTCTATATAAATGATACATCTAGTAATGAAAATTACCAGGATATATGGATCAGAAAAGATATTTCAGCACCAACTATTACGATAAATCTACCTATTAACGATACTTATTGGGATACAGAACCACTTATCGAAGTAATCGTAATTGATAATTATGGTCCTATTAATATTGATTCTGTCTGGTATAGAGTCGGTTCAACTAATAAATCATTAACACGTCAATCGCCAACAACTTGGAGCGAATTGTTTGATGGTTTGATATGGAATAACCTACCAAATGAAGGACTATTTCAAATTTACATTTATGCAGAGGATTCTGTCGGGAATGTTAATGATACATATATGTTAACTTTATATAAAGATATTATTGCTCCAAGAATTACGATAGAATTACCAAATGAAGGTGATATAATTGGAAGGACGTCTCCTTTTTTTAATATTTCTATCCAAGAGGATAATAATTATACTTGTTGGTATACTATTGATGGGGGTAAAAATAATATAACTTTCACCAAATTGGATGGAAGGATCGATTATGCTTTATGGGAAAATGTATGGGATAATTTATCCGTAAACTCTTATATTATAATCAGATTTTACGCAAAAGATATCGTTGGAAATATTAGTTATGCAGAAGTAAAAGTTATAAAGGGTTATTTTTATCAAACTATCATTGCCGATAATGGAGAAGATGATGGTGATGATGAATCCGAAAGGAGTGAAATTTTATTTGGTCAAATTCCCCTGATTATTACTGGTATAGCAGTATGTATTATGATTCCTGTTTCTATAGCAATAAGAAAAAGTCGATTTTATCATTCTTACGAGAGAAAATATAAAAAAGCAATTAATAAGATTTTGTTTTTAGCTATATTCCTTTTAGTTCTAATCTTTTTAGCCTTTGCTTTCCATTTTTAATTCGAGTTCTATTAAAGACACTTTATTAATTTTATCATATATGAAATGTAATAAATTACCTTTCCCTAAATCTTTTATAATCCTTTCATTTTATAGATGATAAAGTTCCCCAATTTATTTATCTAAAGAATCTGATAGCTTATAATAATTTATAATTTAAATCCTCGAGAATAATTCATTTTTCAAGAAAAGATAAAAATAAGAAAAAAAAAGTAAAAAACTTACTATTAACCGATGATCGAGGTTAACCAACAAAAGATCAAGGTCGATCACACAGCAATCTTAAAAATGCTTCCAACTAATTGCATTCAACTGGCGATTATTTTTTTAAATATTATTTCGGGAGTTGGGGATTCCAGAAAAATAATTTTTATGTGTTAATATTACCGTAAAGATCTCGCAGCCTTCAGCATATGTTGTTATATCCATATAAACAAGTTTAGGATCTGATTCATCCAATAAAACACCATCAGGTGTATAACTACTATGAGCAAGTATTGGATTATTACAATCATATAATCGGAAAGTACCTGTCCAGATATCAGGGTGACAACCACAGCCACCACTTTCTGGAGGTAATGGCCAATGGGTTACAGAGTAAGTTTCTACCCAATCTATATACAATTTGGCACCATCTAGAGGACACCAATGATCATTAACCCATTGCTCTAATTCGACCAATGAGTAATCAAGTTCGTAATTACCATAAACAGCGGCTTCAATAGTTAAGTCGCCAACATTATTTTCATCAATATTGTAAGGTAAGATTTGTGTTATTGTACCATCATCTTGTTTAACTCCGAAATTCTTAAGCTTGATTGATCCTGCTTCAACTAAAAAGCCGCCGATCCTGTCTTCTTCCGGTACTAACACGGTCTTATTGTTTCCAGAATTTTCTGATAATGGAAATGATTGTTCCGAAATAGCGTTTTCCACCACATTGGATTTCCTTGTAGTTTCAATTTGAACGCTATTATTTGACCCCATAACTCCCATGACAAATGCCACGAAAATAACAACAACTGCGATTGAGATAAGAATCCCAGCAATAGTCTTAGAATCACTTTTATCGCTGTTATCAGTTACCATTGAATTTTCATCACATTTGACTCTTAATAACCACCTTAGAATCTCTTAATTGGACTATGATTATAGTATGTATATAAAAATATTTAAAGGTTATGCTTAAGAAATTAGAGAATTATGAAACATTTTGTTTGCTTGAAAATTTATATTAATCTATGAATATAAAGAAAAATCGAAATCGGAAACAAATTGTTTAGATGACATTTCTTTTCCCGAGCAAAACTCTTTTAATATTATTGTACTAAAAAGAAAACAGGAATATAATTTACGAATTCTTTTAAAAATAGAATTTTTTGAAATTATTCCATCTTTTTTAAGAAATATTTGTTCGCTTATTTCGTATTTATAATTTTGGGCATCAATTCGAAAATAAATTTCTTTATTAATAAAATACTTACGTAAAAATGCAAAAAATTGAATTTTATCATTGTTTTTTAGTGAATCAAAAGTTTTAATTTCTTTTTTTGGCATTTGCGTTTGTAATGATAATATTATAGAATCTTTATCCTTAAGTTTAAAAATAGTCATTCTATTACCTTTTGATCTTGGAGGATAAGAAAATATGAATCCAAATTCTAATTTAGAATCAGGATCAGGTATTTTTTCTCTTAAAATCCCCTCATCTAACAAGTATTCTCGGATTAAATGCTCAATTTTACTTTTTTTCATTGACACTTCTAATCTGTAAATGAAAAAGAATGTAATTTATTTATTCTTTTTTAATAGACAAAATTTTCTAGATAATTATTAATGATTTTTATTGTTTTTTATTAATTTTTAATATATTTGACCAACTCTTAATTATGGTTCTTCTTGTTAATGTAACTATTAAATTAATTCTTTAATTTAAAAGATTATATTAATTTCTTTTTTCATTTTTTTCATAGGAGAAAATTGAAAAGACCATGTAAAGTATATTAATTATTATGTGATACATTAAATTTAAAAAAGTAATTGAATAATTTAACATAAGGGAATTTAATGTAATTTTTGATTAAGATGGTATTGAATTTGCAAGAGGTTGGTGGTATTGAGAAGGCAACCATGGAAAAGATGAGAGCCATGGGAATAGATTCAGTTGAAAAACTAGCTTCAATCAAACTTGAAAATTTATTGAAAATTAGTGGCATTGACAAATCTACGGCGATTAAATATATAACGAACGCTAATAAATTACTTGAAGAAATAAAAGACGACGTAATTTCCAAAGGAGAAGAGCCAATTAGCAAAAAAGGAATTTTTGAAGATATTACTCCTATACAAGAACCAAAATTTCGAATTCCTAAAGGAAAAGAACCAATAGACAACAAAGCAGTTTTTAAAGATATCACTTCTACGCAAGAACCAAAATTTCGAATTCTTAAAGTAAAGCAACCAAATGATAACAAAGCAGTTTTTGAAAAAAAAGTATCCTCTAAAGGAGAGATGCCACTAGATAAAAAAGTAAGAAGCCAATTGATAAAAAAATATTTAAGGAATATGCAAGAACCAAAGTTTCGGACTCCTAAAGTAAAGGAGTCACACGATACAAAAATAGTTATTGAAAAAAAAGTTTTCCGTAAAGGAAAGGAGCCAATTGATAAAAAAGTAATTATTAAAAGAAAAGCCCCTTCTAAGTACAAAAAAATTCCTGAACAGTATAGTCCCTCTAAAGCAAAACCAATTAGAGAGGAAATACCTTCAAAAAAAAAACCTAAAAAGAAAAAAATTCAAGACACATTTTTTCCTCAAGAAATAATGCAAAAAATTCGGTTTTTACATTTTAAAATTAAGCATTTAGAAGAATTTTTACTAAAAGAACATGAAGATATTGAATTAGAAGAGCTCAATTATGTATGGGATTATATAAAACTTTTAAATGTCAATTATAAAATTCAAAGTCAAATAAAGATTTTTAAAGAATTAGATCTTACAACGACCTTTTATGATCCTATTGAAAATAAATATATTAATATATGGGACATAATGTTTGAGTGTACTCGAGTGTTATGGGTGTTAGCAAGAGTCTATGCTCAACTTTCTGAAAAATATGAACTAGAGAACAATTTGAAAAACGCAACAATTTCGATGGTAGAATGTAGTAAAGCTTATAAAACTGCGGCACATTTTAGTGCTGCATGTACTCGTCAAGAAGATAAGGGGTTGTCCTTATCTTTTGACAATCTTGAATTGAATTCTGAAGAGGCCCGAATATTTGCCCAGAGCCTTGCTGCTACAAGAGAAGAAAATAAGAAAAACTTTTTTCTTGCGTCTAAAATGTATGCAGGTTTGAGTGCTTTATCAAAAAGATTGTCATATTTAAAGGAAAATGATAGCATAAGGAATTATCAATTAAGAGCTCAATCTAATTATGATCTAGGCAAAGCATATAATTTAAAAGCCACTGCAATATTAAAAGATTCAGATTTAAATGAAAACGGAGAAAATATTAAGAGACTACGTCAAAAAGCTAACTATCTTTTCTCTAAGGCGGAGGGACTTTGGGAATTCATACGAGATAATTTCAATGAACTTTCAAAAAGAGAATTGAATAATATAAGGATTAATTTATCTATTGTTAATGAAGATATTATTGAAAACGATGTAGAGATTCCAGATTTCGATAAAATTAAAGATATTGAAGAAATTGAGCCATTTATAGCAGTTCCGGAAAATGTAGCGCCTATTGTACCAAGAACTACAATGTATTTAACAAGCTATGGTCCTAGAAATCTTGAATTTAATACATTCAAAGAATTTAAAAAGAAGAAATTAGAAACGAATTTTCGTTTAAGCAAAATAGAGAAATTACAAAATAAAAAAGCAGGAATCGGGCGAGTAATTAAAGAATTAAAAATATTAAATGAAAACAATGACATTGATATAAACACGTTTATTGAACTTTTGGAAAAATACTCGATTGAACTCAAAATGGTTGAAAGCGCCATCGATAAATTAAAAAATCCTGATGAGAAGGCCAAAACGGTTAATAGCCAATTTAATAATATTACCGTGAAAAAATAAACTTTAACATTCCAATTTCTTTCTCTTTATTCAATTTCATTATTTTTAAAATAATTTTTTAATAGCATAAATGATTGTATTAAATGAATATTAATATTACTTTATTTGGAGGCATATATGTCTAAAAAACATGTAGTTTTTCTTAATGCTATTAAGAAATTTTGGTTTTTTCTAGTAATTGGAGTAGTACTCATAATCTTTCTATTTAATAGAGAAATTTCAATATGGATTACGATTATTTTCTTGATAGCATTAATTTCATTTTATTTACCGTCTCTTTCATTTAAATCTAGATTAATTCGATTTATGAATAAATATAATACAATCGAGGATAAAACGGTTGCTCTAAACTTTAAGCTCCCATTAGAGGATATTAAAGAAAAAATGAATAAATTGTATAAAAGTCAGAAAAGGAAAAATTGGCTTATTATATTTTCAACCGATCGCTATATTTTCTTTCGGCAGGACACTATTAGAAAATTTAAAGAACTCTATTATAATGGATACAATGAAAAACAAATTTTCGAAAATTTGAAAAAAGATATAAATATTAGGACTAGAGCTGAAATTAAAGTTATAATAGATACATTAAATAATCTAAATAAACTCAAAGATATTAAAAAATTAAGAGAAGTAGCGGCCGCAAAACCGAAAAAAGCACCAAAACTGAAAAAAGCACTAAAACTGAAAAAAGCACCAAAACTGAAAAAAGCACCAAAACTGAAAAAAGCACCAAAACCTAAAAAAGCACCAAAACCGAAAAAACTGCCAAAACCTAAAGAAATCGAGATAGAAATGGCATTAAAAAAAGCGGACAAACTTCACATAAAACTAATGAGATTAGATAACAAATGGCAAAAACTTGACGAAAAATATCCGAAAGATTTAGAGAAAATTCAACAACACGGTGAGCCAATTCTAGAAGAAATGATGCAATATATTGACGAAATACAAAAAATAAATATAAAATCTTTAGCAGCAAAAAAAATAATCGATAGTTGGATTCGCACATATCAATCACGAAAGGTTGCTATTGAAGAATATCGAAAAAAGCGAAAAGAAGTTTTTAAAGATATATATAGTGAATCACATGAAATAGAACAACAGCAACTAATTGAAAGGGCAACTCTTATCAAGCCTAAGGTACCAGGTGTTCCTAAAGTCGCTAAAAAAACAATTAAACCAATTGAAATAGCTACTCTTGTCAAACCTAAGGTACCAAAAGCTAAAAAACCAATTAAATCAATTAAAATAGATGAGAAACAGCAATCTACATATGAAAAAGTGGATTTGGCTCAATATATAAAAAAAATTTCAAAAATTTCTATAAATCTAGAAGATCAAAAGCAAAATGAAATAACTATCACTTCAGATTTATTAGACGACAATGGGGAATTAATTCAAAGAGGATGGTCTCGAAAACCAATTCTAAATTACAATCGGGAAAAAATTAAAGCTGG
>JBHLJY010000026.1:0-30063 GCA_048887225.1 Candidatus Hodarchaeota archaeon
AATACTAGTATCTTATAATTACAAGCACATTTATGATTTAAAATCAAATAATGTTATACATTGAACTAAATAGATAATTTCTTGATTTTCAATTTGATTGTTTGTGACTAAATCTATTTCCTTTTTGACTAACGAAAAAAGCCTTAGACAATTACAGCATTTTAAATAATTTGCGTAAGGCATATGACATAATAAATTGTTGTATCTGTCGTGTCCCAGCGCCAATCTCCTGGATTCTAGAAATCCCTAATAAATCTTGCATCAATGTGTTATCACATACACCAGCCCCCCCCATTAAATTCGCACTCTCATAGCATACTCGTTCTGTTAATTGAGCACATTGATATTTTAATTGAGCAACATATGCAGCAAGTGATAAATTAAACGCTTTAGGAAGAACACCTTTGTTCTCTCTTATTTTTTCGTCAACTAGCCCACATATGTATAAGAGTGAAAGAGTCAAGTTCATAGTTTTCGCCCATAAATCTGTTAAGGGGAATCCAACACCTTGAAACTTTATAATTTCTTGGTCAAATTGTTTTCTCATATTAGCGTATATTATAGCATGGATTACTGCGTTCCAAGCTTGTGAAACATATAAAATACATCCTCCTAATCTCTCTAAATTCAGTCCTTCAAAAAGATATTCTCGACCTACACCTGGAGTTCCTATAACATATTCTTTAGGAACGCTTAAATCTTTGAAAGTCTCTTTACCAAGATACATTCTTGGAGTCCAAGGAATATTCACTCTTTCAGCAGTCCAACCATCCCATGATGTGTCTATTAAAAACTGCCCCATAGTGTTTCCGTTGTTTTTTTCCGCACATGCATAAACAATGGCCCAATGAGCTTTAGGTCCGTTTGTTTGATAAATCTTTTCTCCATTAATTAAAAAACTCCCGTCACTCTGTTCTTCACAAGTAGTTAACATATGGACCGCATCAGACCCCCTCTCGGGTTCTGTAATACATATACATCCTATTTTTTCCCCAGTCACCAATTCTTTAATCGCTTTTAAGCGAACATCAACCCCTTCATGATGAAGTACTAATGGATTTATCGCTAGTACACAAGCACCCATAGCCATATTCAATTGAGGATCAAAAAAATCAGATGCAAGAATTCTTAAGAGCTCAGCTTTCAGCCCATAAGGCTCAAAATTAAATCCTACACTCTCGAAATTATTCACCCTCGTAAGATATCCCGCCTTACCAATTTCAGGAATCCATTCATAAAAATCTTCATTATGAGTAATGTTATGCTTCTTCTCGAAATCAATATA
Source organism: Candidatus Hodarchaeota archaeon (assembly GCA_048887225.1). Taxonomy (GTDB): domain Archaea; phylum Asgardarchaeota; class Lokiarchaeia; order Sigyniarchaeales; family SOKP01; genus LW40-45. Next base: position 1,286 of record JBHLJY010000026.1, read on the forward strand.
AAATTTCTGGATTTTTCGAAGAAAATTAAAATCATCTGGCTTTAATATGCTAACTAGATTACTATTTAAAAATTTATATCTTGTTTTTAATTGTAGTTTTTCTAAAATTTGATCATTTATACACTGAACATCTCCTTTTTTATTTAACATTAAAAACCACCCTTGTTTTAAGTTAAAAATTTTTGAATTGGACTAATATTAAATTGGTTTCTTAATAAATAAATATTTAAAAAAAAATAGGTAAGTTTAATAACAGATTATTTGAATAATTTTTTCTCTAAATTTTTTTTTCATTTCTTATTTATATCTTAGAACAGATATATGATTCTTGGATATTTCATTGTCATAACAACGCAATGACAAAACCAATATAATATTTGCGTATTATATTATTTATGAACGGTTAAATTCACATTTTTCAATTAATTGAAATATCTTTATTACTAGAAGGATTAAAAATTTGTTTAAAGTTATTATCTTTAACAAGAATTATTTTAGGTAATGAATAAGGGAATCGATTTGAAAAAGTTAGGGTATATGCCCCAACATTAGAAACTAGAACAAAATCTTTTTCAATTAAATCTTTAGTAAAAAAATAATTTTTTACTAGTACATCTTGATCGGTCGGAAGGATACCGGCTATAGATGTTTTGTATTTATGTGGCTCGTTAATTTGGGATATATTATAAAATCTTAATGAGCATCTCGCGAATTTAGGACATATATGATTTCCAATATTCAAAAAAATCCACCGATCTTCGGTGACTTTTACAATCTTAGTTAAAAACAAACCGGTATCTCCAACAAAATATCTACCTGGTTCAAAATAAATATGTTCATAATCAATACCCAATTCATCAATAGTTGTTTTTATGCTAATACCAATCTTCTCTAATTGATTTTTTGGCATCACGGTTGCTTCCGGGAAACCTCCTCCAAGGTTTATGTTTTCACATTTAAGATTTATTTTAGACAGAATCCTTACATTTTCCGCAATAGCTTGAATATTTTTTTTATATTGATCAATATTATTCATTTGACTAGAATAATGAGATAAAACAGTTGTAATTTTGATATTTCTATATTTATTAATTAGATCTTTTAATTTTTTTTGGGTTTTCACGTCTAATTTGATTCCCAATTTGCTATCATATTTCTGAGAATTTATTCTTAGGCAGATTTTTTGAATTCTTTTTAATTTTTGAGCAATTAAATTAATGTCCTTTAAATCATTTAAATTATAAACAATAATTTCTTTTACTTGATATTCTATACTCTTTTTAATAAGTTCTTTCGGCAAATATGGACCTCCAACAATAATTTTATTCGTAGGAAAACCAACTTTTAAAGCTAGTTTAAGTTCTGGTAATCCTACGATTTGGGCTCCGAGGTCTTCAGAACATATTATTTTACAAATATCGGGAAGGAAATTTGCTTTTAACGAATAAAAGGCTTGAAATTTCTTATGATTAAATATTGAACCAAAAACATCTTTAAATGTAGTAAGATTTTCTTTAAGCCTATTTTCTAAAAAAATCATAAGAGGAGTATCGAATTTATCTAAAAACTCGTCAATTGATAGTAAATCCACTAAAACTTTACCATTTTTTTCTCTTAAATATGGATTTCCAGAGATTTTTTTCATTTTTATATTACAATTCTTAATAATATTATTTTATTAAATCTAAATACACCTTTCGAGTTTTTTCAGCGATGATATTCCACGTATAATTTTGAGTGACCTTTAATTTTCCAGCCAAACCAAAATTTTTTCTCATTCTTTTATTTTTCAAAAGCAACACTACTTTTTCAGCAATATCATTAGGATTGTTAAATTCAACCAAAAGACCATCAACATTATCTTTAATAACTTCAGGTGTGGCGCCTATATTAGCGCCAATTACTGGTTTTCCTGCTGCCCAAGACTCCAAGAAAGAAATACCAAAAGCATCACTTCTACTTGGCATTAAATATATGTCAGATTCTTTAAAAGCCGCAATTTTTTTTTTATCAAAATAACCGGTTAGATTATCTGGAGTAAAATTGATTATTCTAGCCTTTTTTAGTTTCTGAATTTTAGAAACTTCTCTATTATACGCCATTGTTGAAGGTCCTATGAAAACAAAATAGACTTTTTTAATTTTTTCTAGGATAAGAGGAATTGCTTTTAAAATAGATAATGTCCCTTTTTCGTAATTTTTATAGCCACAATTTAAAATCATTTTATATTTTTTTTCTCTTTTTCTGAAAAAGTTTTCTTTGAAACTATAATCCTTAGCGCTCTTCTTATGATTGTTTTCAAATTTTTTATTATCAACTCCCATTGGAATGACTTTTATTTTTTCTTTAGGTAAGCCAATTTTATTCATTAAAAATTTTTTCTCTAAATTTGTGCATGTTATTAATAGATCAAAGTTACTTATTACTTCTAATAATGATGGTTCTAAATATCTTGGATTTGAAAAATGGAAAAATGGCGTAAGAATAACCGGTATATTGAAGATTTTTCCAAGCATTAAGCCAATAATCAGATTAAAATATGGAAAAAATGTTGTATGTATTAAATCATAATCAAAATTTTCTGATTTCAAAAAAAAGTCAATTAATTCTGCTAAATAAGGTCCGTTCTTTAAAAAATTTTTCAAACATTCATCAGACAAATTTAACGAGTTATAAATAGGAATACTTTTAATATTTTTTATTTTTTCTTCTAAAGAAGCATCATATTTTATGGAATATCTATTAATTTTCATATTTCTTACTATTTTAAACTGTTTTTCTTCTTTTCTAATTATTTTTCCGTTTGGATCTCTCAGGGCTTTAAAATCTATTGCGTTTGAGGTATAGATATCGATTTTATAGTGAAATTTTGAAGTAAATATCTCTGCCATTCTTTGTAAATAAAATTCTGCTCCAGAAATAGCAGGAAAATATCTAGTTGGTAAATATAAAATATTTTTTAATTTCACTGAAGCTGCTCCACTATGTTTATAAGAATGGTGATCTTTTTTATTTACTAATAATAATTATAATAACTGATGCAAATGTCAAAAGATTTACTATTTAATGTCTATAAGCGCGTGAAAGAATGTGGAATAATTAATGAGGATTTGATTAAATACTTAGAATCAATTTTTCCCAACAAAACTAATAATGTGTTAGAAGTTATAAAAAGAGGGATTAAAAAAAAAGTTTATAAACCATCAAACAGAACTGTTTGGAGTGCTATGGGAGAAAATGACGAATATTTAATATATCCTAAATTGTTTTGTTCTTGCCACGATTTCTACAAAAATGTTGTGATTAAGAAAAAACGAATATTTTGTAAACATCTTTTAGCCCAAACTATATGTGAAGCTTTAAATAATTATCAAGAATGTGAAATAAAGGATACTGAATTTATGAATTTTGTTCAAGAATTAAAGTTAAAAGAATAAAATCTCTGCTCTTTCTAATGAATTTCTTATAATTTCGTCATAATTAATGTGTGATTCTTCTCTATTAACTTCATTAGGTTTAGCATGGGTCTCTGGATATTGAGGGCTATATTGACATCCAGCTGAATTTTGAGATGTTATTTCATATAATCTAATTTTTTCATTTATTTTAATAATCTCAAGCTTATCTCGTCCAATAAGAGGCCTTAATAAAATAAATTCTCCCAAAAGGTCATTGTAAATGAATAAATTATCAAGCGTTTGGCTGGCTTGTTCTCCTAAAATATCACCAGTCACAATAGTGTTTGTACCTTCAATTTTTCCAATTTCCTTTGCTATTCTAATCATTAACCTTTTACATAATATACATGTTAATTTTCGTTCACATTTTACTTTAAATAATTCTAAATTATGATCGTGGTTAATAAAATATATTTTTATTTTATTATCTGTAAATCTAGTTAAGTTTTGAACTATTTTAATAACTTTTTTTTTCAGAGTTTTTTCTTTATCATCGGATGTTAAAAAAGTTAAAAAAACTGGTATATATCCTTTTTTAATCATCAAATATGCTGCAATCGGACTATCCAGCCCTCCCGATAATAAGGAGATAAATTTGTCTGTAATTTTATTTCTACTCCTTTCCTACAGTAATTTCTACCCTATCATATTCTTTTAAAGCTTTATTAAAATCTTCTAAAGAAATTTTTTTTATAATTTTAATTTTTTTATCATATTCCAATTGCCTAATCTTAAACATTAGCTTTTTGTTTTTTCGATAGAATTTTTCGGCTTTAGGGTATTCATCCTTAAAAATTTCTTTTAAGTTCTCTACATCCGCATTTTTTAAATTATCATATTCAGCAACTACGAAATTACATAAAGGATCTATTGATATCTGGAAATTGAACGCATCTATATGTTTTAAAGCCAAAGGATACGCCTTACAAGCTAGTGGCTTGATATCATGAACCACACAACCTCTTTTATGGTTATAAAATGGACAACATTGATTTTCATTATCTAATAATATTCTATAAGTAATAACGTAAATCTTTTTATTATTTACGTCAGGAAAAACTAAATCTTCAATTACCTTAAATTCCACGTCTCTTTTTTTTGCCTCATTTATTAATCTATCAACTTCATCAGGATATAATGGAATTCTTTTCATATAATCTCCTGGAACTTCATGACAACATGTTCCACACCTTTGACAAGAATAGCGTAAATTCATAATACTTTCGTTTAAAAATCTTATATTTTAATTGTCAATGATAATTATTGTCAATATTATCTAAATGTACCTCTTAGGATAGATAATCAATATATTGAAAATCTATTTGGATAACATTTGATTTATTAAACAAAAAAAATACAACTAATTCTATCTTGAAAAGTTATTTTTTAAAAATATGGGTATAAATTATGGATGGAATTAGAATAATTAAACACATGGATTTTTCAGAGAGAGATTTTAATAATCCTATTTGTATTTTAGGAATGCCAGGTATAGCTGATGTTGGCAAATTTGCTTTAGATTCTTTAATTGGGCAATTAAAAGCCCAAAATTATATGGATATCATTTTTGACGAATATCCCGCTGGGGCTATTGTAGATGAAAGTTTATTAGCTGCTCCGAAGGCAGAAATTTTAATTTGGAAAGATCCAAATAAAGTGAGAGATATTTTGCTGATTACAGCCGATGCACAAAGTTTAACTCCTAAAGGAATTTACAAAATATCTAATTTTCTCACAGAAATTATATCTCATTGTTGTGTCAAACTAATAGTAGCCTTAGGGGCCTTTCCAGTAAGTAGTCAAAAGATTAGTTCTAAAATTCCAAGAATTTACATTACATCAACAAATGGGGATTTACTCGACAAATTTATAACTAAAAATGAATTTTTAAAAAAGATTAAAAAAGGAGTTATTATTGGAGCAAATGGCTTAATTCCTACATTAGCGAAAGCACGGTTTAATATTGATGGTTTAGTTTTTTTAGGAGAAACTGATAATGTTGCTATGATTAATGAAGATATTACTGATCTGAAAGCTTCTATTACACTTTTAGATGTTATTAAAAAATCTTTTGATTTACCAATCAAAAATAAATATTCACTTGAAAATATAGATTCATTAACAAAAAATCTTCAAAATAAGAGAGAACAAATTGAAAAAGATCTTAATACGTTCCAAATAGTAGATAATTCAGATGATAAACGAAAGTCTTTGTATATTTAAAATTTAAAATTTTCTTTTATTTTACTTCTTACAAATATGGATAAAGTTAAAATTTACTGTACCTTAATTCTTTTTATAATATCGGGGCGCTTTTTATAAAGAATACGAAATCCACAGTGAGAACATTTAATTCCTGGCAAAGCGCTTAGCTCTTTCTTGCTTACTTCTTTGCCGCAAGTTTTTCTAGCACAGACATACTTAATTGAGATCACATCAAATATTTTCTTTTTCTTATGATATATCTTATCTTCGAAAAAAATTAAATTTTTTGATTTCAAATTTTTTAAATTAATTGATTAAATCTAAAATCGCTAAAACTACGAATAGCGTAATTATATAACTTGAGATTGCAATTTTAAGTGTGATATGAGTTCCTTATAGCGATTACGAATAGTTGCTTCTGTTACACCGGTGGCTATAGATATTTCTTTTTGAGTTCGTCGTTCACCTTCTTGTATAGCGGCAACGTATAAAGCTGCTCCAGCAAGACCTGTTGGAGCTTTTCCAGCAATAATATGAAATTTTTTTGCTAATTTTAATATTTCTGCTGCGCGATTTTGTGTACTTCCTGAAAGACTTAATTCAGCACAAAACCTTGGAATAAAATTAATAGGAGATGACACTTTAATATTTATTTTAAGTTCATTAAGAATTAATCTATAACAGCGAGCAATCTTTTTTTTATCTACTGAGGCAAATTCTATAAAATCATCCAAAGTTTTAGGAATATTATTCAATCTACATGAAGCGTATATTGACGCAATTAACATGGCTTCAATTGATCTCCCTCGGATTAAGTTTTTATTCGCCATTTTTCTATAAATATGAGCCGATGATTCTTTTAAATCTTTCGATAAATTCAATTGAGAAGAAAATCTATCTAATTCATTCATAGCATATGCTAAATTTCTATCAATAGATTTATTTGTTCTTGTTCTTACATGCCATTTTCTTAATCTATATACCTCTGCCTTCATTTTTGGACTAATAATTTTTCCAAATGCATCCTTGTTTTTCCATCCAATCATAGTACTGAGTCCTTTGTCATGCAAGGTAAGAGTTGTCGGTGCACCAACTCTTACTTTTCTGTTTGCTTCCTCAGAAGAAAAAGCCCGCCATTCGGGACCAGCATCTATTAACCTTTGATTTATAACTAAGCCACATTTATTACAAATGATTTCCCCTCGAGATTCGTCTGAAATTAAATTTTTATTACCACACTCTAGGCATAAATTCAAACTTTTTTCCGACATAAATATGTCTACTCATAAAAATTCTGATCCTTATGTTCTATAATCAACTTTGAACATTTAAATATTTGCGTTTTAAAGATTGATAGGTTAATAAAAAAAACAATTTTTTATTGTTGGAATTAAAAAATGAATTAAAATATTTCATAGATTATTTTTGTCGGCTAATAATAATATAAATTTAAATCAAAAGTTTTTAATTAATGCATTTTTTCTCTTTATTTAATGCGATATTTTTATTCCGCACATGGAAAACATTGTTATTTACGCTCGTTTCAAATAAAATGTCCAAAATGTAGCGTAGATGTATTATATTGGGAGTGTCAGCATGGATGTAAAGTTTTTTTTGAGTACCCTCCCTATGGAAAATTAATAAAACATAGTTGTCAGCGATATATATCCAAGAGTCAAAAGAAAAAGTATCCTTTTATTGTAAAAAAACCAAAAAAACTGTTAGAAGACGCATCTCCTAGTTGTCCGATTTGTGGAAAATTATTCAAGACTGAAAATGACTTAAAAGAACACTTGAAACAAATAAAAAAGATAGATTTTCCACATAGAGAGTTTTTCGAAAGTAAAGTTTGGTTCGATAATTTTTTAGAAGAAAATAATCAAAAAGTAAGTACCAAACTAAAATTTGGGAGAATAAATATAAAGAAAAGAAATCTTTAAATTGCTATCAATAAATTTTTAATAATTATCTATATATTATTAATATACCAAACTTTATTATCAAAGTTTTTTATTAGTATTAATACATAATAATTCAGAATAAGGAAATAGTAATATGCCACTAGATCCCGAAACAGCAGTATATAATTTAATGCAATCTGAACCCACTATAATTGCAGCTGTAGTATTAAGTGGAAATAATATTATTTATTCTACAGATAATTGGGATGTGAGTGCCGATATTGGAAGGGTAATATCGAGTTGGAATTCAATGAATGCACAATTTATTATGCTTTCTGGAGTAAAATACTCAATACTACAGTGTACTACTGAAAGACTAGTAGCTACATCAATCAGGGGAGAGGGACATATTGTTGGCGCAAAAGATGAGGAACATAAAGTTCTTGCATATGTAGAACCTGACGGACCCATGAATGCTGCTTATATGGATACAGCAAGATGTTTAGCGGCCATGAGCTCCAGTGGTCCATATTTGGATGAATCTGCTCAAATGGGTAAAGCTATGCCCGCAGCAGCTTCAGCTGCGCCGTCAGTAGATCCGCAATTGAAAGGTGAGATCCAAGCTTTTTTAGACTGGATTAAAGATGCGGATGGGCTTTCGGGTTATATTAATTATTATTTACAGCAAGATAACGCTCAGATAATATCCGAGTTGTCTAAAATTTATAGCGAACTAAGACAAATATTCGGTGTTTGAATTTTGTCAAAAGTTTAAAAATTTTTTAATTAAGATTAAGTCTTAACATTGAAATTTCAAATCTACTTTTATCCTATGAATTTTAAGGTAAATTTATAATTCTTTTAAAATTATTGATGATTATGGAAGTTGGTGTTATCGCCGCAAGTGGTTATACAGGTGGCGAAGCCGTTAGAATATTATTATCTCATCCGAAAGTTAATTTAAACTATATCACGTCACGTAAATTAGTTTCAAAATACTTTTATTCTGTTTATCCAAATTTAAGGAAAATTTCAAACCTAAAATTTGAAGAATATAATATAATCAAGGCAAAAGAAAAATGTGACATTGTTTTTTTAGCAGTACCTCATGGAATTTCACAAGATATGGTTCCAGAATTATTAGAAGTAGGTTTGAAAGTCATTGATTTAAGTGCAGATTTCAGAATAAAAGACGAAAAAATTTATCAAAAATATTATAAAAAAGAACATTCTCATCCAGAATTACTTGATAAGGTTATTTATGGGTTACCAGAATTTCACAGAGAGGAACTTAAAAAAGCAAAATTAGTAGCTGTTGCTGGCTGTCACGCTTCAAGTGCAATTTATAGCTTATATCCTTTAATAAAGGAGGGTTTAATTCAAACTAATAATATTATCGTTGATTCAAAAACGGGATCTTCCGGTTCTGGAGCTATTATGAACGAATCAACACACCACCCTATTAGAGCAAATAGTATCCGCCCTTATAAAATGATAGGCCATCGCCATACAGCCGAAATAGAACAAGAGTTGACTTTAATTTTAAAATCGAAAAATAATCGAAATGATCAGGTTAAAGTTGGATTTTCAGCTCATGCCGTTAACTTAGTTAGAGGTATTTTATCTACTTCCCATGTGTTTTTTGATGATTCGATGGATTTAAACGAAAAAAAATTGTATAATGTGTTTCGAACAACTTACAAGGACGACCCATTTGTACGTCTAATTAACCAAAAAGTTGGAATTTTTAGATTGCCAGATCCAAAATTGATTATTGGCACAAATTTTGCTGATGTTGGTTTTAAAATTGATGATCATATGAACCGAATAGTAGTATTATGCGCCTTGGATAATTTAGTTAAGGGGGCTGCTGGTAATGCGGTTCAATGCATGAATATTATGTGTGGGTTCCCTGAAACAACTGGTCTTGAATTTCCAGGATATTTTCCATTATAATTCAATTAAAAAATGTAATTTATTTAAATTTCAATTGAATTTCTACAAATATTTTCTCTTAAATATAAAAGATTGAAATTATAATAGCGATTAAAATAGGGATGAAGAAGAGTAAACAAAGAAAGCCACAAAAACTATTTCTCCAATTTATATAGCTATTTGGAGCTAAAATTACCTTACAATTAGGACATCGCTTTAAAGCAATGGTCTTAATCTCTATTCCACAATAATAACATAAAGATACTTTAACATCACTTTTTATTTTTTCATTTGATTCAATTTCAGACATTAAGAATTCCTAAGACTTAATATTTTGATGAGATTACCTATATTTATATAATATTTAAATTGAATTAAATTTTAAAATCATTGCTTGAAATAAAAAAAAAGAAAAACACCAGAGAAATAGACTCACTCAAATTTCTATTTAAATAAACAATATCCTCCAAAAAGATGAAAAATTTAATCGATAAAAATATAGAAATAGATCACACTATTATTTACTTTACTCTTTATAAATTACATAAAAGTTATCTTTTATTAATTTCTGATCAAAAAAATATGGGAATTGGAAGTGTCACACTCTCAAGTCCTCCTTTAGTTGAAGGATTAAAATCAACGGCTGCCTCTTATAATTTATTTGGAGTAGAGAAGAAATTATTAAGCACAATTATTTCAGAAAAAGCCTCAAATATATTGAAAGCACCAGTTTTATTGTTACTTTTTTTAAAAATTAAGAAAAAAGAAGAAGAAATCGCAAAACCATTAATGAAATTTCTAATTGAAATACTAACAGATATAGCTGAAAAGTAGAAAAACTAAATAATATGTCTCAAAAAACAGATTTTATTCTTACGAGAATTTTTGGAAAAAGCGTTAGAGTCAAAATCTTAGAAATTCTTATAGAAAACACACTTCAAAAAGAAATTATATGGTTAAATATTTCGGAAATAGCGAAATTATGTGGTATATCAACATCCTCTTCAAAAAGAATTGTGGATAACTTAATTGAAGAAGGTTTAGTCGATTTAAAGCCTATACAGACTCATGCTAAAAATCCAGAAAAAGAAATTCGACTAAATTTAGATAGCAAATTAATAAATGAATTAATCTTTTTTTTCAGAAAGTTGAAAGGTTTTACTTGAAAAAGTTAAAAGAGAAAAAAGTAAATTCTATCTTTCTTAAATAAGAGTTTTTAATTTATATAACAAAAGAGAGAATGCAGGGAGTGGGACTCGAACCCACGAACTCCTATGAGGCTGGATATCTCATCAGAGTATAAGTCAACGGAAATTTTATTAAGAGGATCTTGAATCCAGTTTTGAGATTTTCTTTTCCCAAAATGTCCAGCGCCGTTGACCAGCTTGGCTATCCCTGCTGCTTTAATGAATTTTAAATAATTTGTTGATCTTGGCGTATTATAATATTATATAAGTTGCAATTAAAAAAATTTATTTCTTTAAATAGGAAAAAAATATAGTAAAGTATAAGGAGTACGAGATAAAAAATTTTTTTAAAACATGAAAAATATCATTATGAACATAAACAGCATCAATACAAGAAGAAACACCAACTGAATCCTTCCTTTTTTTTTCTGTTTCATCTCGTAACCAAGATATTTATCCCTACAAGCTTGACCACAAAATTTCTTATCGGGAGGTACTGCTTTACCACAAATGCTACAATGAGCATGGGGACCCCATTTTTGTTTAATTTGATCTTTCCATGAGTTTTTTTGAGACATCCTATTTTATTCACACTTAAAAAATTAATAATAAGATCACTAAATATTGAAGATTAAAATATTTTTTTTGAGCCTTATTTATACGTTATAATTGTACCAGTTATTTTTTTCTCTCCATTCCAATAGTTATTAAAGTCGTTTAAATCTTCTCCCGACGTAATTAACACTTTGATCTTACTTCTTTTCAATATCTGCAAGGAAACGGCATCAAATATGCGGTACTCACCAGCCGCTGCTTGTTTAGCTCCAGAAGATTTTAAAATTAATTCCTGCAATTCTTCATAATTTAATTTCTCATATAATTTAGCATCTTTAAATTTATTAGGATCTTTATCATAAATGCCTTTTACATCTGTAAGAATAAATAATTCTTCAGCATTAATATATTCCGCAACTTCAAAAGCCACAGATGTCGTAGATTGCCCTGGTTGCAAACCTCCCATGATAACAATTTTACCAAAGAGTATGGCTGTAGAAAGCTCTTCTATTGATTTTGGGACCTCTGGATAAGCAAAATCTTGAAAAGCTGATATAATTAATTTAGAATTTATTCGAGACAGAGCAATTCCTAATATATCACATAGTGCTTCGTTGTCATTAAAAGATCTAACAGCATCAATATAGTCTCGTGCAATTGTCCCTCCACCACACACAATAACATGGGTCCCGGAGTATGTCTTTCTTTTAAAAATTTTACAGAATTCAGCAATTTTTTTTGAATTTATTTTTTTATCTTCAGTAAACAATAACGAACCTCCCAGCTTTATTACACTTTTTGCTTTCATAATATTTTCAATCTATTTTTCTTTGTATAAATATATAGTTGATTTGATAAATTAAGTTATCTAAGATATATGTCTAAGAATATCAAAAAAGTAATTGTTGAAGTCCCCCATAGAATATCTGGCTTTTTTGAAATAGTAGATGAAATAAATGGGAAAAAGATTAAGGATCCAGTAAAGATTGGTTCCCGAGGCGCTGGATTTTGTCTAAGTGCTGTGGGGAGAACAGAGATCTCTATTGAGGATTCTAAAAAAGATGGAGATTCGAGATGTAGTATTAATATTAATAATGAAAAATTAAATCAGAGGGCAGAAACATCTTATTATATTTTTAATTATATTAAAAAATATTTAAAAAATCCAGTTAAAATCCAAATTAATCATACATTTGATCTTCCAGTAGGATGTGGCTATGGAGCAAGTGGTTCTGGGGCCTTAGGTACTATATTTGGTTTGAATTATTTACTAAATCTTAATTTATCATATGAAGAAAGAGGGAGAATCGCCCATATAGCAGAAATAGTAAACAGAACGGGATTAGGGACCGTTTGTGGGATGTTGGGCCGAGGTTTGTGTATGTTAAAGGAACCAGGATATCCATGCATTATTAAACGTATAAATGTACCTCAAGGAATCAAGATAATTTGTGGTACTTTTGGAATGATTCCTACTAAATCTATTTTAAAATCTGAAAACCTAACTACAAAAATAAAGGAAGCGGGGAGAAAAGCATTACAGAAATTAACAAACGAAGAAAATTTATTTATGTTTACAAAAGCTTCCATAGAGTTCGTAAAGGAAACTAAAATACTTTCCAGTTTAAATTTGATTAAAACCAAAGAATTAATGGATGAACTCAATAAATTAGATATTATTGGTGCTAGTATGAACCAATTAGGACGTTCTGTCTATGCTATTGGTAAAAAGAAAGATGTAAACAAAATGATGGGAGTTTTTGAATCATATAAACCAGAAATTAAAATATTTCATCTCTCAATTAATAATAATTACCCAAGAATCTTAAGAGAGAAATAAATTATACAATTTTATTTCAGTGATTTTGATTTTAAAGTTGCTGCTTCAACGGCTTTAATAAGCGTGGATCTCAATTTTCCCTTTTCTAATACATGTAGAGCTGTTATTGTAGTTCCTCCTGGAGATGTTACCATATCCTTTAATTTTCCAGGATGTTCATTTGTTTCTAAAACCATTTTAGCAGCACCAAAGCCAGTTTGTGCTGCTAATTTAAGAGCAATATTCCTAGGAAGGCCCATTTTTACTCCTCCATCTGCTAGTGCTTCGATTATCATGAAAAAATAAGCTGGCCCACTTCCAGATAAACCAGTAACAGCATCGATATATTTCTCATCCAATTCAACAATTATCCCTACAGAATTCAAAATATTTTTGATATATTCTAAATCGTCTTTATTTACAATTTTGTTGTATGACATAGCAGAAGCTCCAGCACTTACCAAAACAGGAGTATTAGGCATTACTCTAATTATTCCAGTTTGTTTGTTGAGATATTTTTCTATATGATTGATGGTAATTCCTGCTGCAATAGATACTATAATCTTTTGTTCGTTTACAACTGAACTAATTTCTTTTAATACTGAGTCTATTACTTGTGGTTTAACAGCAATAAGGATATATTTTGATTCTCGAGCCAATTCAATGTTATTGTTAGCAGTATCTACATTAAATTCTCGGGATCGATCGTTAAGTAGATTTTCATTTGTATCTGAAATCATGATTTTATTTTGTTCTACTATTTTCGAGTTTAAAATACCTTTAAGTAAAGCGGTACCCATATTGCCAATTCCGATAATTCCCAATTCTTTATTAGACATAGATTAATATCACTTTTTTATTTAAAATAAATTTTTAATTAGTCCATATTAAGTTCTTCTTTTTATTTATATAATTCCCTTTTTAGACTTTCTATAAGGCTCTTTTTTATCATTCCATTATTCCTATCGAGATCTTCGCAAACAGCCCTTCTGACACCAATTATATCTGGAGAAATTTGTCTTATTTTTGGTATATCTTTTTTCATTATATTTCCAGCCAAAGCTACTCTAAGATTTAATTTATTCGCTTTTTCTTTAAATGTAATTAATTCCTCCATACTTAAAAAATCAAATATCCCTTTATCATCTTTGATATAAGTATCAAGCATTGCAATATCAGATCCAGATTCTGCTGCAATAGCTGGAATCTCTAAAAATTTTGGTGAAGTTTTTATTCTTGAACGATCTGCATATCCAGCTGCTACAACTTTTATCTCATTATTATAATCTTTTACAGCTTTCACAACATTTCTCATTAATTTAATACCTTGATTGTCGTTTTTTGGACCTTTTAAACCCACCTTTATTACATCAGCACCTGAAACTGCCGCTCCTAAGGCTGCTAACGATGCTGAACCAGGTAAATTAGGAAAATTTCCAATGGCGGCACTTAATAGTTGAGAGCTATTTGATGGAATTAATTCTTTCATGCGTTTTATAATCCATGGAAAATTTGCTCCTAGAGATCCTTCACTAGGATTTTTGCAATCGATATAATCTATTTTAGAGTCGACTGCAACCTTTGCTCCTTCTATGTTTTTAGGGCTTATTAATAGTTTAATTTTATTACGCATATCTAATCATTATTAATATAAAAAAATTAAAAAACTTATTTAGCCGAAAAAGGAAACAACAATATAATTTAAAATAAGAAGAAAAATCTAATTAGAAATAACTTGAAATTATTAACGAAAAAAAATTGAAATTCAAAAAGCTTTCATTTAAAAACCTCATTGATTTAAATCGTTAAACTCGTAGCAAAATAAAATTTGAAAGAAAATTTAAAAGTAATTTAGGGTATTATAAAAATAAATATAAATAGCATTTATTTTATTATGATATTATTATGTCACCAAAAGAAATTACAAAATTTCCAATCACAGAAGCTGTTTTCAAAGATCCTTTAGAAGTTATAAAAGAATTGACAGAAAAATTCGACGGTTTAAAATATACGAAAGTTATACAAACATTTGTTATGGAAGATAGAAGATTAACTTTAAATTTACAAAAATTAGGATCTACTTTTTTTAAAGGAAAAATTGTATGGATTGGAAATAAAAAAGATGGCACCGAAGGAACATTATTTTGTGTTGATACGGGATCTGAATTAAAACAAATTAATCCAAGCCCAGAGAATACCAGTTCGGTAACATTAGAAACTAAAAAAGAAGCGATTGTAATATCTACTGTATCAACAACTAAATGCATAGTGTGTGGAAATGATTTAGAAATTTTTCATAATATAGCTGGATGTCCCATTTGTCAAGCAAAGGCACATCGCGAACATTTGATAGATTGGATTAATATGAAACATTCGTGTCCAACGTGTAAAAAATCTTTAAATGTGTCATCTACAGGCGTAATTATGATTGATTAATATTATTTTTTTCTTTAAAAACTTTTAAGTTATCTATACTAATCGAACCATCATATAACGCAGTAGCAATTAAAACTCCAGTGAATTTATTATTATAATAATTCAACACATCTCTAAAATCTTTAATTCCTCCTCCAACTAATACAGCTCCTTTAAAAAATTCTCTAATTTTTAAGTAAATTGATGGGATTCCTCCTATTTTTTGCCCAACTCTAAATAAATCAAGAAGTATTAGTTCCCTTACACCAAATTTTTTTAAAGTACTAACAACTTTTATTGGATTTTGAGTTTTCAGTTCTTTTATTTTTGAAATTATGGTTCCTTTAAACATATCAACACTTACAATTAATTTGAATTCTCCAAAAATTTTTAATCCTTCGCGAATTATATCAATACTATTAATAGATTCCAAGCCTAAAATTAATTTTTTTTGTTTGTATTTCGAATATTTTTGAAGGTCTTCCTTATCTTTAATCCCAGGATCAATTATTACATTTATTTCTGGAATTCTTAATATTTTTGATAATATTTCTAAATTCGGTCTATTCTTAATAATTGCATCTAAGTCTGCTATATAAAATTCCCTGAAATTAAATTCCCGTTTGAGAACTTTTATAATTTCTATTGGATCTGAAGACTTTATTAATTTAGATTCTAAAGGTTTATATTTAGCCCTCTCACCTTTTATTGCATGTACTGCCTTAGAATTCAATATATCTATTACAGGTATGATTTTAAAATTTGACATAATTTATAATTAAAGATTGTTAATATTGAAGATTAAATTAATAAATTTTAAAATTTCTTGATTTTAATAATACAATTCTATTATAATTCTATCTGCTTTTCAAGAAAAAAAATGATAAAACAAGAATACTCCTTTTTTTTAAATTGGATGGCAATTTAATTAACAAATAACAATTTAATTTTTAAATAATCATTTCTAAATTACTTTTAAAAAATCATTTCTAAATTACTTTTAAAAAATCAGAATATAAATAAATTAAATTTGATAAATATGACAAATGAGGCGTATATCAATAAGATTATAGAGGAAACAGGTTTAACAAGAAAGGAAATTGAAGATTTGGTTAAGGAAAAGAAAATAGATTTAAAAGGATTGATTTCTGATGAGGGTGCTTTATTTATAATAGCAAAAGAGTTAGGCGTTGATGTTAAAGATGAAAGTAAAGAAATTTTAAAAGACATTGAAATAAATATTTCGGATATAACCTTAAATATGAAAAATATCGTTTTAATAGGGCGAATCAAAGAAATATATCGAATTCACGAATTTAATAAAGGCGATGGAGGAATTGGCCGTGTTGGATCCTTTTTATTGCATGACAAATCTGGAGATACTCGTGTTGTCTTATGGGACGAAAATACAAAAATCTTTGATAATCCAAATTTTGAGACAAATGAACTTGTAAAAATTTTAAATGGAAATGCTAAAGAAGGAAGATACGGAGATATAGAAATTCATATTGGAAAATTTGGGAAAGTAATATTATCTCCTGAAGACGTTGATTATAGAAAATATCCTAAAATTAAAAGCATAATTACTCCGATAGATGTCATTAGTTTATCTCTTCCTTCTGTTTCAATAGAAGGAAAAATAATCCAGAAAACTCCATTAAATATATTTACAAAAAAGGATGGGACACCTGGAAAGGTAAGATCCATCAATTTAATAGATTCAACTGGAACAATAAGAATTACTTTTTGGAATGATGATACAGAAAAAATAAATGATTATGAAATTGGAGAGTTTATCTCGATTACACATCTAAATCCAAGATTAAGTAGTATTAATTCAAACACTATAGAATTATATGCCAACAAGAATTCTCTAATAAATAAAAAAGATAAAAAACTAAAAATAGAGGCTAAATTAGTTGAAAATATTAAGCTACTTCAAAATCAACGAAATATCGTTTCATTGCAAGGAATAATTAGTTCTATAGATAATCTGAAAAAAGTCTCCTTAAAATCTGGAGAGGAATTGTCATTATTATCTTTTATAGTGAGTGATGAAACAGATGGAATTAGAGTTACTTTGTGGAGAGATAAAGCCGAAGAATTTTCTGAAAAATTGACCGTTGGAGCTGGAATTCTATTAAAAAATGTTATGGTTAAATATAGCACTTTTTCAGGTAGATGTGAAATATCTTATATAGATGATTCGTTAATTGATTTTGTTGATTTAGATATGAAGAACATTAAGAGTATAGAATTACCGAATAAACAAATGAGATCAGATTTTACTAGAAATTATACAAGAATTAATCATATAAATTCGTCTGGCGTTTTCGAAATAAAGGGTTTTATTGCTAAGGAACTTAATAATATCACAATTTACGAAGCTTGTTCAAATTGTTTTAAAAAAATTGATAATTGTATTTGCGATGAAAAAGGTGCACTTGAACATAGAATGATTTTTAACGTAATAATTGATGACGGGAGTGGGACAATTAGAACAACTTTTATTGGAGATAAGGCAGAAGAATTAATTGGAGAATCAACTGAAACTATTTTAATAATTAAAGAAACACCGGATTTCAATACTTTTTTGGAAAAAAAATCTGCTGAATTACTCGGAAAAGATATTATTATTAAAGGTCGGGCAAAATTTAGTGAATTTTCTAATTCTTACGAAATAATTGCTTATGATTTTCAAGAAGTTAATGTAAATGAAGAATTGGAAAAATTAATTAAAGATATACCTGTATAAATCTAAAATTTTTATTAATAAATGATTATAGAAATTTTAAGATTTATATAAAATAATAAATATTTAAAGTCAAATTTTCATGAAAAAGGTAGATATTATTGGTTTAGGAGAAGTTGTTATTGATTGGGTTGCTGAAATTCCACATTTTCCTAAGCCAGACGAAAAAATCGATGCATTAAGTGAAAATTACTTTCCAGGGGGAGTTACTGCTAATTATTTAGTTGCTGTTGCTCGTTTAGGAGGAATTTGTGGATTTATTGGAGCTGTTGGTGATGATTCTTATGGAGATTTCTTAATTGAAGATTTTCAAAAAGAAAAAGTGGATACTATGCTAATCTTAAAAAAGAAAGGAAAGAAAACACCTGTAAATTTTATATTTGTTGCTAAAGGTGAAAAAACAATTATACAATCACCTTATATGCAAACCACGAAAATTGATGTTGATAATTTAGACAAAAGATACATAGCTGATTCAAAATTATTACATACTACAATGATACACCCTAAAGTTACTGAACGCGCAATAGATATAGCAAAATATAATGATGTTAGAGTAAGTATTGATTTAGAGGCTCAAATCGCTCAAAAAGGCTGGGAGAACTTAAAGAATTCTCTTTTAAAAGCTGATGTATTAATTCCGAATAAGGAAGGGGCTAAATCAATTACTAATAGTAAAACGCCAGAAAAAGCAGCTAAAATCTTAATAAAGAAAGGAATTCCGCTAGTGATTATAACTATGGGAAATCAAGGAGCATTAGTAACTACAAATCGATTCCAAAAATTAATACCTACCTATGAGGTTGATAATATCGTTGATACAACTGGAGCAGGTGATACTTTTAATGGTGCATTTTCGATAGGTTATTGGATTAAGGAATGGGATTTAGAAAAATCTTGTAGATATGCCAATGCTGCAGCAGCATTAAAAATTCAAAAATTGGGTGCAAGAACGGGGATGCCAAACGAAAATGAATTAATTAAATTTTTAAAAAAAAATAACGATCCCTTTTTTTAATAAAAAAATTTATTTCTTTAAAACCACCAGAATAGCGATAAAATTCCTTAAGAAAAATTTATGTTAATTAATCAAACAGATCTTTCTATATTCATAGGGGCTGTTAATAATTTTTTTAAATCTTTTAACTATTTTTTCAGTAGAAAGCTGATTTTGTTGCTTATTAAAAGGCCAAGTTCCAAGAAGAACATCTCCAATCCTTTTAACATTTCCAATTAAAAATCCTGTCATTTCATTTTTTAATTGAAAAAGGAGTATATAATAATAATTAAACGAAACTAAGTAAGATTCTTGACCAAAATTTATTACATCATTAATATTTTTAAAAATAACTATGTTTTTGTTTGTTTCACTTAATTTTTTTAATTCTAAAATAAATCCAGAAGGAATTTTTATGGGATCAGCAGAAAATACACTCTTAAAGGTTAAAGTTAAATTCTTTTCTTTTGTTTCGTTATTTCCTTTAAAAGTAACCTTATAAATAGTTAAACTCATTGGAATTAGAATATATAACTTTAAGGGTAATGTAGTTTACAATAAAATAATTTTAAGGTTTTCCAATTTTCTTTATTACTCTTGAATTAAGATATTTTCTTCGGAGAATCCCATGTCGATTAAAAATTTTTTCATTTTAAAACGATGATCTCCTTGAAGCTCAATTTCATTCCCTCTTACAGTACCCCCAGAAGCGCATTTTTTCTTTGCTTTTGTTAAGATCTCCTTTAAATTAGCATCAAAATTTCCTTGGAATGTGATAACGGTCACCACACGCCCCCATTTACGTTTATCGTTAGAGATAATTATTTGTTGTTCGTCTGCACTTAAACTATCACAGATACATAATTCTTTTGGAAAACTACATATTGGACAGATATCTTCGTCTTTGATTTTGTCTTTTCACAACCTTTCTTTTAATAGTTTTTAAATTTAGTGTTTAAATTTAAAACTCAATAATAAAAAATAATATATCAACCTCTTATAAAAACCTTTCACTCTTAGATCCAGAAAAAACCTATCTCTTTCAAAATAATTTAGTGGATTATTTAAAAATTTTAATGAATTATTATAAAAATAAAATCTTATTTTATATATTTAAGAAATTGATTAATTTTAAAATTTTCCGGTGATTCTTATAGAAAGCTTTTGGGTTTTTAAAGTAATTATCGCTGGTGCCGGTGGAGTAGGTAAAACCGCGATGGTAACTCGTTATTGTACCGGAAAATTTGAAGAAGGATACAAAATGACAATCGGGGCGGGCTTTCATACTAAGTCTGAAACTTTAGATACAAGTGAATCTATTAAGATGCAACTCTGGGATTTTGCCGGAGAAAGAAGATTTCGTGAATTACTACCCGATTATTGTAAAGGTGCCAGTGGAGCTTTCATTTGTTTCGATATAAGTGATTATGATACATTTCGTCAAATTCCAGAATGGTTAAAAATAATTCGCCAAAAAGCTGGCTTCATCCCTATAATTCTTATGGGAATGAAATGGGATTTGTCTGATCATGAAGTTGATTTTGATATGGCAAATGATTATGCTGAAAAAGCGAAATGTAATCAATGTGTATTCTGTTCTTCTAAAGAGAACATAAATATTATTGAATCTTTTCAAGCTATGGCAAAATGGCTTATTTATTATGCTACTCAACCTCAAGAGGAATGAATCCTCTTTTTAATAATACTTCTATTTGTTTTCAACTTAAATTAATTTAATAAGAAAGAGCGCCCCTGGCTATAAGAACCCCTTAGTATTTCCCATGGGGATTTCCCGCTGCAAGGAAGCCTTGCTTTGTATGGATCGAACATGCGACCGCCCGGTTAACTTCCGGAGCTACTGTGATATCCAGTAACTAAGCCGGGTGCTTTGGGCGGGCTGAGCATGTTTATGCTCAGTGCTCTACCTAACTGAGCTACAGAGGCGTGGTCTTCCGATGGATTTGTGCTCCCGCCGGGATTTGAACCCGGTTATCGACTATACATCAAGAGGATAGTTGTCGGCGGGGTGAAAGCCCGCAATGCTTTCAGCAGCTCTCTCTTATGAGGCTTGGAGAACTTTGGCCGGACTACACTACGGGAGCATTTTTTCTTCAATTCTTAGGGGATATAATAATCTAATAAAATCTCATTTGTACAAAATCAAACTAAACTATCATATAATGTGAATTTTGTAATTCATTTTTACATTAAAATTTTTCTTTTCCTATCTCTCTATTACTTTTTTAAAGGGATACTAGATTATTTTAATTATATAAAGAGAAATAAAGTTAAAAATAAAAAAAAGTGCGGGAAGAGGGATTTGAACCCCCGAACTCCTACGAGACTGGATTCTAAGTCCAGCGCTTCCAACGCGCCTTTAACCAATAACGCGCCTTTAACCAAACTTGGCAATTCCCGCTTATTTATTGAAAGTAATTGATGTGTTAACAAATAACATAAAATACTCAAAAATTAATAATTTTTTTATTTCATTGTTCAAATTTATATTTGTAAAATTTTTTAGAAAATATATAAGCAATAAAATTAAAATTATTACGAATCGTTGTAAACGACACACTTATTTAATTATAATATCCTACTATAATGAAAATTATTGGTCTTCTTAATGAGCGTTAGAGAATCTTTAATAAAGCATTTGACTTCTATTTTACGAGCTTCTTCAGGAACTATCTTAGTAATACTATGTGATCAAAATGGTCTTTCTGTTGCCAAAATAGGTAGAAAAAGTGATATAGAATTAAATCCAAATGAAATTACAAGTCTGGCGGCAGCTGCTTTTTCTGCTAGTGCAGAAAATTGGGATGATCTCCAGATAAAAGACCAAGTTATTTCATTTTCATATTTTGATAAAGTTTGTTTAATTACAATTAGAATTAATGAAACTCTTCTAACAATAGTTCATGATTATCGTAAAGAATGGCCTTTAGACGCAGATAGTTTAGCGAGTTCAATGTATTATTTAAAACGGAACTTGGGGGAATTCTTTGGAAGTGGTGTTGTATCGGAAGCGGAACTCGAGGATTTTTCAAATAAAATTCGAAGTGCAATTTATCTTTTTGGAATGGGAACGGAAGTCCCATTTGTATCTTATACACCAGAAAATTTTGATAAAACGAACTCATTACCTTTTATAAGCATTGTTTTAGATTCAATTCAAAATCCAATATTCATAAGGTATAGTTTAGTTGTTCCATCCGGATTAACAATCGATGCTCGAGAGGTAAGCGGCCAAGATTTACCAGTTTCAATTGAAGCTTTTTCAGCCAATGCAAACGTTGCTTTTCAAAAAATGAAAGAAGAATCAGAAGGGAGTTCTATTGGAGAATTATTATGCTATTTAGCAATTTCTGGTCAAGATCCTAATAATTTTTACGGGCTAATAACTTGTCCCGCCGGAAAATTGAAATTTTCAGAGGTAGAAGGGACATCAAATATAGAAGAGGTTTCGTTTGTGGGGTTGTTTACCTTAACATACGGAGGAATTCCAGTTATGGGAGAATCTAGAAATATTATTTATTCAATATTAGAAATTATTGGTACTGAACAAATAACAGAGAATTTTATCAAAACCGTTAATGTTCTTACTAGTTCTAAATATGAATAAATTTGCTGGATGTTTCTACTTAACTCTTTATTAAATCACGTATCTATAATAATATATGTAAGCTAATGATTTAATATGAATAACTCGAAATCTGTAAATTCAATCCCTAAAATATATTGTTTACACTTTAAAGAATGCGATCCAAAAAAATGCACGGCTTTAAAATTAAAAAAATTTGATATGTTGAAGTTAATTAACGAGATAAAGGGCTCTTTAAAGAAAGCATTAATATTAAATCCATTTGCTCAAAAAGAATTATCATTAGAAGATAGAAAAAGTATATTAAAATATGGTCTAATTGTATTAGATTGCTCTTGGAAGACACTCTTAAATATTAAAGATTTTAATAACGAATATGCCCGCAAATTACCTCCTTTAATAGCTGCCAATCCTGTTAATTATGGGAAATGGGAAAAATTAACATCCGCAGAAGCTATAGCAGCTGCCCTTTATATCATTAAATTCAATGATTATGCAAAACTAGTACTTTCAAAATTTTCTTGGGGAACTGAATTCTTCAAAATAAATTATTAAAAAAAAGAGAATAAAAAATAAAAAATATATTAATCTTCGCCACCTTTTGAAAGGCCACCCGCAGCAATTACATCATCAATTTTTATTATCATTGACGCAACTTCTGTTGCTGATTGTATTGCTTGCGTTAAAATTAATAAAGGTTCAATGACGCCTAATTTTATCATATTATCTGGCTTTCCAGTATCAATGTTTACACCATATGATGTTCCATCTTTAGCTTCGTGTTTTGATCTTAATTCAACAGTTAAATCTACAGGATTGTATCCAGCATTCTCTACCAGAGTTTTAGGAACAATTTCTAAAGCGTTTGCATAGATTTCTATAGCTAATTGCTGCCTACCGCCAATTGTTCCAGCATATGTTCTTAATCGTTTTGCAAGCTCTATTTCTGAGGCTCCACCCCCTGGTAAAATGTATGGTACTTCTATTGCTGCTTTTACAACGCTAAGTGCATCATTTATCATTCTTTCCGCTTCATCGACAACATGTTCAATTCCTGCCCTAAGTAATATGCTGACTGCTTTAGGATCGGCACACTCCGAAACAAAAATCATATTATCGTCTCCAATTTTCTTTTCTTCTACTTTACCAGCATTACCAAGATCATTGGCATTAACATCAAAAATGTTGTTAATAATTTGTGCGTTAGTTGCTCTCGCTAATTTTTCCATATCAGAACGCTTTACTCTTCGTATCGTCATTACGCCACCTTTAGCTAAGAAGTTTTGTGCCTTATCATCAATTCCTTTTTGGCAAAAAACAACATTAGCACCAATTTCTGTTAATTTAGCAACGCGATTTTTCAACATATTTGATTCTTCTTCGAGAAATTTGTTTATTTGATCAGGTGTTTGAACTCTTATTTCCGCATCAAATTCGGTTTTTTCTACTTCTAGAGAAGAATCAATTAACGCAATTTTAGCATTTTTAATTAATTTTGGCATCATAGGATGGACTACTTCTTTGTCAACGATAATCCCATCAATAATACTAGAGTCTAAAAAACTCTTTCCTTCCTTTTTAATTATCTGAATGTGGTCAAGATCAATTATTTGATGGTCACCACGGTTTTCTTTAACTTGAGTAACAGCTTTCACAGCAATATCTGCAAAATAACCTTTTGCTCTCGCTATTAATTTGCTATTCATTGAAGTTTCAGCAATTTTAATTAGAGTTTCTATATCGTTAGTATCAATTTTAGTAGCTATTTCTTTCAAAATTTCTTTACTTTTCACAAGCGCTTTCCTATATCCTTTAAAAATAATAGTTGGATGAACAGATTGCTCCATTAATTCTTCTGCAAGATTTAATAATTCACCTGCGATTATCACACTTGATGTAGTTCCATCTCCGACTTTTTCGTCTTGAGTTTTAGCAACTTCAATAATCATCTTTGCTGCTGGATGTTCAACATCAATAGCATCTAAAATTGTAGCGCCATCATTTGTTATTGTTACATCTCCCAAAGAGTCAACAAGCATTTTATCCATTCCTTTCGGTCCTAATGTAGTTCTAACTGCTTCTGCGACTGCCTTAGCCGCAGATATATTATTTTTTTGGGCATCTTTTCCTCGCTTTCTTTCGGTCCCTTCTTTTAATATGATAATGGGGACTCCTGATAACTGTGCCATATTATAATCACTCTATCAATATTTACTAAAAAATTATATTTATATAGATCTCTAAGTCATAAAATTAAAAAAGTTTACGAAAATAAAATATTGTAAGGGCCATTTAAAATATTTTTTTTCGAGGATTTTAAAGTTTAAGTTTTTAATTTTTTTATCAAGTTCTCTCTTAAAGATTTAGCTTTTTCAACATTTTCGACTCTTTTTAGATACTTTTGATATAATTCGTTTTTATCTTTATTTAGGGATTGAATAAATTTGTTGACTTCATTTTTTGATGGAGATCCTTGACTTATACGCTTATCTAAGCATGTATTTAAATCTATTAACGATTCTACAAAGTTTTCGGACAAACCAATTTTCTTATTTTCGATATCTAAAATTGCCTTTTCAATATTTTTCTTTATGAGAAGATCTTGTGGATTTTTAGATTCTCTTACTAATTTCGCCACAATTTTATGAGATTGCCGAAAAGGAATGTTATACTCGTTGACCAATAATTCTGCAAGGTCTAACGCTAATATAAAACTCTCGTTAACTGCTTTTAACATATTATCCTTATTAACTTTAATCGTAGAAAAGAGTCCTATAAGCATTTCTATAATCGACAATAATAAATCAAAGGAATTTTTTATTAACATTTTTAATTCTTGAAAATCTCTTAAGTAGCCTGATGGAGTTGCTTTTATTATCATAGTTGCTGCAAATAAATTTGATACAATTTTTGAAGTTTTACTCCTGATAAGCTCTAATGTATCTGGATTTTTCTTTTGAGGCATAACACTTGATACCGAGCAAAATTCGTCATCCAACTCGATAAAATCAAATTCTTTTGAAGACCAAATTAATAAATCTTCTGAGATCCTTGAAAATTGGAGTGATATTAATGATAAGCACATTAAAGTTTCAAGAATATAATCTTTGGAACTAATTGCATCTATTGAATTTTCAACTACTCCTTGAAAACCTAACAATTCTGCTGTTCTTTTTCTATCTATATTTATACTTGTACCACCTATCGCGCAGGCTCCAAGAGGATTTAAATTATTTCTATTATAAACTTCCTCTACTCGCTCCAAAGATCTTAAAATCTGAGCAACATAATTATTTAAATAATGAGAAAATACGCCTAATTGCCCTCTTTGAAGATGTGTATAGAGAGGCATAAAAATATTTATTGCACTTTTTGATTGAGTAAGTAAAACATTAGATAGCTCAAATAGCATTTTAGACAGATCGTTTAATTCATTTCTTATTTTTAATCTAATATCAACAGATACTTGATCGTTCCTAGATCGTCCAGTATGAATTTTACCACCAACTTCAATTCCAATCTCATCAATAACACACTTTTCGATGAGTGGATGAATATCTTCAAAACTTTCGTCTAATTCGAGTTGATTGTTTAGCAATTTATTTCTAATATTTTCAAGGGATGTTAAAATCATTTTTATTTCATTTTTATTTAATACACCCTGTTCAAATAACATGATATTGTGAACTTCGGTCCCTATTATATCTTCTTCCGCAATCCATAAGTCTTCCTTCAATGAAGATAAAAATTTTAAGACTTTCTTATCTAGAGGTGCTTCTATTCTGGTTCTATATATATCTTTTCCCATCTTTCTTCAATCAAACTTAGTGATATTTTTAAATTAATTAAATATAGGATATAATGGAGATCGCTTATGAACTTTGTGTTACACTTTTTTGAATTTTAAGTATAATTTCTATTATAATTAATATTGTTTTTTATACTTATAAGAGCAAAGGTTATTAACATTTAAATTCGGGTAATAAAAGAGTAAGTCTTTTAACCTAAAGTAAAATGCTTTTTTATTTGAATTTTGTCGGATAAAAGAAGATGATTTATTATCAATCTTTAAAACGAATATTAAATATTTTTTATTAAAGAAATTTCCAATTAATTTTAAGTAGGTCTAGGTAATTTACATAATTTACCAAGGAAAAATGAATAAATTTTAAGGAAAATATTTTTTTATATATTAATTGTGACAGTTATATTTGGCATAGTTGGGAAACCTAGCAGCGGAAAATCTACTTTTTTAAACGCAGCATGCTTAACTCATGCTAAAGTTGGTGAATTGCCTTTCACTACGATTGAAGCAAATAAAGGAGTGGCATATATAAAAACTGACTGTGTTTGTAAGGAATTAAATGTTGAAGATGATCCAAAAAATTCAATTTGTTTAGACGGGAATCGGTTTATACCAATAAATTTATTAGATGTAGCAGGTTTAGTTCCAGATGCTCATAAGGGTAAAGGATTAGGGAATAAGTTCTTAAATGATCTAAGCAGAGCTGATGTGCTCTTACATATTGTTGATATGACGGGAGCCCTTGATAAATCAGGAAATAGAGTTGCTATGGGCGAAAATGATCCTTATGATGATGTTTTATTTTTAAGAGAGGAAATAGATTATTGGGTTAAGGATATCCTTAGCAGAGAGGACTGGGATAAATTTACAAAAATTTCAAGAGACAAAAAAAAAATAATAAAAGATTTATATAAAAGACTTTCAGGTTTAAAAATTAATCAACAACACGTCATCACAGCCTTAAAGGATTCAAACTTGGAAGATAAGGCAGCAGCACAATGGACCGAGGATGAAAAATTAATGTTTTCAAAAACTATTAGAAAACTTTCAAAACCGATTTTGATTATCGCAAATAAAATTGATAAAGAGATTAGTGTGAAAAATCTTGAAGAAATAAAGAAGAAATATGATGGACCGATAATACCATGTAGCGCGCTGGCAGAATATTTTTTACGAAAATATCATGAAGAGAAAATTGTAAATTATATCCCTGGATCTACTGATTTCCAAATTATTAATAAAGATAAGTTGAGTTCTGATGAATTTGAAACATTATCCAAAATAAAAAGTCAGATCTTAGAAAAGTTTAATGGGACGGGAGTTCAAGCATCACTAAATTATGCTAGTTTTGATATATCAAACCTTATTGCTGTTTATCCCGTTTCAGATATAAATAATTTTTCTGATAAAGATAATAATGTCCTACCTGATGTTTTTTTAGTTAAACAGGGAACATTATTAAGAGAGTTTGTTGGTGAAAAAATTCATACTGATTTAGCTAAGCATTTTATACATGGGATTGATGCTAGAACAAAGAAGAGATTAGGAGAAAATTATGAACTGCAGCATAATGATATCGTAAAAATAGTTTCAGCTAAATGACGCTCATGAAAAGTATTACTCTTCTTTTGATGATAAAATAATGTAAACTAATATTATAATTATCAAGATAATTCCGAGAAGAATTAGTACAAAATTATAAACTTCTACTGGGTCGAATTCTGTATCTAATTCCGGTTCTTGAAGTAAGAAAAGAACGATAAATAAAACGAAACTAAAAAATTTCATGCTAGTATTAGAATAAGAAGAAATATTTAAAAAAATTTCTCATTTTTTATGCGTTCTTTAATTTAAGAGCTTTATAATACTTAATAATAAAAGTGGTTTATTTTAGATGGACCTGACGGGAATTGAACCCGTGACCTCTTGAATGCAAGTCTTGCTTATTCATATATATGAATAATTATCAAGCGATCTTCCGCTGATCTACAGGCCCAGTTAAAAAATAGGAAGGAGAAAAAGAAGTTTAATAAGAATTCCCTAAAAAAACTTACATCTTTTTTAATAGTAGGAGGTGATCCAGCCGCAGGTTCCCCTACGGCTACCTTGTTACGACTTCTCCCTCCTCGCATATTAGAAACTCGA
>JBHLJY010000027.1:0-29663 GCA_048887225.1 Candidatus Hodarchaeota archaeon
GGATCTTCCAAACCAACGCTAAATCTAAAATGTGTATTTGATATATTCATAGACTTTCTCTCCCAAGGAGCTAGATCAACTCCCGTCATAATGCTAGTATATTCCATTAAAGATGTTGTATCACCTAAAGATACTCCTACTTTAATTAGATTCAAGAGATCTATGAATTTATAACTGTCGTCGACTGATTTTAATTCAAATCCAATCATCGCGCCAAAATCTTTCATTTGTTTTTTAGCAATTTCATGACCTGGATGAGATTCTAGCCCAGGGTAAATAACTTCATCAATGTTAGGATGGTTCGCAAGGAATTGAGCAATTTTCATTGCATTTGAACAATGCCTGTTCATCCGCATATTTAAAGTTCTCACACCTCGTAATATTAACCACGCATCAAATGGACTTAGAACTTGTCCTTGAGTCTCTAACCAAAAATAACGGATATTTCTAATTTCATTTTCTGGACCAATTATAGCACCTCCAAGACAGTCCCCGTGTCCATTTATATATTTTGTTAAACTTTCAACAATTAAATCAGCTCCTAATTCAAGAGGTCGCTGAAGAGCAGGAGAAGCCCATGTATTGTCCACAATACATTTTCCTCCGAATTCATGGACTAAACCTGCACACTCTTGTATATCTAAGATATCTAAAGTAGGATTTGAAGGAGTCTCAATAAAAACTAATTTCGTTTGCTCATCAATTGCTTTTTCTACAGCTTTAATATCATTCATATTAACTCTACGAAACTCGGTACCCATCTGAGGGTAGATTTTTGTGAATAATCGATATGCCCCTGTATATTGATTTGTATGGATAACCATATTAGGAACGTTCTCTGGATTTGTCTGAGGGAGTAGATTTCTAATTTTTTTAGGACGTATTCTTTCAATCCTTTTTTGTAGTATACTTGAACAAGCAAGATGAATTGCCGCCATACCTGATGCTACTGAGACTGCTTGTTCACCTCCATGGAGAGTAGCTAATTTCTGATCAAGAGCAAATAAGGTTGGATTTTCTGTACGTGAGTAAAAATATTGATGTTGCAACATTTCTGTCATTGATGAATAGGTGTATGATTTAGCTGCATAAATAGGTGGCCGTATACTATGAGAGGTTTCTGGAAATGGATCTTCTCCTGCTCTTAATTGTTGTGTCTCAAATCTCAATTGATCCCATTTTTCCCTATTTTTTTTATATCTCTCTTTAGATGTTTCTGGTATTTCTCCTTTTTTTTCCACAATAATTACCTAATTTTTGTTTAATTCAAATATTAAAATCAACATTTATTATTTAATCTAATCTAATTCCCGAAATGGTTTTTGGTGCTTCTGCTTCGTCCATTCCTTCTGCTTTTCTATAATCTTCTATCGTTCGAGCAGCTACTTTCTTGGTATAATCGTTTAATTTTTCTTCAATGTTAGGTTTTAAGCCGGGACCCTTTTGTAAGCTTAGAATTGATTCTACTTCTTCTCTTGCTGTTTCAATAATATCTTTTGCTCCATTTCTTTGCCAAACACTACGACGATTTCTATCAACTAATTTAGGAACAAAAATCTCTTTCCTTACATTCTTAGCTGTATGTTTTAAAGCAAGATAATTTTTTCCTGTAATAGCTATACGTTTAATTTCTTCCAAAGCTAATGTATTATCGTTAACTTGAATACCATCTATTCCACGTTTAACAATATCAATCAACTCATCATCTATTACAAGTAGCTCCAATGCTTCTGTTAAAGAAGATTCATATGTACCAGCACAGGTGATGTAATTAATCCCCGCTGATGCTGCGCAGAAGAGAGTCATAAAACGCTCAAATCCATTTTGTAGATCAAAGCATTTTGCTTCTGTTACCGCTCCAGGACCTCGAGAAGGAATATTATAAAACCTAGCTAATTGTGCTGCACCAGCGGTTATTAAGCCTGTTTCAATAGAACCCCAAGCAACATTTCCTGTTGGAGGGTCCATTGGTGCTGACATTGAAGAATAAAATACTGGCGTACCTGGATTGATTAATTGTGTCAAAACAATTGAAGAGAGTGTTTCCATATTAGTTTGTACTAACAATCCAGCTAATGTTACAGGCGCCGTTGCACCACCGCTAGCTGCTGGTGCAATTATTAATGGTTGATTGTATTTTGCAAATATGAACATACCATTTAGTAATAATTGATCAAGGATAAGAGGGCTTGTTGGATTAAAAAATCCAATTAATCTTGGACGTAGTTTAAGCTCATCATCTCCGCCTACGATGATTGATGTTAAATTCATCATGTCTTGTGATGCAAGTCGACCGAGACAACCTAGACCATACGGTTTAGTGCTATGCCTAGCCCATTCTCTTATACAATGGCAGTGTAATTCTAAAAATGGTATATCATTTGGCCATACATCTATGTGAGAACACATAATATTTTTCAAACTGTCGACAATTCGTATTTGTTTGATTGTATCTTCAAGGACCGATTTTCTTAATCCCTTCTTATTTAATGGATCGTATATTTTAACTGGAGTACCAACAGTAGCGAAATTAACGTCTTCAGTATTTACTTCAAATTTGAAGGATCCATCAGAACCCCATAGTGAGAATTTGTTAGGTACAAGTTTAAGATTTTCTCTAACAAGATCTTCGGGAAATTTCACAAAATTTTCATTATCGTCTTCATTGACAATTGCTCCATGTTCTTTCAATAACTCCCTAGCTTCATTGGTTTGAATCTTCACACCTATGGTTTCTAATAATTCCAAAGTTGAGCTATGTATTTGTTGAATTTCATCTTTTCCCAAAACTTCAAATTTTGTTAACTTCATTGTAAAGTCATAACTTATGTTACAAATAAGTTTTATTACGAATAATAGTTAATAGTTATTATAATAAGATTCAGTAAAATCTCACAAAATTGTATTAACTATGACGTTAGAGGATGATTTGAAAGAAGCCATCTTAGAATGGGATGAGGACGGTTTAAGGGATTTATGTAACACTTCAATGCAAAATAAAAAAAAAACACCAGCAGAATTGCTAAAAATAATAGGAGATGTTATGCGATATATTGGAGAATTATTTGAAAAAGAAGAAATTTTTCTGCCTGATTTGATTGGCTCAGCTGAGACTGTCAAAACTATAATAGATGGGATATTAGATCCTGCAATAAGA
Organism: Candidatus Hodarchaeota archaeon; assembly: GCA_048887225.1. Lineage (GTDB taxonomy): Archaea > Asgardarchaeota > Lokiarchaeia > Sigyniarchaeales > SOKP01 > LW40-45. The sequence continues at coordinate 3,158 of JBHLJY010000027.1, forward strand.
GCATCAGGCGAAAAGAAAGAAACTCGTGGTAAAGTAGTGATAGGCACTGTTGAGAGTGATGTTCACAGTATTGGAAAAGATCTAGTGGCATCTTTCCTTTTTTCTAATGGATATGAAGTATATAACTTAGGTGTTGAGGTACCCGCCTTAAAATTTATTGAAAAGGCTGAAGAAGTAGAAGCTCAAGTTATTGCTATGTCATCACTTCTAACTATGTCGATGGATTTCCAAAGAGAATTAATAGCAGAATTAGAAAAACAAGGTTTACGTAATAAATATAAAGTAATTGTAGGGGGCAGCCCTACTTCAGAAGATTGGTCTGAACAAATTGGAGCCGATGGTTGGGCAGACGATGCCATTGAGGCTGTCAATCTTGTAAATAAAATACTTTCTAAATAATATAAAGGAGGTTTATTTCTTTATGAAAATGAAAAATATTGAATTTCTCTCTAAAGATGAAATCGAAAATATTCATTCAGCAACTTTAGAATTATTGTCAACCGTAGGCATTAAAATAGATGATGAAGAAGTTCGAACCCTTTTCAGCGAAAATGGTGCAGAAGTAGAACACGATACGAATTTTGTTAGAATTCCTGAAGATCTAATAAAGCAACAATTAAAAACTGTTCCAAATTCATTTAAACTATACGGACGTGATGGGTCATTTAATTTTGAAGTAAACACCTATAGTACTAAATTCGCAACAATAGGTACGCCAGTGAAAATGTATGACCCAAATCATAAAAAGGGGATAAGAAAAACCACATTAGAAGACAATATTAAACAAATCCGGGTAGTGGATAGTTTAGAACATATTAATAATTCGCATGTTGATGTCTGGCCTGGCGATATTAAATTTACTACTGTGCATGTACATTGTATCTATCAGTGGGCCAAAAATACACGTAAACCATATGGACTCGGTTGTTTAGGCAAGATTGCGAGCCAAGATATGATAGATATGATGTCAATTATTGTCGGGGGTGATGATGAATTAATTAAAAATCCTCGCTTGGTAGGATTTATGAATCCAACTAGTCCATTGCATCTACCTAAAATCATGACAAATGGCTTTAAAATATTTAATAAATATAAACAACCAGTAATAATCGCTCCAGAGGCACTTGCAGGTACTTCTGCTCCAGTTACCTTAGCAGGATTATTAACTCAGACAAACGCAGAAATCTTAGCAAGCGTGATTTTATCGCAGTTAAATAATCCGGGAGCGCCTGTATTTTTTGCTACAGTCTCTCATGTAACTGATATGCGCTCAGGAAATGATGCCTTAGGAGGTGTTGAGACGGGACTCATTACGGCAGGGATTGCTCAGTTAGCACGATTTTATAATATTCCTTCAAGAGGACCAGGAGGAGTTACTGATTCAAAATGTTTTGACCTTCAAAACGGTTTTGAGCGATATCAAACATTGATGTTGGCAGCACAAGCAGGAATAAATTACATTACGTGTGCTGGGACTTATGAAGCTACTTTATTAGAAGCACTTGAACTTCTTGTATTAGATGATGAATTAGCAGGAATGGTATTAAGAGCACTTGAAGGTATTAATGTAAATGAAGACACTATAGGATTGGGAGTCATTAAAAAAATCGCGACAAGCACTAAAAAGGGCGTAACTTTCCTTGGAGAAAAGCACACACGTGAGTATATGAGAAAAGAATTATATATACCAAAACTCGTTAATAGATATAGACGAAGTACTTGGCGCAAGAAGGGATCTAAAGATATCATCGCCGTAGCAACGGAAAAAGTAGAAGAAATCCTTAGAAATTTTACCGAATATGAGTTGCCAGCAGAAATAGATGCAAAATTAAAAGCTTTGATAAAAAAAGTGGATGAAAGAACCTTTGATTTCTACAAAAAAGCAGAAGGTATAACTGCTGATAGCATTACCATTGATAGCATTGAATTTAAAGGAGAAAATAGTTAATTTGAATCAGACTCGATTTCATCATTATGAATACGATGAATTTCTGAAGGTTTTGCTCCACAAAAGGCTTGGAACTTAAAAAAATTTACATCTTTCTGACACGATGGACAGTGATAAATACCAGGATCTTTATTTTCAAAAATATAATAGCATTCCTTACAAATTGCGTATTTCATGATTAAAGAATGGAATTAGAGTTTTAATAATTTGATTTGATGATTTAAAAGAAATTTTCAATTTTTAGTGGCATTTAATAAATTATTTTAAGAAAAATTATACTATCCATAAATATTATAAAAAATTGAAAAAACCCAGTACCGTTGCGAGGCAGTCATCGGGCGTCTCATTTTTTTACGCACGATTCATTCTTTTCTGGATTTAAAGCTATAATTTTTTTTCGATTGCATCGATTAATGATTCTATTGGAGGTCTATCTTCTTTATTTCCTATATATTGCCACACAACGATTCCCTCCTTATTAATTAGGAATTTAGATGGAATTGCGTGGTTTACCTGAAATTGATCGTGGTCAGGATGTTCTTCCGTTAAATATACATTATAGGATTTTGTAATCTTAGCACCTCGATCTGCTATAAATTGAAAAGGAATTTCATATCTCTCATGCAATATTTTTAATTTTCTTGGACTATCAACAGCGATTGAAATTAATTTTACATCGCGCTTTTCCAATTCATTAAAATTTGGTATTAAAACACTCTTAAAATGTTTTTTACAATGCGCTCACCAATTTCCCCTAAAAAAGTCTATTAACACTCCTCTATGATTTTTAAGTAAATTTGATAGACTTATTTCGTTTTTATCGATGTCTAAAGTTTCAAAATTTGGTGCTTTAGTTCCTATTGTGAGTCCCTTTTTTGGAGTTGAAATATGTTCTTCGGTCATTAATCAACATATACATCTTAAGAAATTTAAAGAATATGACTATAAATTGTTAAAAATTCTTTTAATCATTAGTAAAGCTTCTAACATTTAAAAGTGAATTCAAAAAAATAAGTAATTTTTTTACACTGAGAGCAATAATAATATCCATCTTTATCATGGTTTAATAAAAATCCACATTTTTGACATACAATCATAATTCCTCGAAAAATAGATATTTTTCAATCATTTAAATGTTAATCTTATATTTTTAAGATTAGACTATAGAATTTTTTTATACTTTTTTCCTATAGTTTTCCTAAACAATATGGTAAGAATGATTAATAGCTTAAAACATGGTTTTTATAAGAGTTAACTTTATTATCAATGTCATTTTATGAATTATTTACATTATCATAACTAAATGAAGTAGAAATAATTACTGTTTTGTAAAAGAACATATAATAGGTGACTAAATTTATTCAAACTACTGATTCTGATATTAATAAAAGAAATCTTAGAGCTATCGAATTATTAAAAGAAACTAAATTGCTAAATATTGCTAGATTAGCAAAAATGCTTGTTGATTTATTTGGTATAGATGATCAATTCCAGAAAATGAAGAAATACGAGGGGAAAGAAGTAGAACTCGTTTTTCCTCATTACGATGGAAGTATTACTTTTATCCTCACATCAGATAGAAAAAAATTTGATTGCCGACTTGGCAAAGCTGATAATACTGCCTCTAAAATTACATTAAAACTAAAGGAAGATGATATTCTTAAGGTTTTAAGTAAAATTATTCGCTCGAAAGATAACATATTTGGACTCCTAAAAGTAGGGAAATTATATATTCTTGGAAAAGTTAAAATTAATGGATCCTTACGTAGTGCCATAGCATTAACTAAATGTTTAATGATTGGAAAGCACGAAATCTATAAAAATAAGAAATAAGGCGTTATAATATGAGTTTGCGAAATGATCCGTTTCTTAATATTTCTAATTCAATTATGAATCCCTACATTGAGGATTGGCAGAATAACAATAAAAAAGTAATTGGTTTTTATTGTACATATATCCCAGAAGAACTATTACATGCAGCCAATTTTCTTACTTTTAGAATTAGAGCAACTGGACATAAAGCCACTGATTTAGCTGATATTTATATGGTACGCTTTACTTGTTCGTTTGTCAGAGCTACTTTAGATCTGGCATTAAAAGGTAATTACGATTTTTTAGATAGCCTTTTGATATGCAATTCTTGTGATCATTCTCGTCGTATGTTTGAATTATTCGATTTAAAAATTTTTAAAAGAGAAGGCTTTGAAAAGGATGTTCCCAAATTTTATGTAGCCATGCCTCATATTGTGTCAAATGAAGGATTTGATTGGTATCAAAACGAGATTAAGGAATTGAAAGAAGAATTAGAAAAAAGTTATATTAGTAATAAAATAACTAATGAAGATTTGATTAATTCAATAGAAATTTACAATAAAAATAGAAGTTTGTTGAGAGAACTCCACGAATTAAGGATTCAAAATATACCCAAAATTACTGGAAGTGAAGCCTTACAAATATCTATGGCAAATAGCTCGGTTCCAAAAGATATTGCAAATCAAGAATTAAATCGAATTCTAGATTTGTTAAAAGACAGCGAAGGAATAAAAACAAATGCAAAAAGAATTATGCTCGTTGGAAGTGAAGTAGACGACACAGAATTTACTAAATTAGTTGAAGATTCTGGTGCTTTCATAGTTTCTGATTTCTTATGTTTTGGAACTCGAAATTTTTTAGATGATGTAAAGTTAAAAAATGGAGAAAATCCTTTAGAAAGCATATGTAAGCGCTTATATTATAGGATTTCTTGTCCTAGAATGATGGATGATCACCCAAGACGATTGGATTTTCTAAAAAAAGAAATCAAGAGAGCAAAAATAGATGGGGTCATTCTACAGAGAATTAATAATTGCGATTTATCTGGATGTGAAAATATGTATTTAGAACATGAATTTAAAGAATTAGATATACCGGCTCTCAATGTTGATCGAGAATTTTATCAAGCAGATACTACTAGATTACAAACTAGAATCGAGGCTTTCTTGGAAATGATCTCGTAGAATTTATTATTATAAGGATATGACAAAAGAAGTGAAGAAAATTGGTAAATAGAAATGAAATGGAAAATAGAATAATTCCTTATAAAATGATTTTGGATGCTTTAACCACTACTAATAAAGTAGTTAAACTAATCCTTCCGGAACATGGAATTCCCTCGTTAAGAATTGGTACAGAAAAAATTATATCTGTTTTAGAAAGAAATTTCGAAAAGGCAAGAGAAGGGCTTCCCGTGATTGCATATCATTTTGCATTTCCAGGAGAATATCTAGAATGCTTCGATTGCATCCCTGTATGTATGGAAGGCGTTTCATTTTTCTTGGGTGCATTAATATTACATGGTGTAGAAAAATATTATGACTTAATAGGGAACTGGGGACATCCGTTTCACACCTGTTCTGCACAAAAAGGACCTATGGGAATGTGTCTCGATGATTTATTTAAATTTGATGCTATCATTACCCCAACTGCTCCATGCGATAGTACATGTGCATCATATCCATTTTTCAAATTAAAAGAAAGATTTCCAGTTATTATTGCGGACTTACCATTTCATAAAAGTGAAAAAGGTTACAATTATTATGCTGAACAAATCAAACTTAGTTTATTTGAGCTTGGAAAAACGATTGGCCAAGAACCAGACTTTAATAAATTAAAAGAGGCCATAGAAATAGAAAATCAAGTTTCAAAATTAAGGCTTGAATTGTTTGAACTAATAAAAGCAACCCCTAGTCCCATTGAAAATATGTTTAATCCTGTTTCGGCAGGAACGAGTATTTTTATACCGGGAACATCTGAAAACGTCGAATTTTACAAAGAGATGTTGGATATCACAAAAAAAAGATATAATAATAAAGAACATTACGGTGGTGAAGAAAAAATTAGATCTATATGGCCTTATATGTTAACCTTTTTCGATATTTCTTTATGTGAATGGTTAGACCGAGAATTAGGTATGAGCATACTTTTTGATATTTTTAACTATAATTTTTCAGAACCCATAGATACGAAATCTGATTTAGATACGATGTTTTATGGCATGGCAAAAAGAGGGATGGGTTGGCCGATGGTAAAACAATCTACTGAATTTTACTATCCTTTCTTAGAGGATTGTGTAAGGATGGCAAAAGATTTTAGTGCTGATTGCTTTATTTACACTCAAAGTTTGGCTTGTAAGCAGTTTGGATCCGTTCCGCAACTTTTAAGAGAAGTACTTATGGACGAAGTAGGAATTCCTATGCTTACTATAGATTTTGATGTAGGAGATGCTAGAATGACTTCTTTAAAAACTTTTAAAGAGAAATTAAGTATGTTCGTACAAACATTATTATAAAGAAGATGAAAAAATTGGATAAAGAATTATTTGATAAATATATTTTAAGAGAAAAAGATATATCTTTTATAGATAGACAATTCTATTAATTATTATCTGGCTAAATTTAGATAGATTATACATATATGTAAATTTAGATAAAATTGAACTTGAGATTTGGATATGACTGTCTTAGAAAAATTTGCTGAAGCGGTTCCTCTCCATAATCCTTGGATTGAGAATTGGAAAAAAGAAGGAAAAAAAGTTTTAGGAACTTTTTGTTCTTATATTCCTGAGGAGATTATTCATGCTGCAGATATACTGCCTATCAGAATCAGAGCGAGAGGGTGCACTGATACACCGATGGGAGATGCATATTTGGCTGATACTGCCTGTAGTTTTACGCGTTGTTGTCTTGAGATGGCAAATAGAAAGCAATACAATTTTCTTGATGGTATAATTTCTTGTAATAGTTGTGATCAGATTCGTCGCCTCTACGACAATATAAGATTTAAGGCTCCGTTTCCCTTTCACCATTTTCTAAGCGTTCCAGGCAATATTAACGAAATTACCATAGATTGGTTTAAACATGAATTATCTAAGTTCAAAGAAACCTTGGAGGAGAATTTTAAAGTTGATATTACTGATAATAAACTCAGAGATGCCATTAGTTTATATAACAAATCCCGTACACTTTTAAAAGAATTGTACATGTTTAGAAAAAGCCTGGAACCTCCCGTTACTGGTACTGATATGATGAAAATACTTTTAACAAATGTTTCAATTCCAAAAGAGCAATTTAACGAACTATTGAGCCAACTACTACAGGAAATTGATGGAAAAGAAGGTATATCTAACTATAAGGCTAGAATAATGTTAGCCGGGAGCACACTTGATGATCCTGATTATATAAAAATAATTGAAGATCTCGGTGGATTGGTGGTCACAGACTCTTATTGTCTTGGACCAAGATATTTCTGGGATAACGTTGATGAATCGGTAAATCCACTGGATGGTCTTGCCAATTATTATATGTCAAGAGTTTCATGTCCACGTATGGCTGGTAGACAATCCATGAGGGTTGAACACTTTGTGGATTTAATTAAAGAATTCAATGTTGATGGTGTAATCCTGCAGAGAATGAAGTTTTGTGCTCTCTGGTGGGCTGAAATTTTCATTATTCGTAAGAAATTGAAAGAAGAACTTAACATACCATTTCTTGACTTGGAAAGGGAGTATATGTTAAGCGGTGTTGGAGCCATGAAAACTCGAGTTCAAGCTTTTATGGAAGTATTAGAGGCGAGGTGAAAAAATTGGATATAGAAACTTACCAAAAATATAAAAAACTCGCAAGAGGAAGCTGGGGAAAGGATTTTCTCCTAATAAAAGGCATGTACACTGGAATGCTTAATATTTTAAACGAACAAGAAGAATTTACACCCCCTATGGAAATGATCTTAAAAATACTTCTTAGTATTGGTAAGGCGCGAAAGGAAGGAAGATCAATTATCATGTATCCATTCAATTATGGACCTGAGCTATTCCATACCATGAATATACAACCTCTCATGCAAGAAATTTTTAGCGTGGGCTTAGCTCCTCTCCATATGAATGAGCCCTATCTTGATCATGCCAATGAAATAGGATATGGAGATAATCCAACTATTTGTAACGCAAGTAGACCATTAATCAGTGCTTATATGCAGGGAGCAGCACCTATTCCAGATCTTCTGTTCTTTTTATCGACCCCTTGTAATTCACTTTCAATGAATTATCAAGTTTTTGAAAGCTTAACTGGAGTTCCAACATATAACATAGATATCCCTTATTGGGCTTGTGAACAAGAGAGTGAATTTTACGACGAAAAAACTATGGAATATATTACTAATCAATTAAAGAGTCTTATATCTTGGCTAGAAAAAGAAACGAAGCAAGAATTAAATATTGAAAAATTTCAACAATCGATGGTCTGGATTAATCAGGCACGAGAATATATAATGGAATTTAATGAACTTCTTAAAGTAGTACCTTGCCCTGCAGCAAGTATGACAGGATTTTGGAATTGGTTTTTTATGGCAACTATCGGTGGTACATCTGACGCTGTCGAAATAACTAAATATGTACGAGATACTACTGCTGAAAATGTTAAACAAGGTATAGGAGGTATAGAAGATGAAAAAATCCGAATTGCATGGCCTTATACTCATGTATTCTTTGATCGTGATCTACTTACTTGGTTAGAGGAGACTTATAATGCAGTTGCTATAATGGATATATTAGGGTATTACCAAGTTAGACCCCAAGATACATCAACGTTAGAAAAATGTTATGAAAGTTTAGCTATGGGTACATTGGACTATTCAATGATAGGTTCGTGCAGAGGACCAGCAGAATATTATATTGATTATGTTATAAACTATGTTAAGGATTATAAAATAGATTGTATTATATATCCAATGCAATATGCTTGTAAGCACGCTTATGCGATGGCACGAATTACTTCAGAAGTGGTACGTGAAGAAACTGACATCCCATCTTTGATTTTTGGTTGTGATCCTTACGATTCAAGAGAAGTCCCAGCAGAAGCAATCAGGGGGAAGATTTCAGATTTTCTTACACAAGTAGTATTATAAAGGAGGTTTAAAGTATATGATTGTTGCAGGTTGCGATGTTGGTTCCCTAACTGGTAAAGCTGTAATATTAAAAGATAGTTCGATCTTATCTTACGGGATTGTCCCAACTACGCCTAAACCAGAAAGAACTGCTCGGAATGCTATGGATGAAGCACTTAAGAAAGGTAATTTAACTTTAGAGGATATTGAGTTTATAGTCGGAACAGGATACGGCAGAGTGAAGATCCCATTTGCTAATAAAGAGATATCCGAACTTACTTGTCATGGAAAAGGAGCCCATTCTTTTATTCCATCAATAAGAACGATTATTGATGTAGGAGGGCAGGATTGCAAAGTGATAAAGGTGAATAAAAATGGTAAAATTCTTGATTTTGCTATGAACGATAAATGTGCAGCTGGAACTGGAAGATTTTTAGAAGTAATGGCTAAAACTCTTGAATTGAAGCTTGATGATTTAGGGCCTATTTCTCTTAAATCGAATAATCAAGCAAAAATAACTGCTCAATGTAGTGTTTTTGCTGAAACAGAGGTTGTTAGTCTCATGGCCGATGGAACTGAGGTAGCTGATATTGTTGCTGGTATACACGATACAATTGCATCAAGAATCATGACTCTAGTTTATAGAGTAGGACTTGAAGAAGATATTACTATTTCTGGTGGAGTCGCAAAAAACATTGGAGTCGTTGAATTTCTAGAGAAAAAGATGGGATTAAAGACGGTAAAATTGCCAGTTGATCCTCAGATTATTGGAGCAATAGGGGCTGCTCTTATAGCAAAAAATGAATTGGAATCTAAGTAATAAATCTTTATTTTCGAAAAATAAAATCTATTCAAAGGAAATATATTTTTAAGGGGAATTAACATAATTATTAATTAAAATTCCAAATATCAAAGAGTCCTATGGTTTCTAGACTATGAATAATATTTGGATTTACACATAAATTAAATAAGAGATTTGTTTATGACTGTTATGGAAAAACTCTCTCAAGCAATCCCGCTTGCAAATCCTTGGATTGATAGCTGGAAAAATGAGGGAAAAAATGTTTTGGGGTATTTTTGCACATATATACCTGAAGAAATTATCTATGCTGCTGATATTTTACCTGTTAGAGTGAGGGCTAGAACTTGTTCTGCAGGTGATACTCCAATGGGTGATGCATATATGACTCCAACAACGTGTAGTTTTACCAGATGTTGTTTAGAGCTGGCAAATCAAAACCAATATGATTTTCTTGATGGTATAGTTTCGTGTAACAGCTGCGATCAAATTCGACGTCTTTATGACAATATAAGATTCAAGGCACCATTTCCTTATCATTATATAATCGGAGTTCCTGGTTGTGTGAGTGATACTACACTCGATTGGTTCAAACATGAATTATCTAAATTTAAAGAAAGCTTAGAAAATAATTTTAAGGTTAGTATTTCTGATGAAAAGCTCAAAAAAGCGATTCGAGTTTACAATAAGACTCGAGAATTGCTTAAAGAAATATATGATCTCAGAAAGCACGATAATCCACCTATTACTGGAACCGAAATGCTAAATATTATATCCGCAGGAATATCTATGCCTAGAGATCAATTTAATGAATTATTAAGTCAACAACTTCAGGAACTTAAGGAAAAAGAAGGTATTTCTGACTATCGAGCTAGGATAATGATAGTCGGGAGCATGCTGGATGATCCTGAATATTTAAAAATAATAGAAGATCTAGGGGGATTAGTTGTAGTAGACTCACAATGTCTTGGAACAAGATATTTTTGGGATTTAATTGATGAGAATAAAAATCCTATTGATGCAATTGGAGAGCGTTATTTGTCAAAAATCTCATGTCCACGTATGACCGGTAAATATCCCAAAAGAGAAGATTTCATGATGAAATTCATTAAAGAATTTAGTGTTGATGGAGTAATTTTTCAAAGAATAAAATTCTGTATTCTTTGGTGGGCTGAAATTTTTCTGCTCCGTAATAAATTAAAGGAAGAAGGTATACCATTTCTTGAATTAGAAAGAGAATATGTGTTGAGCGGTGCAGGGGCCATGAAAACTCGAGTACAAGCTTTTATGGAAGTATTAGAAGCGAGGAAATAATTAAAGCGAGGTGAAAAGATTGGACGAAGAGACTTTTAAGAAATATAAAAAGCTAGGAAGAGGAAGCTGGGGAAAAGATCTATCCCTTTGGAAAACAATGTATAATGCATTTCTTACTTTAATTAAAGCGGAGGAAGAATTTACTCCATTTGCTTTAATTAAAGGGGAGGAAAAACTTAATCCATTTATGGAAATGTTCCTTAATATGTTTGTGAGAATACCAAAAGCACGAAAGGAAGGAAATCCCATTATTATGCATCCATTCAACTATGAACCTGCACTATTTTTTGCTATGAACATAGCTCCCATTATGCAAGAAACTTTTAGTGTTGGATTAGCCCCTTTGCACATTAATGAACCCTATATCGATCTTACAAATGAATTGGGTTATGGTGACACTCCAACATTGTGTAATGCTCAGAGACCTATAGTTGGCGCTTATATGCGGGGAGTTGCTCCTATTCCGGATCTGATGTTCTTTACTTCAACACCCTGTAATGCTTTAGCAATGAGTTATCAAGTCTTTCAGCAATTAATTAATGTACCTTATTTTAACATGGATATCCCATACTGGGCTTATGACCAAACAAATGAGTTTTATGATGAAAAAATTATGGATTACATGGTTAAACAAAACAAAGAGTTAGTTTCCTGGTTAGAAAAACAAACAAATCAAAAACTTGATGAGGAGAAATTCCAGCAAACAATGAAATTGGTAAATGAAGCACGGGAATATATAGTGGAATTTAATGAACTATTAAAGAATATACCTTGCCCCATGCCAAGTATAGCTGGTTTTGGCAATTTCGCTACTATGGCGACTTCCAGTGGAACTCCTGAGGCAGTTAAAGCAACCAAATGGATTCGTGATACAGCAGCTGAAAATGTTAAGAATGGGATAGCTGGAGTACCTGATGAGAAAATCAGAATTGCATGGCCTTATACTCATATATTTTTTGACCAAGAGCTCTTACCATGGATAGAAGAGACCTTTAAAGCAGTTGTCATTTTAGATATATTAGGATATTATCCAGTTTTGCCTCATGATGTATCAACAATCGAAAAATGCTATGAAAGTATAGCCAAGGGAGTTTTAGATTTTTCTATGGTTGGTACATGTAGAGGTCCTGCAGAGTATTATACGGAATTTGTCTTAAATTATGTTCAGGATTATAAAATTGATGCTGTAATAATTCCAATGCAATTTGCATGTAAACACGCTTATGCCATTACCCGTATTGCTGCTGAAGCAGTTCGAGAACAATTAGGAATTCCTACTCTAATTTTTGGTGTTGATCCATATGATTCGAGAGAAGTTACATCGGAAACAATAAAAGAGAAAATTTCGGAGTTTTTAACTCAAGTTGTGTTATAAATATCTGAACTCTTTATAATTATGGATTAAGAAATTAATAAATTAAAAAAAAATTTTTTAAATATGAAATTTTGACTAAATTATTTCTTTAACTATTTCTGAAAGATCAAGGGCTTGAATCTCGTTATTTTTGATATTGGCTTTAAATTGGTTTAGACAGAAAGGACAACAAGAAACTATTGCTTCAGCTGTGGTTTCTTTTGCTTCTTCTATCCGTTCATTTGCGGCAAAAGAGGATAAATCTTTAAATGCTGATCTTACCCCACCTCCCGAACCACAGCACCACGCATTATGTCTATTTCGATTCATTTCCAAGAGTTCAAGACCGGGAATTTTTTTCAATACTTCTCTTGGTGGTTTATATATACCCATATGGCGGCCGATATGGCAGGGATCATGATATGTGATTTTCATGTTAAATTCTTTGGAAAAATTTAACTCTCCATTCTTTAATTTATCTAATAAAAACTCGGGGAGATGTTTGACTTCAATTCCGTGATTAAGACCAAATTTATTTGGATAAATATCTTTCCAAGTTCTATAACATCCCGCACATGATGTTATAATTTTTTCTATTCCATTATCTTTAAAGTTATTTACATTTGCTTCCGCTAATTCTTTTGCTTTTTCCATTTGGCCTGTCATGTAAACGGGAGATCCACAACAACTCTCATTTTTATGAATTCTGAAATCAACTTGTAAGGAATTTAATATTTGAACCGTGGCAATAGCAACTCCTTGTTCTCTATAACTTGATGTACAACCAACAAAATAAGCTGTCTTAGCATCGGGCGTCTGCTTAATATCTGATGGCAACCAATTTGATCGATCTCCATTTTTTTCCATATACGGATTGTATTCTTCCATAATATGTTCTGTATACTGTTTTTGTTCGGGCATTGGACCATAACCTTGTTTAACTGCTTCTTCTCTCATTGCCATTAACCATTCACCTGCATAGAGATGAATTTCTGGAACTTGACATTGCTGTAAGCATGCCATACACACAGAACATTGATAAAATATATTCGCCAAATGTTCCGTCCACTTGAGCTTACCCGATGTGACTCCCCAAGTTAATAAGTTTTTGCCTCCGAGATAATATGATTCAAATTTCCCAAATTCTCCTGAAGGACATGCTTTTGCCCAATCAGCCTCCTGATAAATAGTTCGACAATTGCCACATTTTCCACATTGGTAGATAATATCTTTGTAATGCTCTATATCCTGGTGCCTATCAATCTTATGAATCTCTTGTCTCATATCAACATGGGTGACTCCCATTTTCTTAACATATCTAACTCGTTTAGCCATATTACTCGCCCCAACCATGTCCTGGATTCATAATCTTATTAGGATCTAAAAGACTCTTGACTTTTTTCATTAATTCTTTCGTAGTTGGAAGTATTTTCTCTTCATATACATCATGAGCCCATTTAGGTGCTTTATACATTACAACCCCATCTAAAGAAGAGACTTCATCATGAATTTCTTTTAGAACTTCTCGAGCTGATTCGATTTCTTTTGGATCATTTTTATTAAAATTAATATTAAAACGCGAAACGCAATAATGACCTCCAAATAAAAGTCTGCTATAAAACTGAGATATGTGTCCATGCTTTAAAGAAACTTCCTTTGCTAAATCATAATATTTTACGATGTCTCGAATTGAACAATAGCTTCCAATCCATTCACCTCCCCCTCCTCTAGATGAATTCCAAGCACCATGTTCTTGTAATGGAAGAAATTCGAGAGGATTCTCAATACCTCCTGGGGGTTCCATGAGGCCAGCTTCTTTGTATATTGTCTCAATAGCTTCACATTGAGCCTCATGCTGTTTCTTAGTATAGGCTTGTGTTGTGACAAATCCCACAAAATCAGGTAAATTAGCTTTTACAGGATCTGGCGGAACATTTTTTTCATAAATACCCAAACCTCCAGCTTGAACCCAACCATAACTGAATGTAAATATATCTACTATTCCTAATCCTGCTTTGGAGAGCTTTAGCAGCACAGGAACACCTATATCGAATGAATTTCCTATTAGAATAAAAAGTTTTTGGAAAGGTAATTTTGGCCATAATTTTATAGCAGCTTTAGTTACTATTCCTGTAGATCCCTCCCAACCGATAAATAATCCTGCTAAGTCTGGTAATGGTTGTCTGCCATACCAACAATCGGATAAACTACACGAGCCTACCTTAACCAATTCACCCGATCCTAATACTACTTCTAATCCATTAATAAATTCAGCACCTGTACCGCCAAGCATCCCTAAGTTGAACATTCCGTAGCTTAAGCAAGATGCTACAACACCGGTTCCCGGAGGAGAAAATGTAATACCTGCCATAAGGTTTGGATGATGTTTATCAAGATACCTTTTAAGATCCGCCCAAGTTGCCCCTCCTTCAATTATTACATACATATCATCTTCATTTACTTCAATTATACGGTTTAATCGTCTTAAATCAACGACAATACCTCCTTTTAGGGGTGTTGCCGTCGATCCCATATTAATACCAGATACCCAAGGAATAACTGGGATTTGATGCTTATTTGCTAATTTAACTATTTCTTGTACTTCTTCGGCTGTATTCGGCATAATTACGATATCGCATTTTCCCTCTGGTTCTGCTGTGATAAAATCATAATGGTAGAGATACGTTTCTTCAGGTTGGTCTGATACAAACTGTTGTCCAACAATATTTTCTAATTCAGATACAATTTCATTATTATTCATTTTAAAACCACCCTTATTTAGAAGAATAAGTTTGTAGTCTATATAAAAATTTTCATGAGTTTACAATTAATCTAACAAGGTACTTGAATATATTTCTAACTTTTAATTAGAATCTAAATGAAAAATTCTAAAAAATTATCAATAACTTCGACAGTCTGATCTACCCTTCCTGATTTTGGAAAGATTCTATTAAGCAAATGCGTCTCTATTTCCATTACATCAAGACCAATTAATTCACATCTTTTTAAATCCATATATTTTTTTATTTCTTTACCTGCATTTAAAATCACGGATTTCTCTATTCCAATTGCGTTTCTAAATCGAGCGGCAATAATTTCTTTTAATCCGCCAACATCTACATCAAATGAAACGTAGATATAAGGTGTATCGATCAGTTCTAAAGCAGAACTCAACCTTTCAACCATGTGAGTACCATCGTTTTTTGAAATAAATTTAACTCCCTTTTTTTCAATGGAATCATAAAAATCAACGTATTCCAAAATCCTTGGATCGTTATTTGAACGAAAATCGTCGTCGGGATAATCTTGGCAGCCAAAGATTATCAGGTTTTCAGGTGTTATCTTTTCCTCTATTAAATAATATAAAAATGAGGCACATGTATAAGAATCCTTTATATTGAGGTCCTCATCGGCTAATGATGCAAGTTCTGGAACTAATGGGTTAACTTGATCTGGATGTTCTATCGTATATTTTGCAATATTAGTAGATATACTTGCCGGTATTCCGTCGAAATGTGCGTCAAAAACCAGAACAAGGATGTTCTCAGATCCAAATTTATTGGATAATGCGCTTAATACTCCTCCTGTAAGAGAATGATCTACACCAATCATTAAAGGAACATCGGGAAATACTTTATCTTTAATAAATTTCTCTAATAAATCTGATTTTTCCCTTACTTTTCCATTGCTCGTGAATTTCTGAAATTCTAATTGATTCACATATGGATAGTCTTCAATTGCAGGTTTAGGGGTTATCCAAGATTCGACTGGAAATTTACCAATTTTAAGATACTTTTCTTTTGATAAGAGAGAAGAATATAAGAGAAATCCATCGTATGGATCCAGAAAATTTGGTTCTGTAATTAGATTTTGAGCTAAGCGACTTAAATATGCATGTTTGGTCTGAATGCTAAGCGGAAAATCAGTTGCATCTAATGCAGCTCCAAAAATTTTTATCCTTTTTTCCATTTTTTACGTATTTGACGGTAAAGGGCTTAATCTCAATAATCTTTAAAAGGATTTATTATTAATTATTCGAAAAAGCATTTAAAATATTCAATAATCATATTTTAATATTACATTCTAAATGGTAGTTTACACCCTTTTGGAATCGTATCTATGTATTTCGCTCTGAACTCCTTGCTTAACATAGGGCATTCTTTATTTACCCAACTTTCGCAGAACATTGAGTGACCCCACATTCTTTCCAAAATCGTGTTCAGAGGTTCATCCCTGATATTTCCGAAAGTAAGTGGTATAAAACAGCAAGGCATAACATCTCCATAAGGAGAAATATAAAAGTATACATTATCTGACATCCCTCTGCATTGACTTGATTTTTGGTTTTGAAAGTAGAAATCTCTACAAACAAATGGGAATTTTGCGATTTTCCTAACTTTCTTCGCTTCTTCGGCTGTCAGCACTACATCAGTATTATATAACCATCTACCGGCTGGTGTGGGTAATAAATATCTTACACCTGTTGCACCCAAATCTCTTGCCATTTTAATTACATTTTCAAATTCACCGTTAGCCAGATTTTCCTTAGTAATATATGTGGATAACTCACAATATAATCCCACATCAAGTGCGTTTTTTATAGCCTGAACGGCTTTTTTGAAACATCCTTGCACTCCACGCAATTCATCATGTTTTTCCGGAATTGGGCTATCGATACTAACATAAAGAATATCTAAGCCGTTATCCTTTAATTGTCTTGCATAATCCTTCGTGATATTTAATCCATTTGTATCACAAAACACATACATTGATCTCTCTGAAGCGTACTTTATTAATTCCATTAAATCTGATCTCATAGTTGGTTCACCACCAAAGAAGTTGATTATAAAAGCTTTTGCAGCTTGATCTAATACATCCTTAATCTCTTCCGTTGTAAGTTCTCTAGGAGGTTCATTTTCGTAATTACCAACACAGCAATGAGGACATTTAAGTTGACAGTTATATGTTATACCGAACATTAAGTAAAATACTTGTCCTCTTTCTTCATTAAACCACTTAACGAGCTTTTCTTGATCAAAAGATAATGGAACTTTACTTTTTTGCCATGTATCCCTAACACCCGATACTCTTTCCCCATCTGACATCTTTTAACATCTCATTTATACAATTTTATTCAAATAATAGACATCTAATAAATTTATATTATTTTTTTTTTATTTTAATACTTATTGCGTTTTTAGGGCACATCTCGATGCAAAAATTGCAATCTTCCGAGTTTAAACATAATTGGGGGAAAACAGGAACAATTTTCCAATTCTTAGGGTCTTTATAATTTCTTTTATCCGTGAAAATTAAATTAAAGACTCCTGGTGGACACACTTGCAAGCATTTTCGACAGTTTTCAGGCTGAGGGCATTTCGAATAATCAAAATTAATTTTAACTTTACCCATTAATAATCCCCTCTAGTTATTGGAATTTCATTTCTATCAATGAGTTTTATTCCTTTATTTTCACATTGATCCATACAAATGCCACAACCATAACATAATTCAGGCTTGATTATTGGCATGTTAATTAATGGTGAAAAACTTAATGCTCCAAATTGACAAAAAGAAGCACATTTTTTACAGCCAATACAGTTATTCGGCTCTACTACTGCTACATATTCGCCTTTCCAACACGGTTTAACACCAAATCTACTTAAACGGAGTGCTCCACATGAGGTGATATCACATGCACATAATGCAATAATAGCAGGAACAGGACCAGTCCATATTGTATGAATGTACCCTTTTTTTGACATATCATCTAAAAAAGCTGCTGCTTGATCTCTATCGAGAAGTTTTAAACCATTTTCAGGAATGTATCTAGGTAATTTTGGAAGAACTTCAAGAAGCGGACTAAACGCTAGGCAACTTGCAGACTTCATTCCTCTGTTAAAATATTTGCATGGACAATATGCTCTTGCCACCACATCTGCCTTTTCTCTAACGATAATTTTTGCTTCTTCAAGTGGAATAACTTGACCAAAATGTCCTTGAGTAGCATTTAAATTTAAATGCTTTTTCCGTCCATCTTTTAGGAAACCTCTATTAGCGTACCATTTTATAATTCGCCCTAAAATCGGTGTATTAGCATGCCTGCTCGCTCCTCTCATATTCAATATCCCAAACACTTTTCTTACATAAGCCCTCTCCCAAGTACCCCAAGTCTCTTCTAAATACTCATATGCATTTGCTTCTTCAGCAGTTTTTTTCAAGTAGTTTTTAGCGTTAAAATACCATTTTCCAGCAACTCCATGTTTAAGGCACATTTTACACATTAAAAAGGTCTCCTTTTCTAAAAGAAATGCATTATATATTCATCCATTAAACATATTTAAAGAGTTTAGTTTATAAACTTTTACTTTTAAATTGGATTTCATATTGAAACAGTGTCCAGAAACTAAGCAAGTAAGAAGTAAATAAAATTTGTAATAAAACAAGCAATTTTACTGAATTTTACAAAATTGTATGAAACATAGATACTAATTTTTTAAAATTGGGAAGATTTTATTAATTTTCATATATAAATCTATATATGACAGAAATTGATTACTATGAACAAGTAAGGCAAAATTTGGAGTTAGGTCCATTACATGCGCCTAAACATAAAAAAATAATTAAATTATTGAAAGTTTTCTGGAATGAGGAAGAAATAAAAGTTCTCTCTCATTTTGGGAAGGTTGGAGATTTTATAAACGCAAAAGAACTTGCAGAAAAAATGGGTATTCCTAAAATTGAAATCAAAAAAATCTTAGAGAGATCTATAAAGATCGGGACGTTAGCTAAGAAAGGTGCCAGTTATACTCTATTACCCTTAATACCGGGTATTTTCGAGAAATATTTTATTGTACGGAAAGATACTGAAGAGAATCAGAAGGAAGCTGCTAAACTATATCGCGATATTATGAAGAAATTTATGCCAGCAGGAGCTTATGAAGGTGAACACAGAACATTCCGCCCTTTACTTCCATATGAGGCTAAAGAGAAATTAATTGAAATTAATGAATCCTTAGATTATGAGTCCCAAGCGCTCTCTTATGAATTAGTAAAAGAGATGATAGATAAAAATGAGCATTTTGCCGTAATCCCTTGTCAATGTAGGTTAATCGGTGAATTATCTGGGGAACCATGTAAATGTGCACCAGCAGAGATGGGTTGCTTTTTAGTTGGAATTGCTGCCCAAATGGTTCCTACCATGTGCGATGGCGCCCGAAGTTTGACTAAAGAAGAGGCTATTCAATTTCTTAAAGATACCGAAAAGGCGGGACTTGTACATAATGCGAGTTTTGGAACTACAGAAGCTGGTGTATTTATATGTAATTGTTGTAGTTGTCATTGTGGTGCGTTATATCCCGCACGACTAATGCATGTTAAAGGTGCTAGTACTTCCAATTATTCACCAAAAATTAATATGGAACTCTGTGTTAAATGTGAAACTTGCCTGAGAAAATGCCCAGGTGAAGCAATATACCATAGATTTCCTAAAGAAGCGGATTTGTCTGATGAAAAAATGGTTATAAGGGAGGAATTGTGTATTGGATGCGGAGTGTGCGCAGCAAATTGCCCTAAAAACGCAATCAAAATGATAAAAGTCCGGGAAAATGTTCCCAAAAAAGCTCCTAAATTTGGTGATTATTCAATAGGAGACCTTATAATTTTGTAAATTTTTTTTATTTTTTATTTCTCTATTTTTCAAAATAGCATTTAATTTTTTTATAGGGAATATCTTAAGATCGTAGATATTTAAGAAAATCTACATACTTAGTATTTCTTTTACCAAATTTTTAACGACTTCTAAACTTGGTGAATCTTCAGGTAAATCTATAATAGGTTTACCTTCTAAATCTTGTTTAATAATAGTTTCATCTTCAGGAATTGTTCCTAAAAGAGGAAAATTCAATTGATTTAACTTTTCTAGTATAAGATCTACGTTTCCTTTTACTTTATTTACAACTATGCCCAATTTTTTATAGTTTGTAAATTTCTTAGCGCTATTTCTGATAGAATTTGCTGTGTCTACACTTCGAAGGGAGATATCAACCACAATTAAAATAACATCCACAGATTCTAATACCAACCTGTTGATTTGTTCAAGTCCTGCCTCACAATCTATGAGAACTATATCGAAATCTTTAGAAATCGATTCAATTACTTTTTTCAAAAGTGCGTTTGATGGACAAAAACATCCAGGTCCTTCAGGTTGACCAATTGAAAAAAGACAAAAATCCTTGCTTTCTGCCATTGAGTTATAGACTTCAAAATCAATGTTTTTTGCTAATTTTTTTGGAGTTTTTTCCTTTTTTAAAGTATTTTCTATGAGATCAGTTCTAATTGCTTCGAGACTTTTTTTTGGAACTAATTTCACCATATTAGAGAGATGTGGATGTGCTGGATCAGCATCAATTAGTAATAATTTATAATTAAATTGTTGCGAAATAACTTTAGCTAAAAGAGTTGTTATAACAGTCTTGCCAACTCCTCCTTTTCCGACTACTGCTATTGATAATGGAGTCTTTTCAAGCACCTTCTCTTTCATCTAATCTCTCTCTTTCTATTAATGTTTCTTTTACAATATAACAATCCTCTTTGTAAGGACATATTTCGCATGCCCAATCGTATTCGCAATCTATCTTTTTTTTCCATTCTTCAATCTTTTTTTTCCATTTTGCGCTAATTTGTTCCCGAATCTCAGAAGTGAGTTTAATGAACTCATTTATTATGTTCGGATAAGAATTAATAAATAAAATCTCTATAGATTTTATTAAATTTTCAAATTTTTTTTTATATAAGTATATTATAGCGTTTCCTAAAAACTCAAAAGAAAATTTCTTTTTTATAACATTGGTGCTAATTCTACACCAGAATCTCCGAGGGATTGTTCTAATTATAAAACCTTCAATTCCATTGGATATGAAATTAAATTGCCGCAGATTGTTTTTGTCATTTTCTGAAAGCTTTTTGGCACCAATTAAAATGAACATTCCAAAGTCTATACTAGGTTCTGAAATCTCGTTTATTTCTTGGCCTATCAATGTGATTTTTCCATCTTTTACAAATTCTAATTCTAATGTTGGATATATTATAGAAAAAGATTGCTTATTTGTACCTCCCAGCTCTAATCTCGTCTCTTCTTGAAGTATTATTTCTTTATAATTATCTAACTCAACATTAATATTAAATTTTTTAAAATAATTTAGAGGATTTCGATTTTGATTATATCTATAATAAGGTATACTCTTTTGATTTTCAGTTTTTTTCCTAATAAAGTCTCTTATGTTATCAACGATTTTTTTATTTTCCACTAAATATTATAACCTTTTTTACTTTTTAAAATACCATATATTCTAATATGATTTTAACTCACTTAAATCAAATTAAATTAAAATGACGGTTAAAAGGCCTCAATAGTGAATATTACAAAAAAGTGATTATTAAATATTCAAGATGATCATAATATTAGAAAAAAACGATAAATTCGATCAATTTCGACCTTTTTGTAGCTTTTATCCTAATAAAGTTTAAATAATAAACAAGAATTAGATGTAATTATAGCTTAAAAGTAGAACCCTATGTTTAAAAGTAGAAGTGGATCATCCAAAAAATTAATAGCTGTAGCAATAATTTCAATTATTTTATTACCAATTAGTATACCGATCCTATCTGAATTTTTTAATTTAAATGATATAGAACGCGATAAAAACATAAATTCTGCCCAAAGTTTTGATAATTTTTTATATGTGAATGATGTTGATAGCACTGAGTACTATTTTAATGCGAAAGGAGAGTGCTATATTTTAGTAGAAATTGAAGATATAGATTTCACGAATTTTACTCTTGATGGTCAGATTATAGATGTAAGTTTTGGACTGAATATATTACCTATAAAATTTTCAGACTCCTTTACACCTCATCAAATTACTCTCAACCCTGAATACTTCAAGTCATTAACAATAGAACCACTCTTTTTGGCAGAGGGAACGTTAGAAACTACATTAGATCAAGAAACAGAAATTAATTTCCAAGCAGGGGGCCCGATTTCAATCTTAACTCGACCTACATTTGCATATAATTGGTTATATGTAGAATTAAAGGATGCAAATGATGAGAGTATTCTTCTCAAGAGAATCCATAATACAATTACGTATCCTGAAATTGATCCTTTATTTTATTGTTTATTAATTGAGCGTGGAACTTATATCCGGTTCGATATAAATCTTGAACCTGG
This sequence comes from Candidatus Hodarchaeota archaeon, assembly GCA_048887225.1. Taxonomy (GTDB): domain Archaea; phylum Asgardarchaeota; class Lokiarchaeia; order Sigyniarchaeales; family SOKP01; genus LW40-45. The sequence continues at coordinate 25,722 of JBHLJY010000027.1, forward strand.
TGAATACAAATTAGTATTAAAAGGAAATGGCTCTTTAGAATATAAAATTATGGTTAACCTAGATTGGGATCAAGATCTTTTAGATGATGTTGATGAGATACAACAAGAGGGCCTCTATGATTTTAATTTAGATCCTACATCTGCCGATATTTGGGGATTTTATGAGAAATCATCTGATAATCAAATTTTTACTAGAGTGGATGAGACAAATTACACTGAAGGGTTGTTTACTTTTTTTATTCCTGAACTATATCAGAGTACTCAATTTGCAATTCGAGTTAATAGTGGTGAATTTAAAGAAATAGCTGTTGATGGGAATTATAGTTTTTTTGAAGATAGACTTTTTATATCAGATTTAGAATCTCCGCCAGATTATGAAATATACGGAAATTTAGAACCAGGATGGCATTCCATAAGTTACCTCTATATATGCAATTTCACTGCTGATATAGATTTTCTAGCTAATGATGAAGAAATTAAAGTTTTAATGTTTCCAGAGTTGTTAGATTCTGATGGTGATGGATTTAAGGATTTTGCAGAAACTACTAGTGGGCTAAATCCATCTAAGATTGATACTGATGACGATGAATTACCGGATAATTATGATAGTTCTCCATTAGCTAAATTGGTATTAGATCCTTTAGAAATTAATCAAATCATAATTCCAACAAATAGCGAAAATAATACTATCATAAACATGCATGTCAAAAAACCAATTAACGACTATTCTACTTACGGTGTCCCGAGATATTGGCATAATGTCTTTAATGTTTCCATATACCCCGTACTTAGGTTGTTTGGCAATAAATTCAATGATGATGATGATACAAAAAAGGATATGAACAGAGCAAAATTAATTGAGTTGTGGGGTAAAGATGTTTCATTGTTGTTCAAATCGGATGAAAATTTTGATGAAACTCAGATAGGCGACCCATTACCAGCTCCAGATGATCCTGATAATGAATATTATTTTGTTTTCCCAAAATCAGCAGAATCAAATTTTGAATATGATATTACATTTCCTAATGACCATGATTCAAAAAATGATGGTTTCTTAGATTTAAGATTTGATTTTATTTGGTTAGTAACAAAATATGATTCTAACACAAAAGAAACATCATTATTACATTTTTATGATTTCGAAGAAGATATAATTATTCAATCTATGGCAATGCGGGAGTTCTCAAACATAGATTATATTTTAGGTTCTCCTGACAGTTTCATTGAAAACCAAATACTTTGGACCCTTACTCAAAATCCTTCATTGGGAACTCCAGAAGAATATAATATTGATGAGGATATAATCGGAAATGGTGATGTAGATTATTTTAATTTACCTGATCGTTTAATACAAGATAAAATAAATAGTGAAGAGGAGATTAACCAAACTGAAGTGCTATATGTCGCAGGATTATACCAAAATTATGACATTCTCAATAAAATTGCCTTACAGGAAATGAACAACCCATCATTCGAAATAGTTCATAATGGAGATTTTGAAGCTTTCTTCAGCTATTACACTATATCAGATGTATATCAGGATCAAAATTATACTTTTGGGGATTTAGAAGTTCAGGGAGAAAGTAAAATCCTGTATCAAACCTACTATACTAATCTTTCTGTTGATAGTAATACCAATATCCAGAAGAGAGCAAATATAATGGGGATACCGATCTCCATGAATGTTGAGGGAAGTTCAAATATATTAAAAATTAAACAAGCTCAGGGAACAAACATTCCTTTAGAAGAAATTCCTTTAATATTTAATTCACAGTTAAGTGAGAATATTAATATTCTAGAACAAACATATATTGAACAAAACGATCAGAATCAAGGTATACCATTACTTAATTTTCAAGTAGGGGTTGATATTTACAAAGAGTTTATAGATAACAGGCAAGAAACTGTAGTATTATCAGATCTCTTTTTTATTAACCAACCTTACATGCCTGCCGAATCATTTCAGAATTTTATAATCAATTATTGGGATCAAGTCAATACACTTAATAATCAACTACATTTACTCCGAGAAAAATTTCTTAGTTCTCCAAATAATGAAATGTATATTGAATTAATAGATATCCTGATAAATGATGTAAATCTTCTTTCACAACAGCATTCATATTCGGATTTGAGCTATTATAATTCTTTTTTTTCAAATGAATTGGATTTGAAAAATGATTTTTTTAACTTACTAGAACCTCACTTAGTAAAAAGCTTTTTTACAGTTGTAAGTCCAACTGTTATGGGAGATATTGGAGAATTAGTTGCCAAAACGGCGGAAGCTATAGCTGACCAGTTAGCAGAGAAAGGACCGAAGATACCTAAATTAAATCAACATAAACAAAACAATAATAAAATGGGGAACTCAATAAAATCCCAAGCAAGAATGAGTAAATTTACAACAGTTTCGGGTGCTACTTGTGCAGTGCTTGGGATTGCGATGATTGTTTTTACTTTTGTTGAAATTTTCCATTTAATTGGTCAAAAATTATCTGGAGAATATGACAATAAAAGCGCGCAATTTGCCATGAGATTGTGTAGCGCCTTCTGTACTATGGCTTTAGGAGCTATTGTTTTAGTAAAAGGAATTATGTTAATTTCAATGAAGTCTGTTAAAGAGGCAACCGTTGCCTCCTTAAAAACAGCAGGTAAGGTTTTAGGGGCTATTGGTATCGTTCTATCAATCCTTATTGTAGTGTTTGATTGGGTTAGTTTCGCAATTAAATGGCAAGCAGGAGATATTTATGACATGAAAGGAGCATTATTCGATATGGTTGCTAATACTGTTATAGCGGCAGTGGGAATAATTCTCTGTTTATTTGCGTCGGGTATTGGTGCTGCTTTTGGGATAATTGCTGGCGGATTACTTATTCTTGGTTCGTGGCTTTCATCTAAGATTAATAACCCTAGTATTGATGTAAAAGAAGAAAATTGTAAGATAATACTTCCAGCAGATACTTTATTAAACATGAGGAGACATGGTGGCCTAGAAGTTGGAGATAAAATAAAATTTAGATTCCATGTAGTCGAAGATGGAGATACTGTTGTATATATGCATGCAAGATTTCGAGTTTTTGGCAAAGGATGGGAATGGTGGACGGATTGGGACGGATGGTATGGTGAATGGGAGGGGTATTGTAGCAAGCTTGACCATACTTTTTCCCGTGTAATCGAACACCCAACCCCCGATGTAGGCTATCAGCTCCACTTTCAAATGGATTGGCAAAAATTCACGTGGTATGTCTTCTGGTTCAGTTTTTCACGAGAATTTGGATGTGACGAGATAATTACACAATATTTAGGTATGCCAGCTCTTGAAAATTCTATTTCTAGTTTCTATGATCATACCGACGAGGTTTCCAGTCTCATATTCAAACAGCTATATGACATAGCTGTTAGTGAGTATAGATACAAAGATGCGTTTATAGCTGCCTCGAATGTTATAACTGCTACTGAAGAGTATGCTGGAATCAGCAAATACAGTTTTGATGCTCTTCAATCAAGGCTAGTTCACCTAGACCCTTATGCAGCTCAATATTATTATACTTTAAAAACATATTCTAATTGGGAATATAATTGGTACCTTACGAATTTTATTTCTGAGGGAATTATCCCACTTATTTTCTTTTACAATCCTGGTTGGCAGGCATTAGCATCGTATAGTACAGAAGAGTTGCAAGCATTATTACCTCTCGCCTTACAATATTATCACGCTTCAGCAGGGTTTTTATTAATCCCTCTTAGTTGGGTTATAACCACAAAGAATACCTTATCCGATGTTCCTCGTTATCAAGCATATAGGAATCAATTGCCATTTTGGGCAAATTGGAGAGTTGATGGAGGAGATAATGAACTCCTGGTAGATCCAGCTACAGGGATAGGAGTAGCTAGTCTGCAATTTGATGTTGATTATATGTTTCCGTGGTTCAATGGACCCGA
>JBHLJY010000028.1:0-27023 GCA_048887225.1 Candidatus Hodarchaeota archaeon
ATTTTTATTGGAATCATATATATCTCTAAAATCAATGAGAAAAAAGGTGTAAAAACAGCAATGATGCATTCCATTTTCTGGCAAGGCGTTGGTTTTCTTATAGTGGGATCAATGCCAGGTATTTGGTGTGTGATTGGATTTTTCTTTTTTGGTATTAGTGTTTTCGGAACTTTAACGTTATTTAACGCTGCATTTGGAGAAGTATGTGATGAGGATGAATTAAAAACTGGTACGCGCCGAGAAGCCGCAATTTTTGGAACAAATGCCTTGATAACGAAACCAGCGGAGTCTTTAGCTGCTATATTTATCGCTTTAATGCTATTACTATTTCTCTATCAAGAACCTATAGGTGGAGTACAGCAAACTCAGTCTGATTTTACAGTATTAGGTATTAGGATCGCCATGGGAATAGTACCTGCTATTGTCGCATTTTTAGCAATGCTAATTTTCAGTTTCTCACCTCTTCATGGAAATTATCTTAAAGAAATTAAAGAAACCCTCAATACTAAGCACGAAGAGAAAAAACAGAAATTAAAGGCAAAAATTTTAAAGAAATAATATAACTTTTTTTTATTCTTTTTCTTGATTTTACTTATTAATAAAAAGCCAAATTTTCTTCCTCTAAGTCCTATCAATCAGAGGCGGAGGAAATTGTTTTTGTCTTTTACAATTAAATTAATCATTAATAAAAAATACTCCGCAACTGTTAGAGAAGAAAATGAATGGACTACAGTAATAGTAGCAGCTGTTTTTATAATATAGTTTTTTTATTATTATTGTTTTTAGATATTTTATTATGCATTCTATTTTCAGCAGCTATTAAAATCTCTCTAAGCATTTCTTGATATGTAAGACCAGCGTATTTAGCCATTTTAGCAAGATGTCCATCCCAGCACCATCCAGGATTAGGATTTACTTCTAAAAGTTTAGGGTTCCCTTCAGCATCAAGTCTCCAATCAAATCGCGCATAATCTTTACATTCTAATCTTTCAAATAATTTTAAACTACAAGTCTCGATTATATTTTTTGTTTTTTCAGGAAGCGCAGCTGGAATTGATTTAATGTTCCAATAAGGAGATTCTGGCAGCCATTTTGCTTCATATCCACATATTTTAGGTAATTCGGGGGGTAAGGCAGAATAATCATCTTCGGATATAGGAAGGATTTTATATTGGTTAGGAGGATTTCCAATAATTCCTAATGATAAATCTTTTCCTGTAAGGAATTGTTCAACGATTATAGATTGATCATAACCAAACTTACTTCTAATTTCATTTATTGCATCAATTAATTCCTCACCATTACGAACAACACACCGCTGAGTGATACCAAAACTAGAATCACCAAAATTAGGTTTAACAATTGCGGGAAAGTATAAAGGTAAATCAAAAATATTTTCATCAGGTTTAATAAAAATGGCTTCGGGTACAGGAATTTCCATTTCTTTAGCTATACCTCGAACGAGCGATTTATCATAACAAAATGCAAGACATTGTGGACCAGCACCAGTATAAGGAATATGGAGAATATCTAATAAAGCTGGAATATGCAATTCATTTCTAGCATTATTATAATATCCTTCATCGCAGAGATTAAAGACATAATCAATTTTCCCATTCATATTTAATAAATCAGTCATTAATGAATCGTGCTTTGTTAAATAGGTAAAATTATAGCCTTTTATAGTTGTTAAAGCATTCTTTAATTGATCAATTGTATAGAAATCATCATCATCGAAAACAGTAGCGGGTTTTAATACATCTGGTTTATTCGGATCACCCATAATAACAACTACTTTTTTTTCTGCTTTTTGTGTGGTTTTTTTTGCAGTTGACCATTGTTTTTTAACAATAGCACTAATAATAAGCCGTTTTTCCATCATGCCCAGATCTTGGTTTCTCTGGGAATTCGGTGTAAAATTACCATGAAAGACAATCTCACTGAAACCTGCGTTTACTAATAAATCATTAATCTTCTTTTCTGAATAGAGTCTTTCAGCATAAAATTGATCTACTAAAACACCATTATTAACATGGCTAATAACTTCTCTTGAAATAAGTCGCTGCTTGTCCAGAGAAAGAGAACGTTCTCTACATACATAATGTTCTCTATCAAGCCATTCCCAAGAACGAGATTGGAAATTCTTTTTTAAATATTCTCCATCAGCCAAGTCAATTAAAATATGCCCCCAAGGTTTTAAGACTCGAAAAACTTCTTTTAATATCTTAAGATCATCTTGAATCGAGTCAAAGTATCCAAAACTATTTCCTAAAATCATTACGAAATCAAAAGAATCAGCAGGATAACGAAGCCGCCTAGCATCTCCCTCTAGAAATCTTACAGAGAGGTTCTTTTTCCTGGCAGTCTTTTTTGCTTCCTGAATAAGGAAACGAGATTTATCAAGACCCTCTACTCTATTAAAGCCTCTTTTTGCCAATTCTAAGGAATGCCTACCATGTCCACAGCATAAATCTAAAATTTTATGATTGTATTGGAGATTAAGAATTTTTGAGAAGATATCAATTTCAGTAGATGTAATATTTTCATCATTTATAACATCTCCATCAGTTTTTAAATAATAAGAATTGAAAAGATGGTTCCACCAATCTCTCCTAACATACTCTTCCAAATTTGATACCGGACCTAAGCTTCGAAAAAGAGAATCATTATTTTTGCTTTTTCTCTTGTTATTAACTATTATATTATTCATTTAAAATTACTATTTTATTTTTTTTTTTGTTTTATTTTTATAATTTGATTTTTTCAATAATTAAAAAAAAATTAATTTTTTATGCAAACTTTCGGTAATTAATCATAGTATCCATCATTATCGTCATCCCAATCTTCATTATCATCCTTTTTTTCTTTTTTTTTGGTTCGGCAAAAATATCTCTTTTTAGAGTCATATTTTTCACTTCTTTTTAATTAATTATTAATTGTTAGAATAATTTTCATAGTATATAAATGTTTTCAAATGAAAACTTTAAATACAAAGATAAACTATGTAAGATAAATTTTACCAATTTTTATTTATATTTTTAATCATCTTTGATGGTTAGTTAAAATGACTAAGAAAAAGAGCAATTTTTTGGGATTTAGATTAGGAGAAAACGAGATTAATAGGTTAGACTATATCGCAAAACTAGATAATAAATCGAGAAGTATGATCGCAAAACAAGCTGTAGAGAATTGGATAAACCTTGAATCCTTCCGAAAAACAAATAATATGTTCGTTATTACAAAGTCAATGTTTTTAAAACTGGTATCAATTGCGGAGGAAGATACTTTAAATGATTTAGCCGCTGAAATGGCTTATCTAATCGCAGATGTACTAAGATATGTTGTTATTAAACCGATAAATTCTAAAAGCTTTAATATTTATTCAAAAAACATTATAAATTTGTTAGGTATTTCAGGAATAAGATGGTTTAATAGCCTTGATTTAAGTTTAAATGAAAGGAAAATAATTGTAAAAGGATTGCATGATTTAGATGATAATTTTGCTTACTTTTTTATAAAGGTTATATTGAACCTATTAGAGACCCATTTCAATTTTGATTTAAAGGAAATAGTTAAAGAATACTCCTCAAATTTAATATATTTAGAATATCAGATTAAGGTATAAAATTCAAATTTAGTGATTGTATATTTCTATTATAATTCAAAATTAAATAAATTGAAATTACAAATGAAATGTAAATTATTTACTAGCAAAGAATTACAGAAATTGGAAGAAAGAATTAATATTTGGTTAGAAGAAAATCCAGAGATTCAAATTATTCATGTCGGTCAATCAACTCAGTTTTTAACTGAAAACTATCCAAGTCATACGATAATTTCGGTATTTTACGAAAAAGAGGGAAAAAAACCTTTAGAAAAAGACAGTTATATCTAAAAAAGATTCATTAAAATATAATCCTTAAATTAATCATTATTATTACTTAGAACTCCTTTAGAATTTTTTTAGAGGAGAATTAAATATGTCAAATATAGATGATATTGAAAAAATAGCTCAAAATAATCTAGTTATTGCTAAAGAAGAAAAAACAGTAGCTATTGAAGCAAAGAAAGTTGGGAAATCAGAGATACAAAGAGCAAAAGCCAGAATATCTCTAGTAGAAAAAGAATTAGAATTGGTTAAAGTTAGAAATGACTTCAATGAAAAATATAATAATTTAATCAATAAAAAACAAAAATGTAAGGAATTACTTAATATTCCTAAAGAACTCATTGATAATGTATGCGAATCTATTGACTATTCGAAAAAAGTATCTAAAGTGCAAAAGAAAATCGCAGAGATTCTTAAAAAAACTGCTGAAATTGAGATTGAAATAGCAGAGGATAAATTAAAGCTTGCAGATGAGACTATGACTATTGTGAATGAGAGAAATAAATTAGCTAAAATACAATTAAAATATGTTAAAGTCTATAGAGTAAATGCTCCAAAAGAAAAATTATCGAAGACAGAGAGAGAATTAACTTACCAACAAAAGGTTTTAATTGAAGCTAGAGATAATGTCATCAATAGAACAAAAAATATTAAGAAAAAGGAGAATAAATTGGCTGATTTAAAAAGGGAACTATCGATTAAGTTAGCTGAACGAGAGAAAATTAGACATACATCAATTGCAATATAAGAATTTTTACTTTAGAATAAAAAATTTAAAAATAATAATATAACAAAATGGATTTTGAAGCAATAATTGTATATCTAAGTCTAAGTGTATCAATTTTTGTACTTGTTTTTATTATATGGGATCATTTAAAAGATGATCGTCTATTAAAAAAGCAAGTACAGGAATTTTATGAAGATATCGAGAAGCTAATTTACACCTACATTCAAATTGAATATTATCGTTCGATTGAATCAAGTAAAATCCAAAATGATGAATTAGAGAAATTAGAGAAGTATAAAAACCATGATATTATACAGAATAGTTATATTCAGTTAAAAATAAGTCAGAATTTCACCAAATTCTCTAATTTTATTGGTTTAACTTTAAACAGAGAAAAAAATACATATTTAAATGGAACAATCTACATTTTAAATAAAAATGGATTAGTTCAGAAAAGAAACTTAGAGACTTATACTCAAAATAATATTATTGATTCTTATCTTGATATAAAAGATAAGGAGATTTCTGATGTTTTAATTTATTTAAAAAGTCTGAGATTTTATTGGAAAAAAAATTATTTTAAACTGCTATTTAGACCTACTCTGAAACAAAGAGTCAATTTTTTTGATTTATTAGGTTTTTCAAGTCCACTAGAACAAAAACGGAGTAAAAGAAGTAAATTAATTATTAAAAAAAAACCTAATAATCTTGGATAATAACTTTCATATCTAATAAAAAAAATAATTGTATCAAGCTTATTTAAATTAAATAAAATAAATTTATCAGAGCAAGAAAAGATTAGACATCAAAAATTCTAATTTTTTTTATTATTTCTTTAAATTCAAAGATATTATGTAAATTTAGGTTTAACAAAACCAATTCATAATTTTTTAACTATAATGAAAATATTTAAATAAATCTCGAATAAATATTTAAAATGCTAATTTAATAAATAGGAAGTGAATTCAATTGTCAAAAAGAATAAGTGAAAAAAATCTAAGAACCGCTAATATATTGTTAGGAATTACAATAATAACCATAGCAATTGTTGTATTATTATATTCTGTAGCTGCTGTAATTACTTTATTACTAATAATTTCAAGTGCGGTAATTATATTAGGAATCGCAAGATTAATAAATGGATATGCAAATGACAAGCTTGATAGTTCTGCAAAAATAATGAAAATTTTATCCGGGTTGATTGCCATTATATTTGGGGTAATAGTACTAATAAGTACATTAATAACACCACTAGTTGCAATTCAAATCCTGATTATACTTATATGTATATTATTATTTATAATTGGTGTAGCGAGAGTATTTGTTGGCGCATTGACGACAGAATATTACAGTTGGTATCGAATCTTACTGGTAATTATTGGAATCGGTGTTATTATATTATCGGTTACAGTATTTCTAAATTTAGATAAGAGTCATACTTTTTTAATTTTTTTGTTAGCAATTGCGATACTCCTCACCGGGATTGCTCGTTTGATATTTGGAATAATCGGAACAAAATAAATCATTAAAAAAAAATCTGAATTTATTAAATATTAAAACCATTTTTTTTTCTTAAAATATAACAGCATTAAAAATGCTATGGATATCATCACTATTATTACAATTGGATAAGCCATAGGATGTTGGAGTTCAGCCACGTAAAAATTCATTCCATAAAAACCTGCTAAGAATGATAATGGGATGAAGATTGAAGTTATGATGGTCAATAAATTGATTATTTCGTTCATCCTTTGATTTATGCGTGATAAATAACTTCCATGCAATGTTGTTAAAATATCTCGAAAATTTTCGAATGTATCAATGATCTGGATGATATGATCATAAAGATCTCTTAAGTATAAATGCGTTATTTCTTTTATAATTGGATTTTCTTCCCTTTGAAATGAATTAATAACTTCCCTTAGTGGTCTAATAAACCTTCTTAATGTAATGACTTCTCTTTCAAGATAATGAATTTTTTCTATAAGCTCAGAATCAGGATTTTCTAATATTTTTTCTTCTATTAAATCTATTTTTTCACCGATTTTTTCCTGAATTACAAAATAATTGTCTATAATAACATCTAAAATTGTATAAACTAAATAATCCGATTTTTCTGAGCGAATCCGACCTCTTGATGCCTCCAATCTTTTTACAATAGGGTCAAAGATTTTGCTTTCTTGTTCCCTAAAAGTAATAACATATGTTTTTCCTAATAATAGACTTATTTGCTCACTTTGAATTAACTCTCTTTCCTCATCAAAAGATAACATCTTTAATACAATAAAGATATATTGATCTAAATCTTCAATTTTTGGACGCTGTTCAGGATTCATGATGTCTTCTAAAATAAGCGGATGAATATCAAATTGTTTACCAAACTTATCTATCATATCGACACGACTTAACCCATCGAGATTTATCCATCTTACGATATTTTCATCTTTATTGAAAAAATCTCTTTCTATTTCATCGTATTCATTAACTTCGAGCAATTTTTGATTAAAATCAATAATTTTAATTTTCTCAATTTCTACTTTTTTTTCACCAGTAAATATAAGTGTACCTGGAGGCAATCCAACTTTTTTAGAGCGTTTTTTTATTTTTTTTATCATTTTAATCATTCACATAAGTGTTCTTCGAATAATAATCATATAACTAGTTTTGGCTTGTAAATTTTATATAAAGAATAGGATTATTGAAGATTATATAATTATTTCGTTAGTAGAATCCAAAAAATTAAATTTCCTAATATGAAGCGATTATAATCTTACGAAACCATAAAAATAGAAGTGAAATAAAAATTAAAAAGTTGTTAAAAGAACAAAAAATCTTCATTAGCTGAAAGATTTAAATCAATATAATTTTTTATAATCATAATTAGTTAAAATTAAAAGACCCTGGGCGGTCTGAATGTCAAATAATGATGAGGATATTTTTTCTTTTTTAAAACCTAAAAAAAAAGAATCCGATAAAAATTTAACACCAGAGCAAAAGCTTGCTAAGAACATTCAGAAGCGGATCTTTAAAGCATTCAAAGAAAGCATGATTGAATATGGAATGGATAAAGCCGAGGAATATTACCCCATTTGGAAGGAGCAGATGGAGAATTGGAGGAAAAAAGTACATGATTGGTTTCGTAATCGGAAATAGTTCTATAAGAGTAAATGAAATCTCCTATGAAAATTATTTAAATTTATCATTTATACAAAGATTTTATAAATATAATTTGAATTATTAAGATTAGGAGTTTTTTTAAATGACCACCGTAGTCGCTCTTTGCTATTTTCACAGGAAAATCGGGCCCATTATGTTCTATTCGTATCCAGAAAATTCTTTAGACGAAGATTTGTCTTCTAAAATAGCCAGCGTAATGGACAAAACATTCGAAGAGGGCTTTTTTACCAGCTCACTTGGAACCGTTAATTGTATGAATTATTACTTCGAAATTACCTCAGATTGGGCTCGCGGAAACAAAGAAATGATCATGATTTCAATCATGTTTTTCGACCAGCAAACAACGCAAGATACGGAATTGAGCGCGCACTCGCTATCCGAGGATTTTGTTAAAAGATTACAGTCCAATGATGAAATTTTCACTGGTTTTTACGTTCGCGACCTTAATGACTTCGATGAAAATGAAAGAGATGAAGTGGCTAAAAATTATTCATTACTGAAATTGGGGGTAGAAGAGCTGTATTGGGATACCTTAGAAGAAACAAGAGAAAAAACTGAAGAAGAACAAATTGCGCGTCTGTTAAATAAAAGACACATGTTATCAACATTAAGAAAATTGTCAAGAGGAACCATAACCTTAGAGGATCTGAAAGAATGGTTCACCGATAAATTTGCGAACGTAAACTTCGACGAAACGATTGATATCTTGGTCGAAAAACAGTTTATATTCGTAAATCAAATCGGATTAGTTGAAAAATACGTGATTCTGTTAAAAGAGGTAATTGCCAAGAGAATACCTCCAGATACGGTTATCGATTACATCGACGAGATTCCAGAACTTATCGTTTCGCTACTTCCTAAAATTCAGGATTATTTTGACGAATACGATAACAAAACTAAAAAAGAAATTAAAGAAGACTCTTTTACGCTTATTCAAATAGTTTCTGATGCCAAAAAATACAATGTGCTTTCTGAACTAAGAAATAGACCGATCCGAAAAGATGAGATGCCAAAATTGGTATCAAGAAAAACTTTAGAAACGTTAATCGAAACCATTGATTATCTGAAAAAAGTCGACATAATCGAAGAAGTGAACATAAGTGATGAGAGTTATTTTGTTTTAAAGACGAACTTGCAAATAACCACAGCTTTTCCAGAATACCTGAGGAAAACGCTTTCGAAAGACCATTCGAAAAACTCGTTAAATATATCTCATTATAAATAATTGTTATTATAATACTAATGAGTATAAATTTATTCCAACAAAATTTTATTCTAATTTGAATATCTTATCGTTTTTTTTTACAGGTTTTTCGACAATTATTCCTAAGGTGATTCTATTTGTTTTATTTGACACACGGGGCGTTTCTGTTAAATTCTTTTTCTGTTTAATTTGAATTGAAGTAATTCTTTGTCTCAGATATGTATCTGTAGAAGTTCCAAGTATATATATCTCATCATTGAGCTTTAATTTTCCTGACGTTAAAAGAATTTTCGCAGCTTTCTTTTCAGGGTAATATGATAAAACTTTTCCAATTTCAATTTTTCTATATTTAGAAACGTTTCCTTCAAGATCTCTCTCTATCTCGCTTCCTTTCGGTAAGCCAAAATAAAAACCTGTTGAAAAACCTTTATTATAAACTTTATTTAAGCGTTTAAGCCATTCCTGAACTTTTTCTTTAGTAAAAGCATTATTATAATGCGCATCAATTGCTTCACGATAGCAAGATGTAACTTCTTCAATGTAGATAGGGTCTCTCATGCGCCCTTCAATTTTAAAAGCATCGATCTTTGCTTCAATTAATTTAGGGATATATTCAATCATGCAAAGATCTTTAGCGCTAATAAAAAAAACGCCATCATAAAGAAACTCGTTTTCCTGATCATCATACACTCTCCATTGTCTCCTGCATGGTTGGACACATTTTCCTCTATTCGCTGAATAATCCTGGGATCCACATATTTCTGCTGAAAAATAGCATCGGCCTGAAATTGAAGTACACTGTGCTCCATGGGCAAAAATCTCGATTTCACTTTTCTTTAATTTACTTTTAATTTCTTTAATTTGTTCTAGCGATAATTCTCTCGCAAGAATTAACCTTTTTGCGCCAAGTGATTCATAAAACTGAGCTGAATGCGAATTAGATATATTAGCTTGTGTTGAAATATGAAAATCTAACCCTTTTTCTTTAGCCATCGCGATTGCTCCGATGTCGTGCACAATTATCCCATCAATCTCACACACAACAGCTTCATTCATAATTTTTTCTAATAAAGAAAATTCATTTTCATAAATTATTACGTTTGTTGTAAGATAAGAACTTATACCATTATCGTGGCAAATTTTCACAATTTTTGGTAATTCCTCCAGTTTAAAATTATCGGCATACATACGCATATTAAGAGATTCTACACCAAAATATACCGCATCAGCTTTGTCTAAAATAGCGTTTAGCGATTTATAGTTTTTTAAAGGTGCCATCAATTCTACTTTTTTATCAGTTTTTTCAGCCATTTTTTAGCAAAAATTCTCTCAAGTTTGTGTTTTTCTTGTTAAGAAAATTAATCTTACCCTATAAATAATAAATATAGAATAAATAAAAAAAATGAGTTTAATAAAAACATATTTATAATAAATGAATGCTCTTAATATTCTCAACAAAAAGAAAGAAAATTGAAAAAAAAAGAAAAAAAAGAAATGATAAATATGGGAAGACAGACTCGTGTAAAAAGTCATAAGAGGAGTGCGCACACAAGGAAAATATCTCCAACGAAAACTACTCGCGTAAAAAAAACACGCGTGAAATCACATAAACGAAAGAAACCGAAATAAGACATAAAAAAAAAATTATTTTAAATTTTAGACTTTTGGAAAATTTTGCTTTTTTTAATTAAAATCACTGATACAATGGCAAAAATGCCAACTAAAACCAATAAATTATATCCTGGAATTATAACTTCGTCATCATCATCGTCATCGTCATCTTCACCATCACCACCACCCCCATCAATCACATTTATGCTCAGAAAAATGTTAAAATAATTATCCCTAAAGGGACTGATAATTACGGTTACTTGCTGTTCATGAGTTCCAATGGTAATCGTTAAGTTTAAAAATCCCCGATATGCATTAAAGGAGGCAACTCCTTTATTATTCGTTGATTCTATGCCGCTGATGCTTATATTCCTTAGATCAAAGAACTCTGGATATGCATCAACTGCTACTTTAGAATGACCAGTTCTATTGAACCAAGCAAAAGTTTCCCAAATTGTTACATTTTTCAATTTGGAGTCTACAAATGTTTCAATCCAGTTATAATATTCCGGACTAAAATAGTACATCCCATCCACATTAGGAGTTTGATACATCCATTCAAGCTGGTGTTTAACCCAAGCTTTCTGCCCCTCTGGATCTTGAGGAAATTCTGTAATATTTTTGGTCCATGTCGGGAAAACAAAAGTACCGGTATTATTGCTTCCGTAGGAAGTTTCCGGAATAACGATATGATCCGAGCCCGGCAATTCGCTGGTTGATAAAATCCTTAAAGTTTCTAAAAAACAATTTTCTGCGAGATCTCCTCCCCAAGCTGGATGATATGAAAGGCCTATAATATCATAATCCACCCCGTAATCTTTCATTGCGGTATAAAAAGCTAATGCAAAAGCAGGATCTGATAGCGCAATATGAAGCATAAATTCTGCCGTCGGATCTGCTCTTCTGACGCCTTCTATGCATGCTTTTATAATTCTTGATTCATTATACCATGTATTCTCTCTTAACCAAGTGAGATTATAGGTCGGATCTTGAGACCTATTTGCAAATGTTCCGCATAAGCCAAAATCAATTTCATTTCCAATCTCATAATATTCCATACTAATTCCTTCATTGATAAAATGCTGTGTTACATTCTCACTATATTCCGTTATTTCATCGAGGAGCTCTTCAAAGGTTAAACCTTTGAATCTCTCAGGCAATGGTGCTTTATTAACATCTGCCCAAGTATCACTCAGAAATATTACCAGATATGGAATACTACCATTTCCTTGGGCCCACTTCGCCATTTTCGTAGCGTTACCTAAAGAATTTATACCATTTTCATTCGTCCAAAGCCGTGTTCTGAAGCTATTCGAATGTCTTTTTCCAAAAAACTCGAATAGGTCGATTTGCGCACCATTGTGATACCATTTATTACCATATTCTAACAATTCAGCATAATAATTCGCGTCCAAACCCATAATTCTGCTAAGTACCTTTTGATCATAATCGATATTAACATTCGGAACAAGATCTCCATCCTTATCTAGAATTTTAATCGTTGTCAGGTAATCTTTATTAAGAATTCTATTTATAGTAATTTTGCCTACTTTTGACCATTCTCCCGGACCACTTTCATTATGAGCCCTTACTTTCCAATAAAATGTCCCATCCTCTGCAAACATGTGTGTATATTCGCTCTCATTAAGTTCCCATAATGGATACCTATGAAATGGAAGTCCGATAAAATATGTGACATTTACATTTTCATTTGCAGGTTTCCAAAGAGGATATCTTTCGATTGAGGAGATTCTAACCTCATCAAAAGTAGCATTTATCCAATTACCCATTCCTAATTGTGAACCTAAGTAAAATCTATCCGCTAGAATAAAATCTCCAATTCTTCCTATGGGGAAATAAGGTGCAGCAGCTTCTTCTATTCCATCAAGATATAATCTTGCTCTCTCCTCACCCCATGTGAGGCAAATGTGATGCCATTCTCCTGCTTTCCAATCCTGTACTCTTGAAGGCATAGCTGCATAATAAGTATCATTAATTACTGAAAATGCATAAACTTTATGTGAGTTAGGGTCGACAAGGATGCTAAGTCGGGTCACATTAGGAACTGCAGTCATAACATAATCAAAGAAAAAACATAATTTAGTAGCATCAGATAAGTCTTCCTCTAATTTTACCCAAAATTCAATAGTACCTTTTTCTAGATTTAAATTATTTGTAATATTATAACTTAGAGCTGCCATATCACTTCCATTAACTAAAACCCCTTTTCCAAATTTACCTTCTGAATATGATAATCCACTTGCTATTAAAGGATCCTCATCTTCTTCTGATTTCAGAGTATCATTAAAATGGGCTAAAAAAATAGTATAAGGTTCGTCTACCATTGTAGAATTTGACCAATCATTAATAGCAAATCGGGCTGCTTCTGGAGAATTAAAGTCAGTATCATTATCCATTACGAATTCATAAAAAATTTTGTCAGTAGGTTGCCCGATATCTGTCCAATCAAATTTTACTATATTGGATGTATCTGTGGATTCATTATCAGGAGATAATAATTGAGGGCTATCTGGAAGGTTATTCGCTAATTTTAAAAATGGCCTCTCAATATCGGTTATTAAAATTTTATCATTGGAATTTAGATTATATTTGTCATTATTAAGATTAGCCTCAAAAATCACTATATTAATGAGTATAATACACAAAAATAAGCTTATTTTCAAAGTATTTACCTTAACCATATTATCCTCTAGGAAACAATATAACTATTTAAATTATTTTTGGAGACCAATTTTTAATTTTTATAAACAAAAAGAAAGAAAAATATTTAAATAATTTAGGAGCCTTAATTCATTTTTTAAAATAGAATTTTGTTTATTACCCGCAGATGAGTAGATTTGATTATTGATTTTCTGGGGATCATAAACTATAATTTTTGAGGATTCGAATTAATTAAGTGAAAACATATATCTTATTCTAGATTTTTATATATTAAGAAGAAAGAATTGAAGAACTTCTTTCCAATACTGATAAAATTATAAATATCTATTACCCAAATTTTTATTTATATTGAAACTTTTTTTCTTTTAGAAATAAAATATTTTTAAAAAAGGAATTCTCTATGAATGAAAATCTAAGGTTAGCAATAAAAAACTTTGCAGAAGGAAAATTTATATTAGTTTATGATATCGATGGTAGAGAAGAGGAAGTAGATTTAGTTTGTTTAGCCGAAAAAGTAACACCAAAACATATCTATCATTTACGTCATGATGCTGGAGGGTTAATTTGCATTGCTATGCATGCTAATATTGCGGAAAAATTAGGATTGCCTTTCATGTCAGAAATTTATTCAAATATTTTAGAGCAATTTTCAATTTTTAACCAAATAGCCCCCGATCTTGTCGCTCCATATGGAGATAAACCATCGTTTTCTGTAACTATTAATCATGTTGATACTTACACGGGTATCACGGATATTGAGCGTGCTTTAACAATTAGAGAATTTGGTTTACTTGGTACACAAGTTTTCCGAAATGGAGGAAGCATTGACAATTATCAGAATATTTTTGGTTCAAAATTTAGAGCTCCTGGTCATATACATTTATTAATCGCTGATAAAGATTTAGTAAAGGGAAGAGTAGGGCATACAGAATTAACTGTCACATTGGCATATATGGGAGGACTCTCTCCCGTCTCAGTTTTATGTGAAATGTTAGATGGGATGACTGGAAAGGCCCTTTCAATTTCTAAAGCAAAAGAATATGCAAAAAATTATAATTTAGTAATGATTGAAGGAAATGAAATCATAAAGGCCTATAGTAAATTTCTCGAAAGGTGAAAAATTGAGCAAAATAAATGTTGGTATTGCAGATACTACATTTGCACGAGTTGATATGGGTGCAATGGTAATCGATGAAATTGAAAGCATAACGAGTAAAATGAGATTAATTCGATATACTGTTCCAGGTATGAAAGATCTACCAGTTGCATGCAAGATTCTCTTTGATCAACATAATTGCGAAATGTGTATAGCACTTGGAATGCCAGGACCCGCTGAAAAAGATAAAGTATGTGCTCATGAAGCAAGTCAAGGTATAATAATGTGTCAATTAATGACTGGAAAACACATTATTGAATGTTTTGTTCATGAAGACGAGGCGGAAACGCCAGAAGAATTAATTAAAGTATGTGATAATAGAGCGCGAGAACACGCTCAAAATGTTTTAAAATTATTATTTGATAAAGAATGGCTCGAAAAAAATGCTGGAAAAGGATTAAGACAAGGATATCCAGATGCCGGGCCAATTAAACCATAAAAAGGAAAAAAAAAATGAGTGAAAATAAAATTAATATTGGTATAGTTGTTGGAGAATTTCATTATGACATTACTAAAAATATGCTCAACAAGGCTATTGAGCATGCTGAATTTCTAGGATGTAATGTATTAGAAGTTTTTAAAGTTCCAGGGAGTTTTGATATGCCTTTAGCAATAAAAACACTTCTTACCAAAGATAATATTGAAGGTATAGTATGTTTAGGTGCTGTAATTAAGGGTGATACCGATCATGATCAAGTAGTTGCCCAACATGCAGCAAGAAAAATGGTAGATTTATCTTTAGAGTATGGTAAACCTGTTGCTTTAGGTGTTTCAGGTCCAGGAATGACAAGAGTTGAAGCAGTAGAACGGATCGAAGATTTTGCTCGTCGTTCAGTAGAATGTGTCGTAAAAATGGTAAAAAGGATAAAAATATCTAAGAATAAATGAGGTTATATTTTTGATTCAAATAACCTATATTCAAATTGATGATTTTGGACCCTTTACAGAGAGAATGGGTAATAATCGAGAACATAAAATTCAAATACTACTATCTGAAATATTCATTTTCTTACAGAAGCATTTTAATCAGCACGAAGGTCTTGTATTTTCTGCTTCAAAAGATAATATGATTGCTGTCTCAAATGGAATTTCTATTGAAAAACACAGAGAAATAATTGATGAACTAGAAAAGAATTTCCCCATTACAATTAGTATGGGAATTGGAGTAGGAAATACTCCGTTAGAAGCTCAAATTGATGCGTCGAAAGCTTTAAATTTACATGGAAGCGCTCAATCTTCAAGAAGGAAAGTGCTCGCATATAATGGACATGTATTGCCAGTTAAAAATCGAGTTAAAGTAGCTCATATTGATATAAATTTCTATACTAAGATAAATACAGATGTATCCCCCTTTTACTCTAATTTTATTAATTTGAATAAAAGCTATATAACATTAATGGAGAACTTTGAAAAAATAGGGGCATTATGTTTTTTCAATGGAGGAGATAATTTTATTTGCATTTGCTCAAATTCAATGCTAACTCGAGAAATAGTAAATATAATAATGGAATTTGAATCTAAACACGATCCATGGAAATTAAAAGCCGGGATTGGTGAAGGACAAAATGTACTTGAAGCAATCGCTAAAGCAAATATTTGCTTGAAAAGAATAAGAGAAGGAAATAATAAAGAAAAAGTAATTGCTATTAATTAGATAAATATTCTTTTTTTGATTTTCTTGAATAATTTTATTTTTATACCTATTGGTAGTTATGAACAACATGGACCTCATCTTCCACCTGATACAGATTATTTAATAGCGAAAAGTATTACTCAAAATATCTCTCCATTTTTTAAAGGTATGATTATTGAGAGAATAAAAATAGGGATATCACCCGAACACGAAGAATTTAAGAATACAAAATCAATTTCTCAAAAGGAATTTATTTCTCAAATTGAAGGAATAATTGAAAATTATCCAAATAATTATAAATTCATTATAATAAATGCTCATGGTGGCAATATAGATACATTAAAATCAATTCAAAAATTAAACAAGAAAAAAATTTTAGTCTTAAATATATTTTCGTTAATTAAAAAAGATCTAGAAAAAATAAGAACTTCTGATATCGGTGGGATTTGTCATGCGGGCGAATTTGAAACATCTATTATGTTATATCTTTATCCAGAAAAAGTTATCTTGAGTAGTTTAAAGAAAAGCGATATAAAATATATACCTGCATTAGATCCAAATTATAAAAAAAAAAAGCTAAGAAATTGGGAAACAATTAATTTAAGTAAATCGGGAATTTTAGGAGATCCTTATCACGCAACTCCTAAAAAAGGAGAAATATGGTTTAACACCTTAATCGAAAAAATTAAATATTGTATTGTAAAATTTCTCAATTAATTTGTAAAATAATCATATATCTGTTCTAAGATATAGGATGAAATGAATAAAAAAAATAGAAAAAAAAAATTAAATAGTTGTTATTTTCTTACTAAAATTTAACTATCCTGGCGGTACTTTTCCTAATGTAGCATATGCTTCTGCCAGAGTTGACCACACTTCAATTGAAGCTTCGAAGCCTTCAACAGGTGCATACATGACCACTGCATTATTGGTACGTGTTAGTGCTTCCTCAAGTTTGCCCTCTTTTACCTCCGTAATACCTATGGTTTTTATACCATCTGTAGTAGCCTTTACGGCATTTGGCACAATATTCTCTCCAAGAGAATCATCTGGAGGATATTTTTTTGCTACTTCAATAGCTATTTTTATAATCTCAGGTATTTTGGCACTAGGCCAACATGTCCTTACAACAATATATGGCATATATTTCACTTCTCCTTATAAATTTTTATTTTTGATTGAATTTCATTTTTTTTATTAGATATTTCACCCATAAAATTATGGATTAGGTAATAATTTGACAAATAAGTATTTAAATGTTTTACATTTTTGTAATGGGCGATTTAGAAAGAAACTCAAGAAATTATCTATATAGTTCAAGAGATAAGATTCTCTAAGTTTACCTATTCAAAAAAGCCAAATTTCAAATCATTTCAAATTTACCAAAGATTTTTAATACTTTATAATAATAAATTTTAGTATAATTATTTCAGCTAATAGAAATGAGCGAAGCTAAATATAAACATAGATATTATTATAAAGAGTCTTATGAAGCCGCTATTGGGACATTTGCTGTTGCCATAGTTTTTATTTTTGTTGCAGTTTTATCATTATTTTTTAGAGCTTTTGAAATTGATTTTATAGGACTTGCTGGGTGGGGATTTTGGCTTTTCATTCCTGCATTTTTTATTTTCATTGGTGGCTTTGAACAGCTTCATAGGAATTATAAATATAAGAAGATAGTAAAGAACGCAGTAGCCACAAGAAACTTTCAAGGTACCTATAAACTTGAACATATTGCATTGGAAATTGGTATGAAACCCTCAGTATTACTTCGAGTGTTATTGGATCTAAGAAATAAAGGAGTAATTAAGTATAGATTTGATGCTGAGACAGGACAAATAATCTTAGGTCAGCCGATAACATATACCCCCGCAACTGAGTACATCTCACCACCTAAAAAATTGGATGCTCCCTTACCAACAGAGGGAAAAAATTACTGTGTCTATTGTGGTCATAAATTAGAAACAACTGCAAACTTCTGTCCTAATTGTGGATCTAATCTTTAGAATTTTTTAAATTTTTTTTTTTGATAATTTTTGGTTGAATTTATTTTGATTTAAATTCTTTATGTAATTTTTTTCTTCTAAGTTCTTTAATGAATCGTGGTACATCGCCATAACCTTCGGAGTAGCCCTTCCAGATTAAAACCAGATAAATTATAATAAAAGGAATCCATAATGGCCAGAAATTGATATTCAACCAAGTTGTAATTACAAGGTGGAGTAAATATTGGAACAGATTTACTGGTGTCCCTATTAAATGGGTAATTGCGCGTTTATTAAAACTCGATTGAAGATACGAAGAATATTCAATGTCCCATGTTAGCTGAAGTCTGTAAATTCCCCATCCATTAAATTTAATTTTGCAGATATGTGCGACAATAATATGAGATAATTCATGTGGACCTTCCATTATGAGAAAGATAAATGCCATCCATAATATAATTCCAATCCAATAAGCAGAATCAGTTGTATTTAATTGTGTAGTTCTACTAAAAATAAAGAAATTGAACCACCAAATCCATGCGATGATACCTGTGAAAAAAGTTATTAATCCTAGTAAGATACCGCTTTTAACAGAATATAATTCCCAAGGAACATTTTTTGCTTTTATTACTCCAAATTTATCTGCGATTTCTTTAGGTACATGCTCGTAATTTATCTTAACATAGTTAACTAATTTCCAAAATTCTTTTTTTTCAGCCGTAGTTAATCTTTTTTTTTTTAAGAAATTGTCTAATAACTCCATATTTATTTTAAAGAATGATTTAAATCTATTTTTTAAATTTTATTTTACAATATTTTTTCTAGTTCTATCTCATCTCTAATTGGGATTCCATCCATCCCTATTAATGGAATCTCTGGCTTTAATCGACGTAAATCCTCCGCAGCGTTACGATAAAGTGCTGACAAACTATAACCCTTTTTCTGATAAAAACGAATAGCATTTAAGTTGTCGTTGGTGGTTACTAACCAAATGCGCTTACAACCTATAGATGAGGTATATTCCTCAATTTTAGCTATTAATTTGGATCCAATTCCAATATTCTCCTTAAGAATATTTAATGTGATTATTTCACAATCTTGATCATCAATTTTGAATGTTAAGAGCCCAACTCGTTTTCTTTCTTGGACGGTTACAAACCCCGTTAGTTGATCAACATAATGAACTTTTCCACGGGATACTACCCTAATTGAAGACCATTCTTTCTCTATCACCTGACGTAACCAATTTAAATCATCTTTACGCAAAGAACGAATTAAAATAGAACTCAATTTTCCTAAACCTTTATATTTTCGCCAATTTATCTAATTGACTATTTTATTTATAATTTAATATTTTTGATTAACTTTATATTTTCCATTTTACGTCAATGTATTCTAATGTAATTTGATAAGATTTTATATTTCTTGCTTAAATTTTACTTCAATCTCTAAAATGGGGTAATTAATTGAATTAAAATTAAATTTGGAAAATTTGAAAGTGCTATTATTACTTAGTTTCATTTAAATATGACGATATCTTTTTTTAAAAATTGATATAAGGATATGTCGCTACTAAAATAAAATTTAACAAAAAAAGTGAATAAAAAAATGTTTTAAAGGTGAACCTATGAAAAAAAAAAAAATTTCTTACATAATAATCTGTAGTATTACTATTTTTTCTATATTACCAACTTTCTTTTTTTTTATGGATACTCCATCTAAAATGCATATTAATTCTAATATTGAAACAAAAATGAATAATTTTTCTGTTTATCTTCCAAAAACATCAGGTGTTTCTCAGTTTAATGATATTGGAGATTATCTATATCTTGGAAATGATTATCTTAATATGAGCTTTAAAAAAAGTTTTAATTGTGGTATTGATTCATTCATAGAAAAATTTACTGGCAATGATTATTGTAATTCAAGTGGAGCGCTGCGAACCCTTTTTGCTTTCACATTCTACAATTCTACGTATGAAGGAATTTTTGCTCAATGGAATGCAATCAATTTAGATTACGGAATAAAACCAATTAATAATGGACTGTGTCTTGAATTAAATTATTCACGCTTTTCAGATATTAATACTGAGGAGTATGATATTGATGTCTTTATTATTATAGAAATATATGACACGGAAAAACTTACAAATTGGTCCATCAATATTTCAAATAATGCGCCAATTACAATAAAAGAGATCCTGTTTCCAGTTATTTTAGGAGTAAGTGGGCAAGTTGATTCTAAGTACGGTGATGAATACTTGTTATATCCAGTATTAGATGGAGTTATTTTACATTGTCCAAATAAAACTATTGATCAATATAATTCATTTTCAGGAATTTATCCATCAGATCTCTCTATGCAATTTATGGCATATGGAGATGAATTAAATGGTTTATATATCGCCACATACGACAACGAAGGATTTATTAAAAAATTTTGTTTTGATAGAGATCCTATCAACACGAACTGCTTAAGACTATACATATCATATTTAATTCCTGAATTAGAAGGAAACGATTTTAATCCATCGTTTAATGTGAAATTTGGAATTTACGAGGGTGATTGGAGAGCTGCTGCGGATATTTATAAAAATTGGGCAATAATGCAACCATGGACATCAAAGGGAACTGTAGACCAAAGAAATGATTTACCATCTTGGTGGAAAAAGACCGCGATTATAGTAATTGAAAACTATAAAGATGATGATCTTTCTAAACCTGAAATCCCTCTTTCTGAATTTAATACAATCACAAAATCAATTTCAGATATGACAGGATTAAATATAACAACATTATTCATGGGATGGGAGCAAAATGGATCTTGGATTGGACCCAACCAATTTCCTCCACGTGAGGGAAATATTCCTTTTATCTCTGCTATAGAATCACTAAAAAATGATGGAAATCATGGATTTATAATGCTTTCAGGTACGGTCTGGAGAGTTGAGAGACCTGACCTTAACCCACCTTATAATGGTACGGATTATTTCTTAAATAATGGGATTGATTGGGTTGCGATTAATGCTACTCATGAACCATATTATGATGAATTTTATACTAGTTATGGTTGGAAGGCTGCTCGAATGTGTGTTGCTACGGATAAATGGAGAGAATATGTAATAAATAACTCGATAAAGGCAGTAGAATTAGGATTAGATGTTTTATCTATTGATGAATTTCCAGTAGGAAGTATATATCCTTGTTATAATGATACCCATGGTCATCCTCTTGGTTATGGCAAATATCAATCAGATCAATACAAAAAAATGTTGGAGGACATTCGTTCAGAATGTAGGAATCGCAATCCTAATTTTATAATGAGCACGGAAACACCAAATGAGATGTATATCCCTTATATTGATACTTATTTATCAAGAGATAATTCTCCAGAGTGGCTAGTTTATCGTGGGTTTGCGAATGCCCTTGGAAATTCAATAGAATTTGCACCTCTTTTTACATATATTTATCATGAATATTTAACAACTTTTGGTGAATGGCTCCCAATACATAACTATAGTTCTAGTCTACTTAATGATATTATTTATAATCAACATGCTCGTAGTTTGGGAGAAAGTTTCGTCAGAGGAAAAATTCAGAATGCAAGATACGGTAATTCAACAAATATCGTTCCTGAACTTATTGAGTTATATAATCGAACAGCTCAAGCCATAGGAACATATGGTAATAAATATCTCATCGAAGGAAAAATGCTTACAGCCCCAAAAATTACAGTTCCAGAAATAAATATAACTTGGCTCTATTCATATCCACCATTAATTTGGGGACCAAATTTAACATCTCCAGCCATTCTACATAATGCTTGGCAATCTCCTGATGATTGTATAGGATATACGTTTGTTAATTTAAAGGATGAGATAATAAATTTCAATATCAATATTTCTGCATATGAATTGTCTCATTCAAGATATAATTTAAGAAAAACTAAAAATGGAATTCAAGAAATTCTTTATGCAAATACAGAATTACCAATAACAATTAATTTATCTTTAGGATTTAATGATGTTGTAATTATTGAGGTTATCCCTTATAATATACCTATTATTTTTGGTGGTTCAAATGATTCAAAAAATAAAAACAAGGAAGAAAATATAATTAGTATTGGGATAGCGCCACTCTTATTGATTGCTTTAATCACTATTTTATTGAAAATGAAGAGAACTAAGAAAAAGATTTAATTGTATATTTGTTCTAAGATATAAGATTCCCCATGTCTAAATATTATTTACTTTTTAGTATGAATAAATTTTTGGTTAATTTTTTGTTTTCCATTTTGCGTCAATGTATTCTAATGTAATTTGATAAGATTTAACTTTTCTTGCTTATATAATACTCCAATTTTTAAAATAAGTTAAAAAATTTAATTAAAATTAAATTTGAAAAATTTCATACTTCAATAATTGTATAGGTATATTTATATATGATCATATCGGATCATTCGTTATCATGACATTTCTATATCATCATACACCAACATCCCCGAATTAAACACTTTAGTTTATTTATTTTTAAGCTTGTTTCAAACCGAAACAGGCGAAATAAAATTTACTGAAAAAAGTGATAAAAGAAATGTTAAACAAATCAAAAATTATATTAAAAAGCAGAAAGAAAACAATTATTTCGATTGCGACGGTACTTTTCATAGGGATAATGTTATCAAGTATTTTTCTTGCAACTGCTAATACACAAATAGCTGATGTAGGAAAGAAATCTAGTGAAATTAATGAAGAAATAGGAGCTACAGGGAATGATAATTCTTTGGTTACAGATGAATTCCAAGAGGATATTAATACTTTTTCGGATGATATAATCAGTAGTTCTCAATATGGTGTTTCCGAAATGAAAATTCGAGAAGATAACAAAGTTGAATTTGTTGTAAAAAGAGATAGTTTGGAATTCTCTCCAGAAGCGAATCAACTTATTAGTGAGTATGATGTTGAAATTCATAAAGAACACCCTTCAATTAACTCCAGTATAGTCTATATCTCACTAGATTCAATTGAAAATTTTATACTCGATGCAAAATCCACTCCTGGAATCGCCTACGCTGAACCTAACTTTTATGATAAGATTGATTTTATCCCCAATGATCCATTTTATGGTTATGAGGATTATCAATGGGATTTACCATTAA
The DNA here is from genome assembly GCA_048887225.1 of Candidatus Hodarchaeota archaeon. Lineage (GTDB taxonomy): Archaea > Asgardarchaeota > Lokiarchaeia > Sigyniarchaeales > SOKP01 > LW40-45. The sequence goes on from JBHLJY010000028.1 coordinate 23,222, forward strand.
TAGGCATGGAAATAGCATGGGATTATCAATTAGGTTCTCATAATGTACTTGTTGCGGTTATTGATACTGGTATTGATTATAACCATCCTGATCTTATAGGAAATTATGTTCCCTTAGGACATGATTGGGTTAATAATGATAATGATCCAATGGATGATGCTTTCGATGGGCACGGAACTCATGTGGCAGGCACGATTGCGGCGAGTATTAATAATGGAATAGGTATTGCTGGTATGGCTGATGTTTCTATATTTGCTGAAAAATCAGCAGATGCAGAAGGCGATACCACACATCTAAACTTCAGAGCTGCAGTAATGCATGCAGTAGATAGTGGAGCTGATATTATTAGTTATAGTAGTAGCGGTGCTCACTCCACAACAAAACGAGAAGCTATTGATTATGCAATAAATCACGGTGTTATGGTAGTAGCCTCAGCAGGAAATGAAGCAACTGGTAGTCCTCTATATCCTGCAGCTTATCCTGAAGTAATAGCTGTTGCATCAACCGACCAAAACGACCAAAGAGCATCTGATTCTAATTATGGCAATTGGATTGATTTCTCGGCACCTGGAGTTGATATCGTTTCTACATTTCCAGAAAATCAGTATGCTCTTGGGAGTGGTACATCCATGGCTTGTCCTCATGTGTCGGGTCTCGCAGCTCTACTTATGAGCGAATTTACAACCTATACTCCAAGTCAAATTGAAGATTTAATAAGGAATAATGTTGTTGATCTTGGCACTCCTGGATTTGATATTTTTTATGGATGGGGTAGAATTGATGCAAGTAATATATTTTTTATAGATCCTCAAAATCCCATTTTGATTGATGATACTTCTTCGAATAACTGGCAATGGGCCAAAGAAGAATATAGTTTACCTGGATTTGGCACTATATCCAACCCATATATAATTGAGTCTAAAACCATTAACGGTGAAGGGATTTCGGTAGCTTGTATAGAAATTAGAAATTCCAACCAGTATTTTATAATAAGAAATTCGTTTCTTTCCGATTCATTTTACGGACTCAAATTATATAAAACTGATAACGGAAAAATAGAGGGTAACTGGATTATGTCATGTGACTATGGAATATTTACAATTTATAGTGATAATAACATTATTTCAGAAAATTGGATTTACTTTAATGATCATGATGGGATGTTTATATCAGGTAGTGATCATAACATAATTTCTGATAATACAGTGCATTCTAATGGAGATGGGGGAATATATTTGGGTCAATCACACTCTAATCAGATTATCGACAATAATGAAATTTATAATAATAAGAAAGAGGGGATTAGGACAATAAACAGCAATAATAATCATATTATGGAAAACACTATTTATGACAATAATATCGGGATTTCTATTGAAGGTTCAGATTCAACGTTGTCTTGTATTTATTTGAATAATGTAAATGACAATACAATCGGGATATATTTATACCAAAGTAATAATTTTTGGATTTTGGCTAACGAATTAAATAGTAACTGGTGGATTGGAATTGCTATATTAGAATGTAATTCTATTTATGCTGTTTATAACACCATTAGCGATAGTGGATGCGGAATAGCTTTACTGGGTTGTGTTAGCTGCGCACAATCGGGGAATACCTTCATTAATTGTAATAATGATGTCATTGAGGCATAATAATTACTATAATCCGTGAAATACAATCATATTCGGAGTTTCTGCTGTACTGATCATCGAAGACTAATCTAAATCGCCACGAAGAAGAGAAAAACGTAAAGCAAATCGAAATGTTAACTCAAAGTCTAAATCCTTTTTTTTTATTTTTTTAATCATTAAATCTTAGATTGAATTATATATTTAGTTCAAGAGATAAGAATCTCTAAGGTTACCTATTTAAAAATGCCAAATTTCAATTAATAATTTTTAAATAGTGAACGTACATAAATGTAAAATATATAATTAAAAAAAGAGAGGTTAAAAACCAATGGAAAAAGAAATAAGAGAAGAAAAAAATAAAACTGAAACAAATAAAGAATTCATCCAAGACCAAATAGAGAGCTTCTTAGAATTATTCAAATATGCTAAGGGTAACATAGGTATTTATAAAGATCAGATAAAAGAATTCCTAAGATTAATAGTTGCCCAGGGGCATCTAAATAAATTAGATGAAAATTATAAAAGAAAATTTGCAGAAATCAATAACCGTTATAAAGAAGAATTCAAACCCGCAAAACCTAAAGTAGTATATGATGATTTTTAATTTTTTTTTCTTTTTTTTTATCTTATCCTGGATTGGATTAAATATCTGTTCTAAGATATAAGATCTCCCTGTCAATCCAGGAATTTATTTCGTTATTCATTTTCGCCCATTTCCTCATCTTCATCATTTTTTTTATTCCAGTCATTGTCCTCTTCTTTTGTTTTGGCTTCCTCACGATTTCTACTCCTCTCATTCCATTCATCAGTTTTAATTTGTTTTTTCCATTTTTTAAAGTATTTTGGCAAAGGTTTCACCTTCTTTTTAACTAAATTTGGATTTTAAAGCAATATATAATTTGATTGTTCTATATTTAAATTTTTACATTATTATCAAAATGTCTTAAAATAATAGCCTTTTTCTTAGATTTAAAGAGTTCTAACAATTCAATAATAATATATTTAGTTCAAGATATAAGATTGAAATGAAAAAAAAGAAGAATTTAAAATTTTATATATTAAATAAACATATTTCTATTCAAAAAATATTAATGTGAAAAATATGGAAATTTTTGAACAAATGGAAGAAAAATACATAGAATGTTATGGCGGTGTAAAGTTACACACGATGATGATTGGGGAGGGAGAACCATTAATCTTGCTACATGGATTTCCTGATTTCTGGTATGGATGGAAGAATGTAATTTTGGGTCTGAAAGACGAATTTAAGTTAATTGTACCTGATACACGAGGTATAAATTTGTCATCGAAACCTGAGGGGATTGAAAACTATTCATTAGACTATTTAGTTGAGGATATTAAAATTTTAAGTGAAAAATTAAATCTTAGCTTGTTTACTCTTGTTGGACACGATTGGGGTGGAGCTATTGCTTGGGCTTTTGCTTATAAATATCCTGAACTACTAAAAAAGCTTGTAATAATTGATTCTGCACATCCAAAAATCTTTAGGAAATATATTAAAGAAAACCCAAAACAAAGAAGATCGAGTGGTTATATGCGTGTATTATTAAAACCTGGTGGAGAACAAAGTCTGTTTAAAAACGACATGATGGGACCGAAAGCAGCTGTTTTTGGAACTGCACGAAAAAAAGGTGCTTTTACCGAAGAAGACAAGCAATTATATATTGAATCTTGGTCTCAACCGAACTCACTCTTATGCGCTGTAAACTATTACAGGGCAAATAGAAATATTACTCAATCAGTTGGATTTATCGAAGTTCCCACATTAGTCATCCATGGGATGAAAGATAATTTCGTAAGACCACTCGTCCTTGAAGGATTATCAGAACTTGTAAAAGATTTAAAAATAGTGAAAGTGGAACACTCAAGTCACTGGGTAATGCATGATGCTCCAGAATTAGTTTACTCGAATATAAAAGAATTTGTTAAAAGTAATCCTTATTAGAACTCTCAAAAGTTATAAGTAAATAGATTCGGCTCGATATTTATAATTATTTAATTCAAGATATAAGATTTTCTACGTTTACCTAGTCAAAAAAGCCAAATTTCAATTAATAATTTTTAAATAGGGAAAGTACATAAATGTTTTATTAAGAGATAATTATTTACGGTCTTATTTCTTTAAAAACTTCGGGTTCTTTATTTCC
>JBHLJY010000029.1:0-25175 GCA_048887225.1 Candidatus Hodarchaeota archaeon
AGGAACATCTTAAGGTTAAGAAAAGAGAAGCAGCTCTAATTGCTAACTTGTATAAATCAAAATTAGATAAAGAGAAAATTGAAAAGGAATATGATTTAGAGGTTGCACAAAAGAAAGTTTCTAACATGGTTGACGAAGCTATTAAAATAGCAAGAGAATATGAATTTGCTATCCGAAGAGGTTTACAGTCTGAAGACCAAAGCACCTATTTAAGAGTAATCGAAATTTTTAAAAAAGTTAGAACAATGGTTTTAGAACATGGACTAAAAGACCAAGCTGAGATATATACTAAACAAATTCAATTGTATCAAAATAAACTAAAATCTATGAATAAATGAGCAAGATGGACGAAAATATTAATAAAAAGGAAAAAAACAACGAGGATTTCGATAATGAAGAACTGAAACGCCCCAAAGATGATTTTTTCGCCGATTTAATTGAAATGGATGATGAAGTCACCACCGAGGCCCTTGAGCTCGTTGAACATGCTTCATCTTTAATTGATTCGCAATTCTTTGATGATGCGATCGAAATTCTGCGTAAAGCTATTGCTTTATATAGCGAAATCGGTAGGGATGATGAGATTGATACAATAAACCAAAAAATTTCAGAAATATATATTTTGAAAGAACAGGCATTTAGAGAAGGTGAATTTGAACCTATCAAAATTCCAGAAGAATTAAGAACGCAATACATTGATAATGAGCAATTAGTAGAAAAAATTGAAGAGGATTTGTCCCAAATAGCAGAAAAATTAATTGAAGAAGCAAATAAATTATTAGAAATTGATGAATTTGACGAGGCGATTGAGAAATATGACGAAGTTATTAAGATATTTCAAAAAGAGAAAAAAGAATCTGAAATTGAAAAAATATATGAATTAATAGATAAATGTTACGATGCGAAAGCTGAATTTCTAAAAAGACCTAAAGTAGATTTAGAGATCCAAGAAACCTCAAAAATGGAAGAACCTGCTAAATTAAAGGACGAACTTAAAGAAAAAGAAAAAGCTAAAAGAATTGCTGAAATTGAAAAGAAAAAGCAAGATGAAGAGGATTTTCGAAAAAAAATTTCATATATGACAACTGAAGCTGAGAAAATGGAAAGAGAATACGAGCTTAGTATTAAAAAAGGTAATTTTGATTTAGAGCCTCCATTCAATAAAATTATAGAAATTTATAAGAATATTCAGAGTATGCTTCTCGAAAGGGAATGGAAAGAGGAAGCTAATATATATTTTAATCAAATTAAATTAATTAAACAAAAATTAGAAAAAGATAAAAAACTACGAGAGGTTGAAGCTCAGAAAAGAGAACGGGATAAAGAATATTTAGAATCTTTTAAAATTAAGAAAATCGAAGGTGAGGATTTAGATAGATTAAAAGCTGTTGAAACAAAACGCAGAGTAGACGAAAGGTTTCAACAACAAATCGATAAGATGGTTGGCGAGGCTGAAAAATTAGATAGGAAATATGAATTAGAAATTAGAAGAGGGAATTTTGACACAGAACCTCCTTTTGAAAATGTTATCAAGATTTACGAGGATGTAAGAGAATTGCTTCTTGAAAAAGGTTGGAAAGATCAAGCTAACTTGTATTGGAACCAAATAAAATTAGTTAAAGATAAATTAGAAAATGATAAGAGATTGAGAAAAATCGAAGCTCAGAAAATTCAAAAACAAAAACAATATGAAGAAATGATAAAGACAAAAAAAGAAGATAAAATATTAAAAGCAGATCTAGAAGAATTAAAGGAAATTGAGACACGTTATCAAAAAGAATTAGAGGACGAAAATTTCGAAAATAGAATAACTAGCTTAGTTGATAAAGCGGATAATATGGTTAGAAAATACGAATTAGGCATTAGGTATGGCCAATTTTTTCAAGAATGTGTATATCCAACGGTTATTAATATTTACAAAGAAATAAGAAAAATGCTGTTAATGAAGGGCTGGAAGGACGAGGCACAGATCTATTACAATCAGATAAAACTTTACGAAGATAAGTTGGAACAAGATAAAAAATTAAGGGAAATTGAAGCTCAAAAAAGAGAACGAGATATGGCATATCTAAAATCGCTAAAAACTGCCAAAGAAGTAAGTATTGATTTAGAAAAAATGAAAACAATTGAAGTAAAATATAAAGAAGATGAGATTTTTCAACAAAAAATTAATGATATGGTTACTAAGGCCCAAAGAACTCTAAAAGAATATGAATTAGAGATTAGAAAGGGTAATTTTGATACCAAATCTCCATTTAAAGAAACTATTGAGATATATTCCGATGTTCACAAAATGCTTATTAAAAGAGGTTGGGTTGATCAGGCTAAAGTTTATTTAAATCAAATTGAATTAATTAAACAAAAACAAGAAAAAGACAGAAAATTAAGAGAAATCGAAGCTCAAAAAATACAAAAACAAATGGAATTCGAAGCACAACTAAAAGTTAAAAAAGGAGTTAAAGGACTTGAATTTCAAAAGTTAAAAGAGCTTGAAATTAAAAAAGGTGAGGGAGATATCTTAATAGATAAAGCTTTCAGTTTCATTGAGGAAGCTGAAAGGATAGTAAAAGACTATGGATTCAAAATAAAAACGGGTATATTGTTTTATAAAAATCCCTACGATAAAGTTATATCGTTGTATAAAGAAGCGAGAAAAATATTTTTAGAAAATAATTGGGAAACTGAAGCTTCTCGTTTAATTAGTACCATCAAATTTTATAAAGATAAACAGAAGAAAGACGAAAATTTACGTGCTTTGGAAGTAAATAGATTAGCTAAAGCAAAAGAAAAGCCTGAGGCTCCTATAATCAAGCCGAAAAAGAGGATTTTAGAAAAAGAGGAAATGATTTCAGAATTTGAAAAAGAGAAAAAAAAAAGAGAGGAATTATCGAGTGAAGCATTTGAAATGATCGATAAGGCAGAAAAATTAGTGAAAGTTTATGAATTTAATCTAAAGGAGGGTCTCTTTTTAGATTGCCCCTACGAGCAAGTCATTGATATTTATAGAAAAGCAAGAAAGAGATTTGAGGAAATCGGTTGGGAAGAGCAATCAGCTAATTTAATAAACACAATTAACCATTATAAAGAAAAATTAGAAGCAGATAAAAAATTAAGAACATTAGAGAAGGAAAAAATTGAAAAACAAAAGAAGGAATTAGAGGAGCGCCAAAAATTAGCAGAGAAAGCCAGAAAGAAAAAAGAAGTGATGCTTAAACAAAGAGAAAGGGCCTTATTGGTAAAAAGTAAAGAAATATCCCCGTTTGAAACTCAAAAAGATCACGCCTTTAGACTCATGGATCAAGCTAAATATCAATTTAATATGAACAATTTTGACCTTGCGATTGAATTATATAAAGAAAGCGAAAATATTTTCTCAAAAATAAATTGGCCAGCAGGTATTAGAATGATTAAAGACTCAATTCAATTAATTTCTAAGAAAAAAGAAGAATTTGGACTTAGACAGAAAGTTATTGAAGAAAAAGAATCTGAAGCGTTAATTTCAGAAAAAAAATTGGGAGAAAAAATAGCTGAGTCTCAGGATTTACTGAAATTGCAACAAGAACGGAAGAGAAAAGAATTATTAAGAATTCAAGAACAGAAAGCAAAAGAAAAGGAAGCTTCAGATAGAGCATACGATTTACTTGAACAAGGAACAAGGCTATTAAATCTTAAAAAATTCGACGAAGCATACGAAAAATATATCTTGGCTCGCAATATTTTTACTCAAATTGGATGGGTTCATGAAGTTAGCCGTATTAACAATGATCTCTTGCTTAAACTTAAAAAAGACGAAAAGATGAGTAAAAAACAAGAAGAGTATAAAATAAAGAAAATACAAGAAGAAAAAGAAATTGAAACTCTGTTAAAAGAAGCAGAGATACAAAAGGAGGAGCTTAAAAAGGTTAAGGAAAAAGAAAAGCGTGAGAAATTGTTTAAAATTCAGATTTCCGATAAAATTAGGGGAAGAATAAAAGATAAACTAAATGAAGCAAATATTGAAATTATTAAATTCAAATATAATGAAGGGATATTGATCCTCAAAAATGTTATTGAAATGATGGAAAAATTAGGCTGGAAAAAGGAAATCGAAGATGTAAATGAACAAATCCAAGTAATAAAAACAAAGAGCCAAGTCCCTCTTGTTGTTTTGGAGGAATTTGATGCTAATGAGAATATGCAAAAAATAAAATCTGCATACGAGGCATTAGATAAAGCACAAATGTCGGTGTTAAAAGATCGCTTTATGAAAGCTATTTCGGAATTAAATGAAGCAAAATTCAACCTTTCTGAAACTAAAATAAGAAAGAAATTCATACAAGAAATCGAAGCCAAAATTGAATCTTTCAAAAAAGAAGTTGACAAGAGAATAAAAGTTAAATCAGTGCGGGAAGCTAAAAAAATCGGAGAAAAAGAAGCTGCGAAACTTACAGCTGAAAAAGCATATAATTTTATGGACAAATGCAAAAAAGCAGAGAGGCGAAATAGATTTGAAAAGGCAATAGAATGTGCTATGGAAGCTAAAAATATTTTTTCTGAAATGGGTCCAGAGTGGATTAAAGAACAAGAGACAATAGATAAATACATAGACTCTTTAAAAAGCAAAAAGATAGAAAGAGAGCAGTTGTTTAAGCGTAAAAAAGAAGAAATTGAGAAAAAAGAACAATCTTTAAAGAAAGAAGAACAAGATTTCAAGGCAAGAATAGCCGCCAGAAGAGAAGAAAGACGTAATAGGATTAAGGAATTAATGAAAAAAAAATAAAAAAAAGATTCTTATATTAACAATTTTTCTCGTAATTCGCTTTCTATTTGAGGCTCGATTGTTCCTGGGCTAATATTTTTTCTAACTGATTCTTCAATTAAATATTCTGTTTTAATGAGATCCCTTATCCCAACTCTAATTGCTTCACTTCTATTTGGGAACTTTCCATCCGCAACTAATAATTCTAAGACTTTAATATAAGCCTCTGGCAGATTTACCGATATTAATTTAATTTTTATCACCATTTAATATGTATTTAGGCTATTGATTTATTTTACAATATTATTATTGTGGAGGTGATATTTAAGCGTTTCAATGGAAACCGACCCCAAGAAATCCGACAAAATAAATTAAAAAAATATAAATAACATCTATATTATGCATATACCAAAGATGTAACATATATCGCAAAAAAAAAAATATTAAATTTCCAATAAAGGTGATAAAAAATAGCTGACATCAAAGCTCAATTAAAAGAGCATCTTCAAAATGGAAAAGATTGGGAAAAAATGGAAACTCCTATTGATGGAGTGTATGTCGTGAAGGTTCCTGCTACTAAGATCCGCCCTTCCTTATTGTTTTTAGAAATAAATCCATTAAGAGATGACGGAAAACCCATGAAGAAAAGAGGCCTTTTTGTTGGAGATAGAGAAATGCTCATAAAATTTAGCGAAACTTTAAGCGATGATAAAGTTTATCAATTAATTGGCGAGTTAGAACAAGTTAATCCTGAGGTAAAAGGGGCAGGATTGACTAAGAAGTTGAAAATGTAATTCTAAATGTGTATTGATTTAATTTTTTCTTTTGAAAATCTTTATTTTCGAAAAAAAAAATTTTTAATTACATTTACATAATTTATTACATATACAAACAAACTATAAGTCGTAATAAATTTCCTTAGAAAAAAATAGGTGGACATATTTGGCTGAAAAAATTTGTTCAGAATGTGGTGGAAAATCGTTTAGAGTTGTCAATGATGAGTGGATGAAAAGAACTTTTAGGTTCGTTGAAAACGGCACCCTTGAAATGTGTGATGGATGTGGAGCTAAATTTCTTGTATGTGAAGAATGTGATGGTCTTTATACTCGAGTACATCCAGCACTTGAAGCTTGGGAAGTTTCAAAACAATGCCCATCGTGCGGTCATGTAGATCCTGAAGTCAAGGCTTGGGATGGAGTATCAGCGAGATAAATATTTTTTTAATTTATTTCTTTAATTTTTTAAATTCTGAATTTAGGATTAAATAAAATAAAACTTAATATTAATTTCTCGCTCTCTTAAAATTTTTATAAAAGAAAAATCAAAATTTATAAGAGATAATTGAATAAAAATTACATATCTTTTAGTTTAATTATTAAGTAAAGCATAAGAAAATAAAAATTAAGTTAAAAAAACGTAATTTTAATCAACAATTCGTTCTAATGGTTTATCATGAATAATATTAGAGTTGAGATTGCTTCTCCAAAGCATATAAATGCGTTAGAGAATTTTACAAGACAATTAGTAGAGGGTTTAGGCCAGAAATTTGATTCTAAGCGCTTCGATTGGGGAATCAGTAGAAGACTTTATGATCCACTTCAACGTCATGGAATTTTGATAGCTATTGATGAAGATACTGACGATCCAGTAGGTATGATAATAGCAGAGCTTCGAATAGATCCATTTGGTATGTCAGAAGGATATATTAAGCAGTTTTTTTTAAAGAGCAATTATAGAAAAAAAGGCATAGGACGGATTTTATTACAAAAAGCTCTCGACCATTTGAAGAAAATCAAGGTTGAAAGAGTAAAAGTAAATATTAAAGATGAAGCTGTAGAAGCCTTAAAACTTTACGAAAAGATGCATTTTAAGAAAATTTATGAGGTTTTAGAATTAGATCTCACAAAAGACTAATTATTGAATGCTTAAGGGATAAATGATGACACTTGATTTAGAGATCCCTTGGATTGAAAAATATAGGCCTCAGAGATTTGATGAGATAGTAAGTCAAAATATTGCAATAAATAGTTTAAGAGATTTTGTCAAAAAAGGTAACATGCCTCACATGATCTTTACGGGGCCCGCAGGAACAGGAAAGACAAGTACAGCTTTGATAATAGCAAAAACATTACTAGAAGGTGAAAAATACTATAGAAATCTTTTAGAATTAAATGCCTCAGACACGGTGAGAATGCAATATATAAGAGATATCCTTAAATCCTTTGTTAATTCAAGTATGATGATAGAAGAAGATTCTTTAAAAATTGTTATTTTAGATGAAGCAGATAATATTCCTGGGCAAGTTCAACAAGCACTTAGACGAATTATGGAACGGTCTTCAAGAAATGTAAAATTCATTTTATTATGTAATTATATAAATCGAATAATAGATCCAATTATTTCTAGATGCGCAGTATTTCGATTCGTTAACCTTCCTAAGGAGAAAATTGTGGAAAGATTGAAATATATCGCAAAGCAAGAAAACTTGCCAATTCCAAACAATAAAGTGGAGATATTCTTTGATACTCTATATTTTATCTCAGGAGGTGATTTAAGGAAAGCAATAAATACGCTACAAATGTCAGTTGCTCTTGAATTATTAGAAAATTTAGATGTCAATGAAATTCTAAAAATATCTGGATTTGTGGATCAAGAAACTTTAGAGAAGTTTATGGAGGCATTTCAATCTAAAGATTTCGAGAGTGCAAGAGAAATATTAAGTTCAATTGAAACTTTTGATAGTAGAAACTTTATCAGACAACTTATAGATATTGTGTCAAGGATTAATTTAAAGTCTGATAAAATTCACTATTTGCGTGCGCTTTTTGGTGATATTGATTTCCGAATAAGTCAAGGTGCAGACGAGAAAGTTCAGATATTAGCTCTAATAGCTGAGATTATAAATCAAGTAGATAAATGAGGATAAAAACTTGAGTGAAGATATTCCGATTTGGAGAATTAAATATTTACCAAGAACGTTGGATGATATTTGCGGTAGGGAAAAAATTAAGGAAAGATTAAAAAAAATTATTAAGCAGAGAAATTTTCCACATCTTTTATTCGTAGGCTCTGAAGGTATTGGGAAAACAACTTTAACAACTTTATTTTCAAAAGAATTCCTTGGTAGATATTATGATGCGAATTTTAAATTGGTATATGCCAATGTTCCGTTAACGGTGGAGGAAAGAAAGCAAGCGGAGGCTGAAGTACATGTTCCAACAAGTAGAATTGGAAGTACGGCGGGGAAAACTTTTAGACCACCTTGGTTTATTCAGGCTAGAGTTAAACCTTTTGTTCAATTGAAAGTGTTTGGAGACGTCCCTTTCAAAATCTTGATTATTAAAAATTTTGATGCCCTAAATAATACCAATATGCAAGGTTTTAGAAGGGTAATGGAAATTTATGGTTCTAATTGTAGAATGATCTTGATAACAACTAAAATTTCTGGAGTAATTGACCCTATTGTGAGTCGATGCCAATTGTTTTTAATTTCTCAAGTAGATCTTGACTCTTTTAAAGAATTAATGAATAAAATTGCTGATAATGAATCGTTTGAAATTGAAGACAATGTTATAGAAACACTTTATAATATTTCTGAGGGAAAACTATCTCGAGCGATAGATATATTGCAATTATCAAGTATAAGTGGAAAAACCATAGATTCGAATAAGTTGTTTGTATATTCTCAAAAATTTCAAAATGATTTAATTAGGAGTTTATTATTGATGGCATTAAGAGGAGACTTTCCAAAATCAAGAGATCTCTCGCGAAATATCATATCCACTTATAAGTACACACCTCACGAGCTTTTTAATATCATACTTAACGAACTTAATAAACTGCCGCTAAGTAAATTTGCCCGAGCCCATTTAATTAATTTAATTGCTGATGCTGATTTCAGGGCTCTCGATAGTCTAGATGGAGACATTCAAATATCTGCGTTGTTGTCAAAAATTTGCTTATTTTCAGAACATTTATAAGAAATAATGGTGAAAAAATTGGCTAAAAAAAAATCTGTCAAATTAAACGTTCCATGGGTCGAAAAGTACCGGCCCAAAAGTGTCAAAGAAATGGCCCTCCCAACAGCTAAAGTTGGCGGGCATAGAGTTAATTTGGCAGAAGATTTAACGAAGTTTATAAAAAATTTTTTCAAAGAAATGAAAAGAATAAATGCTGAAAATAAACTTATCAGAGCAAATAATAGAACTGCTTCGGAAAAAGTAAAGAAAGAAGAGATAAAAATGGCTCCTGAAAGAGCAGCAGTATTATTAGAAGGACCGCCTGGAATTGGAAAAACTTCTATTGTTTATGCTTTAGCAAACGATTTAAATATGGAAGTGATTGAAACAAATGCTTCTGATACTCGAACAAGAGAAGCACTCGAAAATAAATTGAAAGAAACTATTAAATCTCGAGGGATTATGGATTTTGTGGCTCAATCAAAAAAAAAACTCATTCTTATTGACGAGATCGACGGCATTTATGGAACGAGAGATAGAGGAGCAGTTCCCACAATAGTGGATTTAATTCAAAATACACAATTTCCGATTATTATGTGCTCCAACGCGTACAAACAAAGTTTACAACCACTTTATAACAAAATTCGAAAGTTTGAAGTTCATTCATTATCTGAAGATGATATGATAAAAATTGCTCAAAACATTCTCAGAAAAGAAAATATTATAAATCTTAAAAAGGATGATTTGGACCTTATCGTTAAAAAGAACAATGGTGATTTAAGAGGTGTTATTAATGATATTCAGGGAATTGCTCAAGGTTCGACTGAAATAGATAATAAAGAGTTAATATATAGTTTAAATAGGGACAGTACAGAGGAGATTTTTGCGTTAATTAGAGATTTATTTCAAAAAACTACAACATTAAGAGAAGTTCGAGATTTAACTGATAAATCGGATGTCGATTATAATTTTTTATATAAATGGGTAAACGAAAATCTACCAACATTCATTAAAATCAATAAAGAACTAGCAAACGCTTACGAAAATCTCTCTTTGGCTGATGAGATTTTTGGACGTATTCGAAAAAATCAATACTGGGGGTTGCTGCCTTATTTTTACGATCTCTTTACTGGGGGAGTCAGCCTGGCACAATTACATAAAACTAGCGGTTTTCGAAGAGTTTTATTCCCGAGATATGTGATAGGAGGAGCATTCTCTTTAACCAATGCCGAGAAGGATTTAATTGAAAAAATTAATAAAACTTACGATATATCGCAAATTGAAGCAATACAAGACTTTATTCCATTCTTAAAGATTTTATGCAACAGTTCACGACGACAATTAAAAAACATTAGTGAGTGGCTTGAATTAGATGCGAAAGAAAAGAAGTTATTAAAATGAATTTATAAAGAATCAAAAAAACTTTCAACAACTATAAGAACAGAAATCCTAAAATTTTTAAAATTATTCAACAGATACAGTTACCGCAGCATTACATATAATCATATTATCTGAAGTATCACCTAATTCCTTAATCATAATACCTTGAGCAACGAGCCCACCTTCCACCACTTCAATAGATTTTACCCCGAACGGAATCGCTTTCAACATTTTCTTATTATCTATATTTTTAGGAAATGGAGCTCCAATCTTTACGTGTACTTTCATACGCATAAGTTCTTTAGGGTCTCTAATACCACATATATCCGATAATCCACACAAACAATTATTAGAGATTGCATTTTTAATTGCCTTTATCGCAGCATTAGTACAGTCGTTATTATGCCCGTGTTGGTCAACACCCATTCCAATTTGTACAATAAATTTCTTCTCACTCATTCTTAACACAAATTTTGAAATATTATTTTGTATTACATCTAATAAAATTCCTTTATTGTTAAAGATAAGGAATAGGCGTAAAAAAAAGAATTAGATTAAAATAGAGAATTATATTAACCAAATTATTATAAAAAATTTATTATAAATAATGGTGACTAACATGTCCAAAGTTAAAAGTGCCTATAAAGAAATAGAAGATGTGATTGGACCTGATTACATTACAGATAAAGATTTCATGAAAGCTGCGTATTCTCGTAATGTAGATCCTTCCTTTCCTGATAGATGGGCTGATATGATTGTGAGACCAGAGACCACAGAAGAAGTTTCGGAGATCGTAAAGATTGCGAATAAATACAAAATTCATATGGTTCCTCGAGGGGGTGGCGCTGATCTAGTAGGTGGCTCAGTTTCAGAAGGGGGAATTTTAATTGACCTTACAAGAATGAATCACATTTTAGAGGTTAATGAAGATGATTACTACATTATAGTTGAATGCGGTGTTACATGGGGGGCTTTACTTTCAGAATTGCACCCAAGAGGATATACAACAGGTGTTATCGGACCAGGAAGTGGTTTTGCTGCAACTATAGGTGGAGGGCTTTCTAATAGCACTGCTGGTGGTGGCTCGACTAAATATGGGTTAGTTCCAGATATATGTTTAGGCGTTGAAGTTGTATTACCCAATCCTCAAGGAACAATTATAAAAACAGGAGCAGCTGCCAATAAATACGCTAAACCATTCTGTCGATATGGAGTTGCACCAGATTTTACTGGTCTCTTTATGGGAGATGTAGGAACAATGGGGATTAAAACAAAAGCGTACATGAGAATCTTCCCAGATCCACCATATAAAGCACAAAGAAGTTATATGCTTCATAAGAACGATTATAATAAAGTATTTGAACTTGCACATAATCTACGGAATGAACTTGGGAATGGTTTAGTTAACTTATCCGTTCTTCCACTTATGGTAATTCAGCTTTTGGCGTCTACAGTAAAGGAAAAACCTAAAAAAAGAACAAGATTAAGAGGTCCCGCTTTTGGGATAATGGTTGAAGCAACTGATCCACGAATATTAGACGTTCACCTTGAAAAAGTTGAAGAGATCATGACAAAAGATGAAGTGTCTCGTCGGTTTGAATGGGACGAAATCGATCCAAGCTTAGTATCCCCAAAAGAATGGAGCTATAATTTAAAACAGACTTTTAATTACTTTCAGAGATATATTTCAGTAGCCCCTCCAAAAGTATCATGTACTACTTGTCATAAGGTGCCAATCTCAAATCTACCCCAAATTTCACAAAAGGCACAAGAATTCGATAGTACGCATAGAAGCGAATTTCCACCTGGAAGTATGTCTTTTTGGTCCACGATTGTATATTTTTTACCTAATGGAAACTGTGTTCTTGTTGGGGGGTTTAATGCTGATAATTTAGATGACCAACGTGAAATTTCGATGAATTTGTGGCATAAGAAATTAAGGCATCAAGTTCGGTATGGTGGAGTTCATTACTGGCTTGGCGAATCAATTTCGCAATCAATTCTTGAAGCTGATGCTTATTCCCCAGAATTTGTACAATTTTTCAGAGATATGAAAAAAGCAGTGGATCCTAATTACTTATTATCTCCAAATAAATTCCATTTATATTCCTACGATTATGATTATACAAAACATATTGTAAAAGACGAAGAATAAGTAATCAATATAAAAATTATATAAAAAACAAATTTAAGTGAAAATAAATGTCAAAGGTTAAAAATGCGTTTAAAGAAATTGAGGATGTAATAGGGGCAGAGTTTATAACGGATAAAGATTTCATGAAAGCCGCTTATTCTCGTAATGTTGACCCTGCTTTCCCTGATAGATGGGCTGATATGATTGTGAGACCAGAAACCACAGAAGAAGTTTCGGAAATCGTAAAGATTGCGAATAAATACAAAATTCATATGGTTCCTCGAGGTGGTGGCGCTGACCTCGTAGGAGGTTCCGTAACAGAAGGCGGGATTCTTATAGATCTTACTAGAATGAATAATATTTTAGAAATTAATGAAGATGATTATTATTGTGAAGTTGAATGTGGAATCACCTGGGGTGCGTTATTATCAGAATTGCATCCAAGAGGGTATACTACAGGGGTTCTTGGTCCAGGTTCTGGATTTAGTGCTACAATCGGTGGAGGACTTTCAAATGCTACTGTAGGTTTTGGATCGACTAAATATGGAGTAGTACCAGATATATGTCTAGGCGTTGAAGTAGTTCTTCCTAATCCTCAAGGAACCATCATTCGAACAGGAGCAGCAGCTAATAAATATGCAAGACCATTTTGCCGCTATGGAGTCGCACCTGATTTTACAGGTTTATTTATGGGTGATGTCGGGACAATGGGAATTAAAACTAAAGCTTTTTTACGACTTCATCCAGATAGTCCATACAAAATAATGAGACATTATATACTCAACAAAAACGATTATAATAAAGTTTTTGAACTAGCACATAGATTACGCAATGAAGTTGGTAGTGGAATACGTGATTTAATTGTTGTACCAACCATAATTGTTCAGCTTATGGCGAGTCAAACTGAAAATAAACCTGCTAAAAGACCGAGGTTGAGAGGTCCCGTTTTTACAATACATCTAGAGGCATTTGATCAACGAATATTAGATATTTACTTAGAAAAAGTTGATAAGATTATGACGAAAGATGGTGTTGCTCGACTATTTGAATTTCAAGAACTCACTTTAGACGCAGAATTAGCGAAGGATTGGAATTTTAATTTAAAGTACGCTTTTAACTTTTTTAATTTAGCAATATCAACAGCTCCACCTAAGATTTCCTGCACCACTTGCCATAAGGTTCCAATCTCTTCCATGGCACCACTTGTAAAAAAAGCTACTGAATTTGATACCAAATACCAAAAATTAGGTGAGTTTCCACCTGGAAGTATGTCGATATTTGCTATGGTCATATTTTTTCTGCCTAACGGCGGATGCGTATTCGTTGGGGGTTTTAACGCTGATAATTTAGATGATCAACGCAAAATTGCGATGAATATATGGCATAAAAAAATTAGACATCAAGTTCGGTATGGAGGTGTGCACTATTGGCTAGGGGAGGCAATTTCACAATCTATAGTTGAATCTGATGCTTACACACCTGAATTTGTACAATTCTTTAGGGATATGAAAAAAGCAGTGGATCCTAATTACTTATTATCTCCTAATAAATTCCACATGTATAGTTATGATTATGATATTTCAAAGCATATTATAAAAGATGATGAATAAAAAAGGTGAAAATAAAATTACTGAATTTAATCCAAAGGAAAAGTTTAAGCATTTAGCCAAATTAGGCGAGATGGTATTGCAATGCATAAGTTGTGGTGATTGTAGAGAACAGACAGATTATACAGGAGATCCTCCAAAGTGGGGTGTTTGCGTGGCAAAAGAGAACACTCCTGGTTTTGAACCTTATTTTGCAAGAGGCAAAATGCAAATAATTCGTTCTCTTTGGCAAGGTAAATTAGATCTAAGCAAAGACATGGCTGAGGTAATTTATCAATGTCCTACATGTAATGCATGCGCAGATGCATGTGCTTACGATATGGATAATGCCGCTTTTTATGAGGCTTTAAGAGCCGAACTAGTGGACGCTGGCTGTGGTTTAGAAGCACACGTGCCAATGAATAAAGCGATGGTTGAGTTATTAAACCCTTACCAACGGGATAATAAAGAAAAAAAAGATTGGTTGGGAAAACTTGATTTTAAGGTAAAGGATGCTAATACTGAGAAAGCAGATTTTGTTTATTTTGTTGGCTGTACTGCTGCGATTAGTCCAGAAATTCAAACAGTAGCAATAAATACCGCAAAAGTCCTTAATAAACTAGGAATTGATTTTTCTGTTTTTGGAGAACATGAAATATGTTGCGGAAGCGTTGGCATAAGAACAGGAGATCTTTCTGTTTTTAATTCAGTGGCAACTAAAAATTATGAATTATTTAAAAAGAGCGGAGTAAAGACTATAATAACAAGTTGTGCTGGTTGCTATAGAACTTTAAAAACGGATTATACTGATTACCTTGAGGATCTAGATATTAAAGTACTTCATACAATTGAATTAGTTCGTAATATTATAAACGAAAAAAATATTCATTTAAACCATTTAGGAATCACTGCTACATATCATGATCCTTGCCACACGGGAAGAAATTCAGGATTAAAAGAAGGAGTTAATCCCCTTTACGAAGAACCGAGAGAAATTCTAAGTAAAGTTGCTAATTTAATCGAAATGAAAACAATTAAACAAAGTACTAAATGTTGTGGAGCTGGAGGAGGCGTAAAAAAGGGATTCCCTGAATTAGCGCTAGAGATTGCTAAAGCTAGAGTTCAGGAAGCAGAGGAAACAGGAGCAGAGTATTTAGTATCAATTTGTCCTTTCTGTTATAGAAACTTGTATGATGCAATTCAGTTATTAAACTCTGAAATTAAGATGGTTGATCTGATGGAATTAATAGATCAAGCCTTAAATTAATTGTTTTTTTTAAATATAATAAATATTTAATTTTAAAAAGGGTGAAATTAGAAATATGCCAAGATTGTCCGATCCAATTGTAATTAGAGGAATGGAAGTTAAAAACCGATTGGCATTTCCACCTATGCTAACATTTTCACATGATAAATATGGTCGCCCTACTGATAGAACATATAATGCATATGAGCAAAAGGCTCGTGGGGGGGCAGGAATGATAGTTTATGAAAATGTTACTATTATCCCAGACTATATAGGGGGTGGTGGTGCAAACATAGGATCAGATGATGATGTTCCAGCTTATAAAAAAATGGCCGATTTATTACATAAACACGATGTAAAAATTGGGATGCAAATAGGTGATGGTGGTTTAATAGGTTTTGTTCTTGGTACGGTTTTTAACGTAGATGTTGAACCATTAGGACCATCAAAAATAGACTTATTGAAAGCAACCTCTGCCTATGAAGTAATGATACCAGCTTGGGCAGATATGTTAAAGAATCGTGGTGCTGAAATAAGAGAATTGAAGAGAGAAGAATTAATTGAACTGGAAAATCAATTTGCGGCGGGAGCAAAAAGAGCAATTCAAGCAGGATTTGACTTCATTGAGCTGCATTCTGGTCATGGAATGTTACATGCTGCTTTCTTATCACCTTATGCTAATAAAAGGACTGATGAGTATGGAGGCTCTTTAGAAAATAAATGCCGTTTTCATGCAGAAACTATTGAAAAAATTAGAAATAGTATTGGCGAAAAACCTCCTATACTTGTTCGATTTTCTGCCGATGAGCTTTTACCAGATGGAAATAGAATTGAAGATTCAAAAAAAATTGCCCAAATTTTAGAAAATGCGGGAGCAGATTGTATTGATGTGTCTCAAGGTATAATGATTCGAAACCCTACAGGGATACAGATCCCAACTTATTTTGATCATGGTTGCTTTATTCACTTAGCAGAAGAAATCAAGAAGGTTGTTAACGTTCCCGTTATTGGTGTCGGTAGAATTATTGATCCCAAAATGGCAGACGAATTTATTCAGCAAGGCAAAGCAGATATAATCTATATGGGGCGCCAATTGATTTGTGACCCTCAAACTCCCAATAAATATTTTAATAGACAGCTTGATGATATTAAATATTGTATTGGATGTCTGCAAGGATGTAACGCAATTTGCGTGTACGACGCATTTAGTGGCCAAAATTATAAAGAACTTACTCCTTCAACTGATCCAAAGAAAATCGTTATATTAGGAGCCGGAATTGCTGGTATGGAAGCAGCTAGAGTTGCAAAACTAAGAGGTCATGAAGTAGAAATATATGAGAAAACTGATAAAATCGGAGGAATAATGCCTCTCGTGGCAGCAGAATATAAAAAAGAAGATTTCATGAATATTATAAATTATTTAGAAACTCAATTAAAAAAATTAGAAGTACCTATCTATTTGAATAAAGATCTAACAAAAGAAGAAATTACTGCTTTAAAACCTGATATATTAGTTCTAGCTGCTGGCTCTGAAGCAACAATCCCCGTAAATCTAAAAGATAAAGTAAACATATTAACTCAAGATGAAGCAATTTTAAAGAGCAAACCAATGGGAAAAAATGTAGTCGTTTGGGGTTTAAATACATTTTGGAAAGGAGGAGTAGAAACAGCAATAACATTATCAGAACAAGGATATAATGTGAAAGCCCTTGTGGGTCCAGAAGGAGGTATTGCAGAGTTAATAACCTTAGCAACAGGGAGACGATTTTGGATTATATGTTATTTACAAAGAAAAAATATACCTGTCTACACCAAAGCAAAACTATTAGATGTTACTGAGAATAGTGTTAAGTTTTTAGATATAGATAAAAATGAACAATCGATTGAAGCTGATAATTTAATTTATTGCGGTTCTCGAATTGCTAACAATAAGAATTTACAAAAGAAATTTGAAGGAGTTGCTCCTAAAATTATTAGTATTGGAGATGGTAAGAGACCCAGAGATATACAACAAGCGATGAAAGATGCCCAAACTTTTGCAAGAAAACTAAAATAACTTTTTTTTTGCATTTAATTATTAAATAAAATTATCTATAGAAAACTCTTAAATTAGTAATATGTCAACGAAAAAATTTAGATTAACTACAAGAACTATTTTAAGAGATGTAATTAAATATAAAGCAGAAACTGTGCCAGATAAAGTTTATTTGACATTTATTAGAGATTTTGATAAGGAAATTGATGAAAAATACACCTATAAAGAGATAGATTTACTCTCCAATCGTTTAGGAAATGGATTAATGAATCTCGGAATAAAAAAAGGTGATGGTATTGCCCTTATGGAAATTAATTCTCCTGAATTTTTGTTAACTGTTTTTTCCACGTTTAAATTAGGAATTTATTGTGTTATGGTTAATACGGCCTTAAGAGGAGATGGTTTAAAATTTATCATAGATCATTCAGATGCATCAACTATTATTGTTCATTGGTCCTTTTTAGATGCGTTCAAAGAAGTTAAAAATCAAGTACCTAAAATTCAGCATATAATAGTCGATATTAATGAAGCACCAGCAGATTATAAATTGCCAGAAGGAATAATATCATTCCAGGATGTAATGCAGGCTTCTGATGATGAAATAAATGTAGAGATTAGTCGTGATGACCTGGTTATGTTGATGTATACTGCTGGTACAACAGGTCTTCCTAAAGCTACAATATTTCGGCAAAATAGATTGATAGGAGGAAATAATGTCCAAACACTAGTAAATCTATCCCAAATGCCCCAATTATTTGGTAGACCAGATGATATTCTTTACACTTGTTTGCCATTATTCCATGCGAATGCATTGTATCTAACGTGTATACCAGCTTTTTTCTCGGAAAAACCTTTGATTCTTGCGAAAAGATTCAGCGCTAGCCGACATTGGGATATTTGTCGCAAATATGGTGTTAACCGATTTAATGCTCTCGGTGCTATGATCCCCATTTTAATGAAACAACCTGAACAACCCAATGATAAAGATCATAAGGTAAGAGAAGTGTTTTCCGCAGCTTGTCCTAAAGAAGTGTGGGTTGCTTTTGAAGAAAGATTCAATGTGAAGATATTAGAATTTTATGCAGCAACAGATGGAGGGGGTTTTATACTGGGAAATTGGGGGCTAGAAGATGTACCTGTAGGATCTATGGGACAGCCACCACCAGGATCTATCGCAGAAATTATGGACGATAATGGTAATCTCCTGAAACCTGAACAAGTTGGAGAATTAGTTTTTTTGGTAAGAGAAAGTGAAAAAAAACAAAGAGAAGTGAAATATTACAAGGATGAAGATTCCTCAAAAAGTTTAATATCAGAAGGAGCAGATAGAAAAAAATGGTTCCATACAGGTGATTTAGCATACAAAGATAAAGATGGCTGGTTTTTTTTCGTAGATAGAAAAAAGGATTCTATTAGAAGGCGTGGTGAAAACATCGCATCATATAGTATTGAAAAAATAATTAATTTAAATAGCAAGGTTTTAGAATCAGCAGCTTACGGTGTTAAATCGGAATTGGGCGAAGATGAGGTAATGGTTGCTGTTGTCTTAAGACCAGGGGAAACCATGACTCCTGAGGAACTATTAGATTTCTGTCAAGGAAAGATGGCTTATTTTATGATTCCTAGATATATCGACTTTGTTGATAACCTTCCTAAAAACGAAGTACATAGAATATTAAAGCGGATTCTTAAAGAACATGGAATAACACCAAACACATATGATAGAGAAAAAGCAGGTTATGTTTTAAAACATAATTAAAAAATATTCTAAATAAAAGAGATTTGAAATGTCGGTAAAAAAGAAGTTTCGAGTAACAAGACGAACATTATTAAGAGAACTTATTAAACATAAAGCAGAAACAGTAGGAGATAAAGTTTACATGACATACATTAGAGATTTCGATAATGATATTGATGAAAAATACACCTATAAAGATATGCATATATTATCAAATCGCCTAGGAAATGGTCTTTTAAATTTAGGGCTTAAGAGAGGGGACGGCGTAGCTTTAATGGAAATTAATTCTCCCGAATTTTTATTAACTGTTTTTGCTGCATTCAAAACGGGAATGTATTCCGTTATGGTTAATATTGCTTTACGAGGCGATGGTTTAAAATTTATTATAGATCATGCTGATGCGTCGGCTATCATTATTCACTGGTCTTTTTTACAATCATTATTAGATATTAAAGATCAACTGTCCAAAATTAAGTATGTAATAGTTGACGTTAATGAAGCAGAAGCAGATTTTAAATTGCCAGAAGGAATTGTATCTCTCCAAGAAGTTATGCAAGCACCTGATGGTGATATTGATATAGAGATAAGTCTTGATGACTTGGTAATGCTTATGTATACGGCGGGTACTACCGGTTTGCCCAAAGCAATACAATTTTGGCAAGGAAAATTGCTTGGTGGTCTTAGTATTCAAACACTTCTAAGTTTTGTTAATATGATGGCACAACCAGATGACGTTCTCTTTACAGCCTTACCTCTATTCCATTCGAACGCTTTATTTTTGACAAGTTTGTCTGCTTATTTTGCCGAAGTTCCTTTAATTCTTGGTAAAAGATTTTCAGCTAGCAGGCACTGGGATATATGTCGTAAATATGGTGTTACTACATTTAATGCTTTAGGAGCAATGATTCCTATTTTAATGAAACAACCAGAAGGAGCAAATGATAGAGATCACAAAGTAAAAACTATAGGTTCTGCAGCTTGCCCTAAAGAATTGTGGGTTGCTTTTGAGGAGAGATTTGGTGTAAGAATTTCAGAAGGCTATGGTGCTACTGATGGAGGGGGATTTATGCTTACTTCTGGGGGTCGTGATGATGTACCTGTAGGATCTATGGGAAGACCATTACCAGGGGTGATTGCTGAAGTTATGGATGATAAAGGGATGATTCTTCCAGATTCAGAAAAAGTAGGAGAACTAGTTTTCTTAGTACCAGAAAGGGAATTAAAACAAAGAGAAGTTAAATATTATAAAGACGAAGAGTCATCAAAAAGTTTAATATTAAAAGGTGCAGATGGGCAATTATGGTTTCATACAGGGGATTTAGCATATAAGGATAAGGATGGTTGGTTTTTTTTTGTAGATCGAAAAAAAGACTCTATCAGAAGGCGAGGTGAAAATATTGCACCATTTTCTATTGAAAAAATAATTAATTTACACGACAAGGTTTTAGAATCAGCAGCATATGGAGTTAAATCAGAATTAGGTGAGGATGAGGTAATGGTTGCGGTAGTTCTAAAATCAGGAGAATCTATGACTCCAGAGGAACTTTTAGATTTCTGTCAAGATAAAATGGCTTATTTTATGATACCTCGATATATTGATTTTGTTGATAAGCTTCCTAAAAGCGAAGTACATCGAATATTGAAGCATTTCCTCAAAGAACGTGGAATAACACCAAACACTTATGATAGAGAAAAAGAAGGATATGTGATAAAAAGAACCTAAATACAACTTTCTTAAAAATTCAATTTTTTAATATAATTTAGTAATATCTTTACTGAAGTTAGTTAAGATATATTAAAATTTTAAATGAAATCTAATCCTCTTATTTTTAATACTCTAGTTTAAGCAATAAAAAAACAGTATGGGAAAAAAATGAAGATTTTTAAAGAGAAGAAATGTTTAATTACCGGTGCGGCCAGCGGGATAGGGAGAGCGACTGCCATTGCAATGGGAAGATTAGGGGCTCACCTCTTTTTAACGGATATTAATGAAAAAGGTTTAAAAGAAACATGTCAAATGATTGAGAGTGAAGGAGGAAAAATATGTAAATACAAAGAATTTGATATTTCTAAATATGATGATGTAAAGGAATTTGCTGACGAGATTCATAAAGAATACGGCTCAATTGATATCCTAATGAATATCGCTGGAACTTCTATATGGGGTACCGTTGATCAATTAGCTCACAATCATTGGCAGAAAATGATTGATATAGACTTATGGGGACCAATCCATGGTATTGAATGCTTTATTCCTGAGATGATCCGAGCAGGAAACGGTGGACATATGGTAACTGTTTCTTCTGTAGGAGGATTGATAGCACTTCCTTGGCATGCGGCTTATAGCGCAGCAAAATGGGGATTAGTAGGAATATCTGAAGTCTTACGATATGATCTGAAGCAACAAAATATTGGAGTAACTGTAGTTTGCCCCGGCGCCGTGGAAACTCCATTAAAACATACGGTAGAGATTGTTGGAATTGATATGACTCATCCAGAAGTAAAAAGATTAAGGGATGAGTTCTCAAAGCGTGCTGTTACACCAGAAAAGGTGGCTAGGCTAATAGTAAAAGCAATAAAAAAGAAAAAGTTTTTAGTTTTAACGTCATTTGATATCAAGCTCCTTTATTGGTTTAAGCGAAAGATTTTTCCTTTATACCATTTAATTATGAAAAAATTAAGCAAACTTGCAAATACGGTTAGGAATTTAGCTCAAAAAACTTAAATGAAAAAAATAAAATAAAGAGTATAATATTAAAAATAATTCAATTGAAATATCATGCTAAAAATTGCTTTTATTGGCGCGGGATCATTTGTTTTTGGAGAAACTGTTTTAACAGATATACTTACATTTCCTTCACTAATAGAAGATACAATCATTTACCTTGAAGATATTGATTCACATTATTTAGATTTAATGTATAGATATATGTTAAAGTTGAAAGAAAGCTATCCAGGAAAATATGATGGAGTCAATTTTGAAAAAACGACAAATCAACGGAAAGCTATTGAAGATGCTAAATATATAATAAATGCGATTCACGTTGGGGGTTATGATGCTTATAAATTAGATATGGATATCCCCCATAAATATGGGGTGACGCAATGTGTAGGTGATACGTTAGGACCTGGTGGTGTATTTCGGTTTCTTAGATCTGTACCTGTTATGGAATCAATCTTAAAAGATATTGATGATGTAGGTTATAATAGGGGAATAGATGGAGATAAACCTTTACTTCTAAATTATACGAATCCAATGGCAATGGTAACTTGGTACTGCAATGAAATAGCCCCGGATTCCACAATTGGCCTCTGTCACGGTGTTGTTCACACGTCAATCGGTCTTAGAAACGCTTTAGGTGTTAAGCCAGAAAATTTTACTTTCTTATGTGCTGGTATTAATCATATGGCGTGGTTTATTGAACTTTGGTACAAAGAGAATAAGTTTTCACCTTGGAAAAATGCGTATCCAATACTAAAGAAGAAATTGGAAGAAAAACCTCAATTTGAAGTAATGGAACGATTACGAGTTGATATGATGAAAGCAACAGGATATTTTATGACTGAATCATCTGGACACTTAAGTGAATATATACCATACTATAGAAAACGGGATGATTTATTAGAAAAATATAGAGGTGAAAATATGATATTCTCTGGTTTGGAACATAATTTCAATTATGAATTTAGTAAAAGAAATTCTGAAGGATTTGACAAAAAAATTGAACGAAAATTAAAATTAAAAAAGCTTAGATTAAAAAAAAAAGTTTCGGAGGAGTATGCATCGTACATAATGAATGCTATTGAAACAAATAAGCCTTTTGAATTTAATGGAAACGTTATGAATAAAGAAGGAGGATTAATTACAAATCTTCCTAATGGTTGTTGTGTAGAAGTACCAGTTACAGCAAATAGTACTGGATTACACCCTCAAGGTGGAATTGAATTGCCCACAGTTTGCCAAGCACTATGTATTTCAAATATAATGGTACAAAAAGCTGCAGTTGAGGGGGCTCTTTCATTGGATCGTGAAAGTATATATCATGCAGTGTTACTAGACCCGAATACTGCTAGTGTATGTTCACCTAAAGAGATTCGGGACATGGTAGATGAGATGTTCCAAGCTGAAGCTAAATGGCTTCCTCAATTTTAAATATTCTTTTCTATAATGATATTCTCGTATTTAAGAATTTAGGTTAAAATCATAAATGATTAGTTATAAAAGGCAATGAACACATTCTAAATTAATAAAAGAGTAAGTTTAAATCATGAAAAGACACCCTATATTTATTGGTGATAAATTAAACGCATCGAAATGCAATGATTGTGGAAATATTAGATTCCCACGTATGGTCTATTGCAATATATGCCAATCTACCAATGTTTCAGAATATCTTGTAGGGCCAAAAGGTAAACTCATGAGTTATACTATTTCATACACAAAACCACTTGTAGGGAGAATCAAACCGCCATATCCTTACGCTGTGGCAAGGTTTCCTATTGAAAATGGAAATTACATAGACGTGTTTGGAGCAATTGATTCACAAGAACCATTCAATGATATTAAAATAAATGGCTCTGTAAAACTTATTCCTGATAAATTATTAGTAAAATTCAAAATGGAGGAGGATTAAAAAAATTGAGAAATGTAGCTGTTGTTGGGGCAGGAGTTTTTCCATTTGGACGACATCACGATCTTATGTATGTTGAAATGGGAAGACCTGCAGTGAATGATGCAATTGAAGATGCTGGAATAGACCGAAAAGAAATTCAAAGTTGTTATGTAGGAACGACCGGAGGTGTTGGCGTTGGACATGAAATTGTTCATGAATGTGGATTTATAGGAATTCCAATCGCAAGGCTAGAAAATGCCTGCAATTCGGGTACAAACGCATTTCGGCAAGCTTGGATGGAAATTTCGTCAGGATTAAGCGATATTTCATTAGTGATTGGAATTGAAAAAATGAAAGATAATTCTATGGGAACTGTTTCTGGTGGATCAGGAAGGTTTCAGCTTGAGATGAAGGCCATTATAAAAAATGTATCCATGTCAAGTTTTGGGCTAATGGGACCACCAGGATATTTTGCTCTTGCTGCGAATCGTCATATGAACGAATATGGTACAACAAAAGAAGATCTAGCCAGAGTCGTTGTAAAGAGTAGAGAGAATGCTCATAATAATCCTAAAGCAGAATATCAGAATATAATGACCGTTGACGAAGTCTTAAATGATAAAATGATTAATCCCCCTTTAACTCGATGTCAATGTACTCCAAAATCAGATGGAGCTGCTGCTATTATATTAATGGGTGAAAAATTAGCCAAAAAACATACCGATACTCCAGTATGGATTAAAGCATCTACTATGACAAGCTCTTTTATAACTGACTTACTATCTAATTTATCAGCAATGCCTAATGTTAAGTCATCAAGAATGGCATTCGATATGGCTAAAGTGGAAGCGAATGATTTCTATAAGAACGGATTTGCAGAAGTTCACGATTGCTTTTCAATTTCGGAACTATTACACTACGAAGATTTTGGATGGTGTAAAAAAGGAGAAGGTCCGAAAATGTTAAATGACGGAATCACCCAAATAGATGGAGATTTTCCTGTAAATCCTTCAGGTGGATTATTATCTTGTGGACATCCCCTTGGTGCTACTGGTGTTAGACAAATTGCTGAAATATTTTTTCAAATGCGAAAAGATAAAGAAGTAGCTAAACGCCAAGTGCCAGATGAAAGTTTAAATATTGCTCTTACTCATACAATGGGTCAGCCAATGTTAGGATTTACTTCCTGCGTAAATATTTTTTCAAGAGACCTCTAAAATTTTTTTAAGCTATTTTATATTCTTTTCAAAGAGGATAATTAATAAATTATTGAAAAAACCCTTTTTTGATCGTTTTATTATGAGTAAGAAATCTTATCCGATAATTGTGGGCGCAGCTCAGTTAACACAACATAAGCAAACTCCACATCCACTTGATCCGCTCAGTTTAATGGTTAAAACAAGTAAAATGGCTCTTGCCAATTCGGGAGCGGATAACTTAGAGAAGTTCATTGATTCGATATACATGGTAAATATTAATAGTTGGTCTTATGAGGATGCACCTGGAGAACTCGGTGGAATCCTTGGTATTACACCTATCAATAAAATTTTTTTACCAGACGGGGGAGATTCACCTCAAATGCTAGTAAATTGGGCTGCTAAAGCTATAGCATCTGGAAAGAGCCAAGCAGTACTTATCACTGGTGGTGAAGCTGCATATTCTATGTACAGGAGTAAGGCAGGTAAAATCACTTTAAATTGGCCGAAATATAAAAGCCCTAAATATATGCAGGGTAAGTTATGGAAT
>JBHLJY010000030.1:0-21547 GCA_048887225.1 Candidatus Hodarchaeota archaeon
CCATATCTCTTTAATTTTGTAAATATTAGAGATCAAGATACATGGGTTCATATGAAATTTCCACAAGAAGCTTTCGAAAAGGCAAAGGATTTAGTACGAATGGGAGTAGCTAAATCAGCAAAACTCGAACCTCTTGAAAAAATCGTAGTTGATATGAATCCGACAGCGTTAGTTGTAGGCGGTGGTGTTTCAGGTATGACCGCTGCTGTTAGTTTAAGCAATCAAGGATTTAAAACGTATTTAATTGAAAAAGAAAATCAATTAGGGGGAAAATTAAGAACGCTCTATAAATTATTTCCCACCGATCAGGAAGCATCAATTATATTAAATAATCTTAAGGAAAAGGTTGAAAATAGTCAGAAATTAACCGTATATACTTCGGCAAGAATAAAAAACATTGAAGGATTTGTTGGGAATTATGAAGTAGAAATAGAACAGAATGGCAAAATTATTAATTTAACCATAGGTACTATTATAGTTGCTGTTGGGGCCTCTCTATATACACCTACTAAATACTATGGATACGATGGAAAAATAAGGATTACTCAGCATGAGTTAGAAGAAAAATTGAAAAATGGCGATTTTAACTCCAAAGATGTGGTAATGATACAGTGTGTAGGTGCTCGAGATGAGAAACGAGTTTATTGTTCAAATGTGTGTTGTATGACAGCTTTAAAAAACGCACTGATTATTAAAGAAAAAAATCCAGAATCGCATATTACAATATTATTTAGAGATTTGTACACTCCTGGAACCCTATATGAAGATTATTATAGAAGAGCTAGGGAGGCAGGAATTATATTTATTGAACATACACTTGAAAGATTACCGATTGTAGAAGAAGATATGGTTAAAGTTTTTAACGAATATATAGGAGAAGAAGTTGTAATCCCTTATGATTTACTCGTTTTATCAACTCCTTTAGTAGCAAACAAGGATAATAAGGATCTTGCCCAAATGTTGAAAGTTCCTTTAGAAGAAAATAAATTCTTTTTAGAGGCTCATGTAAAATTAAGACCGATGGATTTTGCTACAGATGGAGTTTATATCTGTGGTTCTGCAAAATGGCCAGTAGATATTACTGAAGCTATTACTCAAGGCTATGCAGCAGCTTCAAGGGCAAGCACTATCTTATCTCATAACACATTAGAAGTTGAGGGTGCGACATCTTTTATGCCTGAATGGAATAAAAGTTTATGTAAAGGATGTGAAGTATGCATAACAGTCTGTCCATATAAGGCAATTAATAAAGATGAAAATGATGAAATTGTTATAACACAAGTACTTTGTAAAGGTTGTGGTGTGTGTGGAGCAACTTGCGTAACGAATGCGATTGTAATAAGACATTTTACAGATGAACAAATTCTAGCAGAAATATCTGCTTTTGCGCATGGAGGCGAATAAAAACAATGAGTTTCGAACCGAAAATTTTAGGCTTTTTATGTAATTGGTGCTCTTATGCTGGAGCTGACCTCGCAGGAGTGAGTAGAATTCAATATCCACATAATATAAGAGTAATTAGAGTTATGTGTAGCGGTCGGGTCGCTCCTAAATTTATCTTTAGGGCACTTCAAATGGGAGCCGATGGAGTTATTGTTATGGGATGCCATCCCGGTGATTGTCATTATCTAGAAGGGAATTATGAAGCTGAGAGAAAATTTATTATGGTACTGAGATTTCTCGAATATCTCAAAAATAATTTTGAATATAGAGTAAGATTAGAATGGGTCTCTGCATCTGAAGGAAGTCGATTCGCAGAGGTTATTCATGATTTCACAAACCAAGTTAGAGAACTTGGTCCATCTCCCTTAAGCGGAAACAACCCAGATGAAGTATTACGCAGCAAGCTAAAAGCAATGGAAATGGCAGCGAGTGGCGATCGACTCAGAACATTAGTAGGGAGACAAAGAAAAATTACAGAAGAAGAGAATGTATTCGGGGAACAAATAGACTCTCAAGAATTTATTGAAATGTTTGAGAAAGCTATTCAAGATGAATATGAACGATATAGAATTTTACTTGCTTTAGAAGAAGACTCTAAATCGGTAAAAGATTTAGCAGCTGAATTAGAGATTGACTCTAGTATAGTATTGGAACATATGTTAATTTTAAAAAATCGTATGCTAGTTGACTTTCAAGAAATTATTGAAAATACACCTATATTTATGAAATTATAGAGGCTATGAAAATATGGATAAAATAGGAGCAGTCATGGTGATAGGTGCTGGAATAGGGGGGTCCCAAGCGGCTTTAGATTTGGCAGATTCAGGCTATAAAGTATATTTGATAGAATCTACTACTAGTATTGGTGGAGCCATGGCACAACTAGATAAAACCTTCCCAACTAATGACTGTGCTATGTGTATCGTAAGTCCAAAGTTAGTAGAAACGGGACGTCACCAAAACATAGATTTAAGTATAAATTGTGAAATTCAAGAGGTTACAGGAGAGGCAGGTAATTTTTCAATTAAAATTTTGAAAAAATCATTATTTATTAATCCTGAGATTTGTACTGGGTGCGGAGTATGCGGTCGAGAATGTCCCGTAGAAGCAATAGATATATTTAACGAGGGCTTATCTAAATATGGTGCCACCTCCGTGAAATATCCACAAGCAGTACCTCTCGTATATGCTATTAATAAAGATTATTGTATTGGTTGTGGAGTATGTCACGGAGTTTGTAAAGCAAAAGCAGTGGAATATAATCGAGAAGATGAGGTAATTGATCTTAATGTAGGAGCAATTATTTTAGCTCCTGGTTTTGATGAATTTATCCCAGAAGGAGCAAATCTCTATGGATATGATAAATATAAGAATGTAGTTACTAGTATTGAGTTTGAACGAATTTTAAGTGCCAGCGGTCCTTATGCGGGCAGAGTTTTACGTCCATCAGATGGCGATGTACCAGAAAAAGTTGCTTTTATCCAATGCGTTGGTTCAAGGGATTATACTGGGAAGGGAAAGCCCTATTGTTCTTCAGTTTGTTGCATGTATACTGCAAAAGAGGCTGTTATTGCTCATGAACATATGCATCAAATACACCCTACAATTTTTAGTATGGATGTAAGAGCATATGGAAAGGATTTTGACAAATATATTATAAGAGCACAAGAGGAATATGGTGTTAGATATATAAGAAGTCGTATTTCATCCATTACTGAAGTTCCTGAAACTAATAATTTGAGAATTAGGTATGAAACTGAAGATGGTAAAGTTATTGAAGAAGATTTTCATATGGTAGTCCTTGCTGTCGGTTTAAATCCTCCTAATGATTCAAAATATCTTGCCGAAAAGTTTGGTATAGAATTAAATGAGTATGATTTTGCCAAAACCGATATATATAATCCCGTGCAGACTTCAAGGCCCGGTATTTTTGTTTGTGGTGCCTTTTCTTCCCCTAAAGACATTCCTGACACTGTGACTCAAGCGAGCGCAGCCGCAGGTTGTGTTAATCAGCTTTTATATGAGAAGCGAGGTACTTTAATTACAGAAAAAACTCTGCCTCCAGAAATATTTGTAAACGGACAACCGCCTAGAATTGGTGTTTTTATCTGTCATTGTGGAATTAATATTGGTGGATTTGTAGATGTTCCTGAAGTTACGAGATATGCTGCTACACTTCCAAATGTAGTTTTAGCCGATCGTAATTTATATACTTGTTCGGCAGATACTCAAACTATTATCAAAGAAAAAATAGAAGAATACCACCTTAATCGCGTTATTGTTGCATCGTGTACTCCAAGAACTCACGAACCATTGTTTCAAGAGACAATTAGAGAGGCTGGTTTAAATAGATATTTATTTCAAATGGCAAATATTAGAGATCAATGTTCTTGGGTACATATGAACGAACCAGAACAAGCCACCGAAAAAGCTAAGGATCTTGTAAGGATGGCAGTAAATAAAGCCAGAAATATTGAGCCTATTGAAAGAATCAAACTACCAGTAACTCCAAAAGTCTTAATTGTTGGAGGGGGAATAAGTGGTATGACAGCAGCTCTAAATTTTGCTAATCAAGAGTTTGAAACCTTTTTAGTTGAAAAAGAAGCTGAATTAGGTGGATTTGCTAGGCATATTTATAATACCCTAGAAGGAGGGAATGTTCAAGAATATTTATCAAATTTAATTGAAAATGTTATGAAAAATAAACTAATAAATGTTTATACTCAAGCAGAAATCGATAGTATTGATGGCTATATAGGAAATTTTAAATCTTCAGTTATTTATGGTCCAGATAGGACAAGAGCCGAATTTGAGCATGGAGTCGTGATTGTGGCGACTGGTGCGAAAGAATATCATCCAAAAGAATTTCTTTATGGCCAGAACGATAAAGTAATATTACAGTCTGAATTGGAAAAACTCTTAAATACCACAGATGATATTAAAGAGAAAAAGTCTATGGTTATGATCCAATGTGTTGGTTCTAGAAACGATGAACATCCCTATTGTAGTAAGATGTGTTGTGCTGAAGCGATTAAAAACACGCTTTTAGTTAAAAAGAAGTATCCTGATTTAGAAATTATAGTCTTATTTAGAGATATTAGGACTTATGGATTTAAAGAGAAATATTATCGAATGGCTCGCGAGGCGGGAGTGATATTTATTCAGTACGATGAGAATAATCCCCCAGAAATAGTTCCAGAAAATTCTCAATTAAGAGTAGAGGTTGTAACAGCTAAAAAGGACAGATTATATATTAATACTGATATGCTTGTATTAAGCGCGGGTATATATTCAAACCGCGAAGAGAATGAAGAACTCGCTAAGATGTTGAAAGTTCCTATAAATGATGATAATTTCTTTTTAGAAGCCCACGTTAAATTGCGTCCAGTGGATTTTGCCACGGAAGGTGTGTTCGTTGCTGGCTTAGCACATTGTCCAAAGACAATTGAAGATTCTATTTCACAAGCTAACGCTGCAGTTTCGAGAGCTTGTACAATTCTATCGAAAAATGAAATAGAAGCTGAAGGTAAAACAGCTCGAGTTAATATGGCAAGATGCATTGGATGTGGTATGTGTATTGAAAATTGTGCTTATAACGCTATTGAATTAGTGGAGGATAGGATGTTTGGTACAGTAGCCTCTATTAATCAAGCGTTATGTAAGGGGTGTGGTGCATGCTCAGGAAATTGTCGATGTGCTGCTATTGATATTATGGGTTTTACTGGTGAACAAATATTTGCAATGATAACGGGGAGATTATAAAAATGAACGAAACAGCTATAAAAAAAAAAGTAGATGAGGAATGGGAACCTAAAATAATTGCCTTTTTATGTAATTGGTGTTCTTATGCGGGAGCGGATTTAGCGGGAGTAAGTAGAATTCAATATCCCCCTACTATTAGAGTTGTAAGGGTTCCTTGCTCTGGAAGAGTAAATCCATATTTTATAATTAAAAGTTTAATCGATGGCTGGGATGGAGTTATAGTCTCTGGATGCCATCCTGGAGATTGCCATTATCTTTCTGGAAATTTAGTTGCAAGAAGACGATTTGCTATATTAAAAGAGCTTTTAGAGTTTTTTGGAATTGAACCTGGAAGAGTTAATTTCATGTGGGCATCTGCTGCTGAAGGTGAGCGTTTTGCCACTTTAATTAAAAAGGCTACAAAGATAGTAAAAGAAATAGGTCCAAATAATAAATTTGAGAAAAAACGGTGAATTATTTATGGGATTAGATACAGAAAATGAAGATATTGAAAATTCAATGAGAGAAATGGCAAAAAATTTGCTTAGAGATAAAAAAGTTGATGTAATTATTGGTTATACAAAAGGAACTGTTCCTTTAAGTTCTTCACCAATTATGATTAAGAATGAAGAAGATATTGATAAATTAACTTGGAATAATTTATGTTATGTGAATTTAGCTAAATATTTAGTGCCTCGAATACCACAACTTAAAAATGCTGAAGGAGGGAATTTAAAAGTAGGGATAATATCCAAAGGTTGTATTGGAAGAGCGTTAATTCATTTAGCTGTAGAGAAGCAAATTAATCTTGATGATATTAAAATAATAGGAATTCCTTGTAATGGTATTATTAATAGGAAAAAGATTGAAAAAGAAATTGGAGAAAAAGAGATTTTGGAAGTCTCGGTATCAAATAATAATATAGTTGTAAAAGGAAGAGATTTTGAACAAAATTTTCCTTTCGATGAATACATGAATGAATTATGTAAAGAATGTAAAGTAAAATCCCCTCCTAGTGTGGACGATGCATGTATTGGTATATGTCAAGAGATTAAGTCTGTAGAAGACGATTTTGGTGATATTTCTGATTATGAAACAAAATCACCCGAAAAAAAATGGGAGTATATCAAAGATCTTTTAATTAGTTGTATTAGATGTTATGCCTGTAGAGAAGCTTGTCCAATGTGTTATTGTAATTTATGTTTTGTTGATCAAAACAAGCCAATCTGGTTTGGAAAAACAACAGATATATCGGATATAATTACATTTCACTTTGTTCGAGCTATGCATCTAGCAGGGAGATGTGTAGCTTGCGGAGCTTGCAGCAGTGTTTGTCCGATGGGAATCGATTTGAATTTTATTACAAGAAAACTAGAAAAAATAGTAAAGGAACGATTTGATTTTACCTCTGGTCTTGATACAGAAACTTTACCTCCTATGATGTCGTTTAATATGGAAGATGATGAAGAATTTATGTTGGAGGAAGATTAAAGAGGTAGTTTGAAGAATGGAACGAAAAATACTAAAGAAAGAACAAGTAGCGAAATTATATAGTGATGTAGAAGAAGAATATAATTTCTTTGCCCCTGTTAAAGAGAAAGGTAATATAGTATTTAAGAAGATATCGAATGCTGAAGAAATAGTATCAGATTATTTTAATTCTAAAGTTCCCCCAAAAGAAGTATTATTTCCCACAATGGAAGTACTTTTTGAATATACTCTTGATGGAAAGGATGTTGAGATCAAGGATAGGACAGACTTAGACAAAAAAATTATTATTTTCGGTATAAGACCGTGCGATGCTCATAGTTTTGCATTATTAGAGAACTTTTTTGCATTTGGAAAATTACAAGACGAGATTTTTTTGAAAAAGAGGGAAAATACCACACTTATAGGTATTGGGTGTAATACTCCTAGAAGTACTTGTTTTTGCACTTCGATTGAAGGACATCCTTTTCAAAAAGATGTTCTGGATGTTATATTAATAGATTTGGAAGATAAATATTTAGTTGAGCCTAATAGTGAAAAAGGAAAAAATTTAATTCATAAATTATCATGGCTCTCTGAAGCTACGGAAGCTGACGTAAAAAAGGCACAAGAATTAGAAAAGCAAGCAGAAGAATTATTTGTAACAAAATTAGATTTGACTAACGTTCCTCAACTTTTAGATCCTAATTTTGAACACCCAATATGGGCAGAAATAAGTGATATTTGTATGGGTTGCGGCACATGCTCGTTTTTATGTCCGACTTGTACTTGTTTTGATGTTGTTGATGAAAACGACGAATATAATAACCGTGGCAGGCGAATAAGGATTTGGGATACTTGCCAATTCTGCCTTTATACACTTGAAACAAGTGGTCATAATCCACGTACCAGTTGTATTGAAAGATGTAGAAACAGAATATTACATAAATTTAGTTATTACCCTAAAAATTATAATCTAATAGGATGTGTTGGATGTGGTAGATGCGTTGAGCTTTGTCCTGTAAATAACGATCTTAGATCAATTATTAAGAAAGTAAATGAAATGAAAAAAAAGGAGGATGAGAAAGTAATTGCCTAATCCTTATATTCCAATACTTACAACAATAAAATCAATAATCACGGAAAATAAAGTTAATGATATTAAGACTATTGAATTAGAATTTAAACACGAGGAAGATTACAAAAAGTTTGACTATATCCCAGGACAATTTGCTGAAATAAGTTTAATTGGAAAGGGTGAATGTCCTATAGGTATAGCCTCCTCTCCAACTGAAGAGGGTACGATTAAATTTACTATAAAAAAAATGGGTACTGTTACTTCAGGATTTCATAATAGTGAAGTAGGAGATACTGTTGGTATAAGAGGCCCGTGCGGTAATGGCTGGCCTGTAGAAGATATGAAAAGTAAAAATATTGTAGTAATCGGTGGGGGTTTTGCATTTTCAACCCTACGTTCGCTCGTTATATATTTGTTAGATGATAAATATAGAGCAGAATACGGAAATATAACGGTAATATATGGAAATCGAGATTCAGGAGAAGTTCTTTATCGAGACCTCTTAGAAGAATGGGATAAACGAGATGATATTAATGTAGTTTTAACTATTGATCGTGAAGAAGAAGGTTGGACTCGAAAGGTAGGGTTTGTAGCTGCAATAGTTAAGGAGGTGGCTCCACCTCCAGATAATGCTATAGCAGTAGTTTGCGGTCCCCCTATTATGATAAGAACAGCCGTAGCTGAACTTGTAAATATAGGGTGGAAGGATGAACAAATCTTAAATTCATTAGAAATGAGAATGAAATGTGGCATCGGAAAATGTGGAAGGTGTAATATTGGCAATAAATATGTTTGCGTGGATGGTCCTGTTTTCTCTTTAGCAGAGCTTAAAAAAATGCCTAACGAATATTAAATATAATTAAATGAATAAAAAGAGTTTAAGTAAAAACTGGTTCAAGTATAGATCTTTTAATAATTTCAAATTATTGAAAATGTAATTAAATATTTTACCTTCTCTAAAATATTCTAAACTTAAGCCTACACCTATTTCTTCACGAATTATATTAGCAGTTTCAACAATAAAATTAATTAGATTATTCCTTACTATAATAGGATCACAATTGTAGGGATTGATTTCTATTATACTAAATCCTTTATCTCTTGAAAAATTAATATTCTTTAACTCCAAATCATCTTTTATATCTTCCCGATTTTTAAAAGTTTCAAAAATATATTCAATGCGCTCATATATGTTTTCTTGCTCTTTTCCTGAGACTTTTTCACCAATTATTTTATACATCAAGTTAAATAGATGTTGGAAAACACCTAAAAGGTCAAAAAAGTCGCCTATTTTTGCGGCAATCTCAGCATCTCCCCAATCATAATAAAAATTTTCAATATCTTCTAAAAACGGTAAGAAAACATTAACATCTCCAGTCCAAGTTTTACCTCTTTTTATCCAAACTTGTTTATAATTGTTAATGAAGGATTCTTTTATGATATTTAATTTACTTTTTAATTTCTCTGTACTTATGTTTTTTGTATCTGCTGCAACAAACATTAAATTGTAGTCAGGTTCTAATAAATAGATCCATCTAAATCCACCCATTTCAAGTGATTCGATAGGCGCATGAAATTCTGTCATAATGAATTGATTAAAAGCGCTCAATAAACCAGATACTAGAAATTCGTCGATGTTAGTGCGGAAAAATGATTTATAGAGCAGTTTTATGCCAGATTGAGAGTCAAGTATCCATATATTCATAATTCTAATATTTAAAATTAATGTTCTTATTTAAAAATCCTACTTAGGTAAAAATTTTTTTATTTATAGATTGAAGCAATTTTCTAATTCTATTTTATTAGAGTATAATAATTTATGGATGTTTAATGTAATGAGAAAACTAAATTGATTTCATATTCTAAATTCACACACTCCGTCTGCGTCGCAGAATTTCACGCCTATTACTCTATCCTTTGTTTCAGCCAGCGTGATAGGTTTAATTTTTGACACCATCTCTTCATACTTTTCTTTCGAAATTTCCTCGTAAGGTGCTTGTTTGTATCCATGCTCTTTTATAGGAAGAAAGCTAACACTTTTTAGTTTATCTTCAAAGGACTCTAGAACGTGTTTAATTTGTTCCGCTTCATCTTTCTTGAAAGTAATTGTTATTGAAACTTGGTTGTCAGACCAATATCTTTGATAAGCTGCGGCGTTTTCTGCTTGTTCCCATATCGACACATCTTTTTTGGAGCGTTCATAGTATTCTTCGTGAATTGGAAATTCTACTACGTATGAATTAGCTGAATAAGAATCATCTTCTATATGATAACCTGCAGCTTTGATCGGTTCGATTAAATCGGAATTTTTAGAAATTCTTATTCTTCTTATATAATATTCTGAATGGGGGTAATGAATCCCTGGAGTAACTCCAGGAAGTAAACTTACCGTTCCACTAGGTTTTATTGTGGTTAATTTTATAGATTTAGGAATGCATAACCAATCGGAATATTTTTCATCTAATTCTCTTAAATATTTATATCCACTATTACACCATTCAAGAATTTTTCTTCTGCCGTGTTTCACAAATGCTTCAATTATTCCTGTTTGCGAGATGCCCATCCTTCTATTTTTAAGCATAACTGCATTAGTTTCTTTCCAGTGAGTATTTACCAATGTCACTGATTTAGCATACAAATAGGCGGATTTCAAGGTTTCTTGGAATTCCTCGTATGAATCATGTCTTGATGGAAACGTCTCCACTAAGCAACAAAGTTCAAACGATTCTAACGTCTGCTCTCCACAATTCTCTGTAAAGATCATCTCCATCCTTGGTCTGCCTGATTTAGTTGTTTTTTCATTAATAACTATACCAAAATTATGGAATTCATCAACCGTACCATTATAAACAATGTCATATCCTATTCGTTTAACAGAGACTATTTTATGATTATATGTTAAGCCATTTTCAATTAGCAATTCAGCCATTTTTTTAGCATATTGTTTATTCTGTGCTATTTTTTTAGAGCTTATTTTAGGGATTCCATAAATCTCATAAATATGATTAAGTACTTGCGAATAGCTATCGGGTATGCCCATAGATCGAAAGTCTATGATATCATTTTTTCTCAGAATATTAATGAATTCGCTTTTTGAGGGAATAATTTTTTTTGTAGCAATCTCTTTAATCAACAAATCAAATAGTTTTATACGCTTTTCATCTCTAATCCTTTTAGCTTTGTCTTTATGTGCGTGTTGTGCTTTTTCAAGATTAGCCCGCAAAACACACAGATGAGAACAAAATGTTTGTTCTCTTTTGGCATATTTAACTTTAAATCTTCTTCCACAACCTTCACAGGACTTGTAAGCATAAATAATACCGTCTTCAAATAATAACTCTAAATCAGTTTTTTTCAGAAGTTTAATGAATCTATTATACTCTCGTCTTATAATATGATCATCATACCAATCAAATCCATATTCTATATTTGCCTGTCTTATTAAATCAATTGGAGATTGGCTTTCACCCCATCTTGGCGAGAAAATAGGCATACCAATATTTGGAGCATATTTTTTCCATCTTGTAAGAGAAAGGGGTATTTCAGTTTTATTAATAAGCTTAAGCATTTCATTATAAATCTCACCATCAGTATGACCAGAATATCTTGGATTCTTTTCACCAGATAAGGCTTCTGACATTTTCCTTCTATAACTTCTTTTTTCTACTTCAGTTCTAGTTTCCCACCACCATCTCATTGGGTTTTTATTACCTGATATATCATGTAAAGAATCATGTTCATCCTTTAGTATAAGTTTTAAATTGTTTATGCTATTATTCAAACCATCATTATCTCTATGATGAATAACATACCCACTGGGAATCTTACTTTTATTAGATTGTTCATAAACAAATGTATGTTCGAAAATATTTTTCTTTCCATTATTTAACATCCAATAAATTGATCTTTTCTTCTTTTCCTCTCCCATAATCTCCGTCCAAGTTGTCTGCCATTTAGGTGTAATTATTAGACTATCTCCAATTCTTAACTCTCGCGCTTCTTTTTGCGACATATCCCTTAGAATAAACTTATGATTTCCTGTACACTTTATAACACTTCCATCATCTAATTTTACTTCATATATTTT
Source organism: Candidatus Hodarchaeota archaeon (assembly GCA_048887225.1). Taxonomy (GTDB): domain Archaea; phylum Asgardarchaeota; class Lokiarchaeia; order Sigyniarchaeales; family SOKP01; genus LW40-45. Next base: position 11,817 of record JBHLJY010000030.1, read on the forward strand.
CTCATTATCACCTGTAATCCGTGGATTCCTCATCATTCTTATTACTGTTACTCCTGAATCATCTTTACAGTATACAGGTATAGCAAATCCTTCTTCTGCTAATTGTTTTATTGGCACAGCATTCCTACCATCTGCAACAGCAATTAGAGTATCACCGGTAATACATGGATTTATTCCTGCTGCTTTTTTATCTTTATAGTCAGGAGGATCTCCCATTCTTGAATATGCTTTTGCGTTTTCAATCCAAAATATACCGGGTTCTCCGTTTACTGCAATCTGATCGGCTATGAATGAATAATCTAAACCTTTAACGGCAATGACACTATTATTGCTTGCCCATCTATGAGAATATAATTTTTCTTGGTCTTGCTTACACATTATAAAATCTAAGTCTGCTGGGTCTCCCAAAGCAATCTCAGCACTTCTTCGAACATTGCCTGCTACAACACATTTACCAATATGATTCATTATATCAAGAATATCTATAGAGGTTATTTTTTGTCCAATACGGGCCTCCAAAATATCTGAAATCCCTTTAAGCATCGCCTTTAAAGGGTCTGGTCCTGAGGCGATTCCTCCAAAACCTCTTATTGGTTTTCCAGCAGGTCGAATCTTTGAAAAATCGTAATTAGGAGTTTGTTTTCCCAAGAAATAAGCTTCAAGCATTAATTTAAGTGCTTCTACCCAACCTTCTCGACTATCTGGGAGTTGAAAATCAAAATGGCCTTCTTTAGGCTTTTTAATTACGATTTTACCAGCTCCTTTTGTGTCAAACCCAACTCCAACACCAAGCATCAACGCATCCATCACAAATTCAAAAGCTTTTGAATATTTTAAATCAATATCTTCCGTAGAAGCGAAGCCGCAATTATTAAGCGCCATAGATCCGTGTCTTGCTATAAATTCAGTTCCCATCATCCATAAGCCTCGTCCTGGAGGCAACATCTTAAAGTTCCAAATCTTTTCAAACATCTTTTGAGCAGATTTTTGAGCTTTTTTATCGTTCCAAGGTAAAGATAACTTCATACAATGTTCTTTTTGAACAGAATAGCACCCTTCGACCACCCTTCTAATTGTCTCCCAATATTCTTCTTTACGATTTTCTTCCTCAATAATTCTAGCATAAGTCCGTTTATAAGTTATATATCCAAGAGGACCCCATTCGGGGTGTTTGCCTTTATATTTATTGATAAAATTCTCGCCGAGCTTAAATGAAATATTTTCTAAATTTATAGCTCTAGCAAATAAATTTCGATATTTATTTAAATCTCGCTGGATTAATTCGACACAAACAAGTTCGCGAATATGATTAGTAGTAATTTCATTAACTCCAAGACCTATAATTTTACGAATTACCTCCTCTGCTACTTGCTCAGCAAGATGCATGTCGAGACCCGTTTCTTTATTAAGAACTTTCGCTATACTATTTTCATCAAACGGTTTTTTCTCGCCTTTAGAGTTAATCACATATTTCGGATATAAATCCACTAAATCCATTAACGAATTCCTCCATTAATAACGAAATAATTATAACTTTTAATTTTGTCGGTTTAGATTGTAAAATTTTAATATAAATTGCCTTACTCTACCAATAAATTTATTATTTTTTTTATATATTTTAAAAATTGATGTTTTTACATTAATAAACTTCTGATATTCCACACTTTTCGTGATAATGTGTTATAGATTTAATACTATTAAAGTACTCGAGACTAGAATTTTAATTTTTATTGATTTTATTTTATTATTTAATTAATTTTTATTTGTCGCTGTTTTGTCGGGAATTTATTAAGTAATATAATTTATACTTGTATTTAAAGAAAAAATCTGAAATGGATTTTTAATTTTTAGATAAATTTATATTTTTCAGAGAACACATAGTAGTAAATTATACAGCTTATCAAAGAGATCATTAATAATAATCAATTTTATTTTAAAATCGATAAAAATGAGTTTGAACGTTCCAAAAAATGAAATTTTACAAGAAGAGGTAAAACTACAATTCCACTGGTATATGCTCGTGTTTTTCATTGTTTTCTTAGGATCATTTTTAATTCCTAGTATTTTTTTTATTCTTTATATTAGATATTTTTTTGAACCATATTTTTTAGAAACAAAAGATTTCAGTTCACTTTTTACTGAACTATATCCTTTAATAGCACTAATAACAATACCCCTTGTCATTATTGGTGTTTATTTAATTCATTTGTTTTTTGTGGCTTTAATAACACGGTGGTTTTGGAGGATTACAGAACGGAGGTCTCCATCAAAAGATGGAATTATCCCAAGAAATATCAGGTCTAAAACGCTAAATTATTATGGTATACGTTCATTCATGATTAAATACCCAAAGAACGCTTTTATAAAAGGTCCATTTCCATGGTTAATAAACTGGCTCTATAACTTTGTTGGAACAAATAAAATTGAAAAAGGAACTACAATTGAAGAACAGTTTGGTGCTGATCGGAACATCCATATTGGTAAAAATTCATATATAGGGGTTAATTCGGGATTTAGTTCACATTCTGTTTCAGGTATATTTGGCAACATATCAAATTTCAAAATAAAGTTAGGAGATAATATTACGACGGGTGGATTAAATTGCCTTGCACCAGGTGTCGAAATAGGTGATAATTCATATTTATTACCAATGGCAGGAGCTACAAAGCATAACATCCTAAAAGGGAACAATTACTATTTTGGAGCGCCCCTAAGAAAGATTTTCAAGAAAAAAATAATGGAATATCTAAAAATAAGCGAATTTGATTTAGAAAGAGATAAAGAATTAAGATTAAAACATCAAAAAATAAAAGAAGAATTAATAAAAATTTAAAAAGTTAAAAAAATGGCGGCAAATATCACGGAAAAACAAAATATTGAAGATTTTGTACTTAATTTTACTACTAGTAGTGCTATTTCGCGAGTAAGTATAAAGTTTCTTGTAGTATATCTTCCTATTTTTTGGCTAAGTGGATTAATGTTAGCAATTTGTTGGTATGGATTTGTATTTCATGTGAATAATTGGATTGTTGTAATGCTAATGCTGCCACTGGCAATATTTTGTTCCTATTTTATTTTCATATTTTTCTGCGCATTTTTCAGTAAGTTATTTTTGATTATTATTAATTTAATTCACAAGCCAAAAGAAGGCGTATTTCTTGCGCAAAAAGGTGATAAAGATTTTGAATTTTGGTGTCTAAGAACTGAATTGAAAAAATTAGTAGTGTGGTTGATGAATAATTGCCCTTTACCTTGGATTGATCCCTTGGCATTTAGATGGTTTGGAACGAGAATTGATTTCACAAGCCATTTATATGATGCGTGGGTTGATATAGATTTTATTAAATTTGGTCGCAAAGTCTTGGTTGGCCAAGGAGCAGTAGTAATGAGTTCAATGGTAGTAGGAAAATACTTAATAATTAAAAAATTAATTTTTGATGACTATAGCGTTATAGGAGGTGTATCAACTATTGCTCCAGGGACTATTATTGGCAGAGATTCTATTATTGGTGCTTTTTCAATTACAAATATTAATCAAATTTTAGAGCCTGGATGGATTTATTTTGGAATTCCTGGAATAAAACTAAAGCCAAATATATATGCACATTCAAGAAGAGATATAATACTCAAGAAGGATGTAGATGATGAGAAAAAATTTGAAGCAAAAGTTGAAGTAGTTATAGATGAGGATAAAAAAGATTTAATTTAGATTTTTTAAAGTTGTTGAAATTCAATTCATTTCTTATATCTCTTTTTTTTATAAAATATTATAGAATGAAATAAATATCTAAAAAATCTTAAGTTCATAAGCAAAACTATGTTATCAATAATCTTATTTTCTGCCATCGTTCTATTTCTTTATGTTTTAATAGCATCTATAGTCGGAACAATCAAAAAAAATAATGCTATTATGGATATTTTTTATGGACCAGGATATTTTGTTGTTACCTTTACTAGTTTTTTATTAGATTTTCTATGGACTGGAGTTTTTTCATTACGAAAATTAATAGTAACAATTTTAGTGTTATTATGGTCTATAAGATTATCTACTTATGTATATATAAGGAATCGGGGGAAACCAGAAGATTACCGGTATGCTGCGATGAGAAAAAAGTGGAAAGAATCAGGAAAAAACGTTTTTTTAAAAAGTTTAACCAAAATTTACCTATTTCAAGGCTTAGTAATCTTTATAGTTGTTTTTCCAGTTTTATGGATAAATGCAAGCGAAAGTACGTCTATACCCTTGTCTTTTTTCGAATTTGCATTGATTACCTTAATAGTAGGAGCCTTAATATGGATAATTGGGTTTTATTTTGAATCCGTTGGAGATTATCAGCTTTATACATTTCTACATAATCCAAATAGAACTAAAAAAGTCCTAGACCAAGGCTTATGGAAATATACTCAACATCCTAATTACTTTGGTGAGGTTACGATGTGGTGGGGATTATTCATCATTGCATTAGCAGTTCCTTGGGGATTTATAACTATATTTGGACCTATTTATATCACCGTTCAAATTATCAAGGTTTCAGGAGTCAAATTATTAAATAAAAGATTTGAAGGTGATGACGAATACGCTGATTATAAAAGAAGGACAAGCGCTTTCGTACCATGGTTTCCGAAGAAAAAGAAAAAGGAATGAAGTTTTTTTATCTTTAACTTATACCCATATAACATTTTTATGGTTTTGGTGTTACTTTAAAAACGTACACAGGAGTATCTTCCAGATTCTCCGGCATTGAGATCGTTAGATTTCCACCTTCTTGCTTCCAATTAAATTTTTCTTCATATCCCAGCATTTGAATCGTTGCATTTGCATTAATTGTCAGTGATTTAATTGTAATTTCATTTCCTTTTGGTTTCTTTAAGATGTGAAGGAATAGAGCTTCTTGATTTTGGGTAAATCTTACATCAATATCATCAAGAGATTTACCTTCGGCATATTTCCATGGTCTAGTACTAAAAACAGCTTCACCATTCACATCCAGCCATTTCCCAAGACCTAATAAGCATTTCTTCTGAGGCTCGGGGATTGTACCATCAGCCTTCGGACCTACATTTAATAAAAGATTGCCATTTTTACTAACAATGTCCACAAGCATTCTAACTAATTCTTCTGAAGTAAGATAATCTTTTTCAAGTTCAAGTTTATTATATCCATAAGAGTTTCCAATGCCTCGATTAGTTTCCCATTTTTTTTTCTTAATTCTTTTAAATACTTTATATTCAGGTGTTAAAAAATCATAATGCTTCATTACTGGAAAATCATCATCTTTAGTATGAATTTGCCTCCATCTATCATTAATTACACCTTCGGCAAATCTATTATAGAAATAAGCGAACAGTTTATATAGATTTGTTGGGGGATATCCAATATCATTCCAGAGAATAATTGTGTTATATTTATCGATTAATTCATACCAATGATTAGTCGCATATTCAATGTATTCTGGGGTCCTTACATTATTTAAAAGAAGACTTTTCACATCTTTTATCGGTTCGGGGTTAAAAGTCCAATCAAGTACACCAGAATAGTAAAAACCCATTTTTATTTCCTCATTTCTAATTGCTTCTGAAAGTTCACCAACGATATCTCTACTAGCACAGTAATTCTCTTTATTTGGATTTTGATATTTACTTGGCCATAAAAGAAAGCCATCATGATGCTTTGTTACAAGAACTACATATTTGGCTCCCGCTCTTTTAAACAATTCGGCCCATTCTTTAGGTTTCCATTTTTTTATTTCCTTATTAAAAATTGCCACAAAATCATCATAAGAGAAGTCTTTACCATATGTATTAAAGTGGTACTTCTGTGTTGGACTGCCTGGAATCCTGAGCGAATTGAGATACCATTCGGCATACGGATTATATTTAAAATGTTCTTCAAAACCTCTTTTTTTCATTGATTCTACGATATCCATCTCCTTAATACCAAAAGCAGGTACAGAATAAAGACCCCAATGAATAAATATACCAAATTTTGCATCGTGAAACCACTCTGGAACCTCATATTTACGTATAGACTTTTTGTCAGGGGTATACTTCATGTATTATTACTGGTTATAAGCATATTGTATTATTCTCATATAAAAAGTATGATAAAAAAATAACTTTTGTATCAAAATTAAATGAATTTATATTTAGATAGTAGTAAAAAATTTTATTAAAAAGGAAGAAGAAAATTTAAAAAAATTAGTTTTATTATTGTTATTTCTTATAAAGCGGATCTGATTCCTGAAGAACCCTTCGTTGAACCTTCCCAAGAATATTCTTTGGAACTTCATCAAGGAATTCGATTATCGCGGGGCATTTCCATTTAGTCATGTTTTCTAAAGTCCAAGCTTTTAACTCAGCTTCGGTAATTTGGTCTTTATACTCAGGTTTTAATGCTACCCATGCTTTTGTAATTTCACCTACCTTTCCTTCTGGATCGGGTAATCCGGCGACTGCCGCTTCCGATACAGCTTCATGATTCATAAGCATAGTTTCGACTTCTATGGGAAATACAGAATGTCCTGCTACTTTGATTAATTGTTTCTTACGATCTCGAAGCGCAACCGTGCCATCGTCGTTCATAAATCCAACATCACCCGTAAGTAGCCATGTTCGACCGTCCCATTGTTTGAGAGTGTCAGCAGTCTCTTGAGGTTGGTTCAAATATGATTTCATTACTTGCGGACCACAAACACAGAGTTCTCCAGTATTTTCCTCACCATATTTCGAACCTGGTAAGCCGTCTGCTATAGGACCTCTTTCAAACTCATCAACATCGAATATAGCCCAATCCGTACCAGTAAAAGGCATCCCAATAACGCCTATTGGACTTTCGCCAAATAAGTTTCCACCACTAACAACAGGACTAGCTTCAGAAAGTCCATACCCTTCGACGAGATTTCCACCAGTATTCTTGACAAAAGCATCATGAACAGGCCTGTGTAAAGGACCAGCTCCAGAAACGCATAGCCTCATTTTTCCAAAAATTTCTGGAAATTTTTCGAGTTTTGGATATTCAGCAATTCTTTTAAAGAGGATTTCTGCTCCTGCATATAACATACCTTTCGATGCGGGTATATGATTAACTTCCTTAAGAAATACACCCGTATCAGGGGGTCTTGGATAAAGCATCATCCACCCTCCAACAGCAATGCTGACATTCATAACCACTGTCATTGCAAATGAGTGAAATAAAGGTATTACTCCTATATCTCCTACACCCGGGTCTTCACCGCCAAACCATAATATACATTGCGTTGCATTAGATACTAGGTTAAAATGGGTTAAAACCGTTGCCTTAGGAACTCCAGTTGTACCACCTGTCATTATATAAGTAGCTGGATGAGTCATCGGATCGATATCTACATCTGGCAGGTGAGGGGTAGTGCTCAAGAAATCTACAAAGTTATAAACTCGTTTAAAATCAACTTCACCTTTAGGAATCTTACCAATTAATTTTCCTAAGACTTTTTTAAATCCAGGAAGTCCATCACACAAATCAACTACATTTGTAGAAATAATGAATTCAATATTAGTCTTCTCGATGATTGGTTCAACCAGTTCTTCATATAAAGCATCTAAACATACCAAACATTTAGCATTGGTTAGCGAGATATGATGCAGCACTTCAAGAGGTTTGTAGGTAGGGTTAATCCCTGTTGGAATTGCTCCAATTTTAGCACATGCATAAAAAGCAATGACATATTGAAAACTATTTGGCAAAAGTAATGCAACAACATCACCCTTTCTTATACCAAGGTTGTGAAGCGCCGTGCCAAAAGAATCCATCGCTTTCCCTGCTTCATCATAAGTCATCCATGATTCAATAAACCACATCAAATTATAATTTGCATATTTCTTTCTTTGCCTCTCGAAGAACTCACCTAGCGTAATTTTCTCAAACTCATGATTCTTAGGAGCGTTTTCCGGCCACCATTTTTTAAACCATGCTTTATTTTCATCTACTTGCCATTCTGCCATTTTAATCACATCTAGAATTCAGTTTTAAAACAAAAAAAAATTTTGAATTTAGATATAAATGAAAATTGATTGAGCTATATAAATTTTATATGAAAGATTTTAAAGAAGAACCGATTTTAATTGAATTACAATTAAGGATTACTTAAATTATTCTTCAAAAAATAAACAATTATAAAGATATGAGTAAATATGCAATTAATATTTTAAAAGTTAAAAAGATAGTGATAATTTAATGAGTGATTCAGTAAGAAGATTCGGTTTAGGTCAAAAAATGAGTTTTGGTTTAGGAACCTTTGCGCCCTGGTTCATTAATGCCGCATTTAATATCTGGGTTTTTACATTCTATTTCACTGCAGTAGGGTTAAATGTTATTTATATTATGCTCGCTTTTATTTTATGGACGATTTGGAATGCTGTAAATGATCCATTAATCGGATATATATCGGATCGCACACATACTCGTTTTGGAAGGAGAAAACCATTTATAATGATTGGGACAATCCCAGTCCTTATAATTGAGATAATTTTATGGCTACCTTTATTCTTTGTACCTTCAGGAAATCAACTTTGGTTGTTCATTTATCTTTTAATCATGCTTATGTGCTACGATACTTTTTATACAATGGTTACATTACCTTTTGATGCCCTTTTTCCAGAACTTTATACTTCAGTTGAGGAAAGAGCTCAAGTCAATACAATTAAACAATTTCTTGCCATTCTTGGATTAATTGCTGCGTTCCTAGTTCCAGGCATTTTTATTTCTGACATATCTGAGCCATCTGGTTATTTGATTAATGGAATCGTGACATCGATAATAATTGCCATAACCTTGTTAATAGCAATAAATTGGGGCGCTAAAGAGCGTAAGGAATTCAAATTAGACCATCAACATGAATTCGGGTTTTTCAAAGGTATGAAATATACGTTTAAAAATAGAGGATTTGTACTTTACACAATTATGTTTTTTCTGTACGAGTACATTTTATTAGTTTTAGGGGCAGTTATTCAATTATACGGTAAACACGTCTTACATTCATCTCCCTTCGAGACATCATTATTACTGGGATTATTGTTTATTGTCGGCATTTTTTCTGTCTTACTATGGATGAAATTAGATGTAAAAATAGGTAGTAAAAAAGGATATGCTATAGCTATCGTCGCATATTTCCTAGCATCAATACCAATATTATTCATTGAGGATTTTTTCACAATACTAATAGTCTTTATGATCGCAGGAATCGGTTTCGGAGGAATGCTATATTTCATATATTTAATCATTGCAGATGTAATAGACGAAGACGAGTTAAACACTGGTGTACGGCGCGAAGGAACATTTTTCGGCATAACAAATTTTGCAATGCGTTTGTCAATGATTTTGTCCATCATAACTATTTCGCTAGTCTTTACGACGACTGGTTGGGAAGAATATGAACCTAATCCTGGCACCAATGTCATATTAGGGATTAAAGTAATTCTTGTTGTTTTCCCTGGTATTGCATTGGGACTAACACTCCTATGCTTATATTTATATCCATATCCTAAAGAGAAAGTACTGGAGATAAAAAAGGAGTTAGCAGAGTTGCATAAACAAAAATTAGAGAGAGTTGAATCTAGGTAAAATATAATTATTAATTTTTCAATATTTAAAAAAATCTTATATCTTGAACTAAATAGAATATTTAATTAGGATTTAATTAATATTAAACCTTAAAATATTAATTTCTAAACAACAATAATTAAACAAAAGAAAA
>JBHLJY010000031.1:0-21337 GCA_048887225.1 Candidatus Hodarchaeota archaeon
AAATAAGTTTTATTATTATCAAGTTTAGATAACTAAATAGAAAGCTTTAACGTTTAAACTAAAATGTATAATATATTTCAACTAGGTCAACAGCAGACAGATCCGTTTGCTATAATTCTTAACCTCCTTTTCTTTTTATTGATTTTCATTAGTATGTTTTATGGCCAGCGTATTCAAGCATGGAGAGCAGCAAAAGAAATTGAAACAGGATTAGAAAAGCTTAAAAAATGGAATGAAGATTGTAAACAAATATTACTTACAAGTTTTAAAGAATCCTCCAATAAAAAAGAAACTGATAAAGATCTTATGATTAAGCTCGAGGATTTTATGACTTTTGTCGCAATTATACCTGTTATGCTTGATCCTTACGGAATAATCCCGAAATTAGACCATGTAATAGATGTAAGGGATTATAGGTTTAAAGAAGAAGTTGAGATGTTAGCTCCCAATGCTGAGGATTCTACAAGGCAACGCTTAGAAAATCTATTAGAGGCGGCTATGGCAGTAGATTTTATTTACCGCTTAATAAAACATTATCTGATCCTTGGAAAGAAATCAAAATCAATGATTTTACTTATGCAAATCGCTATGCAAATGTCGCTAATTATGGCGTTAGCAAAAGCATTTTTCTACGCTTCAAAAGCTTTTGCTGAAGGAAGCCCAATTGGAGATGCTCTTGGTCCTATGGTTGTAGGAAGTTTTGTAAGAGATGTTACTAATAATGGGGATGTTGAAGCAACCGATATTGCTAAAGATACAATAGTTCAAGAAGTAAATTTTGAAAATAGAACTATATATGTTGTTCGAGCAAAAGGTCCAGGTGGCACTGTAGGAAAACCAGGAAAAGCAATTAAGATTTTAGTCGATCAACACGGAGATTCCATTTCTCGAATAATTATGATTGATGCAGGATTAAAATTGACTGGAGAAAAAACGGGATCATTAGCAGTTGGAGTTGGAGCTGCAATTGGAGGGATAGGGGTTGAGAAATATTATATAGAAGATTCCACTACTAAAAAATCCATACCTATTGATGCCTTAATTTGTAAACAATCTTTAGAAGATGCGATCACTACTATGAAACGTTCTATTACCCAGAGTGTTCCGTTCATCGTAGAAAAAATTAAGATGGCTATTCGAAAGAGAACTGAAAAAGCTACAAAAGTTATTGTGGCAGGGATTGGTAACACACTAGGAATTGGTATTTAATTTATAGATTTTTTTTTAATTTCTTCTTTTTCAATCATAAATTATAATTTTTTTAATTAGTTTTTCAAATTATTATACTTAACAAATTTATATTTTCGTTGTTATAATTTATATAATCATATCTAATGGGAATGTATGGCAACCGAAGAAGATATAGATATAAAGGAATTATTTTACGATATTTTTGATATTGTAAAATTTGAATTACAGTTCTATAAAGACAAAGAATCACCAATGTTTGAAAAAATAATGAAAACCCGCGCTTTTCAGAGTAAACTAAAAAAATTACAGTCTTTTATTTTCAACTATTTCGAAAGGATGTATCAAACTAAAAGCAATCCTATAACAAAAGCAGCGTTGAGAACACAATTGAATAATATTGCACGCATTACAAATTATTACGATGATCTTTCAAACATTTATACTGAACAGACAGATAAAATAATCTCTCAAGAAAAATTAATGAATTTAATAGAGTATAGTCATATTGAAGTACTTTTCGTCATCTTTACAAACATTCTTGATTGGGAACATCAAAAGAGATCTATTTTTTTTCCGAATGATGAATCTAAAAAAGAGATATTAAAAGAATTTTTAGATAAGCTAGCTAGTAGCGATATTAAAAATATTGAGGATATTATAGAAGTAGAAGATAAGCTTAATGATTTTATTGATACCATTGAATTTTTCTTTGATTTCTATTTTCAGAAATAAATCTTAAAGGATTCTATTTTTTCGTCAAGCTTCTTTTAAAAAGAAATAAAAATAGTTTTATAATAACAAGGAATAAAATTCATATAATGTTTTAATAAGTAAAATAAAATTAAAACGAATAAAATAAAATAAAGTTTTGCACAGGGAAAATTAAAAATGTATGGATATATGGGTAAAATTTTGAGAATTGACTTATCTAGTGGAAACATTACTGAAGAATTTCCTGATGAACATACTCTAAAAATGGTTTTAGGTGGAAGTGGACTAGCAACCAAATATTTGCTTGAAGGAGTTAAGAAAGGAACAGATCCATTAAGCCCAGAAAATATGTTAATTTTTATGACAGGTCCTTTAACAGGAACTAGTTCTCCAAGCACAGGGAGATACTGTGTAGTCTCTAAATCCCCTCTTACTGGTATTTGGGGTGAAGCAAACTCTGCTGGGTATTGGGGGCGAGATTTAAAAAGATCTGGTTTTGATGGAGTAATATTTGAGGGAATGTCACCAAAACCAGTTTATCTTCTTACAGAAGATGGAAAAGCGGAGCTTCGAGATGCTAAACATCTTTGGGGTAAAAATACTTCAGAAACTACAAGATTGCTCAAAGAAGAGCATGGAGAGAAGACCAATGTAGCATGCATAGGGATTGGAGGGGAGAATCTAGTTAAATACGCAGCAGTTATGAACGATTGTGATAAGCCTTACTATGGTAGAGCTGCTGGAAGATGTGGTATGGGCGCTGTAATGGGTTCAAAAAACTTGAAAGCTCTAGCTTCAAAGGGGGTAGCAAAGGTCGAATTAGCAAGACCAGACGAATACAAAACGGAGGCTAAACAACGATATGATTGGGTTAATCAAAGTTTATTAAAAATGACCCTTGAAGTATATGGTACAGCTGCTATGGTTGATTTGGTAAATATTAAAGGTGGCTTACCAACCAGAAATTGGCAAACTGGAGTTTTTCCTGCACCCGAAAAAATTAATGGAACTGCGATAAATGAAACGATTCTTACTGGAAGAAAACCATGTTTCGCGTGTCCTATCGCTTGCGGACGGCTTGCCGAAATTAAAGAAGGACCTTATAAAAGTGTTGGTGAAGGTCCAGAATATGAGTCGATTGGAGCTTTGGGTACTATGTGTGGTATAGATGATTTAGAAGCGATAACATTCGCTCATTTTATTTGTAATGAGTATGGTATTGACACAATTTCAGCTGGAAGTACAATTGGTTTTGCGATGGAATGTTTTGAGAAAGGAATATTAACCAAAGAAGATACAGACGGATTAGAGCTTACTTTTGGCAATAAAGATGCTATGGTAGATCTTTGTCATAAGATAGGAAAAAGAGAAGGTATTGGAGATTTACTAGCTGAAGGAACTAGGATTATGGCAAATAAACTTGGTAAAGATTCTATAAAGTTTGCTATGCAAGTTAAAGGACTAGAACTTCCAGCTTATGATAGTAGAGCTGCCAAGATAACGGGATTAGCATACGCTACTGCTAATCGTGGAGGTTGTCATATTACTGGTTATATAGAAGGTCCTGCTTTCTTAGCAATGCCTTTTATGATCGTTGAAGATGCCGATGTTGGAGATCCACTTACGGAAATTCCTGAAACTACCAAAATTGTTAAGGAAATGGAAGATGCTTTTGGAGTTTTTGATGCCATCGGAGGATGTAAATTTATGGGCATGGTATTAACTGCTGATGATTGGGCATCTTTAATAGAGAAGCTTATGGGCTATGAATTCACTGCTGATGATTTTAGAAAAACTGGTGAGAGAATCTACAATCTTGCGAGAGTATTTAGTGTACGAGAGGGTTTAACCAGAGCTGATGATACTCTTCCACCTCGTTTATTAGAAGACCCAATGCCTGAAGGTCCAGCCCAGGGGCAAGTAGTAAATTTAGAACCTCTTTTAGAAGCTTATTATGGATATAGAGGATGGGACAAGAATACTGGCAAACCAACTAAAGAAAAACTTCAAGAACTTGGATTAGATTGGGTTATTGATCAGATTTATTAGATTTAATCCAAATTATTTAATTTATTATTTTTTTATTTGTTTTTAACTATTTCATTAATTTAATTTTATAATTTGTTTAAAAACATTTATATTATTTAAAAGGGTAATTTTATCATTGATACTATACTAAAAATAAATTTTAAATAGAGGAGAGATTTGAGTAATGGCAGAAAAAAGACCATTAACATATGCAGATAATCCTTGGCAGAAATCTTATACTCTTGGACCTTTTAAACTCAAACAAACTATGGAACCATATCCTAAAATGAATGTTTATCAATTTCTCGAAGATTCCACTAAAAAATTTCCCGATAACATTGCATGCGTCTATGCAGATGAAGAAATAACTTATCAAGATTTAAAACTTAAAGTAGATAAGCTAGCATCAGCATTAGTGGATTTTGGTGTAAAGAAGGGTGATTGCGTTGCATCTGTTCTTCCTTCATGCCCGGAATTTATCTTGACTGATTATGCCGCGATGAAAATAGGTGCAATACATGTTCCACTCAGTATTTTACATAAGGCCCCCGATCTACAGTATGAGTTAAGCGAAAGTGGTGCCGAAACAGTTGTTTGTTCTTATCGGCGGCTTGAACGTGTTAATAGTGTAAAAAGTGAGACAAATCTTAAAACAATAATTTATACGCCCACTAAATTATTCCCTGATTATAAGCCTCCTGAAATGGAGGAAGTAACTGAGGATAGTTATTATCTACTTGACGATATAATCGAAAAGTATGAACCCCATGCCGAACAAGTTGAAATAGATCCTATGGAAGATGTTGCCTTATTACCTTTTACAGGAGGTACAACTGGACTACCAAAAGGTACTATGCTAACTCATTACAATCTAACTACATCCGTAATTCAAGTATATCATTGGATGATGGAACCATTAAAATTAGGGCTTATAGGGAAAGCTGCTACAACGATATGTGTTCCTATTTTCCATCAATATGGGCATATAGTCATACACACCGCTATTTCTATGAGTCTTAAAATGTATTTAATGGATCCAAGAGATATGGTTAAAATTGTAGAAGTAATAAAAAAATACCGTCCATTTATGGTTTGTGCTGTTCCCGCACACTATACAATCTTCCTTAAAATGGATATCCCGAAAGCGCCAATTTTTTATCTTTCAGCCGCGGCGGCTTTGCCTCCAGAACTTGCTGAACAATTTGATAAAAAAACTGGTGTTCCTATGGGTGAGGGTTATGGTGCAACAGAGACGACAAGTGCAGTAACAATTAATCTCTCGGGAATTTCAAAAGTTACGGGATTTATGACAGAAGTAAAAAGGAGCGTTGGAATACCTGTTCCTGATACGGAAGTTAAGATTGTTGATCCAGATACAGGTGAGGAACTTCCACTGGGAGAACCTGGTGAAGTTTGGGTTCGTGGGCCACAAGTAATGAAAGGTTATTGGCCAACACCTGGTGAAGGATTAATTAAAGATGGATGGCTTCCTATGGGTGATATAGCAAAAATGGACGAAGATGGATATTTCTATATAGTAGACCGTATTAAAGATATGATAAATGTCTCAGGAAATAAAGTTTATTCTAGAGTACTTGACGATATTTTACACGAGCACCCAGCAGTCAGCGTAGCAGGAGTTATTGGAGTTCCAGACCCTGAGCGTCCAGGAAGCGAAAGGGTTAAGGCATTTGTATCATTGAAACCAGAGTTCGAAGGTAAAGTTGCTGAAGGTGATATAATTGAATATTTAAGAGATAAAGTTAAACCATACGCAGTACCGAAATACGTAGAATTTAGGAAGGATATGCCTCTAACTATGGTTATGAAACTTTTTAAGAGAAAACTCCGAGAAGAAGAAATAGCTAAAATGAAAGAACGTGGAGAGATTAAGTAAAACTACTTTAATTTCTTCTGAATGAAAAAATTAAACCAAAAATTTATTTTTTACTTATTTTTATCAAAAATTCTAATGATAATGAAATCATAATTTTTAACGTATAAATAAAATAATTTTCTATATTTTCATAATTGTTATAAAAAATTCTTTCTTAATTTAAATATTAAAAATGATAAAATCTTAAAATCAAATATTTATCTTAAAAGTAAATTGGGTGAATGTAATGGTAAAATTTGCAACACAAGAATGGGCCGATGCCTATGTAAAAGCATTAAATGCTAATCAAAACTACGCAGAAGCAGCTGGACCTAGTGGATTTCCTCCCAATGGCTGGGAAGGGGATTTTGTTTTCGTTATTGAACCTAGCGGGCCTGTAGATAAGGAAATCCAGATGTGGATCGGATTATACCACGGAGAATGTACAGGAGCTAAAATCTTAAAAGAGGGTGAGACATATCAAGTCATAAAACCAGGTGAAGAAGCTTCAGGAGGAGCGATTGGAGTTGAGTATGTATATTCAGCAACATACGATAATTGGGTAAAAATCTTAAAACAAGAATTGGATCCAATTCGGGCATTGTTGGGTGGACAAGCAAAGCTCCAAGGCGACATGGCTAAGGTAATGAGAGCAACAAAAGCCGCTCAAGAGATGGTAGTTACTACTACTAAAATCGAAACAGAATTCTGGTAAAATTAAATTCTTTTTTTTTTATATTTTAATTTTCTTTTTAAAGTTAATTATGCTTGATAATGAAAGCAAATTACATGAACTAAAAGAAAAAAAAGTCTATTTCTTTGATTTAGATGGTACTATCTATTTAGGAAACAAATTATTTGATGGTGTTTCTGATTTACTTGTTCTATTACGTAAAAAAAACAAAAATATATTTTTCTTATCAAATAATTCATCTTTATCTACTACAGATTATCTTAAGAAATTAAATAGATTTAATCTAAATGCTACAAAAGAAAATCTCATTTTATCGCAACATCTTACTATTGATTATTTAATAGAAAAAAATTATAATAAAATATTTTTACTGGGCACTCAATCTCTCAAAAATGAATTTAAAAAAGAAGGTTTCGAATTAACAGAAGACGATCCTGAGATTTTAATATTAGCTTTTGATAAAGAGCTTAATTATAATAGTTTAGTTAAAGCTTCATATTTATTACAAAACAACATTCCTTACATTGCAACTCATTTAGATAATCGCTGCCCCACTGAAAAGGGTTATATCCCGGACGCGGGAGGTATAGCTGCTCTTTTATATAAAGCTACAGAAAGGCTGCCTAAATCATTTGGAAAGCCAAACAAAGAGATGTTGCTTTATAAGCTTAATCAACTAAGTATACCTCCTAAGGATGCTGTGATATTCGGGGATAGATTATATACTGACATAAAAATGGGAATAAAAGCTGGAATAACTACATGTTGTGTATTATCTGGTGAAACTACTTCAGAAATGATAAAAGAAAGTGAATACAAACCTGATTTCGTAATTAACGGAATATGGGAATTTTATAATTTAATTAAGTAACCTAAGGATTAATTTAATGTAACAAAAATTTAATTAAACTTCATAAATTAACTTTTGAATGAAAATTAAAAAAAATTAAATATAATATACTATGGTGAAAAGTACAAATGTGGTTCTTTTTTAGCCCTAATATAATATATGGCGAGGATTCCCTAAATTTCTTAGAAAATATTTCGGGAGAAAAGTGTTTTATTGTCACTGATAAAAACCTTGAAGAATTAGGTTATGTAAAAATATTAACAGATAGACTCGAGAAATTTGGAAGGGAGTATAAAATTTTTAATGAAGTAAGACCAGATCCAAGAGAGGAAGATGTTTTAAAAGGAAAAGAGGAGTGTATAGCATACTCTCCAGATTTAATTATTGCGTTAGGAGGAGGTTCAGTTATGGATACTGCTAAAGCAATTTGGAGCATGTATGAATTCCCAGAGCTGGTAGTTGATGATTTAAATCCATTTAGAGGAGATTTATATAATTTGGGTAAAAAGGCGAAAATGATTACAATACCAACTACTTCAGGGACCGGAGCAGATGTAACATGGGCAGTAATAATATCCAAGTTTGAGAATAATGTATGGAGAAAGTTAGAAATAGCTCATAAGGGATTTGTTCCCACATATGCTATTGTCGATCCAATATTTCCCGCAGGAATGCCACCTGAATTAACAGCCGCAACTGCATTCGATGTGCTAGCACATTCGTTCGAAGGGCTGATTTCTATTTGGAGGAATGATTTTAGTGATGCAATGTGTTTAAAAGCTATCGAACTCGTATTTAAATATTTACCTATTGCTTATAAGGATCCCAAAAATGTCGAAGCCAGAGATTTTATGCATCAGGCAGCAACTATGGCGGGGCTTGGATTCGGAAACGGACAAGTACATTTTGGACATAGCATGGGTCATAGTTGGGGGGCGGTTTTCCATACGCCTCATGGGATTTGTGTAGGAATTGCTCTTCCTTATGCTACTGAGTATTGTATGAACAATCCAGATGAAAAGGATAATACAATAGAGATTTTAGGAACTAATGCTAAAAAATTAGGATGGTCAGAATGGAGTGATGATAATATGAAAGCAGCTTATATCGTAATTGATAAAATTAAGGAACTTCAAAAAGAGGTCAATTTCCCAAATAAGTTCCAAGAAATTGTTGCTAGAGAAGAGTTTGATAAAAACTTAGACACATTAGTTAATTTATGTTTTCAAAGTTCAAGTAGTGTCATGGCTTCTAGATCTCCAAATTATGCTGATTATAAAAATCTCTTTACTTATGCCTACGAAGGTAAAGATATAGACTTTTAAATTCAATTTTTTTTCTATTTTTATAATCTTTGGTTTTCAATGAGAAAACTATAAAAGTTAGAAGTTTTGTTTTTATTTTAAATAGTGAAAGATAAAAGATTGATTGGTGAAAAAATGACAACCACCGAAGGGAAGAAATATATCTATAATTTTAAAGAAGGAAATAAAGAATTAAAAATGGTTCTTGGTGGAAAAGGAGCAAACCTTGCTGAAATGACAAATTTAGGTCTTAATATTCCACAAGGATTTACTATAACAACTGAAAGTTGCTTAAAATATTTTAAAGAACCTGAAAAAACAATGAAAGAATTAAAACCTGTTGTAATGCAATACTTGAAAGAACTCGAAAATATAACAAGTAAAGAATTTGGTAAAGAAAAAAATCCATTATTAATAAGCGTAAGAAGTGGCGCTCCAATGTCTATGCCTGGTATGATGGACACAGTTTTAAACTTGGGACTTAACGATCAATCTGTTATTGGCGTTGCAACTCAAACAGAAAACCCTCGATTTGCTTATGATTCATATAGACGATTTATACAAATGTTCGGCGATGTTGTAATGGGTATCGGTGATGAAAAATTTGAAAGAATTTTAAATAAATACAAAAGAATGAAAGGAAGATCGGCTCAAGATACTGATCTGGAAGTTATTGAATTACAGAAAATAATTTCTGATTACAAAGCTTTATATAAAAAAGAGATTAGAGAGGATTTTCCTCAAGATCCTTTTAACCAATTGTTTTTGGCTATCGAAGCAGTGTTTAAATCATGGAATAATAGACGGGCAATTACTTATAGAAAAATTAATAATATTCCTAATTTTGGAACAGCTGTTAACATTCAAGCTATGGTCTTTGGGAATAAAGGATGGAATTCTGCTACAGGTGTCGCCTTTTCTAGAGATCCTTCAACAGGGGAGAATGAGCCATTTGGTGAGTATTTAACAAATGCTCAGGGTGAAGATGTAGTGGCTGGTATAAGGACTCCAAAAACATTGAAAAAAATGAAAAAAGAATTTCCTGAACTCTACGAACAATTAATAGAAACATTGGAGAGATTAGAGAAGCATTATAAAGATATGCAAGACATTGAATTTACAATTGAAGATGGACGATTATTTATTCTACAGACTAGAGATGGAAAGCGAACTCCCTCTGCAGGAGTCAAAATTGCTGTTGATATGTTTAACGAAGGATTAATGAATAAAGAAGAAGCGATTATGAGTGTAGATCCTAAAAAAATTTCCAAACTTCTGTTTAAAAGCATAGATGAGAATGCTTTCGTACGTGTTTTAGCTCATGGTATTAACGCATCTCCAGGAGCCGTTTCTGGAATTGCTATTTTTGACGCAGATACTGCAGAAGAATTAGCCAATCAAGAACAAAAGGAAATAATTTTAGTAAGACCTCAAACTAAACCTGATGATGTTCACGGATTATATGCTGCTAATGGAGTCCTTACTCAATTTGGAGGAAAGACCTCTCATGCGGCAGTTGTTGCTAGAGGGATGGGAAAACCTGCTGTTGTTGGTGCTCAAGATATTGAAATAGATGAAAAGAATAGAGAATTTAAAGTTGCTGATATGACAATTCGGGAAGGTGATTATATAACTATTGACGGGACTACGGGTAGGATTATTGAGGGAAAAGTACCCTTGGTTGAGCCAGAAATAAAAGGAGAATTTTTAGCATTATTAAAAATGGCAGATGATGTAAAAAAATTAGGAGTTCGTGCCAATGCAGATACTCCATTAGACGCTCAAAAAGCTCTTGAATTTGGAGCAGAAGGGATAGGACTTTGTCGAACGGAACATATGTTTATGGCAACAGAGAGATTACCTGTTGTACAGAAGATGATAATGGCAAGAACGACAGAAGAACGTCAAGACATGTTAAATAAATTATTACCAATGCAAAGAGGAGATTTCTACGAAATTTTCAAGATAATGGAAGGAAAACCTGTAACTATTCGATTATTAGATCCACCACTTCATGAATTTTTACCAGAATTGGCTGTTGTTTTACTAGAGAGCCAAGAATTAAAAATGACGAATGCTCTCTCAAGATCTTTATTAAATATTACCCCTTTAGATAGAGAAATTACAGATAAAAATAAAGTTATTAGTTTAATAAGATCTTTATCTGAAGAGAATCCTATGATGGGTCTCCGTGGTTGTCGTTTAGGAATTGTTTGGCCAGAAATAAATGAAATGCAGGTTAGAGCTATTTTTGAATCTGCATGTCAATTAAAAATGGAAGGGATTGATATAATACCCGAAATAATGATACCATTAGTAGGAATGATTTCTGAACTAAAACTTGTTAAAGATCAATTAGTAAATGTTGCAGAAGAAATTATCAAAAGCCACAATGTTGAATTAGATTATAAATTTGGAACAATGATCGAAATTCCCAGAGCGGCTTTAACAGCGGACGAAATCGCGAGTGAAGCAGAATTTTTCTCATTTGGAACTAACGATTTAACACAGATGACTTATGGTTTTTCGAGAGATGATGCAGAAAGCAAATTTTTACCAATTTATTTGAATAAAGAGATTTTGACTGATAATCCTTTTGAAAAACTAGATCAAAGAGGAGTTGGAAAGCTAATGAAAATGGCCATAAAATTGGGAAGAAGTACTCGACCTGATCTTAAATGTGGATTATGTGGCGAGCATGGAGGTGAGCCAAATTCAATAGAATTTTCACATTCAATCGGATTGGATTATGTTTCTTGTTCACCCTTTAGGATCCCCGTTGCGAGAATCGCCGCAGCTCAAGCTGTAATTAATGAGAGAAATAAGGAATAAATAATTCTTTTCTTAATATTTTTATATCATATAATTTCCATTAAATAAAAATATCCGCTTTAAATTTTTTCTATAAATTTGATAAGAAATTAAAATCCATAAATGTTTTATCAATGCGTTTATTTACTAAATTATAAATTATTGAGTGGAAAATTGAATGCCGTTAACTTTGGACGAAAAAATTTCTTTAATTAAAGAGGTTGGAGAAGAAATTATTAACGAAAAGGAATTGCGAGAAATGCTCGAATGGAAGATACAGCATAATAAAGAAATCATTGCTTATGATGGATTTGAACCTTCTGGAGGGATACATATTGCTCAAGGTCTTTTAAGAGCAATTAATGTAAACAAATTAACAAAATGTGGTATTAAATTTATCTTTTTAGTTGCTGATTGGCATGCTGCTGCCAACCAAAAATTCGGAGGGAATTTAGAGGTCATAAAACAAGTAGGAGATTTTTTCATTGAACTTTGGAAAGTATGCGGAATGGATTTAAACAATGTAGAATTTAGGTATGCTTCTGATATAGTGAGAGACCCAAAATATTGGGAATTAGTTTTAAAGATTTCTATCAATTCAACTTTGAAAAGAATAAAAAGATGTACCCAAATTATGGGTAGAAGTGAGTCTGAAAAATTATATTCATCCCAAATTCTTTATCCTTTAATGCAAACAGCAGATATTTTTTATCTTCCCGCTGATATATGTCAACTCGGCTTAGATCAGAGAAAAGTAAATATGCTTGCAAGAGATATCGCCAAAAAATTAAATAGACCAAAACCAGTAGCAGTCCATCATCATATGCTTATGGGCTTGACAAAACCCCCTGAAACTGATTTAATTGGAGTAGAAAGGGTAATACATCTTAAAATGTCAAAATCTAGCCCTGATTCGGCTATTTTTATGTTGGATTCTCCGGATGATGTTAAGCACAAAATAAATAAGGCTTATTGTCCTTCAAAACAGATTATTGAAAATCCGGTATTAGAATATTGTAAATACATCATTTTCGAGCTAATTGATAATTTTCACATTGAGAGACTAAAAAAGTATGGTGGAGATGTAGACTATCTTGCATATGAAGATCTAGAAAAAGATTTTGCGGAAGGTAAATTGAATCCACCAGATTTAAAACCCGCTGTTATTAAATATTTAAATCAGCTGCTAGAGCCTATTAGAACTCATTTTAAAAAAGACAAAAAGGCCAAAGAATTAGCTTTATTTGTCCAAAAAGAATATAAAAAATTTAAATCAAAATGAAAATAATTAAATAATGGCTAAATATTTAGCAATAGGAGATTCACATATTCCGCGGAGAGCTAAAAGCATTCCAGAAAAGATAATAACGAAATTAAAAGAATTAACAAAAAATGAGCTTTTTGATTACACATTCTTTACGGGAGATATAATAAATGCTCCAGAATTCATTGATTTTTTAACCCAAAGAACAAAAAAAAAGTTCTTTATTGTCATTGGAAATATGGATTTTTATGGTGGGAATAAAAATGCTCCAGTTTATGAAGAGTGTGAAATCCTTTTTAATGATGGCGAAAAAATGACGATTGGTTTAACTCATGGCGCACAAATAAGTCCACGAGGAGATCATTCACAGCTAGAGGAAATTGCTATTGAAAGAAAATATAATATCATAATATCGAGCCATTCTCATCAAGAAGAAATATTCCTTACTAAACGAAAAATCCTTCTAATAAATCCAGGAAGCATTACAGGAGCTTGGTCTTTCGTTGCTAGTGGCATTCATTCCTTTATTGTATTAAAAATAATTGAAAAAATAAAAGAAATACAGGTAAAATTATACCAATTAAAAAAGAGCTCTAATGATCTTTCTGAATTAAAATCTTATTTTATTTTCAAAAATAATAGAATAAATTACAAATTTTAACGAAATTGAGTAAAAATAATAATTGTATAGTCTAAATTTGTCAATTGTTTCATTTGGGAAAAATATTTATTCTTTGCATTGTTTTATTTTATGATTTGATTATGTCTGATATACATTTCAATAAAAAAGAAGGTTCCAAACTAAAATTATTTACACCTGGACCAGTTTATGTCCCAAAGAGAGTTTTAAATGCTTTAGCATTGCCTAATGATACTCATAGGTCAAAACCATATGAAGAAATGCATCAAATGACTATTGAAGGACTTCAAAAAATACTATATACTAAAAATAAGTGTTTAATATTTACATCATCAGCTACAGGTATTATGGAAGCGTGCGTAAGGAATTTAATAAAAGATGATGAGAAAGGCCTAATTTTATCAATTGGTGCATTTGGAGATCGTTGGCATCAAGTAGGTTTAAAAAATGGCAAAAATGTTGTAAGAGAAAGTGTAGAATGGGGTAAAGCTTTAAAGCCAGAATTCGTCAAAACAGCATTATCTAAAAATAATTATTCAGTAGTATATCTACAATCAAATGAAACATCGACGGGGGTTTACAATCCAATGTACGAAATAATCCCTGTTATTAAGGATTCTGGAGCTTTAGTATGTGTGGATTCAACTTCTTCAATGGCAGGGATAAAACTTGAAGTAGATAAATTAGGAATAGATGTGTGTTTAGCTTCAGTTCAAAAGTGTTTTGCCTTACCACCAGGTTTGGCAGTATGTTCGATATCCGGAGAAGCAATTGAAAAAGCAAGTCAAGTTAATAATAGAGGATTATATTTTGATTTTCTGACGCTAATAAAAAAGAACAAGGTTAATCAAACACCAACAACCCCTCCAATTCCTCAAATTAGAGGTTTAGTAACACAATTAGATTACATCCTTAATGAGGAAGGTTTAGAAAAGCGATTTCAGAGACACACACAACTAGGAAAACGAACGAGAATGTGGGCGCGAGATATGAATTTAGAAATGTTTTCTGAAAAGGGATACGAATCAAATACCGTATCGACAATGAAAAATTCATTAGAAATCGATTTTGCTAAAATGATAAATCAAATGTTGTTGAAGGGTTTCCGAATTGTGAATGGATATGGTTCTTTAGTTAATAAAACATTTAGAATAGGTCACATGGGAGAATTAACATTAAACAATTTAGAAAAGATGCTGAAAATCTTAACCGATGTGATCACAGAGTTAAGATTGAGTTCTTAAAAAAGCGGGGGTGGAGTCCTCAAGGATCCTCCTTCTAATTAAATGATAGAAAGAAGTTTTTTCTAATGTTTTACTTTATCAAGTTGAAGGATTGAGGGGATCTTTAATAATTTGCTAAGATTATGCCCAGTAGTCCCTTTTTTAATACGCAATTTCTTATAACCAAATCTATTCATCTCTTTTATCATTTTTAGAGTACTATACTCGCCATTACAGAAAAATAATAAGTCTTCTGGAGTAGCAAAGAGAGTTAAATCATAATCTCCTTCAATCTTCCCTCTAGATAATACTATATTTCCATCTTTAGCGATTAGATTCATCCAGAAATAGTAATCTTTTTCAATTTGTAATCCAAAATTAATTCGCGCATCGAATTTATTTATATCTTTTAATTTTTTAGGATCATTTCTCTTATCCTCAATTATGCTATTAATAACGCCATTAAACGTTTCATAGAGATTTTGTTTGGCTTGTTCATCCATGGTATAATTCTCTCATTGAATTCGTTTAATATTATCTAAAAAAAACTACTTTCAAATTATAATTAAAAATTTATGTAATTAAAAATTTGGTCATTCAATAAAAATTTAAGTTTTTTTTAAGTCAAAATAAGCTAATCTAATTAAAATATAACATATGTTAAAAATAAATATAACGATATTTTATTTATTTTAAAAAAGCCAAAATATAAAAATAAAAAAAAAATTCTAAAGAAAATAATAATGGAAAAAGAAAGTCCCGAAGCTATAACTCTAGAAGAAGAACTAAAAACAATTGGGATTTTGGAAAAAGAGATTGGAGGCCCTATCCCTGAACTTACTGAACTCCAATATTATAACTTCGGATATATCATAGAGGAGGATCACATAACTGGTTTAGGACTTTTTTCTTGCGGTTTAACACATATTCCGAGTTCAATTAAATCCTTAAAATTTCTGAAAGAATTATACTTAAGAGGAAATAATATAGAGAATATTTCTGATGAATTATTATTATTGAGTTCCCTTGAAATTTTAGATTTTAGCGAGAATCAATTGTCAGAATTGTCTGTATCAATAGATAATCTAGCATCCCTAAAAGAATTACATTTAGAATCGAATGATTTAGTATACTTACCTGATTCTTTGGGATCTCTTTCTTCTCTTGAATTTTTAGATTTAAGTGAGAATAATTTGAACGATCTCCCTAAAACATTAAATAATTTATCAAACTTGAAAACGTTAGATTTAAGCGGAAATAACCTTGAAAAATTTAGTTCTTCAATCGACTCTCTTTTTTCATTAGAATTACTTTATTTGGGGAATAATGAATTAACAACATTACCTGAGTCTATTGGTTCATTAGTCTCACTTAAAAGACTCAATGTAAGAAATAATAAATTAAAATCAATCTTTAAATCCATAGGTTCATTAAACTCTTTAACAGCTTTGTTTTTAAAAGGAAATAATATTGAAACTTTACCAGAAGCGATAGGTGAATTAAGCAGCCTTAAATATTTAGGTTTGATGGAAAATAAGCTAAAATCGCTTCCTGAAACGATAGGATCGCTTTCTAGTTTAGAGAATCTAAGTTTATCTTCAAATAATTTAACTGAATTACCAGAATCAATAGGCAATTTAAAATCTTTAGTAAGGTTAGACGTTCATGGCAATAAAATAAAATCACTTCCAGAATCGATTGGTGGATTGACTTCACTTAAACGATTAAATTTACAAAGAAATGAGCTAACTCACTTTCCTGAGTCGATAGGAAAAATGAATTCGCTCGAAGAACTAAAAGTTGGGAGAAATAATTTAGAAACACTTCCAGAATCAATAGGTTTGCTCACTTCACTAAAAGAACTTGATTTATATGATAATTCGTTAAACATGTTGCCTAAATCGATAGAGGCTCTCTCTTCGTTAGAAATTTTAGATTTAAGTAAAAATAATATTAATAAACTCCCAGAATCAATCGGAAACTTATCTTCTTTAAAAGAGCTTGACTTATCTAGCAATAAATTAACCACTCTTGTGCCATCAATAGGACTGCTAAGTCGACTCAAAAATTTAATTTTAGGATTTAATCAATTAGAATCGATTCCTGATTCAATTGGTTCTCTCTCAACACTTGAAATTTTAGATTTAGGAAAAAATAATTTAATTGAAATACCTAACTCAATCGGGTCACTTAATTCACTTAAATATCTGTATTTTTATTATAATAAATTGGAAAAAATTCCAGAATCTATCGGATCACTTCAATCTTTAAAATATTTATATTTAGGCAATAACAACCTAAGAACACTCCCAGATTCAATTGGCTCTTTATCCTCTCTTAAATATTTATTTTTAAGAACAAATAAATTAATTAAATTGCCAAAATCGGTTGAATCTCTCATATCGCTCAAATATTTAAATATTCAAAAAAACAATATTACAGAATACATGGAGTCAATAGAAAATTTAGAAAGAAGGGGAGTTAAAGTAATTAGGTAATAGAATTATCTCAGATCGAATAGCTTTATTTTCCATAAGTCCTTCTTTTTTCTATAATCAATAAAAATTAATTAAGTTCAAAAATTTTTTATCCTGGAATTATTTTCTAGAATTACTCTAAAAAAATAATACGAAATGAAATAATGACTGAAGATCCTACTCATACACCATGGACTATTAAAACGTTCTATCTAATAGAGTTGTTTCTAATCATTGCTGGATTAGCAATTAGAATTTTTATGATAATCTTTTATTACTATGTAAATTTGAATCCTAATATTCAATGGGGAGGATGGGGCGATGTATATTTAAATTATTATGATGTTGATACAATATTTACCGGTGAATGGGATTGGGGTGGTTCTGAGTTAATATATCCACCTTTATCAATATATTTTTTATTGTTCCTAAGAGTCGCTTCTTTTGGTAGTTTGGAAATCTTTGCTTTTTATGCCTTTCTCTTAGAGTTTATAGTAGCCACATCTTTCTATTTTGTTTTGAAAAAATTCGATGTCCCCAAGAAAAATCTTATTTTTGGTCTATTTCTGCTAAATCCTTTTTACTTTCTAAGTTATGTTTTTAGTGCATCTAATTGTGGCTACCACATAACAGACAGTTTTTTCTGCCTTTTTTTAATTATTGCTCTTTATTTTTATCCAAATGAGGATAAATCCTTGTTTTATTTATTTTTAGGATTAGCTATGTGTGCGAAATGGTTTACAATACCTGCAGCTCCGCTATTTTTTTTTAAATTCTTTTTTGAAAAAGATTGGGAGGAAATTAAAAAGGTAATCATTTATATTGGCACTCCAATTATTATTTTCCTTATAGGGCCAATCTTTTATTTACCTAATTATTTAGATATCTATAACTCTTGGATTTCTAGTTCACAAGGTGCTGGAGGTCAAGGGATTCCATTAGCACTTCCAATATTTATTATAATAATTCCATTTATTGTATTGTTTGTGGGATTCTTTTTATTAAGATTAAAAAAAGCTGACCTCTTGGAAATAACTTTTTTTTCAATAATAATAATGTTTTCAATTATAATGTGGACAAGATTGTATATCAGATTTTTAACACCCTTAATATTTTATGGTCATTTAAAAACAAAAGAAAATATCTTTACTCTCGATATTGATTTTAAAGTCATGAGAGCTCATTTTAGAGTGGGAAACAATTTGCTCACATTTGCCCTTTCGGTATTGGGATGTATTGTTGCAATTGCGATAATAATTTTTATAATCTAATTATCGTGATGATAATATATGAGTAATGAAAATATATCTCGAATCTCAAAAGACAATTATTTTATGAAAATTGCTGAAGTTGTATCTCAACGTTCAACTTGTATTAAACGTAAAATTGGTGCTATCTTGGTTAAGGATTCACATATTATATCTACTGGATATAATGGTGCACCTTCAGGATTCAGTCACTGTACAGCAGAAATTTGTGTAAGAAGCGGTTTAAAATCTGGGGAAAGACCTGAATTATGTAGGGGCGTCCACGCAGAAATCAATTGTATCATTCAGGCGGCCATTCATGGTACCTCGATAAAAGGAGATACAACTCTCTATAGCACTACGTTTCCCTGCATGAGTTGTTTGAAATTAATTATTAATGCTGGTATCAAGAAATTGGTATATTTAGAAGGATATAATATGGAAAACATAGTAAAAGAAGATTTATTGAATGAATCAAATTTAATTGTCCAACAATTTAAATGAAAAATAAAAAAATCTATTAACTTTGGTAAATTTTTCTTAAATTAGAAAAAGAATAAGAAGTTCTATTGTTGGTTATCTTGACACTGGGAAAAAATGATCTTATTGTAATGAAATTTGGCGGCTCATGTTTACAAGATGCAGAATCATTTAGAAAGACAATCGAGATTATAAAAAGGTATAAAGATGAATCTAAAGCTAATCTAATTATTGTTACTTCTGCTATAAAAGGTATAACTGATAAACTTATTGATTTTTATATAAAATCCTGTGAAGAGGCACCCGAATGCGATTTTATTATCGAAACGATTTATAATATTCATAAAAGAGTTATAGATGAGATTATTAATGATAATAAACCTGAATATAATGATACATTAGATTTCCTGGATGAAAATATTGAAGACCTTAGCCAATTAGGGAGAATTGTACGGCTGTTGAGACCTAGTATAGATATACAAGATATTATTGTATCCTATGGAGAAAGAATTAGTACATTTATTTTCTCTCAATGTGTAAATTCAATCGATAATGGATTAAATTCACAATATATATCATCAGATGATATTATCATTACAGATAATAATTTTGGAAGTGCGTTGCCATTATTAGATGAATGTGAGGTACTAATTACAGATAAAGTCAAACCATTGTTATTATCGGAAAAAATTGATATTGTCTGTATTACTGGATATTATGGTTCGACAAAAGATAAAAAAATTACAACTCTAGGTCGAGGAGGTACAGATTTAACTGCAGCAATAGTAGCATATTGTATGGAACCATATTTTAACAGTAGAGTCATTTATTGGAAAGATGTTAAAGGATTTTTAAATGCTGATCCTAAAATTTCAAATAAAACAAATCTATTGAGGCAAATCTCTTATATTGAAGCAAAGGAGTTAGCCTTTTTTGGCTCAAAAGTACTACATCCAGTATGTCTTGATGTTAATGAAAAAAGAGATATTCCATCAGAAATTAGAGATTTTAATGATCCAGAAGCAAACGAGTTTACGACTATTACTAAAGAAATTGTTAAGAACGAGAAAAAAATTAAAGCTATAACCTCAATCGAAAGACTGACAATGGTAACAATTGAAAGTGGGACTATGATATCTTTACATGGTACTGTATCAAAATTATTTTCTCTTCTTGGTGATAATAATATCAATATTAAGTTCATATCGCAAAGTTCTTCGGAAAATAATATCACATTTGGAATTGATTTAGAAGATTCAATGAAAGTAAGCTTTTTATTAAGAAATTCTGAATTTTTTGGTAAACAGTGGTTTTCCATAAAAATTGACAATGATATTTCTTTAATTGCTGTAATTGGTGCGGGAATGCTTCATACGCCAGGTATTGCTGGAAAAGTTTTTACAACAATGGGAAATAATAATATAAATGTTAGAGCAATTTCTCAAGGATCATCGGAGTTGAATATAACTTTCATAATTGAAAGTAAAGATTGTAAAAAAGCTGTAAATGTTTTATACAATGCTTTCATCAACCAAAATTAGAATTAACAAAATTAATTTTTATAACAAAAAAATATTAGAAAAAGTTTCTAAAAACATCGTCAGCTATTTTTTCTCTTATTTTTTCTCTTTCTTCAGACGGAACTTTATACTTTAAAGCTTTATTGCAGATTTTTTTTCCAATAATAACTTTAGGATTATTAGCCCAATTTACGTCTAATAATAAACAAAGATAATAAATAGTAGATTGGATAAAAGCAATTAAATATCCAATATTGTTCTCGTTTGGAGTCTCTATTGTAACCTTAACAGAGGGTACGCTTTGTTCAATTAAAGCTTGAAATGTAGCATCCGCCTGATAATTTACAATTGTTTGAGCTGTTTGACCATTAACATAATCTATAGACGATTCTAACATTAAATCTTGATTCTCGTTGTTGATAGTCCATAGAATCGGAATTACTGCCCCCTTAGTGCCTCCTAATAAATATTCTAAAACGGAATGTTGGCATAGCGGAGCTGATTGATAGGCGCCCATTAATCCTTTTCCATCTTTTCCAGTACTTTCAGATATTTCTTGGACAAATAATCCGACACTTCCCTCAATATTTTCTGAATATGGCATAGAAAACGCGAGTTTATATCCTTTATTGTATAAATTAAAAAGAAAAGCTGAGAATTTTAGTGCATCGTTATCTTCAGAATTAATGAATATCCGATATCCATCATCTAAACCTTTTAAAAAATTATTTATATCAATTCCCGAGATAAAAGCAGGAACAATGCCAACATTGGAAATAGATCCCGCAAAACGTCCAGCGAGATCTGGTACCTCTAAAATAGGGCAATTAATTTCTTTTAATATTTCATTCATAGTTCCCGCTGAAGAAAGTCCAATAAATTCATAACTTCTCTTAAGGAAAGTTCCTATTACAGAATTTATATCTAATGTTTCTCCCCCTCTAGATATCGGAATCACAATAGAATCTTCTGGATTTGTTTCGTTTAAACATCTATTTAGCTCAATCGCTCTTGAACTCGT
>JBHLJY010000032.1:0-20867 GCA_048887225.1 Candidatus Hodarchaeota archaeon
AATTATAAATTTAATTTCTATGGTTTATAAACCTTAAACTAAAACAATTAAAAAAAATAAGTATTGAGACTTGACCTATTAATTTAATTTTTAATTATAAAACAAACTAATTATTACACAAAAATATATAAAAGAATAAATTTAACAATTTTTATAGATTTAACAACCTAAATTTATTGAACTAAAGGGTGAATTAAAATTGGATGTTGAGAAAAATATTTTAGAATGGTTACAGCAACTTAAAGAACACAGAAAAACAGAACCAGAGAAAATACCTTCTGAACCGAAAAAAAAATCAGATGACGAATTAAAAGAAATGATTCAAGTTAGAGCATATTTTCTTTCGCATAACCAGCTAAGTTACAATGAATTATGCTGGATGCTTGCTGAAAAACAACTTATAATTCAAAAAGGCGATGAAAACGTTACTGAAAATGAAATTCGGAAAAAAGCTGAAGAGGTATTTCGATCTTCTTGTACTTATGATGAACTATGTTGGTTGATTTCAGAGCTCAATATTTTGATTGAACAGAAGATATTAGATATAGGGTGATATCGATTAAATTTCAGTATTAAAAAAACTTGAATTGTTATTTATTCCTCTTATTTCAATAAATCCTCTAATTCTCTATCTGAGAGAAACCCTTTAAGTTCCATTGTTTCTTTAATTTTTTCAATAATTTCTGGCGCTCTAGATATCCCTGATTTCTCAGCCTCAAAGGAATCGATCATTTCCTTCATATCGTCTATTTTTTTATCTTTTATAAGAAGTTCAGCTTTGAGACTTTCAATTTCTTTATCTTTTTCTATTAAATTGGCTCTGATGTCTTCAATTTCCTTATTTTTTTGTTCTAAATTCGTTTTGACGCCTTCAATTTCTTCGTTTTTATGTTCTAAAATCGTTTTGACGCCTTCAATTTCTTCGTTTTTTTGTTCTAAATTCGTTTTGACGCTCTCAATTTCTTTGTTTTTTTGTTCTAAATCCGCGATATTACTCTTAAGACTTTCAATTTCTTTTTCTTTATTTGATATAATTTGTACAACATCATCTATTTTTTTAGCTGAATTTTTTTCCAATTCTGCTAAACTACTTTCTAAATCTGATTTGTCTGATTTAAGGCTATCAATTACTTCATTCAATTCAAGCTTCTCTTTTTTAACATTCTCTAGGTCAAGTTTACATGAGGTTAGAAACATCTCTGAACCTTCAAGGCGTTCTTTGGCTTTATGAAGTTCTTGTTCTAAATTAGTAATTTTGGACCTAAGGTCTAATAATACTTTCCCCTCAACTTTTTGTTTTATTTCAGGTTTACTCTCTACTTTAGACCAATCAATACCTATAATTATTCACCTTCTAATTGCCAATTATTAAATTTTTTATATTTCAATTATTATTATTATATATTTTAAATAAATTGAATAAATTTAAATAATATTCAACTAAAATTTAAAATAATTAAATCAAAAAAGAACAGAGGATTGGGAAGATGGGAACTTTAAGTGAACATTGTTATGCTTTTCCAGTTTTAGGAGGGATAATAACAATTATAGCTCTCTTAACACCAGCGGCTCATTACATCTCTGATGATACTATGTATTATGGTATTTATGTTTGGATGTGGGGTTTATTAATGAGAAGGGCGCTCGGACATATGAGCATGAAGGTTTTTAATAGGAGATGGGATGATTTCGTTGAATATTGGGGTCTTGAGCTTTTTGGAATTGTTCCATCAATGATTTGTACATTATTAATCGCATTAGGATCAATAGTATTACTTAGAACTGCTCAGAAAGTTAAAAAAGGCAATATGGATGAGGATAAAGCAGCAAAATTATGGACAATAGTCGCACTCATAAACATTGGTGCAACTATTTTTTGGATAATTTGGATTGAATTTTATTATGCAGGGGTATATCAAATTATTTTAGGGCAAATCGTAATGAGTGCTCCAGAAGAAGGGCATACTGGCTTCTGGGCCTTTTATAATGTAGGATTTGGAGTGATTGGTGTCTTTATCGGGGCTGCAGTTGCGTTAATAGGTGTGTATGTCAAATAGAAGTTATATTGTTTTTTTTTTAATTCATTTTCATTTTTTTTTTAAATAATTTTTGCTGAAATTGTAATTAAAATACAGTTTTTTCTTGCTTATAATATTAAAAAAAATACAAATAGGAGAGAAGGGGTATAAAATCCAACCCTAAAATGTGAAAAGTCAAGAGAATATTAAACTTATAACAAGTTATTTATAAGTTTAAGGGCGAAATCCAATATTGGGTAGGATTTTTAGATACCTTCTCCGTAATATAGAATAAAAGAAGTTATATATAAATCTATTGAGTATAATTTATTAAAGCTTCAAATTGCCTTTTTTTGTTGCGAGAGCATTAAAAATTAAAAAAAAAGATTTTAAGTTAATCTTATATTTTTTCGAACATGTCCTTGCCAACTCCACACACAGGACATGTCCAATCATCGGGTAATTCTTCAAAGCTAGTTCCTTCGGCTTCCTCGTCGTAGATATATCCACACGCTTGACACTCCCATTTTGCCAAATTTAGCAACTCCTTCTATATTAGTCTGTTTTATTTATTTTTATAGAGTTAAATTGAAAATCTTTTAAAAATATTAATTTAATATTTTATAAAATTTATTCTAAATAAAATATTATTAATTATTGACATCGAGTTTTTAAATTTTTATTATAGTGTATTACATAATGAAATCTGCCTCTAAATTGAATAGGACTCTCAGATTAAAAAACAGTCTATTGTCAAGCCCTTATGAGATATGCTTAGAACGAATCAAATATTTTACCGAAATATATAAAGAGAATAAGGAAGACCCTGAGATAATAAAAAAAGCTAAGGCAATTGCTCATGTATTAAAAAATATGGTAATTTTTATTAGGGACAATGAATTACTCGTTGGCAACGAAACAAGTAAAAATTTAGCAGAAAAAATCAATTTGGATTTATATTCTTATGAAGGGAGCCTTGGAGAAAGAAGTAGCATTAGAAAATTAGTAGAAAGAAAAGTCCAGCCTTTCCAAATTGAAGATTCTGAAATTGACGATTTATTAAAAATTATCCCATTTTGGAAAAATAAAGCTCTATATAGTGATATAATATATCAACGACTATTAAGTGAAAAAGTTCTTTCAGGAACTGGTTTAAATGCATCAATGGCACCTAATATAGCCATTCTTTCTGGTACCAACGAAGGTCATTTATCAGCAGGGTATGAAAAACTCCTAAAATTAGGTTATAATGGAATTATTAAAGAAGCAGAATCGTATCAAAAAATTTTAAACAAGAGTGACCCAGAATATCAAGATAAAAATAATTTTTATGAAGCTGTAAAGATTTACTATAATGCAGCGACTGAGTTCGCAATGCGATATTCAATTCTTGCGAGTGAAATGTCGCTAAAAGAAAAAAATCAACAACGAAAGGACGAGCTTGATTTAATAGCCGAAACAATGAAAAATATCTCAATTAATCCTCCCCATTCTTTTTACGAAGCGATTCAGTATATATGGTTTACTCAAAATATTGCAAATATCATATATTACAGAAGCGTTTTAGCCTTGGGGAGATTAGATCAATTATTATGGCCGTATTATCAAAAAGATATTATAGAAGATAAAATATTTACTCGAGATTTTGCTTTAAATTTGATTGAAGAATTAAATTTAAAATTAACTTGGAATTGTACATTATTACCTACAGATTATACTTCGATTGCAAACGCTTTAGGCCTAAATACACAAACAATCACAATATCAGGTGTAAATAAGGAAGGAAAGGATGCAACAAATGAGATTTCCTATCTTTTTTTGGAAGCCTATAAGAATATTAAATCACTTACATCTGACTTGTCTATTCGAATTCACGAAAATACCCCAGAAAGATTTTATCTTGAAGCGATGAAGGTTTTCAAATCAACTTCTGGTATTGCTTTTTATAACGATGAGGTTATAATTCCAGCTCTCGTTAAATCTGGGTATTCTCTGGAAGATGCTCGTAATTATGTCATTATTGGATGTGTGGAACCAACGGGCCAAGGAAACTCTTTTGCTGCAACTGGTAGGATGTTTACGAATTTACCTGGTGTATTAGAGTTAACTTTAAATAATGGATATAGTCATATGTCAGAACAGATTGATGGTTTAGAAACGGGAGATCCCAGAACTTTCAAAACTTTTGAGGATTTTTATGAAGCTTTTACGTGGCAACTCCGCTTTAATATCGAAAAAACTGTGAAAATAGCAAAAATAGGGGATGAGGAAACGATAAAATATTATCAACAGCCATTTATTTCTGCGAGTCTCGAGGGATGTTTGGAAAGTGGGAAAGATTATACTGCAGGTGGAGCTAAATATAATTTCTCTTCTATAACTGCTTATGGTTTTGGAACTTTAGTTGACTCTATGTACAATATAAAAAAAGTTGTTTATGACGAGAAAATAATGACTTTATCAGAATTAATTGAGATATTAAATTTAAATTTTAGAAGAAAAGAAAATTTTCGCCAAAACTTAATAAATAAATATGAAAAATGGGGAAATGACAAGAAAGAAGTGGATAACCTAGCAGTAGAATTATGGGATACCTTTTGTAGTGAAATTGTTAAGCATAAACCAACTTGGGGAGGTCGATATAATCCAGGAGCATATTCTATGGGAATCCACGTCATGGTGGGTTTTATTACAAGAGCGACTGCTGATGGTAGAAAAGCAATGTATCCACTTTCAAATAGTTTATCTCCAGTAAATAATGTTGAAAAAAATGGAATCACCGCAACTCTTAATTCTATTGCTAAATTAAATTATGAATTAGCTACTAATGGTGTGGCTGTAAATGTAAGATTCCATCCCCTTAACTTTGAAAGCGATGAAAATGTAAAAAAATTTTATTATCTCTTAAAAGGTTATTTTGAAAAAGGTGGAATGCAAATTCAACCTACAGTAGTTTCGACTGAAACACTAAGAGATGCCCAAAAGCATCCCGAAAATTATACCGATTTAATTGTAAAAGTTGGAGGGTATAATGCAACCTTTGTTGATCTAGGAGTCCCTATTCAGAATGACATTATAGATCGATTAGAAAACAATTTGTAATTAAAAACGTAAGATTGGACTTCAAAATTTCATTATTTAAAAGGATCAGGATGCTCTTTAAGATAATTATACAATACAGGAGCATTTTTA
The DNA here is from genome assembly GCA_048887225.1 of Candidatus Hodarchaeota archaeon. Classification (GTDB taxonomy): domain Archaea; phylum Asgardarchaeota; class Lokiarchaeia; order Sigyniarchaeales; family SOKP01; genus LW40-45. The sequence continues at coordinate 5,211 of JBHLJY010000032.1, forward strand.
TCACGATTAGAAACGATTGGATTTTCAACTTTCCAATCAATATTTAAATCAGGATCGTTCCAATATATCTCTCTTTCTAACTTAGGATCATAATAATTAGATGTTTTATATTGAACTTCAGCATAATCAGATAAAACGGAAAATCCGTGAGCAAAACTCATCGGAATTAAAATTTGACGAAAATTTTCTGAACTCAGCTCTATACCATGCCATTTTTTAAAATTTGGAGAATCAGGACGAATATCCACAACTATATCCCATATTTTTCCATAACTACATCTTACTAATTTAGTTTGTCCAGGATAAGCTTGAAAATGTAAGCCTCTTACTGTATTTTTCTGAGATTTAGAATGGTTATCTTGATTAAATCTCCAATTAATATTCAGATCTTTAAATAAGGCTTCATATTTTTTGAGGGAAAAAGATTCATAAAAAAACCCTCTCGAGTCCTTAAAAACATCAGGTTCAATTATCCAAACTTCTGGAAAGATTGTTTGAATTTTTTTCATTAAAAACTATAGAATTATGATTTGATTATAATTAAAAATTAAAATGATTATTATTAAAAATATGCATCAATTAAGAATTAGATTTTTTTACAAACATCTTTTTTGAAGAACGGCATTTAGGACATCTATACTCATCATCTAGTTTCTCAAAATGTACTTGCTTTTCATCATCAATATAGAGATAATTACATTTTTTACATCTATAAGTAGGCATTAATTAGTTTACCTTTTTTTGATATACCTAATTATTTAATCTTATCCAATTATTTTAATTTTAAACTTATTTTTTAAAAATTAAATTATTCTTTTTTTAAATTTATTCTTAGAGCCTTTACAGTTAGGACATTTCCAGTCATTAGGCAAATATTTAAATAAAAGCTCCATTTTAGCTTCATCATAAATATTTCCACATCCACCACAAATCCACTCAAATAAATTAATTGCTTCTCTGAGTTCATTATCATCAATCTCTTTTTCAATGTTTTTGTTCACATAAGGAATAGCTTTCCTTTCTCCAAATAGAATAGCTCCCTTAAGCTTATTATCCTTTAAAACGATTTTTTTATAACATCCTCCTTTTTTATCAACATTTTTTAGGATTTCCCATCCTGCTCCAATAAGTTCTGAGTCAGAAGGATCATAAATGCCAACTGAGGTTAGATCAATACCTACAATTTTAAGAGTGTTTTTTGGAATAGTTCCATGATATTCAATATTTTTTTTACCAATTATAGCAGAGGCTACAATTTTAGACTGTTCTAAGCATGCTGGAATGATTCCCCAGGTTTGATTTTTATATTCAATACAATCACCGACTGCATAGATATCATCGGCACTGGTTTCAAGATACCGATTAACAATAATTCCTTTATTTGTTTCTAACTTAGCCTCCCTTGCTAGATCAATTGTAGGCCTTATTCCTGCTTGTATCATTACAATATCAGCTTCAAGTTTCGGGCCATCTTTAATTTTTATCCCTGTAGCTTTGTTATTTCCTAAGACCTCTTCTGTAGCGGCACCTAAAATTACTTTAATTCCCATATTTTCGATTTCTTCTTTTAAAAATTCTCCGCAATCTAAATCTAATTGACGTGGCAATAATCGGGTAAAAAACTCGACAACCGTTGTATCAAGTTCTAAATTTTTTATCTGTCTTGCTAGCTCTAATCCTAATAATCCTCCTCCAATAATTATCGCTTTTTTTGCATTTTTCTCATCGATATAATTTCTGATTTCGAATGCATCATTAATAGTACGTAAAGTAAATACACCATTTTTCAGCAATTCTACGGCATTTTTAATTGGTGGTATATTTGGTTTACTTCCAGTTGCCAAAAGTAGTTTATCATAAAAAATCGGGTCTGTTTCGTTTTTAATAAAAATATGTTTATGTTTTGGATGAATTTTAACGATTTTATTATTCAAAAAGGTCTTTATGTAATTTCTTTCATACCAGTCTTTATTAAACACGATTAAATCATCAATAGATACTAAGCCACTAATAATTTGTGGAAGCTTAATTCTTGTATAATAGAGATATTTTTCTTGTGAGTAAATCTCGATCTCTACGTCTTTATCAAGGTTGCGTATATTCTGAGCCGAGAAAGTTCCTGCAACACCATTACCCACAATTATAATTTTCATACTTTTATTAGTTACTCTAAATTATTTTAAGATTTTTATTTAATAAATAAAATTAAGATCAATATTTCTTGAAACATGTTCGAGAGAGCTTTTAAATAAAATATTAATATATTTTCTAATAGTTCATAAGAACTAATTTTTAAAATTTAGCAATTTTAATAATAAAAAAAGAAAATGGTTTATAAAATAATGGAAGGAGAGAGAATTTCTTATCATAAATCGGTACAAAAGGTTTATGAAAGAATTAAAAAAGATGATATGAATACTATCTGGGACCGATTTGAAGCTCAAGGATTTGGAGGAGTCCCTGATAAAAGATGTCCATTTTGCTTGAAAGGAGCTCGCTGTGATCTATGCTCTAATGGACCTTGCCGCTCAGATGCCTCAATAGACAAAAGAGGAGTATGTGGAATTACTGCTGATGGAATGGCAATGCGAATGATGTTATTAAGAAATGTTATGGGTGCCTCAACCTATCATTATCATACTGAAACTACCTTAAAAACTCTAAAAGCAACTGCCGAGGGCAAAACCCCTTTTAAAATTAGTGAGCCTGAGAAATTGAAAGATTTTGCTCAGAAGCTGGGGGTGGATACATCGGGTTCAGCTAATGATATTGCAATTCGCTTAGTCGAATTTGCTAAAAATGATTTTAATAGATCTTATGACCACCCAAGTAAAATTGTAGAAGCTTTGGCACCTAAAGAGAGACAAGAAGTTTGGAAAAAAATTGGGATTTTTCCAGGAGGAATTTATGGTGAAATGATGCTTTCAACGAGTTCTTGTCTGACAAATGTCGATGGTTTTTATGCGAGCTTAGCTTTAAAAGCTATGAGACTTGGTGTTTCGATGGCGTATCAGAGCCAAATAATTAACGAATTTTGCCAAGATATCTTGTTTAACATTCCGCGACCTCATAAAATGCGTGTAAATCTCGGTGTTTTAGACCCTGATTATGTTAATGCATTACCTAATGGTCATGAGCCCTTTTTAGGCTTTGCTATGGTTCAAGTGGCTCGAAAACCAGAATGGCAAGAAAAAGCAAAAGCTGTTGGTGCGAAAGGATTGCGAATAATTGCCAATATTGAAACTGGACAAGAGATGATACAACGATGGGAAATGGATGATGTGTTTTATGGATTTACTGGTAATTGGATAATGCAAGAAGCTGTATTAGGAAGTGGTTGTATTGATATTTTTGTCTGTGATATGAATTGCTGTATGCCCATTGATCCTAAATATGCTGAAAAATATAAATTTAAATTGATTCCTGTAAGTGAGGTTGTAGCTTTTGAAGGGGTTACTGAAAGATTAGATTATATTCCAGAACAGGCAGAAGCTCAAGCAGAAAAACTTTTACAAATGGCGATCGATAATTTTAAAGAACGCAGAGCGTCTATTGAACCAGTTCCTAATTTGGAAATGGGTGAAGCAATAGTTGGATTCTCTACAGAAAGCATTGTTGATGCCCTTGGCGGAAAACTTGATCCTTTATTAGATGCAATTAAAAATGGAACAATCAGAGGTGTTGTTGGGCTAGTTTCTTGTACAACTTTAAGGGATTACGGTCAAGATGTACATACTGTGAATGTCGCTAAAGAACTAATTAAGAGAGATATTCTAGTATTGTCTATGGGCTGTGGAAATGGAGGATTACAAGTTGCGGGGCTTTGCTTACCAGAAGCTAAAGATTTAGCAGGTCCAGGACTTAAAGCTTTATGTGAAAAATTGGGTATTCCACCTATATTGAGTTATGGTACTTGTACGGATACAGGGAGAGTAGCAGATTTGATTGGAGCAGTATCCAATGCACTAGGGGGTGTCCCTGTTCCTGACCTACCCGTAGCTGCTGCGGCTCCAGAATACATGGAACAAAAAGCTACGATCGATGCCGTATTTGCCTTGGCTTATGGACTTTATACTTATGTCAATCCAGTTCCAACTGTTACGGGTGGTCCAAATTTAGTAAAACTCTTAACTGAAAACTGCAAGGATATTACAGGGGGTATTTTACATTTGGAGACTGATGCAACTCAGGCCGCGGAGGGAATTTTAACTCACATTGAAGCAAATAGGAAAAAGTTAGGAATCTGAGTATTTTGAACATGTTCGAAATTAAAGTTATATTCCGATTAAAGTTCTAAATAATTAAGAAAATAAATAAAAAAAAGGGGAATAATAATGACTGAAACAAAACAATATAAAAAAATTAATAGGAAAATAATAGAAATTGATGATGATCTCTGCACTGGATGTGGAAATTGCGTTACTACTTGCGCTGAGGGTGCGCTTGAAGTTGTTGATGGAAAAGCTAGAATTATAAAAGAAATTTTCTGTGATGGTTTAGGGGCTTGTATAGGAGAGTGTCCTGAGGGTGCCCTGAAAATTATCGAGAGAGAGGCGTTTGAATTTGATGAAGAAGCGGTAGAAACTCATCTAGAAGAAATTAAATTTCAAGAAGAAATTAGCCGCCATATAGCAACTGAGGAACCTGGTAATATGGCTTGTGGATGCCCTGGATCACGAACAATGACTTTTGTTGAATCTGATGATGCAGAGGAACAAGTTTTAGAAGGTAAGGTAAAATCACAATTAAGACAATGGCCCGTTCAAATGCATTTAATCTCGCCTTTAGCATCTTATTACCAAGGAGCTGATGTTTTGCTAGCAGCGGATTGTACAGCATTTTCATACGGAGGATTCCATAGCGAACTTTTAAAGGGAAAAGCGATAGTAATTGCTTGTCCTAAACTCGATCAAGGTCAAGAGAGTTATATTCAAAAAATTAAATCTCTTATTGATGATGCAAAAATCAACACATTAACAGTTGCTACAATGGAAGTTCCTTGCTGTCGGGGTTTACTAATGCTCGCGCAAGAAGCAGCAAAAAGGGCAACGAGAAAAGTTCCAATAAAATATTTAGTTATTGGGATACAAGGAGATCTACTCCATGAAGAATGGATATAATTAAAGAATAAAAAACTATTTTTTTAAATTGATTTAGAATAAAGGATGCATTATGCTTCAAATATTATTTTCTTTCTAATTATTTTTCTTAACATAACAGATAATGCCGATTTTGACTTTCCTAATTCATTTGCCAGATTTTCTAGTGAAATTTTTCTGGGGACTTCAAAAAATCCTGAATCTATAGCTTTATCCAAAACATTAGATTCCTCTAAACTTAATCGAGCCTTTTCATCCTCAAGATTATATGGGGCTTTCCCAATACGGAGTAAAGTGAAATCAATATTTTTCTGTTCAAAAAGGGTTAAAAGTTTATCAATTCGATCTCGTGTGGAAATCAATCTCCAATATGCGTTGCCATCTCTAACTTTTACTGGAAAATCAACTAAGATTCCATGCTTGATTACACCATAAAGTAAGTAAGGATCTTTTGTTTTTACATTAATTTTAATTCTATTTTCTTCCTGTTCAATGATGCTGAATTCGAATACAGATGCATGATTCTTAATTTCATTACTAACTGAATTGATGTCGTAATAATTTATCTCAACAATTGAATTTCCGATGGATTTGTCTAAATCATATGGAAGAAAATATAAAATTTCCATTTTCACATCGGGAAATTTTTTGAAAATTTCAGAAATCCACAGCTGGTCAGGAAATTTAATTTTTACCCTAGCTAAGCTCGGTTTATTCGAATCCATCATTAATTAATAGATAGTAATAAATTTAAAACTTTTTTAGGATTAATTAATAAAAAATAAAATAACTTGTTATATTATGGTGGAAAATAAAAATTTATTATTAGGTTTGTGTGGAAGTCCACGAAAACAAGGAACTGAATTCGCTATCCACTATGCCTTAAATTATGCAGCTAAAAAATTTAATTTTGAAACAGAATTTTGGACGGTTAGGGGAAAGACAATTAAATTTTGTGTGCATTGCGATTATTGCATTCGAGAGAAAAAGGGATGTGCTCATGTTGATAATTTGGGAGAACTTTATCCTAAAATTGAGGAAGCAAAATTTTTGTTATTAGGGACTCCTGTTTTTCAAGGAAATTTATCTGGGCAACTAAAAGCAATAATGGATCGTTGTCGTGCATTACTCGCTATAAATCCGAATGTATTTAAAAATAAAGTTGGAATAGCTCTAGCAGTTGGTGGTGATAGAAGTGGTGGTCAAGAAATCGCAATTAGATCGATTTTAGATTTTTATCAACAAAATCAGATAATATGTGTTTCAGGTGGAGCATTTGGAGCTAATCTGGGTGCGAGTCTTTGGAGTAAAGATTTAGGAAAGAAAGGAATTGAACAAGATGAGGAGGGTTTAAGGAGTATTAGAAAAGTTATAAAAAGGTTAGCCGAATTTAAAAAATAAATTAAGACTTGTACAAAGAAAAGAAATTAATTACATCACATTTTAAATAAATTTTTAAAGAGTTTTTTAGCTTCTTTTTTCTTAAGTCCTGATATTCCCCATAATTCGTTAAAATGATATTTTCCTTTAAACATTACGACTGGTGTATTAACAACACAGCCTTCTTCATCACAAAACATTTTTACAAAATTAGGATCATGTAATAGTTGATGTACAAACTTTTCATCCTCAATGTCTTGTTCAACATACGATAAATTATTTTCTTTCATCCAATCTTTTAATTCAATGCATCTTGAACAATCTTTTTTTGTAATGATTATAGGTAACTGAATTTCAGACATATTAAATATAAGAATAATAATTATAAAAAAGTTTGATCTTCTAAATTATAACTTAGATAAGCGTATCTTTAGGTTATTGCTTAAAATTAATAGCTTTATACAATCTAAAATATTAAAAACTTCATCAATTTTCTTTCAGATTTCTTTTAATTCTAATACAAAATCTATAAATTATAATCAACAAATTCTAATTCCTAAAGTTTCTTTTTATGATAAATATGTCCAATTCTAAAAACGAATCTTTCAATACGGCTATAAAAAATTTATTCCATGGTGATTCATGGGAGCAAAGAGCTGCAGCTGCCATTGAACTTGGAAAATTAAAAGATTCTCGCGCTACTAATTTATTAGCAAAAGCCATTAACTCCGAAAAGGATTCTGTTGTAATTAATCGCATTATTGAAGCAATGGGTAAAATTAGAGATCCAAAAGCTACAATGGTTATTATTCATTTTTTAAAACAAGAATTAGAATTTCCAGAAGAAGAACAAAATAAAAATAGATTGTTTGTAATTATTGAGAGCTTAATGAAAATAGGAGATAAAAGAGCACTGGAGCATTTAGGCATTTTACTTAATTCTTGCGACAGTGATATCAGATCTTTAACTGAAGACGCTTTTGAATGTATTGACCCAAACTGGAAACAAAATATTAAAAAAACCTAAATAGTTAAATTTACAAAATAAATTATATTTGATTTTAAAATAAATAAATCGAAAAGTAATGACTACTGAAGAATTAATTGATAATTTAGCAATACCGATTGATGGAGAGAAAGATGAAAGAGAAATAACCATTTTTACCTTAAGCACATGTATGTGGTGTAAAAAATGTAAAAGATGGCTGAATGAACGGAATGTTAAATATAGATATATTGATGTGGATAAAATACAATACTCCCAAAAGTCGGAAATCCTAAAATATCTAAAAAAGAATTATCAGCAACGAATATCATACCCATATATGGTTTGCGATAAAAAAGATGTAGTTGTAGGGTATAATCCTGGTAAATATGAAGAATTAATGAAAGGGGGGAGAGAATAAAATGGAAATGGAAACTAAAGAAGGAATGATGGAATATTGTAAGAAAGTTTGTGAGACAAATAAGTGGATTTTAAATAAAGACGAAGAAACATTAAATGATTTAATAGAAGGGCTTGTAGATAATAAAAAGATGTATGGATATCAATCATGTCCTTGCCGGCTTCCATCAGGTAAAAGAGATCTAGATCGCGATTTAATTTGCCCATGTGATTATGCCCCAGCAGATATTAAAGAATATGGTGCTTGTTATTGTAATCTATATTTACGTCCAGATTTCCATGAACGCGGAGTAGATTTCATAACTGTTCCCGAAAGAAGACCTGTAGACAAAGAAGAAGCAGTAATGCGCTTTATAAATGAACAAAGTTAAAATCCCCTTAACTGAAATCCTTTTTTATTTTATAATTATAATCTTTAAATAATGCAGATTCTCAATTTATTACATGACATATAAGAAAGATATAACTGATGAGGAATTAGAGAAAGAAATAGAAAAAGCCTTTAAAGAGGATGAGGCAAAACGAGACCATTGTGGTACTGCTCTTCCCAGTTCTAAAGAAATCGGAGTTCAAAGGGAGAATATAAAGGTTAAAAAAGAATAATTTAAATTATTTCTATTTTTGTCTCTTTTTTTAAATCGTTTCCTATAGATATAAAGAAAGATATTAATTATTAAACTTAAGTTCCATTATTTTGGGTGATTTCAGTGAAAGAGAGAATAAAAGGAAGAAAGAACTTTCCGACTGAAGAAGTGGATCCAAATAATTTCCTTTCAGATGAAGATATTAGAAAGATGGTTAAAAATGTTGAAAATATTAAATTTGACCAAAACGATTTCTTTAAACTTTATAATTGTGTTCTATGCGGAGAATGTGAGACTGATATGGATCGCATTCTGTTAAAACAGAAGTTTATACTAGATGGGAACATATTTGAAGGATTTGGCGAAATGCTTGAGAATTATGAAAAATACCGATCTCCCTATCCAACAAATAAGATGCGTATAAAAAAACCAGATGGTGTACCTAAATCGTCAGATACACTCTTCTTTATGGGATGCCTTTCAACCATTAGAATTCCCAGATACACTGAACATGCTCTTCAATATTTTCTTAAACAGAAAATTGATTTCACAGTTTTAGAGACTGAGATCTGCTGTGGATGGCATTTATTTGCAAGTGGATTAAAACGAGAATTTGAAATTTGCTTAAAGGAAAACTTTGAGATTTTTAAAAGATTTAAAAAAATTATTTGTCTCTGCCCAGCATGCTATTACTTATTCAATACTTTTTATAAACTAAAAGATTTAGAATTTAAATATATAGCTGATTATTTAAAACCTTCAGAAACTAAAAAAGAAGGAAGAATTGGCATTCAGCATCCATGTCATTTAATATTCCGAGAAAGAGGAGATTTAGAGAAATCAGTAGAAAAGATTTTAAAAAAGAGTGGTTATACAATAAGAGATGTTCCGCATTGGTGCTGTGGCGGTGGAATAGGATGGATGGGAAGAACGGATGTGATTGATGCGATTGCTAGAAAAAGAATGGAAGATTTTAATAAAGAAAATATAGATTATATAACAACTTACTGTGTAAGTTGTTGGTGGATTTTAAGAAGATATAGCAAATTGTGTAAAATCAAGCCAAAACCAAGAGATATTTTTGAATTACTTTTATGAATTCAATTTATTTATATAATTTTATTGATCAGTTGGGGGATATCCCACGGTAACTGAGCAATTGAAGCACCTGCATCTTGTAATGCCTTAATTTTTCCTTTTGCAGTTCCAAAATTTCCAGATATTATTGCTCCAGCGTGTCCCATACGTTTACCTTCAGGGGCGCTTTTCCCTGCGATATATGCGATAATAGGTTTCGATACATTATTTTTAATGAATTCTGCTGTTTTTTCTTCCTCATCACTTCCAATTTCACCAATAAGGACAATTAATTTCGTATTTGGATCTTCCTCATAATACTTGACTGCTTCAACCATCGTTGTTCCTCTAACAGGATCTCCACCAATTCCAATATAAGCAGAAACTCCTATTCCTGCATCTCCTATAGCTTTTGTTATTTCGTAAGAAAGCGTTCCACTTTTTGATATAACAGCGACATCACCATAATGGCATATATCACTCGGCATAACTCCTAATTTAATTCTTTCAGGTATTAGCATTCCAGGGCAATTTGGTCCTATTAAATGTAAGTTTTTTTCTTTGGCTATTTCAACAAGTCGAACCATATCGAAAATTGGCAAATTTTCAGTTATAATGCAGGTTATTTTTATTCCTTCGTTTAAACTTTCTGCTATAGCATTATAAGCAAAAAAGGCGGGGACAAATACAATACTTGTATCAGCATCTTGTTCATTAATTGCTTCTTTTACTTTGTTATACACTGGTATGCCATGAACTTCTTGACCCCCCTTTCCTGGTGTAACCCCCGCAACAATATTAGTGCCGTAATCAAGCATAAGACGGGTATGAAATGTTCCTTGATTTCCCGTAATGCCTTGAACCATAACTTTTGATTCCTTTTTAATATATATTTCTAATCACCTTTTAATATGATTAGCTTAACACTTCCTTAACTTTTTCTACTGCTTCAATTACATTTTTAAAAGCATTTATTCCGACATTTTTTAGGAGGGCAATTCCTTCTAATTCATTTGTTCCAGTTAATCTAATTACCATAGGGGGAGCATCAGTGAATTCCTTCAAAGCTTGAATTATCCCCTCAGCAACTATATCACATCGAGTAATCCCTCCATAAATATTAATGAATACACATTTTGGATCTAATTTAAATAGGAGTTTTAAAGCTTCATAGACTCGTTCTTTATTTGCCCCCCCTCCTACATCTAAAAAGTTAGATGGTTTTAGCCCTAATTGAGATAACACATCTAGAATTGCCATAGTCAATCCTGCACCATTTGCTAAAATTCCAATATCTCCATCAAGCTCGACAAAAGAAAAACCAATTTTTTTAGCTCTTTTTTCTAAATCTGTAAGTTTTCTTTCTTGTAATTTTTTTATAAGTGGTTGACGAAATGCAGAATTTTCATCTAAAATTATTTTAGCATCTACTGCAAGTATTCCTGACGGAGTTAGAACTAAAGGGTTGATCTCAACTAGTAAAGCTTCGTGACTTGTTGTGATTTTCCATAATTTAACAAAAATATCTTTAGCATCGTCTAAATTTTTTCCTAAAAATCTTAATTTTTTAGCTGCTTTCTTAGCCATTTCTTCAGTTAATCCTTCTTTTAACGTAAAACTTTCTTTAATTATTGCTTCAGGATGTTTTGCAGCAACTTCTTCAATATCGATACCTCCTCTTTTACTAGTAATAAAATAAAATTGTCGTCTTAATGCGTCCAAGGAGATCGAACAATAGTATTCATGTTGGATTTTTACTAATTCTTCAATGAGAATAGCTTCAATCCTCAATCGTCCATCTTCTTTGCTAAAGAATTCATTACATAAAGATATACATTCATCTTTATTTTGAGCAATTTTTATTAATCCAGATTTTTTCCGACTCCCAATCGCAATTTGCGACTTCACAATTGCTGGAAATGGGAAATTTTCAACTTTTCCTTTGATCTCATCTTTCTTACTTATTAATATATTTTTAGCAAGTGGAACGTTGAATTTATCCAAAATTTCTTTACTTTCATATTCAAGTAAGTGAATTGCTGATCCCTCCCGAATCTTTATTGTAATGAATTAGAATAACTTTAATTGAAATAAATAATAATATATTCAAATTAATTTTAAATTTCCATTTAAATTAATAAACATTTTAATAATTAATAGAATCATTTCGTTAAAATGTAACAGAATATTAAAAAAATTATGAATAAAGAAATTAGTGAAGCTAGGAATCATTTTGAGAAAGTGATAAAGGAACAATTAGAAAGAATTGAAATTTTAAAGCGTGAGGGAGATTGGATTGATTATACTTCTCTTAAACCAGTTATTATAGGGATTATAGGTGGAGATGGAATAGGACCCGAGATATCTAAACATGCGAAAAATATTCTTGAATATATGTTAAATGAGGAGATAAAAAATGGAAAAGTAAAATTACAAGTAATAGATGGATTAACTATTGAAAATAGAGCAAAATTTATGAAAGCAATCCCCGATGATATTTTAAAAGAAATTAAAAAATGTCATGTTTTATTGAAGGGTCCAACAACAACCCCAAGAAAAGGAGATAATTTGCCTAATATTGAAAGTGCCAATGTAGCGATGCGTCGCGAATTAGATCTTTTTGCTAATGTTCGTCCAGTCAAGATTCCTGAAAAAAAAATTGACTGGATGTTTTTTAGGGAAAATACAGAGGGATCGTATATATTAGGTTCAAAAGGATTGAATATTACAAATGATTTATCAATCGATTTTAAAGTAATTACAACTCAAGGGGCTGAACGTATAATTCGATTAGCATTTGATTATGCTAGGAAGAATAATATTGATAGGATTACAGTAATAACAAAAGCTAATGTTGTGAAAACAACTAATGGAAAATTCTTATCAATTGCAGAAGAAATTGCTAAAGATTATCCAGAAATAGAATTGGATGATTGGTATATTGATATTATGACTGCTAAATTGATTGATCCCGCAAGACAGAGTCAATTTAAGGTTATTGTTGCTCCAAATTTATATGGCGATATTATAACGGACGAAGCAGCACAAATGCAAGGTGGAGTGGGTACTGCAGGAAGTGCTAATATAGGAAAACGTTACGCCATGTTTGAAGCAATACATGGCTCTGCACCACGAATGATTGAAGAAGGCCGAGCTAAATATGCAGATCCTTCAAGTTTAATTAGAGCAACTATTATGATGTTGAATCATATCGGTTTCCAGAAAAAAGCTAAAAAATTAGAAATGGCTTTAGATATATGTGGAATCTATGAGAAAAAATTAGTTTTAACGGGTAGACCTAATGGAAGCACAGCTAAAGCATTCTCAGAATATATTATGGAAACCCTAAAAGATCCTAATTTAGAAGAAAAATGGAATAAATACCGATGAAATAAAATATAATTAAATTCTCGAGTGGTAAATTTTTCATGTCGAATGAATTTCGTAAAGAAAAAGATATTTTAGGAGAATTAAATGTGCCTAAAGATGTGTATTGGGGAATAAATACTCAAAGAGCAATTAATAATTTTAAGATAAGTAGAAAAACATTTCCTGATATTTTCATAAAAGCGCTTGCAATTATTAAGAAAGCGTGTATAAAAGCAAATTTAAAATTAGGATTATTAGAGGAAAAAATAGGTAAAGCACTAATAAAAGCGGTTGATGAGATAATTATCGAAAACAAGCATTTAGATCAATTTCCTATTGATGTCTTTCAAACAGGGTCCGGAACCCAAACAAATATGAATATGAATGAAGTGTTAGCAAATAGAGCAAATGAAATTTTAGGATATTCAAAAGGTAAAAAAGAACCAGTACATCCAAATGATCATGTAAATAAGGGACAATCTTCTAATGATGTTATTCCCTCAGCAATGCACCTTGCGATTTTTAAAAGCATTAAAGAAAATTTATTGCCTTCATTACTTAACCTTGATCGTGTTTTAGGCCAGAAAATAGAAGAATTTAGTGGTATTGTAAAAGTTGGTAGAACACATCTACAAGATGCTATTCCAATTCCATTATCTTTAGAATTTGATGTTTATAAAAGTCATAATAAAAGCAATATAGAAAAATTAGAAAGTACCTTCTTTCATTTATCAAATATTCCAATAGGAGGTACTGCTTTAGGGACAGGTTTAAACACCCATAAAGATTTTGCTAAATTAGTATGTTCAAATTTAGTAGAATTTTTTGGATTTTCTTTTGAACCAAATGAGAATAAAGCTGAAAATATTTCATCGCATAGGATTCTTGTTGATGTGAGTGGAATACTTCGTCTTATAGCATTTAATTTTTTAAAAATGGCAAATGATATTCGTTGGATGGGAAGTGGTCCAAGGGCAGGTTTGGCTGAATTGAAATTACCTCCTAATGAGCCCGGTTCTTCTATTATGCCAGGAAAAATAAATCCTACTCAATGTGAAATGCTAATTCAAGTAAGTCTACAGGTTATAGGCAATGATTCAGTTGTTTCATTAGCAGAAGGTCATGGGAGTATTTTAGATCTTAATGTTTGTAAACCGATAATGATATATAGCATCCTTGATTCAATAAACATTCTTAGTAATGGAGTAAATTCATTCATAGAGAATTGCTTGAAAGGATTAGAGGCAAATATCGATAATATTAAATCTCAATTAGATCGAATGTTAATGATTGTTACAAATCTAAATCCTATTATCGGATATGATAAAGCTTCAGAAATCGCCAAAAAAGCGTATAAGGAAAACAAAACAATAAAACAAGTTATTAGGGAAATGGGAATAGAAATTAAAGAGGATCTTGATAAGTTATTAGATCCCAAAAAAATGGTTTAAATTTGGAGAAATAAAAATGACATCTGTTGCAAAAAGAATATTGCTAGAACATCTGGTTGAAGGAGAGTTTATAGTTGGGGAAGAGATAGGGATAAAAATAAATAACACTCTTACTCAAGATGCTACTGGTACAATGGCTTATCTTCAATTTGAAGCAATGAAATTGGATAAAGTTCAAACAGAATTATCTGTCTCATTTGTTGACCACAATACGCTTCAAACAGATTTTAAAAATGCTGATGATCATCGTTATTTAGCTTCGATAGCTGCGAAATATGGGATAAAATTTTCAAAACCTGGTAATGGAATTTGTCATCAAGTATTCCTTGAGAGATTTGCTGAACCAGGAAAAACCTTAATTGGATCGGATTCTCATACACCTACTGCAGGAGCCATGGGAATGATTGCGATTGGTGCAGGGGGGTTAGATATAGCAGTAGCTATGGGAGGAGGATTGTTTTATCTTAAAACTCCAGAAATAGTCGGAATAAAATTAACAGGGAAATTATCAGAATTTGTTTCAGCAAAAGATGTAATTTTAGAAGTTTTAAGAAGGATTAATGTTAAAGGTGGAGTAGGAAAAATTTTGGAATATTTTGGACCTGGTGTAAATACATTATCGGTTCCTGAACGTGCTACAATTACTAATATGGGAGTTGAAACTGGATCAACCACGTCAATTTTTCCATCTGACGAAATTACGAGAGACTTTCTTAGGGTTCAAAATAGAGAAGAGCAATGGATTGAGATTCCAGAAGGAAATAAAGATGATTATGACGAAATTATTGAAATAGATTTAAACGAGTTGGTTCCTCTTGTTGCTAAACCACATTCTCCTGGAAATATAGTTCCTATATCAGAAGTTGAAGGATTAAAAGTTGACCAAGTTGCAATAGGATCCTGTACAAATAGCTCTCTGAAAGATATGTTGATGGTTGCTGCTCTTTTAAAAGGTAAAAAAATTTATGAAGACATAGTTTTAGGAATATCTCCCGGTTCTAGACAAGTTCTATTTGAGATAGCTAGGAGTGGTGCTTTGGCGGATATTATATCTGCTGGGGCTAGAATATTTGAATCCACATGTGGTCCATGTATAGGAATGGGATTTGCTCCGAAATCTAATGGCGTTTCTGTTCGCACTTTTAACAGAAATTTTTATGGAAGAAGTGGTACTAAAAGTGCTGAAGTTTATCTTTTAAGCCCAGAATCTGCTGTTGCAGCCTCGTTATATGGAAAAATTACAGATCCTAGAAAACTTGGAAAATATCCAAACATAAAAATGCCAAATAACA
>JBHLJY010000033.1:0-19900 GCA_048887225.1 Candidatus Hodarchaeota archaeon
ATATGGAAAAAATTGTTGTTGTGGATTTTGGTGGACAATATTGCCATCTCATCGCTAGAAGAGTAAGAGAGTTAGGTGTATTTACTGAAATTATACCGTATGATACAGATCTTAACAAATTAATAGAATTAAAACCCAAAGCAATAATTCTTTCAGGGGGACCTAACAGCATTTATGATGATAGAAGTCCAAAATTAAAGAAAAACTTTTTTAGGTATATAATAAAAAATAAAATCCCTGTTTTAGGTATTTGTTATGGACATCACTTAATAATTCATCAACTTGGAGGTAAAATTGAACCCCACGATTATAAAGAATATGGAAAAACATATTTAGAAATTATAGAGAATGGTATATTATTGAAATCATTAAATCAAGATGAAATTGTATGGATGTCTCATGGAGATCAAATAACAGACCTTCCAAAAGGATTTAATCCTCTTGCTAAAACTAAGACTTGTCCAATAGCTGCTTATGGAAATGAAGGTAAAAAACTCTATGGTGTTCAATTTCATCCTGAAGTTGGTCATACATCAAAAGGAAAAAAAATTCTTGAAAACTTTATAGATATTGCTGGTTGTAATAGAGATTGGAAATTGGAAAATTGGATTGATAAAGCAATCGAAAAGATAAAGAAAAAAGTAGGACCAAAAAAACGAGTTATTTTAGGATTAAGTGGAGGAGTTGATTCATCTGTCACCGCTATGCTATTTCATAAAGCAATCGATGATAGATTACATTGCATTTTTGTAAATAACGGTGTGCTTCGTAAAAATGAAGAGAATGAAGTTCAAGATACGTTCCGTGATAAATTAGGATTCTCTAACTTTCATTATATAAATGCAGAAGAATTGTTTTTAGACAGATTAAAAAATATAGATGATCCCGAAGAAAAACGTAAAATTATTGGATTTACATTTATCGAAGTTTTCGAAAAGAAAACAATAGAATTAGAACAAAAATACCCTAATATAAAATATCTAGCACAAGGAACCATTTATCCAGATAGAATAGAAACTGCTGCTATAAGTAAATCAGCAGCAAAAATTAAATCCCACCATAATCTAACTTTACCGGATGATATGACGCTTGAAATAATTGAACCACTTAAAGATTTATATAAGGATGAAGTCAGACAAATTGGCTTAAAATTAGGACTTTTTGAAGACATAATTTATCGTCATCCATTTCCAGGACCAGGGCTTGCGGTTAGAATATTAGGAGTTATTGATAAGGAAAGATTAGATATTTTAAGAGATGCAGATACAATACTCATTGAAGAAATAAAGAAAGCGGGAATATATAAAATATTATGGCAAGCTTTTTGTGTATTTTTGCCATTGAAAACAGTTGGAATTATGGGTGATTATCGCACTTATGATTATATATGCTCAATTAGAATCGTCGAGTCTCTTGATGCCATGACAGCTAATTTTGCTAAAATTAATTGGAATTTATTAGAAAGAATTGGAACTCGTATTGTGAATGAAGTCAGAGGAATTAATCGAGTTGTCTATGACATTTCGAACAAACCACCAAGTACAATAGAATATGAATAATCAAACCTACAATAATGATTAAAAATAAGATAAAAAATGAATTTAATAATTTCCCGAGTAAATCTATTTTCTAACTTGTTCAATAAAAGAAGAATAAAAATAAATTATTAAGATTGATCTACATTATTAGATGAGAAATGGACGAGTTATCTTTTAGTACCGGAATACCTTCATTGGATCAAATCTTACATGGAATCAAACCAGGAGATAATGTTGTTTTTCAAGTTGATTCCATAGATGACTATGTTCCCTTTGTTCACGCCTTTTGTAATGATAATGATAAAAATGATCGTGTGTTGGTATATTTTCGGTTTGCTGAACATGAATCATTAATCCCCAAAGAAATTAGCGCCGAGATATTCGAGCTTAAACCAGAACAGGGATTTGAACATTTCATTGATGAAATACTAAAAGTAATTGAAAAGTTTGGACGTGGTGCATGTTATGTTTTTGATTCTTTAAGTGAACTAGCTGTGGACTGGTATAGTGATAGGATGGTTGCGAATTTCTTCATGCTAACATGCCCTTATCTTTTTGATTTTGAAACGGGAACCTATTTCGCTTTGTTGAGAAACCGTCATAGTCAATATACTATATCAAGGATACATGAGACTGCTCAAATTATTCTAGATATTTATAAAAAAAGGGGAATATTCTTTTTACAACCATTAAAAGTATGGAAACGGCACTCACCAACAATGTATATGCTACATGCGATGAAAGACGATTTTTTAATTCCAGTTATTAGAAGCGCAGAAGTTTCTGAAATTTTAGCGGAATATGCTCAGCCATGGGTGGATTTTACTACTAAAATCCAAGATATATGGGCACAGACTTTTAATCAAGCGTATGAATTGTTAAGAGAGTTTGAGCATGATAGGTGTGATTTTACTGATTTAGAAAAATTAAAAGATAAGATAATTAGAATGGCAATAACGCGGGACCCAAAATTATTTAAAAGTGTAAAAAATTATTTTGATTTAAAAGATCTGATTGATATAGGGCGCCGAATGATTGGAACTGGACTAATTGGTGGGAAATCAGTGGGGATGCTATTAGCTCAAGCAATATTAAAAAAGGCCAATCCTAAATGGGATAAGAAACTGGAAAGGCATGACTCATTTTTTATAGGTTCAGATGTTTTTTATACCTATCTAGTTATTAATGGTTGTTGGTGGATAAGATATAAAATTCGGAAGAGTGAAAATTTTCTTGATTTAGCGTCTCAAGCTCGTGAAATTTTGGAAAACGGAAAGTTTCCTGATGATATTATAGAACAATTTAAAAATATGCTTAATTATTTTGGACAATCGCCAATTATAGTAAGAAGCAGTAGTTTGTTAGAAGATGCTTATGGTAACGCTTTCTCGGGTAAATATGATAGTATATTTCTTGCGAATCAGGGTAATCCTGAAGAAAGACTTGAGGAATTTATCAATGCTGTAAGAAGCGTATATAAGAGTACTATGAGCAAAAGGGCATTGATTTATCGTGCTATACGAAATCTTTTAGATCAAGATGAACAAATGGCAATTTTAGTTCAGCGTGTTTCTGGATCTCCTTATGGAGATTTATTTTTTCCTCAATTAGCAGGTGTAGGATATTCTTTTAATCCATACATTTGGAATAAGGATATTAAACCTGAAGCTGGTTTAATTCGATTAGTTTTTGGTTTAGGCACTAGGGCAGTTGAGAGATATGACGATGATTACACTCGAATTGTGGCCTTGAGTGCTCCAGATAAAAGACCTGAAGCCTCGTTTGATGAAAAACAAAAATTCAATCAAAGAAAAGTTGATTTACTCCATTTGAAAAAAAATGAATTTATTACAAGATATTTTGATGAAGTGATATTAGAATCTACTATTTTACCCATAGATTTTTTTGGGAGCAGAGATTATGAATCAGAAGCTAATTTCAGGAATCGTGGGAGGGAAAAAATTATTTATTTCCTTGATTTGGACAAAAATATTATAAAAAGCGGAATAATAAATGATATGAGAGAAATTTTGCAGACCCTTTCTAATGTATATGAGTATCCAGTGGACATAGAGTTTACGATCAATTTTTTCGATGAATCCAAATATAAGATTTACATTCTTCAATGCCGCCCTTTTCAAGTAAAAAGTGGAACTGAAATATTTGAAAAACCAGAGGATATTAAAGCTGAAGATATAATTTTAAAAACAAATGGTCCAATCATTGGACAGGGAATTGCTAAAAATGTTGATATCCTAATCTATGTTGTGCCTGAGTATTATGGAAAGTTAGATAATCGTGAACGATATGCTATAGCACGCATTATTGGAAGATTAAATGTAATATTTAAATATTCGGATAAAAAAACAATCTTTCTTGCTGGACCTGGACGTTGGGCAACAACACAACCTTCACTCGGCGTACCAGTTGAGTTTCAAGATATTAATAGAGTATCAATTATCTGTGAAATTGCTGAGATGCATGAGAATTTATCTCCTGATGCGTCATTAGGAACTCATTTTTTTAACGATCTTGTTGAAAATGATATGCTCTATATGGCAATTAATCCAAAAATGAAAATGGGAATTCTTAATAAAGAAAAATTAAATAATATGCCAAATAAATTTTTAGAATATTTGCCTGATGCTAATAAATATGATAATATTATAAAGGTGATTGAACTCACGGAAGATGAAAAGAAAATAATAAAAATTTATGCAGATCCTGTCGAGCAAGTTGCAATTTTATATTTGGAATGATTTTTTTAAAATTTATTATTAATATATCCAATATATATTTTTTTTTCTGAATGTTTTTCATTTTTTTTATAATTTAGTGAAATCTTTTTGGTTTCTCTTCTAAGAATTGTTAGTTTGTATTGAAAAAGTTAAAAAAACAAAACATTTTTATATGGTATAGTAATATAATTAAATAAAGATAATATAACTCTGCTTGGAAAATATAACCTTGTAAGAAGTGATGGAAAATAACAATTCAGCAAGAAATTGTATTATTTCCAGGATGTATGATATCGTATCGTTTGCCTTTTATCGAAGTGTCAATTAGGAAAGCGTTAGAATTTTTTGGAATCCAATTTAGTGAAAACTCAAAATTTTCATGTTGCCCTGAGCCAAATGGTATAAAAAATTCAGATGAATTAATTTATTCAATTACGGCGGCAAGAAATTTAGCTCTTGCTGAGAATGATAATAGGAGTATTTTAACCCCATGTAACGGTTGTTTTGAAACTTTAAAAGGGATTAGATCTGAAATAAGATCTGATTTACACTTTCAAGATAAAATAAACTCATACCTTTTGAAAATAGATTTAAAAGCTATTGGAAAAAGTGACGTTTTCCATTTAGTTGAATTCTTTCATAATTTAGGAGGGGATACTATAAAAGATAATATAAAATATCCCTTAACAGGATTACGTGTCGCTGTTCATTATGGATGTCATTTTCTTAGACCGAGTAATAAAATACAAATGGATGATCCAATGGAGCCCCATATTTTCGATGAATTAATTACTGATTTGGGTGCAAAAAGCGTCGAATATGACAGAAAAATGGATTGCTGTGGCGGAAGTTTGGCAAGGGCAGATAATCCTGATTCAGGAATGGAAATGATTCATACTAAATTGGAAATAATGAAAGAAAGGAGAATTGATTGTATTGTTGTGGGTTGTCCACAATGTTTTATTCAATTTGACCATATACAACAAGATTTAAAGAAATTAGATTATGAGTACGATATTCCTGTGTTGTATTATTCAGAATTATTATGTATTGCTTTAGGTATCGATATAAGGGATATAATAAAAAGATATCATAGAACTCCAGTGGATAAAATCTTCGAAAAAGTGGATTTAATTCATGAGAAGAATGAGGTAATAAAACAATATTTCGATTTAGAATTTTTAAAAAAATGTTATGGATGCGGAGCATGTAATAATGATTGCCCCGTAGCTAAAATAACGACATTTGACCCTAATATAATAGTTAAAAAAATTTTAGAAGGGAAAATTGATGAATTATTGAAAGATCCATCCATATGGATGTGTCTTGATTGTTACGTATGCTATGAACTTTGTCCAATGAGGGTTGGATTAGTCGAAATATTTACAATCTTACGAAATTTGGCAAAAGAAAGAGGTTTTATAACAAAAGGTTTTGAAGGAGAATATAATTCCTTCAAAAAAATGGGGACTGTTACATTGTTCTCACATTCTGCTAGAAAAAGAGTAGGGCTATTATCTAAAAAACCTCAGCTTGATGATTTAAAAAAAATGCTTAATGAACTTCAAATTAAAAAAGAATTGGAGGAAAAAAGTTAAAAATGAGATGGGAGAATTATACAAGCCCTTCTAAAAAATTTAGAAATGAAAGAGTTTTTGATGGATGTGGGATAACAGGATTTATAAATATTGATGGAACTCTCTCGAAAGGAGAAAAAATCATAGATATGTTGAGTATTTTGCATGATCGAGAAAATGGCCTTGGTGCAGGATTCGCGGGATATGGAATATATCCTCAATATAAAAATTTCTATGCATTCCATTTTCTGTTCGATAATGATAAAATTAGATCAAATGTAGAAGATTTTCTTGTATCAAAAGGAGTCATAATTTATTCTGAGCCAATTCCTACAAAAAAGTCCTCTAATGTTGATAATCCTCCTCTTACTTGGCGAATATTTTTCGATCCAAAAGAAAGAAAGAGTATATCTCCAGATGAACAAATTGTTCAATTAGTAATGGAAATAAATGAAAAAATAGATGGAGCTTTTGTTATGTCTTCAGGAAAAAATATGGGTGTTTTTAAGGGTAATGGATGGTCCCATGAGATTGCTGAATATTATAATTTAAAAGATTATGGAGCATATATGTGGTTAGGACATAGTCGTTTTCCTACAAACACACCAGGATGGTGGGGGGGAGCTCATCCATTTAATTTATTAGGAACTTCGGTAATTCATAATGGTGAGATAACCTCTTATGGAACAAATATGAGATATTTAGAGTCTTTTGGCTATAAATGTACCCTATTTACAGATACAGAAGTCATCGCATATTTATTTGATTTATTAGTTAGAAGACATAATATTCCAATTCCTATTGCTAGCTTAGCTTTGGCTCCCCCACTTTTTAATGAAATTGAAAGAATGGATAAGAAATTTCAACTTGCTCTTAAAAATATCAGAGCCACTTATCGATCTGCTATGTTAAACGGTCCTTTTTCTATTGTGGTTGGGCAAAATGATCCAATACCGACTCTAATTGGATTATCAGATAGAAAAAAATTAAGACCTTTAGTTGCTGCAATATCAGACCATGAAAATACTGTTTATCTGAGTAGTGAGGAAGCTTCATTTAAAAGATTAATGTTAGATACAAAAAATTCTTATAAATTCAAAGAGATTTGGCATCCTAAAAGCGGAACTGCTGTTGTAGCTAGATTAGGAGATGGACTTCTTCGAAATGGTCTTGAAACGCCATTTGAAAATTTAGAATTATCTGTAATAGGTGTTTAAAAAATGTCTGTAAGTCATATTGTACCAACATACTTTAGAGTAAATATTGATAGAGATTATTGTAAGAAATGTAAAAGATGTGTTCAGCATTGTAGTTATGGAGCTTTGAGTTTTAACGGAGAACGTATCATTGCTGATGATACAAAATGTATTGCCTGTCAAAGATGTGTTACTATGTGCCCTGGTAAAGCAATTCAAGTTGTTCAAAATGAATCCTATTTGCCTCCTCATGGACATTATACAAGAAGGATTCGTAATATAATTTGGGCTCAATCTGGTAATGGTGGAGTTTTACTTTCCGCTACTGGAAATGATAGACCAATCAGAACTATATTTGATGATTTACTCCTCGATGCTTGTCAGGTTACAAATCCAGCAATAGACCCATTAAGAGAAACAATAGAGACTAAAGTGTTTTTTGGTCGGAAACCAAGTAAACTTGAATTTTTGATGGATGAGAAGGATCCTGCAAAGGTGTCCTTAAAAACAGAATTCTATCCACATTTTGAGATTGATATGCCTATCATGGTAGGTCATATGAGCCTTGGCTCAATTAGTTATAATGCATGTATGGCCATATATCAAGCAGCAAAAGAACTAAATATTCTTTCAGGTTCTGGGGAAGGTGGTTTACATCCTGATTTTTATGAATACGGTCCAAATATTATTTCGGAAGTAGCTTCTGGCCGATTTGGAGTGGATGTTAATTATTTACATAATGTGGCAGGATTAGAGATTAAAATTGGACAGGGTGCGAAACCAGGACATGGTGGACACTTGCCTGGTGAGAAAGTAAATAGCCTAATCTCTCAAACAAGAATGATCCCTAAAGGGTCGGATGCTCTTAGTCCTTACCCTCATCATGACATATATTCTATTGAGGATCTCGCACAATTAATAGCAGCATTAAAAGAGGCAACCCGGTATAGCGTTCCAGTTGGAGTAAAGATTGCTGCTGTCCATAATTCCGCACCTATAGCGATAGGCATTGTTCGGGGAGGGGCAGATTTCTTAACTCTTGATGGAATGAGAGGGGGTACTGGAGCAGCACCGAGAATTATTAGAGATCATGCTGGTATCCCAATTGAGTTAGCAATAGCTTCAGTAGACAGGAGATTGCGGGAAGAAGGGCTAAGAGATGAGATAACTCTTGTGGCAGGTGGTTCAATAAGGTATTCGGCAGATTTAATTAAAGCAATAGCGTTAGGTGCTGATGTAGGAATGTGTGCGTTACCTGTTTTAATTGCAATGGGATGTCGAGTTTGTCAGCAATGTTTTAGAGGCCTATGCTCATGGGGAATTGCAACACAACAAGAGTATCTTGTTAAAAGGCTCGATATTGATGTAGCAAGGAATCGTCTCATAAACCTTTTTCATAGCTGGAATGAAGAATTAAAAGAAGTGTTAGGAGCAATGGGAATTGATTCTGTCGAATCTCTTCGGTCAAATAGAGATAGATTAAGATATATTGGCCCAAATCCAAAAATTGCTGAAATATTAGGAGTAAAACATGCGGGAGAGTGAAAAAATTGATAAATAGTCATTTAATATTAAGTAAAGAGGATAAAAAAACTGTAGAAATAGATGCATGTCCAAATGGAGAACCATTAATTTATCAAGATTTAAATGAAGAAATTCACAAAGCTAAAAATAACGGATATGATAGATTAATTTTGAATAATGTTTGTGGACAAAGGTTCATTGCTGCCTCTATACAAGGAGATATTGAAATTATTATAAATGGAGTTCCTGGAAATGATTTAGGTGTTTTTATGGATGGCCCTAAAATTATTGTCAATGGGAATTGCGAAGATCAAACAGGAAATACAATGAATGATGGTTTTGTGATAATTGACGGGGATGGCGGGGATGTCATTGGCTTATCTGCAAGAGGAGGTAAAATCTATGTTAAAAAAGATGTTGGCTATAGAGTTGGAATTCACATTAAAGAATATGAACTTAAATACCCAACTATAATTATTGGAGGAACAGCAAAAGATTTTTTAGGAGAGTATATGGCAGGGGGTATGGTAATAGCTCTTGGTCTAAGATATTTACCTAATGGTACTGTGGCTGAAACTGATCAACCGATATGCGGTAATGAGTTAGGTACTGGGATTCATCGAGGTAAAATTTTTTTAAGAACAGATGAGGATTTAACACAAAAATTAGGAGTAGGAGCAAAAATTTTTGAAATTAATGAAAATGAGAGTAAAGAAATCGAGGTCTATTTGAGAGAGTTTTGTGAGATTTTTAATATTCCATTTGAACTCATGTGGGCTAAACCGTTTAAAGTAATTAAACCAATTTCAAAAAGACCTTATGGTGGCAATTACTGTGGACAATATATATAGTAAAATCTTAATTTAATTCTAATTTAAAATTTTTTTCCAAAAGCAATTTATAGTTTATTCATGCATTATTCTTGAATTTTTTATTGAATTTTCAATTACGGCTAATTTATCAACTGATTTAAGAGGATAGTCTCCTGTTAAACATGCCAGACATAATTGATCTTTTCTTAATCCAATTGATAGAATTAAATCATCTATCATTTGATATATTAGTGTATCAGCGCCTAGCATTTTTCTAGTCTCTTCAATATAATCCTTTCCAAATAATTTCAGGGATCTACTAGCAATTAATTCATCCTTAGAGGGAAAATCAATCCCCATATAGCATGCGCTTATAATGGGAGGGCAACTAATTCTTAAATGGACAGCTTTTGCACCGCCCTTTTCTTTTAACAAAGAAACAATTTGACTTGTAGTTGTACCTCTCACAACGGAATCATCAATTAGAATTACTTCTTTCCCCTGAATAACACTTCTTATTGGATTTAATTTTTCCTTAACAGCTGCCTTTCTTCGTTTTTGACCTGGCATTATAAAAGTCCTCCAAACATATCGATTTTTCATTAATCCCTCAACATAAGGTAATCCAGCTTCTTTTGCGTAACCTACAGACGCACTACGACCTGAATCAGGAACAGGAACTACTATGGCATTTTCTTTCATATTAGAGTCTAGCAAATATGGATCTCGTTTTGCTAAATATTTGCCTAATCTAAATCTAGCTTCAGCAACAGAAACTCCATCAATAATGGAATCTGGGCGTGCAAAATATACAAACTCAAATTGACATAATGCTCCTCTTTTTTCTTTTAAAATTATTTCAGAATGAATATTTTCTTTAATGCTTAAATGAATGATCTCTCCAGGTTTAACGTCTCTTAAGAAAGATCCACCGACTGCATCAATAGCACATGATTCTGAAGCAATATAATACAAATTTCTTTTCTCTGTTTTTGACTCACCAATACATAAAGGCTTAAATCCGAGAGGATCTCGTATAGCATAAATATCGCCTTTTGGAGTCAATAAAATTAAAGAATATGAGCCTTCAAGATAATTGCTTGCTTTTTTTAAAACTTCTGCCCAATCTTCTGTTTCTAAAGCAATTGATGCTATTAATTGACTAACAACTTCAGTATCTGTATTTGTTATAAAAACTCGCCCCATTTCATTTAATTTTTCTTTAATCTCATCATAAACTGGTATCGTTCCATTGAAGGCTAAAGAAAATTCAAGCACATTATTCTTAAAATGATAGGGTTGTATATAATCAGATGATGAGAATTCAGATGCCCCTGTGGTTGCATATCTATTATGTCCAATTCCAATATTGCCCCAAAAATGAGATTGAATTTTTTCATTTAAAACTTGAGAAACTAATCCTTTCTTTTTATAAGTGAAAATTTTACCACCCGTTTGAAATATCGAAATACCAGCTGATTCTTGCCCTCGGTGTTGTAAAGCAATTAATCCTTGATACAATAGTTGAGATACAGAATAGCTAATATCATCACAAATAACCCCGAAGACAGCACATTGCTCTAAGAGCTTATCTCTCGTATTATTATTTTTTTTTTTTAAATGCATAATATCTTTTTGTATGAGAGAGATATTTTAATTATTAAAAAATAATTTCAATTAAAATAAATGATTTATATTTTATAATAATTAGTTTAATAGAGTATTAATCCGCAACTAAAACATTATTTCGAAAATATTATATTGATTATATTCATTATATTTTAATGAAATTTATTATTTTCTCTAATCAAATTGAGGAAATATTGTATCTACTATATTTTGTGCTAAATTAAATACTCTTGTACAAATAGATATGTTGTATATGGCCATATTTTGTTATTTTTATTAGTTGTCGAAATGTTTTATAATTTAGAAATTCTTTTTTCTGGTTTTTTGTATGATTTTCTCAACGAAAAATCTATACTAAATAAAATAAAATCTATTAAATATACAAAATAGATTTATATTTTTCATTAATTTATTTTAGATTAATTTCTTTGAAAATTACTAAATAACAACGAATATGGCTAAGGAAGAGAATTTATATGAGAATAGAAGCCAACAAGAGGCTTCAAAATTTCTTAAAGTTATAATATTTTTACTTTTTGGATTTGGCCCTGTAATGGGGAATGTCATTTTAGTTTTATTTGGAGTACTTTCTAAAGAATTCAATGTTACACCGAGTAATATATTAATTGCAATCCCCGCATTCATGTTTCCTTTCTCATTTATTCAACTTTTTTCGGGTGCTATATCCGATGTTAAGGGTCGATTTCCCGTTATTTTATTTGGATTAGTAGTATTCGGTATGGGAATGATTATTGCCGCAACATCTTTATCGTTATTAATGTTTGTAGTTGCAAATATATTAGGAGGGTTTGGTTTTGGATTTGTTAATCCAGTTTTAATAGCTTTAATAACTGACATTTCTAAGGGGCCTGAGATTCCTAAGAGGATTGGTTATCTTGGAGCTGTAGCTAATCTTGGAGTTGGATTAGGTCCTTTATTAGCTGGACAAATGATTGTAGTTGGATGGCGTTATCTTTATGTAATTTTTGTCTTAATAACTATTTTTTCTTTTATAGTATTAATTACTATAAAACAACCTCCTCAAAAAACAGATAAAAACGCTGGTCTCCGTTTGTTTTTTACACACCTTCATAAAGAAATACGCCGCCCTCTTGTAATTCTAATGATATTGTCAGCATTTTTAACATCACAAACTTATTTAGCTACGTTGATTTGGAGTTCAAGAGCATTTACAGGAGCTGTAAATGAAGCTGTTGTTGGATTAATTCTTTTTATTGTGGGAGTTGTTGCTGCAATTTCAGGAATCGTGGGAGGACATCTTATCAAGAAAAAAGGTGTAGGCATTGCTTTATTTCTTGGATTGCTATCATTATTGATTGGAGTCTCATTGTTGCTTATCTTAGGTGATATTACTCATTCCAAATTACTTATTTATGTTGCAATAGGTCTGATAATCGTGGCAGTCGCAGGAGGAATGCTTTTTCCTACTGTTACATATTATAGTCAAATCTTTTCTCCAGAACGGCGCGGTGCTCTTGCTGGGTTGGCAACAGCAGGATATTTTATAGGAATTGCCTTAGTGCCCTTGACATACACCCCCTTCTTCAATTTTGGAGGGATAACAGCAGTTTATAGGGGAATCCTTATGGTAACAATATTACTCATCTTTTCTGTGGGATTGCTTTATATCTTGGTAAAACGCCAGCATAAAATTATTTTAAATTAATTTAAAGTAGTAAAAATGCAAAAATACGTATTGAAGTGGCAAATTTTAGGAATTATATTTATATTCTTTCTTGGAGTTATTCTACATTTTTTATTTGAGTGGTCAGGCTCTTTTTACCCCATTGGTGCAATAGCTGCTGTAAACGAGAGTGTATGGGAACATTTAAAATTAGGATTTTGGCCATTAATATTCTTCGCACCTATTGAATACAAATTTATAAAGGAACAAATAAACAATTTCATATTGGCAAAAACTATCGCTGCGTTTATAATTCCAATTTTTATCGTTGTAGTTTTTTATTCGTATACAGCGATTCTTAGAATTGAATTATTAATAGTTGATATTCTAATTCTTCTCATCGCTATTGTAATTGCCCAATTTGTTAGTTATAAAATTTTGATTTTGAATCAATTTCCGAAATATGTTTCAATCGCGGCTTTGATTGCGATTATCTTTTTAGCTTCTTTATATGTAATTTTTACTTATTATCCTCCTCATTTGCCTATCTTTCAAGATTCGCAGACAGGTCTATATGGGATTACAGCGCATACGCATTAAAATATCGTGTATTATTTGATACGTTAGTATCTTTCTTACTTGTAATGAAAGAAAAGATGAGTTTATATATTAAATGAAGTAATAACATCTCCTATTTTAAGAAAAATTTGGTAGTTTCTACCATATTTTTCCCTAAACATAATAAATTTCTCGGAAGTTTTATAGGCGAGCCACATAAATTCACGAAAATGAGGATTCGAGTTCTTATTAAGAGCGTCAAATATAATTTCGTCCTTAGATTTTAATTTTTCTTCACACTTTACCTCAAACCATTCTACATAATCGGCTCCTTTGATTTCATACCAATAATCATCTTCTCTATAATCATTTATCTCTTTTTCCCATTTATTGAGATTTTCGGTTATATCATATATATTACCGTCGATATTAAGCACTACTTGCTTATTTTCAAAGTCGTGCATTATTCCAACAATGAAATCGAAAATAATTCCATATTTATTTACTAAGTTTTTTAGCCAAGATGAGAGAGAAGTTTGTAAGTTAGCATTGATCCATTGTTTTGGAGCAGTTTCCTTTACAAATTCTTTTGGTGAAATGAAATCTTTCTGCTCCTTAGTTTCTATTGTTCTATCCCCTATTTCTAATTTATCTTTACTATCTGCGAATTCTTCTTCCATAATCTTTCTAAACTCGGGATCCTTCTTCTCAAAAGGTATATCTTCAGTTCCAGTATATATGTCTGAAGAATTTTCATTTTTAGAAAGACTGAGAAATGAGACAATTGCATTCAAGACCTCGACAACGGAATTATCTTCATAGCTAACTTTAAAATCTCCTGTGTCGAATTCATTTAAAATCTTTTTTAATTCGGGTTTAGCTTCTTCAATATCAATTTCCTCAGTTTCAGAACTTATATCAGGTCGAAGAAGTTTTTTATAAAGGCTAAGGAAAGAAACAATGGCATTTGAAACTTTAGAAATTGAATTATCTTCAAAGCTTACTTTAAGATTGTTATTTTGAAATTTTTTCTTAATAGGCGATTCATCACGTTCAAAATGTCCTGATCTTGAAAACATTACTTATCCCATGCAATTTTTTTTTAAATTCAATTCTATAATTATCATTACGAAGTAATTTAAAGAAAAATACATATATTATGAACATAATATCTGCTTAGTTTCTAAGAGTGAATCTTTATCAGGAGTAAAAACTAAAGAAATTCTTCTTTTAATATGGATATTAATATTTCTTTTTCTTCATTACTACATTTTTTTAAATCAGTGCCAAGAGAACTATATAAATCTGGAGGAGCTGAACGGTTAAATAAAGATAATACAAATACAAGAGCATTTTCAACAAATGCTTGATCATTGCTTTGTCTCAGTATTTTCATTAAGCTAATAATTGATTTGTTTTTACAATCTTCCAGTTTCTGATAATCATGTTTATTCCTTAAGTAACAATCAATAATCTTATTATAACAATTTGACTTGTCGCTAATCATAGAATTTTCTAAACTCACTTTTAAATTTCAATAAATTAAACTCTTTAACTTTCTATTGAAAAAATGTTATATTATACGAATATGATATCCATATATTATTAGTTAAAGGATTCTGGAAAATCGACAGATTTCGCTAAAATTTATTAAATTTTTTCTTAGATTTTAATCTTTATTTGGTTTAAAAAAAAGGAGATTTTTTTTATTATTTTTACTTTTTAGATTTTTCTAATTTCCATGCACCATAACCCACAATGATAAAACATATTAACGTGGCAATCGTTCCAATTTTCTGACCAATCACCATTATAGTACGATTCGCTGCCAATCCCACTAAACCCATCATTGAAATTATGAAATAGACGATTGTAAAAACGATAAAGAGATACGTATATTGTTTTGGAAACTCTTTATTCAAGTATAATGTTATGGAATAAGATATACCCATAAATATCATAGATGAATACCTTATATAAACAAATACCATATGCAGCCCAAGGAGAATATCAGCAGGGGTAAATACTATACCAATTAACGATATTGAGGCAATGATTCCAAATATAGAACCAATGATGCCAGGCGTCTTTTCTGATTTAACTTCATTAAATAAGTATAGCAATGCTAGAAAGAAAGGAATTAATGAAACTGACCAAATGCATAATGCAATGGTAAAAAGTACCATTGAAATTGTATTTGGTTTCCCCGAATGAGCAGTAATTCGACCTAAATCGCTAATAGTATTACCCCAAAACGAATAACCCTGAATATCAGGATTTTCAGGAGTCCCGCCTGTATAAAATAGCATTGCAATAAAAATTAAGACTGCAAATTGAATGCATCCAAAAATTTCAAAAAAATAAGCTTTCTGTTTCCAATTTTTTAGATTCATATAATTTTAACTTCATATTTTTTAATTATATTTTTTTCTTTTCTTGTTCCATTAATTCTATAAATGAAGTCCCTTCTTTAATGATATTCAAAATTAGATGAGTATTTGTGTGTTCAACGTAAGGTTTCGAATTGATTTCTTTTACAATCTCACTAAGATCTTTTCTTGTCTTAAATCTTGCTAAAATAAGTGCATCATATGTACCTGTGATATCATAAACACCGTAAACATTTGGAATTTTTGCAATATCTTTCTCTACCTCCAACATTTTACCCTTTGAAATTGTCAATTCAATTAATGCGACGATATCATATCCCAATCTCTCATAATTAATATCTACTTTAAATCCATTAATAATATTCTTCTCTTTTAGCTCTTCTACATGTTTTGAGACTGTTGTCGGCGAATACTCTAATTCTCGACCGATTTCTCGAAACGATTTTCGGCAATCTTCGCTAAGCTTTTTTAATATCTCATAATCTGTTAAATCTAAATTTTGTAGATTTATATCATTCATTATTTAATATATGATCATTCAAATATTTAAAATTATTTACATTGTCCAGAAAAATTTTCAAGACTGGCAGAATGATCAGTTTACGAATTTTCATAAATTTTTGCCTGGTCATTTGTCCATTATTATAAATTCATATCCCATATATGATCACATTTAAATACTATTATGGTTTATATGATCATAAAAAAAGAAATATTGATTGATATGATTGAAAAAGATGATCCAAATCGCTGGAAAATATGCGATAAAGTAATTGAGACTGTAAAAGAACAAGACATTAAATTTATTTATCTCCAATTCACTGATATCCATGGTATTATTAAATCTTTTGAAATTAATGCTAACAGAGTAGAAGATTTCTTACAAGATGGAGAAAATTTTGATGGTAGTTCGATTACTGGTTATGGTGCTATAGAAGAATCAGATAAAGTAGCGGTTCCTGATCCAAGCACTTTTTGCATAATTCCATGGAGGAAAGATAAGAATGTAGCTAGATTTTTTAGTGATATATATAATCCTGACGGTTCCCGTTATGATGGCGATCCCAGATATATACTTCAAAAAGCCGTGAAGAAAGCAAGGAAACATGGATATGAGTATTTTTGTGCTCCTGAACTAGAATTCTTTATTTTAGAAAAAACTACAACAGAACAAGCATTTAGTCCATCAGACATGAGAGGGTATTTTGACTATGATCCTTATGATATTAATGAAAGAATGAGATTTACGTTTGCTGAATATTGCGATGCTATGGGTATCGAGATAGAAGTGCTGCACCACGAAGTTGCTCTTGGACAACACGAGATAGATTTCAAGTATGGACCAGTAATAGAAACTGCAGACAATACTAATACAATAAAAATGATTGTAAAGACTGTAGCAGCCCAGAACAACATGACTGCAACCTTTATGCCAAAACCATTTGCGGGAATAAATGGGTCAGGAATGCATGTTCACCAGTCTCTATGGAAGGATGGTAAAAATGTATTTTATGATGATTCTGACAAAGATTATATCTCTCATATGATGAAAAAATGGATTGCTGGGCAATTAAAACATGCAAGAGCAATGTGTGCTGTTCTAAGTAGCTGGCCAAATTCATATAAAAGATTAGTCCCCGGCTTTGAAGCACCGGTTTATGTTGCATGGGGTTTTAGAAATAGATCTCCTCTAATTCGAGTTCCTAATTTTGGAGGAAAGCCAAATGCAGCGAGATGTGAGATTAGATGTCCAGATCCAGCGGGAAATCCATACCTACAATTTGCTGTTCTATTATCAACAGGTTTAGATGGTTTATTAGCTGAAGATATTGAAATTCCAGAACCAACCGACCTTAATGTATATCATTTATCAACAAAAGAGTTGTTAAAATCAGGAATTATTTCATTACCTGGCAGTCTCAGCGAAGCCCTTAAGGAATTTCAGTCGTCTGAATTCATGAAAGAAGTATTTGGTGAAGACCCATTTAAAAATTTCCTTTATGCCAAGCTAGAAGAAAATGATGCATTCCGTGTTGTAGTAAGCGAGTGGGAACGAGATAGATATATTACAAGGTTATAATCTTTTTATTTTTTATTAATTTTAAATTTAGTAAAACCATTAGACTAGATTTTTTATAACACCCCCAAATCCCCACAAGATCGGAAACCAAACCAAAAATTAAGAGAGCTTTTTAATTTATCCCAATTTTGTGGGAAGCACATTAGTAATTTTAAAAGTTTGTGAAGATTAATAAATGCGTATTTTTTTGGAGATATTAACAATTTAGATTTAGTATATAAGATAGAAATCTAATAAATTTTGAATTTATTCAATTCAATAATTAATTCAAATTTTAATAAAGAAATAAAGAAGTGAAATATAAAAAATGACAAATATAGAAACTATTAGAAAATTTGCTACAAAATTATTGTTAAACGAAGAGGTGGATCTTGGAGCTCCACTCGTAATCGATGAAATTACATTTGTTCCAATAGTCAAATATGTAATTCCACGGGAAGAACGAGATTATCTGTCGCTTTCAGAAGCTCTTGAAGAAGGTGTTTGTAAAATAATTGATAAGGGTACAGAAGTAGCGCATATTCTTTTTGAGAATCTAGGTGATTTACCAATATTAATCGAAGAAGGAGAAATCTTTCAAGGCAAAGGAACTCAAGATCGTATTAGTATTGGAACAGTCATGGTCGAACCTATGGCAACTGTAGAAATCGCTGTAAAGTGTGTCCACGCGCCCCATCACTTATCATCTGGTGCCGCTTTTAAATATGGCGGAAAGGCCAGCCGAGGATTGCTTAACGAAATTCGCATAATGAAGTTTAATCATGCGGCAAAATCTGCACCTGCATCATATATAGACCAAACCCGAGTATGGAGCAAAGTCAGAGAAGAAAATATAGAGGAAGGTGTCTCAGATATGACAAAATACATGGAGAGCGTAGAAAAACGTAGTAAAAGGGCAAAAAAGAGGACCGAAAAGTTGAATTTTCCTAAAAATACAATTGGAATGGTTGTTGTTAATCCTAAAGGAGAAGTAAAAGGTTTGGAAGTTCACCGTTCTCCACATAACTTTAGAATTCGCAAGGATAGAATATTTGAATCCTTGGAAAATAATATCTCCTGGAAAACCGAAGGTAAAAGGCCTTATCAAAATGCCCAAGAAAAAGTAAAAAAACTATTCAAAAAAATTTCTGAACTCAAAGAAGGAAAGGACGCACTAAGACAAGTAGAAATTGATGGATTAGCAATCAATATGGCAGGAGTCTCTGGAGAAGCATATACAACAACTTTCTATTCTGCCATATGTCCAAGTTGTAATTCAAAGAAGCCTCGAAAAAAGGAGTGTCCTCATTGCGGATTCTTAGAAGAAGAATCGGATGAAATTGCATATATGAGTATGTATTAATTTAAGCGTTTTGTAGCGCAAAAAAAATTTTTTTTTATTCTATTTTTTCTTCAATATATTCTAATGATTGGTGTCGGAAATATGTATTATAAAGGTCAGCATATTTTCCTCCTTTTGCCATTAACTCGTCATGATTCCCTTCTTCCACAATTTTTCCGTGATCTAACACAATAATTCTATCAACATGCCTTACCGTCCATAAGCGATGAGCAATGATTATAGAAGTCCGATTTTTTATCGTTTTTTCGAGAGCATCTTGTATTCGCGTCTCGGTAAAAGGATCCACACTAGCCGTCGCCTCATCTAAAATGAGGATTGAAGGATTTTCGAGTAAAGTCCGGGCAAAAACAACTAATTGGCGTTGGCCCATAGAAAGTAGACTACCTCTTTCACCAACTTTCGTAATTAAACCTTTTGACAAATCTTCAACCCATTCATAACCACCTGCTTGATTCAAAGCCTCATTAATATCATCCTTCGTTGCATTATTACAGCAATATCTAATGTTATTTTTTACAGTATCAGCCCATAGGAATGGTATCTGATGTATAATTCCTATTTGCTTTCTGTATTCGCTAAGATCAAAATTCCTAATTGAGATTCCATCAATTAATATATTTCCTCCTTGGAATTCATAAAATCTTGCTAATAATTTAGCTAAAGAGGACTTTCCAGCGCCTGTATGACCTACAATGGCTAAAGATTCACCTTGCTGTATAGTTAGAGAAAAATTATCAAAAACTTTTTTATCACTATCATATTGAAATGTTAAATTTTTAAACTCAATTTTGCCCTTAATTTTTTCTGGTTTTATATTATTATCTTGAGTTACAGCTGGTAAAGTATCAATTAAAGCAAAAATCCTTTCTGA
>JBHLJY010000034.1:0-19080 GCA_048887225.1 Candidatus Hodarchaeota archaeon
ATCGCAGCTTGTCACGCTCTTCATCGGTGCCCAAGCCAAGATATCCACCAAATAGCGGAGGCGTATTGGCGTCTACTCGAGGAAAGGTTCAGATTGCTCGCTTGCAGATTTCAGGAGTGAGATATTTGAGCATAAAATCGTATTCGGCAAGTAATTAGATTAATTGCGATTGACAATTAAAATTAAATTGGGACTTTTAATTTACTATGGGGTATGTTCCTATGAGCGTTTTCCCACGCTTGGTGCGGTTGTCTCATTTCCCGTAATGTCACTCTCTTTGGCTTTCCCAAGCAGCGCATTGGTACTTGTCTCAAGTTTCATACTTCCACAAGGCCGCTACCGGTTATTGGTGTACATCATCCGTTTGGATGAGGTATATTTCTCAACCAATAACTTGCGATGGCAAGAAGATAATTTTTGCGTAGCGATAATTAAACCATCGACCAAATATTAAAGGAAATTTTGAGTTAAAAATTTTATGGTTTAAAATTTATTAATGTGTCAATTAATATGAAGAAAATCTTAAATAACAAAATATTTAATAAAGAAAGTCAAAAAAGAAATTAAAAATAATAATAAAAACTACTTGTAAAAGAATTAGATTTAGTTGTTGAAGGAGATTTTTAGGATGGAGGATGATTACGAAATAAAGCGAGATAAGACATTCAATAGGTTTTTAATTCTTCATTATGTGATGTATTTTAGTATAATGATTTTACCAGTAAATATTAATAATTTGTTATTGTACCTTCCTGGCACAACTGCTTTTGGTATTGGGATTATAGTTGCGACTCATTTAACTGTAGTAATGATTAGTATATTGTTTTTTGGATATTATGGGGAAAAAATATCTGAAAAATTTTCAAGAAAAAAGATTTTTGTTTTTACTAATTTTATTTGGGTGTTATCGTATGGTTTAATTTCCTTATCAATCAATTACTATTATTTTCTAATTTTTGTAATTATTGGATCGTTTGGGATCGGGGCATTTTTACCGATTGGTTTTTCAATGATTGGTGATTTTTATCCACCAGGAGAGAGGGGACGCAAATTTGGTGCTATGAACGTTAGTTTGTTATTAGGTACTGGTGGAGGGATTATTATTGGAGGATTATTAGGAAATTATACTTGGTCATTTGGATGGAGGATTGCTTATGGTATAGGTTGTATTTTAGGATTATTGGCATTATTGAGTTATGTTTTCTCAGGGATAAGTCCTGAAAGAGGCCGTGCTGAGCCAGAGTTTATGGATTTTAAAGGCGAAATTAATTACAATTACAAAATAACTTTTCATAGTCTCGGTCAATTATTTAAGAAAAAGACAGTTGCTGCGATATTAATTGCGATGATATTTAGTGGATTTGCTAACGTTACGCTAGGAACTTGGGCAATTTTTTATTTAACCTCCAAAATCGACGATGTAAATGCTGGATTATATGCTACAACTATTTTTATTTTAGCTGGAATAGGTGCTATACCTGGAACGATTATAGGGGGGAAATTCGGAGACTCTTATTTTAATACGGGAAAATTAAGGGGTCGTGTCTCAATTTCGTTAATAGGACTTATATTAGGGATTTTATGTTTGTTAGGATTTTATTTAATTCCTTTTTTTACAGCAAATTCCTTACAAATTGTTTTTTCTTGGATATTTTTTATAGCTTTAGGTTTTGTTGGATTTTTATTAACATCATTATGTGTTGGAAACATATTGGCTATATATTCGGAGGTTTGTGTTCCAGAATTGAGGAGTACAGCAAACGCATTAAATGGGTTTATGATAAATATTGGTGGAATAATTGGCAATTTATTACTTTCTTTCTTGATTGATAAGGATATGGCACTTTTTCCATTTGCGATAATGTTGGTTTTATTATTTTGGTTATTTGGATCTGTTTTATGGATAATTCCATATTTTATTTATCCAAAGGAATGTAATGAATTAAGAGACTTAATGGCTGAAAGAAGAAAAGAATTAGAGATGAATTCAGAGTTAAGTTAGGAAAGAAAGATATATATTTATTCTGTAAAAAATTATTATTTTGGAGAGATCAATAGTTTTAACTGAAGTATTTCGTAGAATTAATGACCGATAAA
This sequence comes from Candidatus Hodarchaeota archaeon, assembly GCA_048887225.1. Taxonomy (GTDB): domain Archaea; phylum Asgardarchaeota; class Lokiarchaeia; order Sigyniarchaeales; family SOKP01; genus LW40-45. The sequence goes on from JBHLJY010000034.1 coordinate 2,098, forward strand.
GTCTTAATTGGAACATCGGGATGGGGGTATGACGAATGGATTGGCCCATTTTACCCTAAAGGTTTAACAAGCAAGGATTTTCTATTATATTACTCTAAGGTATTTTATACGAATGAAATTAATACTACTTTTTATAATATACCTTCAGAGTGGGTAGTTAGGAGTTGGGTAAAACGTACGCCTTCAGATTTTTTATTTACTGCTAAAATTCCTAAAATCATTACTCATGATAATAAATTAGATTTAATTAATTGTTCAGAAGATTTAGAATATTTTCTAACAGTTATGGAACCTTTAATACAATCAAAAAAACTCCTTGCATTTTTGGTCCAACTTCCTCCATCATTTAAAAAAAAGGAGCATTTTGATAATTTAAAAAATTTTATAGATAATTGGCCTCAGGATTGGAAAGAGAAGGGGTATTATTTAGTTATTGAATTTAGAGATAAATCTTGGATGGATAATGAGATATTTGATTACTTAAGAAAAGAAGAACTTAGCTTTTGTGCCGTAATTGAACCTTTATTACCACCAAGGATGGATGTTACCAATCATGAATTTGCATATATTAGGTTTCATGGATTTGGAAAAAAAATTTGGTTTGATTATTTATTTAGCGACGAGGAAATAAAAAAATGGGCATTACCAATTCGAGAAGTTATTCAAAAATCAAAAAAAGTTGGAATCTATTTTAATAATCATTTTAGTGGATATGCTGCTAAGAATTCATTAATGATGATGAAAGAATTAAATATAAAGCCTAGAAATGAACCAGAAACAATAGAAATTTTAGAGATCAAAAAGAAATCTGGTACGATCTCAAAGGGGCAAACCAATTTAGATAAGTTTTTTAAATCATAAAATTAAAGATGATTTTTTTTGGCAGATTTTATATAAGTAAGTGGGAATAACGATAAATGAAAAAAAGTATCATAAGAATCGGATTTATAGGAGCAGGCTCGATCGGTAGTCTTTTTGGGGGATATTTAGCATCAATTAAATCAGATATTTATTCTACCGAAGTCATATTGTTTTGTAGAAAAAATCATGCTGACGCCATTAATAAGAACGGGCTTGTAATGTATAATGGTGAAGCAATTTTGGAAATAAAAAATATAAAAGCTTTCGAAAATCTAGATGAATTTAAAGAATTTTTCTTGAACGAGTCAAATTATAAATTCGATTTTATTTTTCTTTCAACTAAAACTTACGATATTGAAACTGCGTTATCTCAATATAATAAATTAGTAGATAAATGTAAAAAACTAGTTATTTTACAAAATGGGATTGGAAATGAAGAAATAGTAACTAAATATTGCCATAAAAATAAAATAATAAGGATTGTAACAAGTAATGGAGCATTATTAGAAAAACCTGGTCATGTAATCCATACTGGTAAAGGATTTACAAAGATTGGTTTTCCATTTTATAATGCCCTAGATGTCCAAGATGATGAAATAGCTAAATTAGAATTGAGATTATTATGTGATTTGTTAAATTACGCAGGATTAGAAGCGATAATGGTTGATGATATTATTAAAGAATGTTGGGAAAAAATATTTGTTAATATCGGTATCAATGCATTTGGAGCATTAACTCGATTAAGAAACGGTAAATTGTTAGAAAATGAAGGATTGAAATATTTAATGGGAGAAGCAGTTAAAGAAGCAGTTGAAGTTGCCAAAATTAAAAACATCAACCTTCCAAAAAAAGATTTTATAGCATTAACTTATGATGTGGCTGAAAAAACTTCAGAAAATAAAAATTCCATGCTACAAGATGTTTTGAGGGGAAAAAAAACCGAAGTTGATTTTATAAACGGGAGGATATTAAAATATGCTAAGGAATTGGATATCGATACGCCAATAAATAAATTACTAACTTATTTGGTAAAAGGATTAGAGCAATCTTAAATCAGTCCTTATCTACTTTATAGACCATATAATAAGCGTTTTCTCCATCTTTATAGTACTTTTTCTTAACACCTTCTATTTTAAAATCGAAGTTTTGATATAAATTAATAGCTCTATGGTTAGATACTCTTACCTCTAAAACACATTCGTTTATATTTTGTATTAAAATTTCTGGCATACTTTTGGACAATAAAGCTGATGCGATCCCCATTCGCCTATAATTTTCAGAGACAGCTATTGATACTAGATGTCCCTTATTAATTAACCTTAGACTATCTTTAGAAGGAATTCTTTCGACTCTCCACATGACGTAACCCACAATATAATTAGGGTCATGTTTCATACTGGCAATTAAAAAAGCTTCAGGGAAATTATCGAGGACACTTTTATAAAAGAAAAAAGGGTAATCTTCAGGAAGTTCTTTTTCGTTAATTTTTTTTACATTTTCTAAATCTTTAAGAGTACATCTTCGAATTAAATAAGGCTTGTTCTCATCAGTTTTATCGTAAAAAGTAGGTTGAGTATCTTTATTTGTGGTCATTACTTTTTTTCTCAAATTATTAAAATTATACCTTAATTAGGTAAGATATAAATTACAATCATTTAATATTTTTGAATTAATCTTTAATGTTTATTATTCCAATATTTTTGAGGCGCTTTCTTTTTGAGCTTCAATATATTCTTTTATTATGTCTAATGTGTCAATAATATTCTTCTTATTATTAAAATTATCGACAATGTTAATTAATTGTTCTTTTTTCAAATTTTTTAAATCTTTCGCAAAATTTATCATTTCAGGTAAAACTCTAATGATATTATCTACAATTGTAATGTCTGCCCAAATGGCAGTTCTGCTAATTGGATTTAAATCAACAGCAATAACTTTTTTACCTAATTTTTTTAATGCTTCAGTTCTATCACCGTCTTCTAAAGGAACAAATATAGTATCAGCAATTTTAATACCATTTGGGTCTACCAATCTTCTATTACTTGAAAGTTCCTCGATTTCAACCATTTTAGATTCGTCTAATCCAAGAATTTCTTTTGCACCTGCTTTTTCTAATAAATTCTTAATTGCTTCAACTCTACCTTCCTTTCTGTAAAAAAGATTTATTTCAAGAGGAATATTCAATATTTTAGATAATTTAACTAATTCTTTAGGTACTAAAGCTGCTATATTTCCATTTACACTTATAACTGGTTTATTAGAAATTAATAATTGAGCAACCGCAGCTCTTATTGCTTTTATTGCTATTTTATTGGTTTTTTCACCTAAAATATAATCAAAGCATTCTCCCCTTCCGTGAGCAATTAAACCCGCTTCTGTAACTACTAATTTTTTCAAAGCTTCAATAATTTTATGCCGATATTTTAAGCTTTTATATCTCGGATGATCTTTTGGAACGTTTTGATTTTCCTTCTCTTTCATAAATTTAAAAATCTGGAATTGAAACTATATATTAAAGTTAAAAATTTCGAAAAAGAAAAAAAATTTATCTTTTGTATGTTTACTAATTTTTGTAGATAATTATGGGTACTGAAGTAAAAGGGAAAAGCACTGATTTAGATATTTATAAGACAAAGAAATTATTGGAGCTTCTAAAGAGTAAAAAAGGTTTTCATACAGAATTAATATCGTTATATATTCCGCACGACCGCAAACTTTCTGACATAACAAATTATCTTAAAAACGAGATAAGCGAAAGTCAGAACATTAAGTCTAAATTAACCAGAAAAAATGTATTAGATAGTATTTCAACTCTTATGGGTCAATTAAAAAATATTAAAGAAGTTCCTGATAATGGATTAGTTATGTTTTCTGGAGCAATTCCACAAAATAATACTCCAGGAACAGAAAAAAACGAATTATTTATAGTTAATCCACCAGATAAAATTAAAACGTTCAGATATCACTGTGCTAGCGAATTTCTATTGTCACCGCTGGAAGAAATGCTGATACCTAAAGAAACTTATGGATTATTAGTTATAGGAAGAAAAAAATCAGCTGTAGGTTATCTTAGAGGGAACCATGTGGAGATTGTAAGAGATTTTACATCGGGTATTCATGGTAAACATAGAGCTGGGGGGCAATCACAGAGAAGATATGAAAGGTTAATTGAGGAAGGAGAAAAAAGATTTTATCGCCGAATATCAGACGAGATCAATAAATTATTTTTAAACATAGAAGACCTAAATGGTATATTTATAGGTGGACCTGGCCCATCAAAAGAGAAATTTGTAAATGATGAAAGTTTAGATTATAGATTACGAGATAAAATATTAGAGGTTGTTGATCTTGGTTATAGTGGGAGCGAGGGAATTCGAGCGTTAATAGAAAAGGTTAAAGAAAAAATTGAAGACGTGAAATATATTCGGGAAAAGTTAGTAATGCAACGATTTATGAACGAGATATCAAATGATACAGGTTTGGCGACTTATGGTCTTGAAGAAGTGCAAAAGGCATTAAGTTACAGTGCTGTTGATACTTTAATACTTTCTGAAAAATTAGATTCATATAGAGCAAAATTAAAATGTTCAAACTGTGGATATATGGAATTTAGAACAGTAAGGGAACACGAATTAGCCAATTTGGAATCTATTATCCAAGAAAAGAGTTGTCCTGAATGCAACTCAAATACTTTTAATATTGTTGACAAAAACTCAATCATTGAAGAACTTGGGGAAATTGCTCAAACCAGTGGAACATATATAGAGATTCTTTCTTCTGAAACTGAAGAAGGGGAGATGTTATATAATACATTTGGAGGGATTGTGGCAATTTTGCGTTATAAGCTTAGTTATTAAATAATAAAATGATTGAATAACAATTATAAATTATTTTATACCAATTAGTTTTTAAACATAATATTAAATACAATGTAAAGGCAGTAAAATAAAGATGGAATTAAAAGATCTTTTATTAAATTTAAAGATGATCATGTTTGGAGGCAAAGGGGGCGTTGGGAAAACAACATGCGCATCAAGTTCTGCAATTTGGGCAGCTGAAAGTGGTAGAAATACTTTGGTTATTAGTACTGATCCTGCTCATTCTTTAGGAGATAGTTTAGGAGTAGAATTACAACCAGGGATCCCAACGCCAATTGAAGGTATTAGTAATTTAACAGCAATGGAGATTAATCCTAAAGCTAATATGGCAGAATTTCAAGGAATAACAAATGTTAATCCAATGGAAGAAATTGGTTTATCTGGAATAGCTGATATGCCATTAATGGAGGATATGCGGGAATTATCTTCATTAACTCCCCCGGGAATTGATGAAGCTTTAGCCTTTGCTAAAGTTCTAGAATTTATCGAAACCGAACACGATTATAATTTAATTGTTTTTGATACTGCTCCTACAGGTCATACACTTAGATTTTTGAGTCTTCCCGAAACTTTATCAGGGTGGATTGGCAAATTATTAAGATTAAGAATTAAAGTAGGAAAATTGTTCGGATCCTTAAAAAGAATGTTTACAGGGGGAGATAAAAAGAAAGATAACACATTAGAACTTTTAGAAAGATTAAATAGTTCTATTTTAAATGCGAGAGATGATTTAATGAATCCAAAAGTAAATTCGTTTGTTATTGTAATGATACCAGAAGAGATGGCAATTGCGGAAACTGGTCGACTATTGAATGAATTAGTAAAGTATAATATCCCCGTTTCTAATATTATAGTTAATCAGTTATATCAGGATACGAATAAATTATGTGATTTCTGTAAAGCTCGTAGCGAGATGCAACATGGAAATCTTTATAAGATAAGAGATGTTTTTAGAGATAAATTGGGGAAAAATTTGATTGAAATTCCTCTATTCAAAGAGGAAATAAGAGAATACTCTAAATTAAAAGAGTTCGGAAAATATTTAATTAATATAAATTAATCTCCAAACTCCCTTACGAAATTACAATAGCTACATAATTCATATTTACCACTTGGATATCCACATTTTTGACAAAATTTACGAGGTATTCGTTCATAATGATCATATAATATCTCGGATAATTCCAAAAAACAATTAAGCAAATTAAATTCTATTTCTGGACTATATTTTTTACACTCTTGAATAAAACCTAATACTCGCTTTCTTAGAATTGGATCTTTTTCTCTATACGGACAATGAGAGGCGTAATAATTGAATTTCTTAATATTTGCGTATAAAAATATTTCCTCTTCGGGTATCTTAATTAACGGCATCACCTTTCTGATAAAAAATCGAGAGAGCTTTGGTTTTTCTTGCTTGAAAAAATATTGATTTGATATTAAGTTCAACCTTTTGTGTAGAATATTCATAAGATATGTTTCTGCGATATCGGTTAGGTTGTGACCCATCGCTAATACAGTTCCTCCCAATTCTTTTGCGCTGTCATTTAATAATCTTCTCCTAATTATTGCACAATAGTTACAAGCGTATTTATATTCAGATGATTTTTTTTTAATATCTATAATATCATCTAAAGTTTTCCCAATTTTTTCTTTAAAGGTAATAACTTCGTATTCAACGTCAAATTTTTTACAGAAACTTGCGGCCTTTTTGACGCTATTTTCTCTATAATCCTTAATTCCTTCATCAATTATAAGAGCCATCAATGGTTCAGAACAATAAGACTTCTCTTGAATTTTCATTAAATTATATAAGAGAGTTATTGAATCTTTTCCTCCAGATAGAGCTACAATAATTCTATCCTGAGATCTAATCATTTTATATTTAGATATCGTTTTATAAATTATTTTTTCTACACTTTTTTCAAAGCAATGAGGGCATAATTGTTCACCAGAATGTTTTCTATGAATTACAATTGAATTGGAGCAATAAATGCATTTTCCTTTCTTTAAAAAAAGATTATAATTATTAATGTTATTCATATGTATTTAATCGTTAAAATCTAAGGATAATTAATTTTTAGCTTAACCAAAATGCTACATTTCCTAATTGAAGATATGATAATAAAAAATTTCCGAGAACAATAAACAATGTTATAAATCTAATCGTATTTAAAATATTTTTCTTTAATCGTTTTTTCTCGTCGTGCCAGTATTGGTATGATACTTTAATAATTGAGTTTTCTCTTAATTCCGTTTGATCAGGAAAATCAAAAGACACAGTACTTTTATATCCATCTCCAATTTTATCGATTAGATTGTAGTTTTTTTTACCCAATAGAATTTTACTTTGTTCTTCTATTTTTGATTGATTTTGCATTAAAATTTCTATTGAATCTATTTTGTCGACTCGATACTCAGATAATCCGTAAAATTTTTCTTCTTTTTTATATATAAATTTATCTTTTTTTTCTTTTTTAGATTTATACTCTTCTCCAACGCCCCAATTAACCATTTCTTTTACCATTCTGTCACCATCGAATATTGGCAGAGGAAGCATATTAAATAGAGTTACACTAAATGCTATTATCCAAAACCAGATAATTTCCCTAATTAAAAAGTCAGGAAAATTACCCCCAAGAATTTTTGCTATGATGTTATCGTTTCTAGGCATCCAATACAATTTGCTTAAAATCCCGATAAGAACACCATCAAGGTCAACATCTAAATAATACTTTTTTCCAGATTCAGAGGTCAATTTTATCTCTTTCAAATTAAAATTAGTTAATAGCTTCTCAAGTGTATCTCCTTTTTCAACATCTATTCGCGTACCATTAATTTTTGTTATAATTAGGTCTTCTTTTAAATCTTTATTGTAATTATTTCCATCCTCTTCTTTTGAATAAATGTAAGTAATTCTTAATTTACTATTGGAGATATAATTGTATAAAATTCCTATTTTGTAACGCGGTCCTAGCTTTACTTCCTTTTCAATTGTTTTGTCTACTCTTGGCCTATATATTTTTAATGTTAATCTATCACCAGGAGAACATTTTATTTTAATGGTTTCGTTATTTAATAGATTTTGAAGGCTATAGTATTCATCTCCGTTAATATTAATAAATCCCTCCTTTGAGTCTTTTTTTTTAAGAGCTGTAATAACATCTCCTTTTGAGAGCCTTCCGTAATTAAATCCTCCCTCTTCTTCTTTTAATACAGTATCTACTTGAATAACTCGATCGCCATAAATTGGTGATATTAAAAATGTGAAATTCAGCAATAACAAGAAAGCTATACCAGCTGTTATTGCATTTACAAAAGTACCAGCAGCAGCGATTCTTAAACGTGTGTTTCTATGAAATTTTGGTGAATTTAATTCTCTTTCGTCCACTTCAACAAAAGCTCCCATTCCAATTAAAAAGAATAATCCTACTCCTAAAACGCCAGTAGATTTAATATCAACTCCATCAGTATTAGCTGCTATTCCATGTGCTAATTCGTGAGTTGTCAATATAAAGAGTAATGGGATTATTAAATAGGCAAAAAGCGGGAGATCTACAGTGACACCTGGTATCAGTGGTGTTACAGCATGTTCTAACCTTGGCTGAAATATGAGATTTATGAAATTTACGAAAAAGAAAAAAATTGCAAAAATAGTGAATGAAAACGACACAAATATTCCTATAGTCCAAAAAATTCGCCAAAACCTAGGAGCCTTTCTAGATATTTTCGATATTAAATTGTTCAATTTTTTAGTCCTCAACATAGCAATGAAAGGAAAGAATACGGTAATACTCTCTTTTTTATTCCGTAGGACAAAAATTAAAACTAACACAATTAGCCAAAAGATTAAGGAGATTAAGAACCATGGATTCGTTATTACGGAAGTTATTATATCGAAAAAACTCATTTAATTATAACTTGCAATTTTTTCTTATTCAAAATTAATTAAAAAAATTAAGGTTATTGGTTTTAAATTTTAGTAAAAGTATAAAGAACATGATATAATTTTTGTAAATGCTAAAAACTATAGTAAGATTTATGTTTTTTTACTGATTGATATTTCTTAATACTAATAAACCCATAATAATTAAAACAAGAAAAAAATTAAAAGAATAGTTTATTATTATCTTATAAATATTACTTAAATATCTCATAGGAATAACTTTTAGCGGGGTGGGCTAGCCTGGTTTATGCCGCAGGGCTCATAACTGGTAAAACTCCGCTTAAAAATAAAAAGCCAGTTTGCTATTAAGAAACCCTGAGATCGTTCGTTCAAATCGAACCCCCGCTACCATTTAAATCTTTTTATATTTTTTTTAAAATATTCATCTAAATTTAATCTTTAAAAATATGTTTAAAGATATTTTTTGTTTAATAGATATTTCTATAATAAATAAAATCCAAATATTATTCGTTGAATTAGAATTAATTTTTGAGAGTTAATATTTATATGAATGAGATACAAAGTTTTAAGAGATTTCCTGCTATTCGTTGTTGGATAAAAAATATTATGGAGGGAATGTATTCAATCGAAAAAAAATCCCTCTATACTATTTTTGGAGATGTAAAGAGAGTTCGAATTGTGGCAACTATAATCGATAAAAGAGAGATCCTAAGTCCCCAATCAAATGACGATGACTTTCTTTTAGAAGAGGAGGATCGTTCTAATTTAAGGATTGAATTCGATTTAGATGATGGTACGGGATTAATTAGAGCTATTTTATGGAGAGCAAATCCAGATCAATTTAAAAATTATATTAAAGGAGATATTATTGATGTTATTGGTTTAATCAGAAAATGGAGAGAAGATATCCAAATATCACCTGAGATTATCAAAAAAATAAAAGATCCAAACTTTATCCTTTTAAGAGACGCAGAAATAATTAAAAAAATTAGCTCAGGAGAAATTCAAGATATTCCAGAAGATTTGGATAAACAATTTGATATCGATAAAATTTCAAGTGAAATAGACATTAATGACCTCTTTGAAGGTGAAAATTCCTTAAAAATTGATGATCTTAAAGGCGAAATTTACTCGATTGTAGAAAAACATTCAATAGAGGGAAACGGAATAAGTTTCAAAGAAATTAAAGAAATTCTACAAATTTCTGAAGATAAATTAAGAAAATATATTAGAGATTTAGAGATGGAATCGAGAATTTATCCATCAGAAAAAGATATATACCAAACATATTAAAAATATTTTTAAAAATTCTTCTTATAAAATTGTAAAAATATTTTTCTTAAGAATTAATATTATTTCATAAAAAAGATAAAACGATTTAGTTGAAAATGGATTTATACGATTATGAAAAACTATTGGATAGGGCTTATAAGAAAATTCCTGAAGATGTGAAACGTTCTTCAAGATTTGAAATTCCTAAGGTAGAACTTCGAATTGAAAGCAAAAATACTTTTATAGTAAACTTTTCAAAAATTATAAATACACTTAATAGGGACGCACGAGACTTCCTAGGGATTTTTTTAAAAAAAGCAGGAACTATGGGAGAAATACGCGGGCAACAATTATTTTTAAAAAGTATTTATAAGGAACAAGTCTTAAATCGATTAATTGAAAACTATACTAAAAATTATGTTTTATGTGATGTTTGTAACAAGCCCGACACAGAAATTCAAAGAGAAGGTAAAAAGTTGTTTCTTAAATGTGCAGCTTGCGGTGCGAGACTAGAAATTAAAGAAAAATAATTTTACAAATACTAAAAATAAGCTAATTTAAGTATTATGAAAGTATATCTAAAGATTCATGTCCAAAACGAAATTGAAACAGTGGCTGCTTGTGATGAGGAATTGTTGAATCAAGTATTTAAGAAAGGGAATTTAAGAATTGAAATATCAAATCAATTCTTTGGTGGAAATTTAATAAAAATAGATGATGCGATTGATATTCTAAAACAAGCGTCTTATTTTAATATTGTAGGAAAAAAAATTATAAATAAAGCTATTGATTGTCAGATTCTCCCCAAAGAAGGGGTTCGTTTTATTAATGGTGTTCCAATGGCAATGAAGATGATGTTTTAATGCCAAATAGATTTTGTGCGATTTGTGGAAAAGATCTCGATGAATTTGCACCTAATTATGGAATGTGTCTTAAGTGTTATTTGAAGGAAAATCCATTATTTAAATTGCCAATGAAATTATCAATAAAAATTTGCCTTGACTGTGGGAATTATTCACAAAAAAAGGTCTGGATTGAACCAGAAAATAATGAGATTTTCTTTATTATTGAAGATTCAATTAGAAGATTTGTTCTAAAACCATATTTTAAAAAAAACAATATTGATTTTTCAATTTCTTTTGATCAAGAAAGTTTTGTGTATTCTTCAAAAGATTTATTGAAATCACTTATCTCAATGGTTAGAGGAACACTCAAAAGTGATAATAGAATAACTTATCAAGAAAAAATTAATATTAATTTAAATTACGACTTATGTAAAACCTGTTTAAATTTAAGAGGAGGTACATACTTCTTATCAATTATCCAATTGCGAGTTAAAGATGAGACATATTTCGATTTAATAAAGGAAGTTTTAGACGAGATTCATATATATGTGGAGAAATTAAACGAGAAAGATCGTAAGCAATATATTTCAAAAATCGAAGATCAGAAATTTGGTGTTGACCTTTATTTAAGCACGAATGAATTGATGAATTATATTATAAAGTTTTTAAAACCCAATTATCATTTTATCTTGAAAAGATCTAAGAAATTGGTAGGACGCGATTCTCAAAAAGGGAGGAATCTTTATAGATTAAAGAGTTTAATAAAATTTTTACCAATAGACAAAAAAGATGTAATTTTAATAGATAATCAAAAATATATAGTTGAGAATTTATCTAAAAATAAAGTGCTACTTCGAAATGAACAAGGTACTAAATTAATAAAGGAATACCCTTATTTTTTTAACAATAAGATTCTAATAAAAAACAGAACGGAGGAATGATCTTTGGAAAATAATGATTTCAGCGTAGACGATGAGTTAGACGAAGAGTCAGAAGATGAATTAGTTGATAAGATGGATTCGAGTATAGATGATTTGGAAAAAAAGAAAATAGATTATAAGAGAATTAAAAAAATCGACCAAACAAAAAAAAGGGCAGTTATAGAATCTGTTTTTGACGAACGGACAGTTTTCCAATTAAATAAGTTGTTAACTAATGGCCCCTTAGAAAGAATAGAAGGCGTAATTTCAGCTGGAAAAGAGGCGAATATTTATCTTGCTTATGATCAAAAAAATAATGAAGTTGCGGTAAAAATTTATAAAATTGATAGCAATACCTCAAAATGGATGCGCAATTATATTATAGGAGATCCTAGATTCAAAAAAATTCCACACAATGTTTCAAAAATTATTTATTTGTGGGCAAGTAAAGAATATAAAAATCTACAAAGAGCCTTTAAAGCCAGATTAAGCGTACCCGAACCGTTATATATTAAGAATAATATTTTAATAATGGAATATATTGGTTTTGAGTCCATTCCTGCCCCTTTATTAAAAGATATCAAAAATCCTAAAGATCTTATTAACTTATTTAATGAAATTTTAATGTTTATTAAAATTTTATATCAAAAAGCCAAATTAGTTCATGGAGATTTGTCAGAATTTAATATTTTATATCATAACCAAAAACCTGTTATAATAGATATCTCCCAAGCAGTTTCCATTCAACATCCTAAAGCTGAAATTTATTTAGTAAGAGATATTAAAAATATATTTAATTATTTTGAAAAAATGGGTCTAGAGATACCAGATCCTAAAAAATTCTATTACGATGTTATTAATATATAGAATCATAATAGAAAAAATAAATAAACTTGATTCTTTAAAAACTATGAATTAATTTTTACTTGTAAAATATAACTAGGCAGATTTATGAAAATCGGGAAAAATAGGATTGCTGTTTTAATAGGGAAAAGTGGGAAAACAAAAGAAGAAATCGAAAAAAAATTAGGTGTAAAAATAGAGTTAGACAGTAAAACAGGAGATTGTGAAATAAAACCTGTAATAAATGATCCTAATTATAATCCATTAAACATTTACACGGCTCAAAAAGTAGTTACAGCAATAAATAGAGGATTTAATCCGATTAAGGCAATGAAATTAATAGAAGATATGTATGATCTCGAAATTTTTAACCTTTTATCAATATTAGGGAAATCAAATAAACGAATAAAAAGGATAAAAGGTCGAATAATAGGGAGAGAGGGAGAGATGCGAAAAGCAATCGAAAAATATGCAGAATCCTTTATTTCTGTTTATGGAAAAACAGTTTCAATCATAGCTGATTACGAAAATTTACAAATTGCGAGAAGAGCAGTTAGTATGTTAATAAATGGTATACCACATCATGTTGTAATAAAATTTCTAGAAAATAGATATACAGAGAAGAAAAAAGAGAAGTTTAGAGAGGTTTACAAACCTGAATTTTAAATTTTATTTCTTAAAATATTGATAATAAATAGTTGATTATATTTTTCCCTTTTACGAATATCAAGGGGAATATCATAACTTTTATAGCCCATCCATCAAAAGAAAATTCACATTTTACTGAAAATGAATTTCTAAATTGGATTATAAAAACTCCACAGAAAGGTTGCAATTAGGTTATTCGAAAGCTATTTCACTAATGTCAAATATATCATCAGATAATTTTGATGAATTAGGTCCAACTTTAGCACTTGGCAAATCTGAATTGTAGAGTGATAAATTCTCTGAACTATTACCGAAAATTTGAGGTGATGAAATTCCAGTTATTAAAAGCATCACTCTTATATACCCATTAAATTCGTCGGAAACTCGTGCGCCCCATATTACCATAGAATTGGTAACATCCATTTTTTCATATATTCTTTGCGCAACTGAATTAGCTTCAGCCAAAGTCATATCATTTCCTCCACATACGTGAATTAATGCCCCTTTAGCACCTTCAATTGATACATCTAATAATGGTAAATTCAGTGCATCTGTAATGGCTTCATCTACACGATTTTCTTTTCCATTTGATTCTCCAACACCGACAATCGCAACTCCACCAGTACTTAAGATAGTTCTTACATCAGCAAAATCTAAATTAATTAAAGATGGCAATGAAATTGTTTCAGTAATACCCTTAACCATACTCGCTAAAACCTCATCGGCTACGCTGAAGGCTTCCATTATTGGTAGATCTGGAGCAATTTCTAACAAACGATTATTATCAATTACAACCAATGTATCAGCATATTGTTTTAATAGATTTAGTCCTTCCTTTGCTTTTTCAATTCTACCTACTTCTGTTGCAAATGGAATTGTTACTACTCCTACTACTATTGCACCTTCAAGTTTTGCTATTTCTGCTACAATAGGAGCGCTTCCAGTTCCTGTTCCGCCACCTTCACCGCAGGTAATAAAGACTAAATCTGTATTTCTTAAAATTTTAGTTAAGTCTTCTCTTGATTCTTCAGCCGCAGCTCTCCCTATCTCTGGATTTCCTCCTGCTCCAAGACCTCTTGTTAAATTCCTGCCAATTAATGTTTTTATATGAGCATCTGTCGCATCAAGATGTTGTTGATCAGTATTTAAAGCAACACATTTTGCTCCTTGAATTCCAATTTTCATTAATCGATCAAGCGTATTATTTCCAGCACCTCCACATCCAAGTATCTTAATGTTCGCATGACCTAAACCATCTCTTCTTGAATAAATTCTCTCTCTTGTTCGAGCATTTCTAATGAAGCTTTCCATCCTCAATCACTTAATAATTTTAATTTAATGATATAAAAAAAGATAGAAAACGAGAATTAATATTACAGTAATATTTGCGTATTATATTGACAATGTCATTATATTGTCATAACATTTATATAGTTACTTTAATATTATTATTATAGAGAATTACAAAATTTATATGGATATGAATAATAAAATGTCAAAAAAAGAAGCTTACATACAGATTAGAATTAATACCAAAGAAAAGGAAGAATGGGATAAATTTGCTAAAGAGAATAGATTTCCTTCTGTTTCTCAATTAATTCGATTTGCTGTTAATGAAATCATTGAAAGAGGGCTAAAAAGAACAATTGAAAATAACAATAAGATGAATAAAACTGAAGAGCTAAAACAAGTAAGAGAATTAATCACATCTTTTCAGGAAGAACGAAAAGAATATATGAAAGAAATAAAAGAGTTAAAAAAAGAAATAACTAATTCTAAGACCATAGTTAATAAGCAAAAGTTAAAAGGTCAGATTTTGAAACTTTTAAAATTTAGATCTTATACTTCCGAAGAACTTTCAATTGTTTTAGAAAAAGATGAACCTGAAATAATTAAAATCTGTAACGATTTAGAGGATAAGAAAATCATCAAAATGAAAGCAAATTATGAATATGAGGTAATATAAAATGGAAATCCTAAATAAAAATGATATTACATATAGTATCAATCAATATGACTTCGAGCTTATAAACGGATATTTAAAAGAAGTAGAAAAACGATCTTATCAAGAATTCAGAAATCAGAAAGGAATTATTTTAGAATGTTTAAACTACATTGATAAATATATTAAAAAGATTACTATTTTAGATGTTAAGAATTATTTTGAAAAAATCGTTGATAAAAAATATAATAAAAGAACAGGTAAACCAATTAAATTAGATACAAAAGAAAATTATCGATCTAGGCCGAAAAAATACTATATCAATTTAAACTACTCAGACGATATTGAGTTTTTAAAAGAAAATAATTGAATAACAGAAGTATCATATAATAGAGTAATAGTATAGAAATAAATGTGATTGATGAAATAGAAGACCTTCTTAGAAATGACTAATAAGCAAAGTATATATATTGAGGATCGGTCCGGATATATTGAGGAGAAGACAATCCACTTTAAAGAAAAAAAAAGAGATAAAAAAGTATCATACGGTAAGTAAATATGGAGGAGTCATTTATATCCAAGTGCTAAAATATATATAAAAATATTTGGTTTTATTTTACTAATTTAGAAAGTAATTTTCCATAATCACTTGGCAATAGCATAATTATTTTTTGTGAAGGATCTTGGGAAATGTCTCTAAGAGTTGACAATGTTCGTAAATATAGAGCGCCTGGAGCTTTGCCCATTTCTTGGGCTGCTTTACTTAAGTTTCCAGCAGCCTCCATTTCTCCTTGTGAGGCAATTATCGAAGCTCTCTTCTCACGCTCTGCTTCTGCTTGAGCCGCCATTGCTCTCTGGATATTTTCTGGTAGACTGAATTCTTGCATTTTTATGCTTTGAATATCGATCCCCCATGTGGCCGTTTCCTTATCAACTATATTCTTAATATCAGTTGCAATTTTTTCTCTTTGTGTTAAAACATTATCTAATTCCATATTACTTAGAACATCTCTAATGGCAGTTTGAGTATATTGTAGTACAGCGTATTTGTAGTTTTCAATTTTAGTTATTGCCCATTCTGGATTCTCGACTTTAAAATAGACTACTGTATTCGCGATCGCGGGAATGTTATCTTTTGTTATAAACTTTTGTGAAGGTATATCCAGTGTCATAATTCTTAGACCAAGTTTTTTAGATTTTTCAAATATCGGCAATTTGTACACCACACCAGGTCCAGCAGTTCTTTTATATTTTCCTAACCGAAAAATAACCATTCGTTCATATTCAAGAACTACTCTTAATCCACTCAATATCCAAATTAGTACGAAAATCCCTATTACACACCATAGAATTATTAACATTGTATCCATTTAACTCCCTCCTTTTTATTTTTTTTTAATTTCTATTTTTTATTTTTATATTTTACATTTATGTACGTTCACTATTTAAAAATTATTAAATAAAATATTGATTTTCTTTCTTTAGGAATAATGCCCCAAGACATAAACGATATGATGTTTTGCGAAAGTTGTAAGATGAATGCTTTTCCTAGCAAATCAAAATTTAATATGGTTCATTTTGGGATATGGACAGTTGTTATGTTTATTATCGTTTTAATTTTCCTCGCTTCATTATCACCATTTTTAGGGGGAATTTTATTTTTCCTCTATTTTATGTGGGGTTTTACATTCCTCAATCCTTATCTTATTGTTTATGCTCTCAAGAAAAAAGGATATTGTCCAAGATGTCAACAAAAATTAGTGGAAAAAAATATAGAATATCAACCATTTGGAAATAAAGAACCCGAAGTTTTTAAAGAAATAAGACCGTAAATAATTATCTCTTAATAAAACATTTATGTACTTTC
>JBHLJY010000035.1:0-3322 GCA_048887225.1 Candidatus Hodarchaeota archaeon
CTCCAATTCTATTATTGTTTCTCTAAGATTATTATTAGTTGCTAAAATAATCGCGTTATTATAAAGTTCAATGGCATCTTCAAAATTCTTATCTTTCATGGATAATTTAGCTTTCTTTTTTATGTAATTAATTTCTTTTTTGGCAGCTTTGCCATCAATGAATGCTTTCACTCCAGAAGATTTATCTAAGTCTACCACTATTATAATGTATATAAAGTAAATGAATTTAATACTTCTTTTTTCGGAAAGATGGTACAAAAAAGTAAGTTCTTTAATTTGAAGATTTTTGGTTGAAAATATAAGTTTTAAAAAAGAAGAACAAATAATTAACAATGATAAAAAGCAAGAAGATAAATAATGTTTAAGCGTAAAGTCAATATTACCAGAATAAAGAAAGATAAAAAAGAAGAAATGCAAGATATAGTCCTAGTTGAGAGTCCTATTGATATTATTGTCAATTCTGAACCTCTTGTAAATATTATATGTTTACCCAAAGATTTAAAGGAACTCGCTGTAGGTTTCTTATATTCTATTGGAATTTTAAATCGTATTGAAGATATTAAAGAAATTAAAGTAAATGAGTTGGATAATAAGATTTTTATCAATTTAAACGATACAATTGATTTTAATATAGAGAATTTAGATATCAATCCTGTAAGTCGAGTCGTTGATACCACGTGTGGAATATCATCATCGTGGCGTAATATCATAAAAAAATCTTTAAATGAAGGAAATGTAAAACCTATCCTTGAAAATGATATCAAATTAAGCTCAGAAATTATTTATTCAAGTATAAAAAAAATGCAAATAGAAACACCTTTATATAGAGAAACGGGAGGATGTCACGGTGCTGCGATATTTAATTTTAAAGGTGAATTATTAGCATGTAAAGAAGATATTGGTCGTCATAACGCAATAGATAAAGTTATAGGAGAGATTCTTCTAAAAAAAGAAAATTTTAAAAATAAATTTCTAACTTCAACAGGAAGGTTAACGGGTGATTGCGTTTTAAAAGCAGTAAGGGCAAAAATTCCAATTGTTGCATCTTTATCAGCGGCAGTTGAATCAGGAATTCGATTAGCTTTCGCTTACGGAATAACATTAATTGGATTTGCTAGAGGAGCAAAAATGAATATTTATACTAATTCCCATAGAATTGAACTTATCAAACCTAAATTAAATACTTAAATAATAAAATTCTTATAATTTTTTTAAACTAATATTGGTCTATAATAATTTTATAAACAAAAATTATCTTCAATTTATTTGTTTATAGTGCTCTTTATTTAAAAAAATAATTAGAATTAAATACTGAGAATAAACTAAATGAAAGTAAAAAAAAAATCGATATTAATTTGCTTTATTGGCGGAATTCTTATGCTTATCGGATCTGTAGGTGGATTGCAAATCTTTATTTTATTAATCGAGTTATATTTTGAATTTGCTGTCCCATATGTTAGTGCTACTATAGGTCCTGAGTTGACCTCCGTCTTAAATATTTTCCTTACTGTAATATTTCTTGTAATTTTAGGTGGAGGCATCTCAGTAATTATTGGGACAATTTTGGTAATCATAAATTTATATAAGATTGGGAAATTAATAATATCTCTTGGTTCTGGGATGGGATTGATTGGAATACTTTTTTTCATCGCTTTTGAAATAACATTTATCGGTCCAATTAATACATGGGAAAAATTTGGTTTATTTGCATTGGGATTGCTTTTAAATTTATATTTTATAGGTGTTATAATAACAATAATCGGTCGTAGAAAAATGAAGAAGATTAGTGAAGCAGAAGAAGAAGTACCACAAGTCAAGATAGTAGATTATAATAGTACTACTGAAAAAATTAAATGTCCAGTTTGTAATTTAGAAAATATTAAAGATAGTAAGTATTGCGGAAGCTGCGGTTTTGAATTATCTTATGCGCTAGAAAGTCGTCTTTAATTTAAAACAAGACAAATGATACCAACTTATTTTATTTAAATTTTTTAAGGGGAGTAAATCTCTTTTAATTTCAAAATGAATTTGAATGAAATTATTCTTTATAACTCTGAAGGATATTAAAATGCGTAGAGCAAAAAAAATATTTATATATTTATGCACAATCAGATAATAAATAATTTTATTTTTATTACAAAATGAGTTTCTTAAAAAAAGGGTTAATAAAATGAGAAATATTGCTGCTTCTATATTTTGTATTATTGGTGGAATATTAATGATTATCGCGTCTATAATTGGGTCTGCTGCTATATATGAGTTAATAGTTGAGTTTTTATCTATACAATTCCCAGACTATAAAACATTTCTTCGAATTTTTTTGGCTGTTTGTATATTTATAGCTGCGGGAGGCGGAATTTCAGTAATAATTGGAGTGATTATAGCATTTAAAAGTCTTGCTCCTGGAAAATTCCTTATAGGTCTCGGTGCTGGAATGGGTTTAATTGGCTTAATAATTTTTATAGTTACTGGTATAATTGCAGGAACTATAACAGGGACGGTAACTGATATTATAATTGGTTTACTATTAGGACCTGCTAGCTATGGTATTATTGGAGTTTTTATGACGATATTTGCTAGACGTGCCATGGCTAAAGGTAAAAAGAAAGAAGATTAAAAATAATAATCTCAACTATTCTTATTTTTTTTTATTTCATTAATAAATAGATGATTTTCGCATACGTAAAATACTTCGAAAATCATAAAGTTTAGTTCAAAATAAGTGATAATAAATTAAAGTGTTCAATTATTAACAGATGTGATTATTTATAATTTTTATATACTGTCCTGAGTTCTCTTTCTAATTCTATTGATTTTTTTTCTAATCGTTTAATTTCTTTTTTCATATTTACGATTCCTAATTTAAAGATTTCCGTAGCAACTTTATTAGCTTTGTTATAATATTCAATAGCTCTTTCATAATTGATTTGGTCTTCCGCTATATATGCCTTTTCTTCAATAAGCTTTTTTAACTCCTTTAAACCTTGTATTTGCGTTAATCTGATAAAATTCTCCAATTCTTTTATTGTTTCTTTAAGATCCCAATTAGTTGCTAAAACAATCGCATTTTTATATAGATCAATAGCATCTTGAAAGCTTTTATCTTTTAGTTTTAATTTAGCTTTCTTTTTTATGATATTAATTTCTTGTTTTACAGATTTCTTATCAGAGATGGTTTTGGCTCCAGAGTAATGTTCTATTTGAACCATGATCATAATGTTCATAAAAATTTACCAAAATAAATCTTTGGTTTACCTTAAAATAATTATTGTGATTATGCTTTTAATTCAGATAATATTTTAGGAATATTTTCAATTTAATG
>JBHLJY010000035.1:3422-17359 GCA_048887225.1 Candidatus Hodarchaeota archaeon
AAAGTAGCATTTATGCAATTATCGTCATGTTGGGGGTGCCATCAGAGCCTCGTAAATGCTCACTTAGGATTACTCCCGATTCTGCCAGAATTGGAGATTGTTTATTGGCCAGCTGTTGTTGATTTCAAACACGAATCTTTAGTAGCTCGACCAGACGGCGATATTGTTGTAGGATTTATTGAAGGTGTAGCAAGAACAAAAGATGATACTGAAAATGTTAGGTTGATGAGAAAGAAATGCGCCGTAATTGTTGCAATTGGAGCATGTTCTTGTTATGGTAGTGTCAAGGGATTAGCTAATCTTTTTGACAAAGATGAGTTAGTCAGAAGAAAATTTATGGAAACAGAGTCAATCACAGATGAAAATCCTAAAGAACCAACTGAACACGTCCCTGGATTTGAAGATTATATTGTAAATGTTAAAGATATTATCGATGTTGATGTATTTATTCCTGGATGTCCTCCAACAACAGATAATATTGTTGCTGCAATTTCATATCTACTTACGCTTGTTGGAGAAGGACCTGCCTCCCTTAATAAAAACGGTAATATTTGTGAGTCATGTAATTTGTTCAAAGAAGGTTGTTTCTTAGATAAAGATGAATTATGTTATGGATCAATTACTGCTGCTGGTTGTGATTTAATGTGCCCAAATGATGGCGATATTTGTTACGGATGCTTCAAACCAACAGCGAAACCGGGAGAAAAAGTTACACAATTAAAAAATATTATTGATAATGTAAAATCATTAACACCACAGTTAGGCGCAAGTTTACAGCACTTTCTAGATTTATATTTAGGAGTTTCAAATATAACAAATTTTTACTTCCGTGGCGATTTAATCCAACGATTAGCTTACGAACCAGAAAGTTTTAAGGTTAAAGAAGTTGGAGGAAAATTAGTACTAGATGTCGCGCCTACAGGAAACGCTGTTATGGACGAAATAGTAGGGACTGCTTTATATTTATTAAAGGATGATCCTAATTTCAAATTTAGCTCTAAGACAGTATGTAGTCATTGCGACAGAGAAGTAGCTGATAAAGTGCCAACAGAATTGAAACGAGATTATGAGGGGCTACCCACAATGGATACTTGCTTTTTGGAGCAAGGTTATATTTGTCTAGGACCGGTGACGCAAGCTGGGTGTGGAACAATCTGTCCCAATAAAGCAAACGCACCTTGTCTTGGATGCTTTGGTCCGCCTCTGGGAGTAAAAGACCAAGGTACTAAATTCATTAGTACGCTTGGATCTCTCTGTGCTGATAGAGATCCTGAAGAATTAATGAAATTTATTAAAGATCCGGCCGGATTATTTAATAGATTTACTTTAGCTGCTAGTACATTGGGCCATAAATATCACGATATAATGGAGGAAGAGTAAAAATGGTAAAAGAAATAGAAGTAGAGCCAGTCACTCGTTTGGAAGGGCATGGTGGATTAAGATTAGTTTTAGGAGACGATGGAAAAGTTCAAAATGTGCAATTTAACATCACTTCTACTAGATTTTTTGAAAAATTTTTAGAAGGACGTTATTGTGAGCATATTCCAAGAATCACACCAAGAATTTGCGGTATTTGTCCGATTCCTCATCATTTAGCTCCAACAAAAGCTGTTGAAGATGCGTGGGGAGTGTCGATTCCTGAACCAGCGTTAAAATTACGAAAATTATTAATAAACGCTAAGCAATACTCTTCGCATGCATTACATTTCTACGCTTTAGCTGCACCTGATTTTTTATTAGGACCAATGGCAGATCCTGCGCTAAGAAATGTCGTTCATGTAATTACTCAAATGCCAGATGTAGGTGCAATGGCACTGAAAATGATGGATTTTGGTCAAAAATTATGCGCTGCGATTGGAGGCAAATCAGTTCACCCCATCTCTGCAATTGTTGGGGGAATAAAAAAGCCTTTAGATGAGGATATTCGTGATAAATTTCTCAAACAAATTGAAGATCAAGTGGAGTGGACAAAAAAGACAGTTGATATTGGATTAAAAGTTGTAGAAGATTATTGGGATGTAGTAGCAAATGTTGGTGTTGTTCCTACTTATTATGCTGGAATGACTAAAAATGGGATTCATGACATCTATGAAGGAGACATTAGAATCGTATCTCCAACAGGTGAAAAATTCGATTATCCACCTCAGAAATATTTAGATGCCTTAGGTGAACACATTCCAGAACATTCTTACGCGACACATATGTATTATAAACCTGCTGGATATCCTGAAGGAATTTATCGTGCCAATACGTTGGCAATGATTAATGCCGCTGATAAGATGGCTACTCCTTTAGCAGACGAAGCTCTGAAAGCGATGAGAGCAAAAGTCGGCGAAGTATCACATCATACTTTTGCATATCATTGGGCTCGACTAATAGAATTAGTAGAATCGATTGAAGTAATTGCGACATTGCTTCAAGATCCTGACATTTTAAATCCTGACTGTAAAACTTTAGATGTTGAGCCCAAAGAAGGCAACGGTATTGGATTAGTTGAAGCACCACGTGGCCTGCTATTGTATAATATATGGTCTGACGCAGATGGTATCTGTAAAAAAGCTAACTTATTAGTTGCTACAAATCATAACATCGCTGGAATTGAAAAAACCTTAATGCATGTTGCGAAGCAAGTCTTTGAAGATAAGGCTTTAGATGGCTTAAAATTACCAGATCCTTGGATAAAATAGAATCTAAAAATAATTATTTGATTTTTTGAATATGAATTTAAAATTTATAAAAAGTGTGAAAAAAAATGGTTGTTGTTGATTACGAATTAAGAAAAAAAATAATGGATGCTCATATTGACGATACATTGAAATATTGTTATCAATGCGCACGTTGTACAGATGTTTGCCCTGTTGCGAAAGTATCTGATCAGCGGTATAATCCCAGACCAATCATATTGAATTCATTCTTAGGGCTTAATACATTTATTGGTCAAAAAAATAATTTTAGTATTTGGGGATGTACTGTTTGTGATACTTGTGACGAGGAATGCCCGCAAAAGATTGAGTTAACAGAAATTTTTACCGTATTAAAAAATATGAGTATTGCTGCAGGAGAAGGTCCTGATTATTACACTACTCAGGCATCAACAATTTACGATAATGGAAAGGCAATTCCACCGCAACCTGCTGTTGAGAGGAGAAGAGAACAACTGGACCTTCCAAAAATTGAACCCCCAAATGTAAATGAGGTTCAAAAAATTTTAAATGCAACAAAACTAAATAAAATATTAAATAAGTAAAAAAGGAGGATTAAGAATGGCAAAAGCAGAAGAATATAAAATGTTTCAAGGTTGTGTCATTGGAAACAGAATTCCCTTTATTGAAGCATCTGCGCGAAAAGTATTTGATAAACTGGGAATAAAAACCTCTGAAGCCCCTTTTGCGTGTTGTCCAGATCCAGTTGGATTTAATTCAACGGATCATTTGAGTTGGATGGCAATGGGGGCCAGAAATCTTACACTCGCAGAAGAGGAAGGAAAAGATATAATTTCCCTTTGCAATGGATGTTTTCAAACGCTTAAGCTTGTTAATCAAGAATTAAGTCACGATGAACATGAAAAGGAGAAAATAAATGAAATATTAAAAACAGTTGGGCGAGAATTTAAAGGTAATATAAAAGTAAAACATTTTGTTGAAGTCTTGCACGAAGTTGGAGCAGAAAGAATAAAAGAACATATTACAAACGATCTTTCTGGCCTAAAAGTAGCTTGTCATACTGGATGCCATTACAATAGACCATCAGAAATAGTTCAAACAGACGATCCAATGAAACCAGTAAAACTTCGAGAAGTAGTAGAAGCGACAGGAGCAACCCCAGTAGATTATGAGGAAGAAGTACTCTGCTGTGGCACGGGGGTAGGAAATACAGAGGAGGAACCTTCAATGCAGATTTTAGCAAATAAATTAAATAGCGCAATGAACGCTGGAGCTGAAGCCATCATAGTTAATTGCCCTGCATGTTTCCAACAATTTGACAGTAATCAGAAGAAAGCAGAAAAAATATCAGGGAATACATATGGGATACCAATATTATATATAACGGAATTATTAGCATTGGCAATGGGAGTTAACCCTGACGACATAGGAATTAAATTCCACCGTTCTAGATTAACCGATTTTTTAGAGAAATACAATCTTAAATAAAATAAAAGAACAAGTATTAGAATTGGAGTTTTTATAAAAATGAGTGATATACCAGAAGGAGTAGTAAATGTTTTGGAAATGATAGTTCGATGTTTTGACTGTTGACTATCGTGTGCCGCCCACATCACAGTTGTCGATGAGGATGGCAAAGAAATTTACTCTCGAAAATTAAATGTTGGCTTAGGATGAATGTCCAATAAAAAAAAGCGATTGGATATGACTGCCCTGCGCGGGTAAAACCAACAAATAACTATTTTTATATTTTTAATTATTATTTTAAGAAATGAAATTAATTAACTATTAATTAAAGAAAAAGGTTTTTTGATGATGAAAGCATTAAGAACTCCTGTAGAAAGATTCAAAAATCTTCCTAACTTTCCTTATAAGCCAATCTATATAGAGGATCTTCCAGGCTACGAAGAATTGCGAATGCATTATATAGATGAAGGTCCTAAAGACTCCAAAGAGGTTTTCTTATGTTTACACGGTCAACCAACATGGGCCTATTTGTATCGTAAAATGATACCAGTATTTTTAGATGCAGGATACCGAGCAGTTGCGCCCGATTTTTTTGGTTTTGGAAGGTCTGACAAACCTGTTGAGGAGGAGGTATATACTTTTGATTTTCATCGTGGATCACTTATAGCTTTTATAAAATACCTTGACTTAAAGAATATGACTCTTATTGGTCAAGACTGGGGAGGGATTATAGGCCTCACATTACCAATGGACATGCCTGAAAGAATAACTCGGCTTCTTTTAATGAATACATTACTTGGAACTGGCGATTTTAAGCTTACTAGAGGTTTCCTTGCTTTTCGAGACTGGGTCAATAAAACTCCTGATTTGGATGCTGGACGCCTTATATCCCGTATAACCCCTCAATTATCGGCAGAAGAAATTGCTGCATACAATGCCCCATTTCCAGATATTCGATATAAGGCAGGCGTGCGTCGTTTTCCAAATCTTGTTCCAGACCGTCCAGATGCTCCTGGTGCAAAAATATCACAACAATCACGCGAATGGTTGAGCAGTGAATGGTCTGGTGAGACTTTCATGGCAATAGGAATGGCAGATCCTGTTCTGGGCCCGCCTATCATGAATCCTTTAAGGAATTTAATTAAAAACTGCCCTGAACCCTATGAAGTCAAAGAAGCAAGCCATTTCGTGCAAGAATGGGGAGAAGTGGTAGCAAAAGAAGCATTAAAAGCTTTTAAGTTAGTTTAATTAAATAAATCAATTTTGTTTTTTTATTAATTTGCCAAAAAGGTTAAAACCATCAACTTTATTTATCTTAACCTTGACGAATTTGCCATAATCACCATTATAATCATTAATAAAAATATTCTTATAAGCAAAATTTCTTCCAAAAGCTTGATGTTTTTTCTCACCTTTGTGGATAACTAAAACCTCACCTTCCCAACCATCCCATTTTTCGTTAATCGTTAATAAACTATTTCGAAAAACTCTTGATAATCGAATGGATCTCTCTTTTATTATTCTACTATCTAAGTGCTTCATTTTTTTTGCTTTGGTCCCTGGTCGCCCTGTAAATTTTGATATATTTAAAATTTCAGGATTTAACCATTTCACGAAATTAACAGTTCTATGAAAATCGTATTCAGTTTCGCCAGGAAAACCGCATATTATATCAGTGGAAATAGTAAGATCTGGAAATTTTCTTTTTAATGCCTCAATTTGGTCAATTATCTCGGAGATTAAGTAAGGTCTTTGCATCTTTTTAAGGATTTTATTGCTTCCTGATTGTACAGGGATGTGTAAAAATTTATAAACTTTTTCGAGCTTAAAAATAGAAATTAAATCTTCTAGATAATTAATCAGAAAACTTGGATTTATCATCCCCATTCTTAAAAAGAATTTAAAATCCAAAATATTAATCATTTTTACTAAATCATAGAGCTTAATATTATTGTACTCGTAAATACTGCAATCTTGCGATGTTAAATAAATCTGTTTAATACCTTGACTCAATTGATGGTTTACATTTTTAAGTATAGTATGAGGATTATAACAGTTTAACTTCCCTCTTGCGTTTTTTACGCAACAATAAGTACAAGAACCTTGGCATCCTTCAGAAATTGGGACGATTCCAGTAATTTTTCCTGGAGGATAATTAATTAGGAATTCTGATTTATCAATGGAATTTTCTGTATTGAAAATTAGATTTTTTTTCCCTTCTTTTATTTCTCTAAAGATTTCTGAAATATCATTAACACGATCTAAATCTACGATTGCTGAGAAAGTAGGAACAATTTTTTTTACGACATCAATATACTCTGGAGCTATATGTGGTAAACAGCCAGCAATAACAATAAATTTATTAAGATTTTTACCAAATGTTTCATAAATTTTTTTTAAACGTGCTTTTATTTTGTTTTCTGTTTGTTCTTTTACAGCACATGTGTTAAAGATGATAAATTCTGCTTTTTCTAAACTCGTTTCAATATAATTAGCTTTTTTTAAAATATTAGATATAATTAGCGAATCTGCTTTATTTGATGTACAGCCGTAAGTTTCAATGTAAAATGAATTCGCTTCTAATGTCATTTAATTGAGAAAGATTTAATAATCAATAAAAGGAGTAATAAATATAATTATAAAAAATTTTTTTACTTAAATTATTCTAATATTAAAAAAATACACTTAATTAATAAGATGAACTAAAATGGGAAAAATTAAATTCTCATATTGTGACTATTGTGAAAAAGAAGTTGAGCCCGCCAAAAAAAAACTTGATTCTATGCAAATAACAATTTGGGTAATTGCTTCTATTTGTACCTTAGGATTTGGGATAATAGGATATCTAATTTATAATGCGTCTTTTAGGAAAAAACATTATTGTCCTAATTGTGAGTCTAAGCTAAAATTCTCCGAAACTCCCTTTGAAAAACCAAAACCTTTAGAAGAATTAACAACAAAGGAAAGGGTACTTGTGAAGACTGGAAAGAAAATAAATGTAAAAGAAGAACCAAAAGAGAAACTTGAAGAAGAAATGGAGGAGAAAGAGGAGGAAAAAATTTTTTGCCCATTTTGCGGTGAAGAATTAAGTGAAAAAGTAGCAAGTTGTCCATATTGTAAAGCGGACATTAAATTCTAAAATTAGAAAGTCTATTCAAATCTGTTTTTACTCAGATAAAAATACTATCTTAATAAAAAAATAAAGAAGATTCAAATAAAGAGAAAAATAACATTTTAACAATATAAATTGAATATTTATTGAAAAAATAGATGGATTGAAATGCCAAGAAAGCCAAGAAAAGCCCCTGAGAGGGTAGAAGAAGCTCTTGATATATATTCAACTTGGGATGTAAGAGTGGCACGCCTCTTTTACTATTCCTTTGTATTAGCAGCAATTATTATCATGCTAGGAACATGGATTTCACTTATTGCAGGAATCCCTGTCAATATATGGGATTGGTATTTGAGACTTGATGTAGGATTCCAAGTTGCAATTATTGGTGCTATAATAACAGCACATTTATTAGTATTAGTTTTATTCTATGCCATGTTTAGAGGCGGAATTTATAGAATGTGTAGAGTTTTATACAAAAATCGCTTAGTCGCTAAGAAATATGAAGATCAAACAGTGTTAAGATGGTTAGTCGGCGTCATGCTATTAGGTATATATTTTACTTTATTTGCTGTTATAATAGGTATATTAACAGTAGATTTCTGGACATGGCTAGATACTATTTGGAAATGGATGGTTGATAATTTTAATGTAGGACATTGGATTTTGTGGCTTGGTCTTGTAGTTCTTTCAGTAATTTTATTCTTCTTCTTTATGTTTGTCATCTGGAATCATATTGTATTTTTAGTTCTAAGACTTATAACTAGAACCAAAGAAGAAGAAGAAATTGATATTGAAATAAAGAAAGAGCAAATTAGTAAATTGAGCGAAGAAGACCGTAGAAAAGCATATAGGAAAGAAACAGGAAAAGTAGCAACCTATCGAGGAAGAGAAACTAGAGGATATAAAAGCTGGAAAAAGAAAATGGACGTAAGAGAATAAATGAATAATAATTTTAAAAAATAGAATAAAAAAATTAAATACATTTATTAAAAACTCTTTTTTTAAATTTTCTTTTATCTCCTTATCATCCGAGGATTTTTAAAGAGATCTAATTCGAATTTTGGAGGTTTAAATTCAGTAGTTCCTGTATTTTTCATTATTTTATAAAATTTTTTAAGTTCCTTATAGATCTCTTTCATAAAAAAGCAAATACATCCAAAAAGGATGAGTATCATTATAAAAGTTTTGTCTTTTGCATAATTTTCATTGTATATCTCTATCTCTACATCTTTAGTGACTCTTTGATGGTCAACTCTTCCAATTACCGTGTCTCCTAAGTGAATATTGTAATCGTTTCCAAAACCAATTGTACCTTTTGCAATAACTAATTGGAGCTGATCTTCTTTTTCTTCTGGAATTAGAGGGAAACTCCAACGAGTTCTAAACCAACGATGACCACGGACTATACGAGCCATCATTGGGGTACCAGGCAAATGAGTAAAAAATACAGGAGCAGCATATTTTACCTCAACACTTTGAACTAAAGAATGCGTATAACTTAATTCTATACCTCCTTTAAAATTTCCACCTTTCTGAGCACCCATCTTTTCCTCCATTATTGTAAATAGGCGTAATACAAGTCTTTTTTTATCTTCATGGAAGTTTTCCTTGTTGTAAGCGATGATATATTTTTTTTCACCATCAATCTCAACAAGTCCTTCAATATCAAAGGTCTTGGAAAACCAACGCGTTTTAGCTTGATATTTCATTTGTTGATAAACACCTAATTCTTCAGCGTGTAATCTTGTACGCCATAAATTACATCTAATTTTTTTGTAAACAGTATGTTTTGGTTTTTCTTGCTCAATAACTTCCTCCGCTTCAACCTCCTCATCTTTGGGTGGTTTTTTCTTTACTGGTTTCTTTTTAGCCATATGTAATCACTTTTTTTTAATTATAAATTTTCTTTATAAATTAAATTTCATTGGATTGTTTATAATTTTTACTTAAGCTTTTATAGTTCGTGAATTGAATTTAAAAAAGACAGAAGATCATATCTAATTATTGCTAATCTTTATTTCGAACCTAATTGCTTTTGGATATCTATATATATCGGAAGCTCCTTCCCCTTTTGTTTAATAACAACCCTTAATAATTTTCCTTCAATAGAGGAGCTTATTAATTCAATTTTTTCCTCTTTTTCTCCAGGGATTTTTTCAGTACTTAAACAAACATGTCTTTCTTCATAAAGGATGCAATATGAGCAGCAAAAACCGATTGGCATATAACCTACAATAGAGCATTTTTCGTAATTGTCACAATTACAGTTAAGACACATTATAAATTAATTATTAATTCTTTCATATATAAATGTGTTGATCGATTTTAATAAAAATTATGTTTAAAAAGAGAAAATTTTAATATATTTGATCGGTAAATTTACATAAAGAGTAATTTTTAGATAATTATTAAATTTAAAAATATTCTTTAAATTTATCCTTTCAATTAAATACATAAGATAAATCATGAGTGTAATTAATTTTGATTTTAGAAACCAAGTTATTAAGCATAATGCTTCTTTAAGTTATTGTTATCAATGTTCAACTTGTTCGGGTGGTTGTCCTGTTGCTTTAATAACTAATGGCGAGTACAACCCGAGAAAAATTATTGAATTATCAATATTAGGACTTCAAGATAAATTAGTTGAAAAACAAGAACCAAATTCTTGGTTGTGTTCGACTTGTCAGAAATGTGTTGAATTATGCCCTCAAAAAGTTGAGTTGACGGAAATTTTTACTTTAATTAAAAATAAATGTTTTGAAACAGGAAAGGTTCCTGAGGCTTTTTTAGCACAAGCTCAAGCTGTTTTAGACAATGGGATTGCGATTCCATATTCTAAGGCAATTTTAACGCGAAGGGAGAAGTTAGGGCTTCCACCAATAAAAATTGCTCCGATTGCTGAGATAAAATCAATATTAGAAGAGACGCATTTTGATAGTAATCTTTTAAAGGGAGGAAAATAAATTATGGCTTACGATTTGTTTTTAGGTTGCGTAATTCCCGCAAGATTACCTTATTTAGAGGTATCCTCAAGGAAAATATTCGAAAAACTTGGGATAGAATTGCGTGACGTTAACGGATTTAGTTGTTGCCCTGATCCTACCGGAATTGAGTTAATTGACCATAAAACTTGGTTGGCTTTAGGGGCCAGAAATTTGAGTTTATGTAATAAAAATGGAGGGTTAATATCTTTTTGTTCTGGTTGCGTCGAAACCTTAAAAGGAGTAAATTATTACCTAAACAAGGAATCCCATATGAAAGAAGAAGTAAATCAAATCTTAAAAAAAGTTGGAAAAACTTATGATGGTAGCGTGGAAGTAAAACACTTTGCTCAAATTTTATATGAATATATAGACAAGGTCAAACTTTATGTTGAAAAGCCTTTAAATGGCTTTAAGGTTGCCGTTCATTATGGGTGTCATTATTTAAGACCTTCAGAGATTATAAAATGGGATGATCCCTTTGAGCCGGTTACTATAGACGAGATTGTTAAAGCACTTGGAGCCGAGTCAGTAGAATATGATATGAAAATGGAGTGCTGCGGCAATCCCGTAGATAAATCTGATAAGGACTTATCTCTCTTAATGATAGATCAGAAATTAAAAGCAATACAAGAAGCGGGAGCAAATTGTGTTGTAGTTGTTTGTCCAGCTTGTTACCAACAATATGAATTTAATCAACGCGAGCTTAACAAGAGAAATGATTCTAATTATGAATTTCCTATTTTTTATCTCTCCGAGTTAGTTGCTCTAGCATTTGGATATAAACCAGAAGTACTTGGATTTAATTTTCACAGAATTAAACCTAATGTGTTATTTGAAAATGTGAACTTTTCATCTTAATATTTATGATAAAAAATTACTAAATTATAAAGTGATTTGAAAATTTATGGCAGATGTAAAACCTAAAAAAGCCTTGATTGAGGATATTAAAATTTTTAAGGATTTAGAGGATAAAATTATAAAAACCGATAAATGCTGTGCTTGTGGCGCCTGTGTAGCTTACTGTTTAAGTCAAGGATTTGATGTCATTAAAATGGAAGGATATACGCCTCAATTTATTTCAGACGCCAATGTAGATAATTGTAAAGAATGTGGAGTTTGTTATTACATATGCCCTCAAACTGATCCTTTAATTGATAAAATAACAGATTTATATCGTATTAAAGATGAGCTTGGTTATGTTCACGACATCATTGCTGCAAAAACAACAGACGAGAAAATAAAGGAAGTTGGACAAGATGGTGGTTTGGTTACAACACTTTTGATGTATCTATTTGATAAAAATAAAATAGATGCCGCAATTGTTTCAGAATATGATAATAATTTCAATCCGATACCAAAAATAGTGTATAATAAAGAAGATTTATTAAAATCGTCTGGGACAAGATATTCTATATCCTCAAATATCTTACCTTTAAAAGATTTGTATGATATAGCTGAAGAGATTGTTAAAAAACAGAAGCAAATTTATGATCTTAATCAAATACGCATGGCTTTTGTAGGAACTCCTTGTCAATGCAGAGCTATTAGAAAAATGCAGCTATTAAACGTTAGTCCTTCTCATGTTATTAAATACGTGTTTGGCTTATTTTGTATGGAGAATTTTGATTATAATAAATTATTTGAGCTTGTAAAGGCTGAGACCAACGAGGTTCCTATAAATATAGCAAAGATGAATATCAAAAAGAACTTTTTTATCACGAACAAAGCAAATCAAGTACATGAAGTAGAGCTTAAGAAGTTTGATCCAGCAGTTAGAAATCATTGCCATGAATGCGACGAATTTACAAGTAGATTTTCGGACTTAAGTTTTGGAGGTTCTGGAGCAGTTCAACAAAATTCAATGATCATTATCAGAACAGAAAAAGGTCAGGAATTAATTAAAGATTTAATTATAAACGGCTATATTGAAAAATTTATCCCAAAAACAATGACAATTTCTGAATGGAAAACAAAAAAACTCGGTTTACTCAGAAAAATGACATCTAATAAAATTAACAAACAAAAAGAGGATGGATAATTTGGGTAAAAATTCTAAATCTGTTCTTATTATCGGAGCAGGGATTGCTGGCATTCAAGCTGCTTTAGATCTTGGAGATATGGGAATTAGCGTTATTTTAATTGAGAAAAATCCTTGTATTGGTGGTAGGATGGCACAATTAGATAAGACATTTCCCACATTAGATTGCTCAATTTGTATTCTTGCTCCTAAACTTTCAGAATGTTATAGACATCCCAATATAACACTTTATACTCTTTCTGAACTACAAAAAGTAGAAGGATCTGCTGGAAATTTTTCAGTAGATATTCTTAAACACGCACGTTATGTTATTGAAAAAGAATGTACAAATTGCGGTGATTGTGGAAATATTTGTCCAGTAAAAGGAATAACCAATTTTTTTGATGCTGATTTAGTTACTCAATCAGCAGTAAATATCCCATTTCCTTCAGCAGTTCCTCCCGTTTATAGTATTGATAAATCAAAATGTTTATATTTAAATTATGGGATATGTGGATTATGTTATCAAGCATGTGGTCGGGATGCTATCGATTTTACTCAAAAAGATGAAATACTTAATATTGATAATATTGGTGCGATAGTTGTTGCAACAGGATTAGATTTAGCAGAAGATATTCATTCATTAAATATCTATGGATATGAAAAATATGATAATGTAATTACAGCCATAGAACTTGAAAGACTAATATGTGCTTCAGGACCACAAGAGGGTCATTTATCAAGATTATCGGATGGTAAACATCCTAAAAAGATTGCTTTTCTGCAATGTATAGATTCTAGAACTCAGAGAGGGCAGAAATATTGTTCTTCTATTTGTTGTATGTATACTACAAAAGAAGCAATGATAGCATATGAACATGATAATGAGCTAGAATCTTACATATTTTATATTGATATGAGGGCAGGAGGTAAAGGTTTTCAAAAATTTCTCCGAAGAGGAGCTGAAGAATATAATATAAAGTATATAAAAAGCAAAATAGCTCAAATTCAAGTTGACGAGAATGATAATCCAATTATTATATATGAAGATATAAATACCTCAGAAATTAAGCAGTTAAAAGTAGATTTAGTTGTATTAGCAACTTGTATTATTCCTTCACAGGGTTTAGAGAAATTAGCAAAAATATTAGGTGTTGAGTTAAACGAATACAATTTTGTCAAGACTAACCCTTTTACACCAGTAGAAACGAATGTTGAAGGAATTTTTACCTGTGGATGTGCTCGAGAACCCATGGATATTCCACGCTCTGTTGCTGAAGCAAGCGGTGCGGCAGCGCGTGCCGCAGAAATGATAAGAGGAGGTTGAGAAAAAATATGTCAAATGATGAAGAGATTAGAATTGGCGTTTTTATTTGTAATTGCGGCTCTAACATTGGTGGCTTGATTGATTGTAGCGCAGTTGCTGAATATGCTAAGACTTTACCAAACGTTGTATATTCAGAAGATAATCTCTACACTTGCTCAGAAACCGGTTTAGCAAGTATTAAAAAAGCAGTTAATGAAAATAATTTAAATCGAGTAATAGTCGCTGCTTGTACACCTAGAACTCATGAACCCTTATTTCGAGCATGTATTGAGGAAGAGGGATTAAATCCATATCTCTTTAATTTTGTAAATATTAGAGATCAAGATACATGGGTTCATATGAAATTTCCACAAGAAGCTTTCGA
>JBHLJY010000036.1:0-17264 GCA_048887225.1 Candidatus Hodarchaeota archaeon
CTATATCTTCCTGGAATTAAACGTTCTTTTACTCTTTCTTTAAATATTCTTTTTCCTTCTTCAATAACTTCACGTATAAACTGTTTATAATAATCCAAACCTTCTTTCTCTATAAAATCTAAAACGGCATCACGGATCATGAGATCTCCTGCTAGCCTACATTTTTCATCAAGTTCCCAATACATTGGAGTTCTAACAGATCTTCTTGCCGTAATCATATGGTCCTTCCAAATCTTATCGTTTGACCCTATTTTTTTACATGTATAATAAACACCATCATCAAAACGCTGAACAGATGACATCAAAACATGCCCAGGAGTAATTCCCCCGATATCTATCTGGTGGGTGACTCCTCCTGCCCAACCAATTAATTCATTTTTCCAGAAAATGGGAATTATTGTTTGGACATCTGTGGTGTGCACATTCCCGCAATCAGGATCGTTATTTAGAAATATATCTCCAGGATTGATCCCAGGGTCATCTTCATAATCTTCACGAACCATAAATTTGACTGCTTCACTCATAGTATGGATATGAACTAAAATACCAGTAGAAACGGCGATTGAATCTCCCTCAGGAGTATACAAGCCAAAACAGAGTTCACCAATTTCTTTGACAATTGGTGATGCTGCCACATGTAAAGCTGTTTCTCTTGCAGATACTAACGCACCTCTTAAACTAGCATAGGCACGCTCATATCGAAAAGGATCTTCTTCTTTTAATCTTAGTTTGTCTGTAGCATAATAATATCCTGTCTTTTGAAACATTTTCTCACTTCCTTCTAACATTTCTATTAGAGTTTTTCCATTCCATCCTATTGGTTTATTCGACATTTATTACACCTCCATATGAAAAATTCTATGTTTATCAAGCTTAACCCGGAAACCTGGTGGAACTAATAAAGTTGTAGCAGGTGCCTCGATAACCGCGGGGCCATTTATAATATTTCCAGGGTTTAACAGATGCATTTCCCAGAGAGAAGCATTATGCCAATTTTTCCCCCAGAAAATATCTCTGTTCCCCTTAGATGCTATATCATCTGGTTTTTCTCCACTTAACTCGTGCTCGGGTAACTTAGGTTTTGGAACTGGCAGTACTCCCGTTCCTATTGCTTTAGTTACATGGTATCCAAGTTCGGGACTTTTTGTGCCTCTTCGGAATATCTGGTCAAAAAGATCGTCATATCTTTTGGTTAGTTCCTTTAAATCATCAGAATCATATCGTTGCATCTCTTCCGAGAAATGTATCCCCAATTCAGCAGTGGGGGACTGAACCTCTAAATCGTCAAACATGCCTAGATACTGAAAACGGACAGAAGGTTTAAATTCCATTTCATTAGGATCCCTCCCTTCTTTTTCTAACTCCTTGGCAATATTATTTTTCAATTCTGACCATGTGGAGTTGAGCATAGATGCCACAAATGTATTCATACCACCATCAGGAGGTAATATTAAATCCACAGTTTTTTCGTGTCTGTAAGAATAATCAGCACAAGCACATCCAAATGCAGAAAAAGCAGGAGCCCATTCTGGTAATAAAATATCTTGAAATGTCATTCCTCTTGAATAACCTGCCACATGAAGTGGTCCACCTCCTCCAAAAGATATAAGTGTATAATTTTCTGGTCTAAATCCTAATCCTTGAATCATTCCATTAAGATGATTGCTCATATTGATTTCTATTAAATCTAAAGCACCTCTGGCAGTAATATATGGATCTGCCCTTAAAGGTTCTGCTAGTTGATTTTCGATATATTTATAAGCTCTTTCCTTATTTAATGGAACTTTCCCTCCAAGGAAATAGTTTGGATTAAGATATCCAAGAATTAAACTACAATCGGTCATGGTAACCGTCTCCACACCAGATTTTTCATTACATACACCAATAAGATATCCTGCACTTTCGGGACCAAACTCTAACCTTCCCGAAATATCGTTGTATCTTACGTACATACCTGTTCCTGCGCCTATGGAATCTAAAGCGATCATAGGTATGTTTAATATGAACCTTCCAAGGGAACTTTCCCATTTGGTGGGAACATACCTCTCCATTATTAGACCTACATCGAAGCTCGTACCACCTACATCTGATGAAACCAAATTCTTAATCCCATATTTTTCAGCTATAAATTTAGCTCCTATCATTCCACCAATAGGCCCTGAAACCATAGTTGTTATTAGTGATTTGTGGTATGGAGAAATTGTTCCACCATAGGAGGTCAAAATTCTAAGTGGTGCTGGCACACCTTTTTCTTGTAATCGTTCAGCTATTTTTATTAATTGTTTTCTTGAAGGTTCTGCCGCATACTGTTCAATGACAAGAGCATTAAGTCTCGGAGTTTCTCCTCTTACTGGATTATGGACACTTGATAAAATAATAGGGATTTCTTTGCCTTTCTCCTTCATTATCTCTTTCGCAATTAATTCTACATTCATTTCATGTTTTGCGTTCATATATGAACAAAGGAGGCATACACAAATGCTTTCAACTCCCATATCGAGCAATTCTAT
Organism: Candidatus Hodarchaeota archaeon; assembly: GCA_048887225.1. Classification (GTDB taxonomy): domain Archaea; phylum Asgardarchaeota; class Lokiarchaeia; order Sigyniarchaeales; family SOKP01; genus LW40-45. The sequence goes on from JBHLJY010000036.1 coordinate 2,511, forward strand.
AACCGCTTTCCTTACGTCATCCTTATAAAGTGGAACCAATTCATCGCCCCAAAAGTTAATTCTCCCACGTACACCCTTAATTTGCTTTAGTGGTATAAGTGGCTCAGGATGTTCGTGCTCTATGGCATGCAGTCGACCTCCATAATCAAGCCAAATCCAGCATTGAAGTGCTCTACCCAATCTAAGAAGGTCTTCAAAACCAGCATTTACGATTACACCAATATTACTATTTCCTTCCCTTTCCAAAAGTCTATTTAACATCGCAGTACCAGAATATACTAAAGCCTCTACGGAATTGCCTGACGCTTCAAGAGTAGACTTCCATTGCCCTAATGAATCAGCTATCGAATTAAGAATACCTTCAGACTCATTCTCAGGAGTAGTAACCGCTTTCCCTACTGCAAAAGCGCCTTTTTCATCAATGATGAAAGAGTCAGTCATAGTCCCTCCCGTATCTAACGCTATTGCTTTTAAAAAAAATTTATCCTTTCCTATTTCAGTCAAATTTAATCCTTCTAATTTTCTATTTTTATATCAATATCAATATTTTAAGTTTTTTAAAAAATTTGAAAATTAATATCTATCCTTTTTTGGATTTTATAAATCTTTATACTTATAGAAATTCGAGTTATAATAATAAAAAGCTAAATTCTTTTTTACACTTACTCCAAAAGTTCTTCCAATTCTTTATCTGAGATAAATCCTTTATACTCCATTATTTTCTTAATTTCCTTGATAAGATTTGGCTTTGAACTAGATGACTCCGCTAAGTTATCCAAAGCTTCAAATTTTTTATTTAGTTCATTTAATTGGTTGATTTTGGTTTCCAAATTACTTTTATGACTTTCTAATTCTCTCTCTTTCTCTTTTAATAATTCTTCTTTCTGTTCTAACTCAGTTTTTAGAGAGGTTATTTCTCCCTTTTTGTCCAATCTCTCTCTTTTCAAATCTTTTTCGATTTTTATTATCTCCTCGTTATTCTTTTTTAACTCATTTTCGAGATTTTTAAACTCTTCGTCTTTCTTTTTTAATTCACTAACTAATTTTTCTATTTCTTTATCCTTTTCTCCAATTGTTTCTTCTAATTTAGATGTTCTTTCTAACGAGGAATCTAATTTAACTTCCCTTTCAGAAAATTTTGTTTCAGAAACTCTCAATTTTTTCTTTAAATCTGAAATTTCATTTTCTTGAGAAGAAAATTTATTTTTTAACTCGTTTAAATTTTTAACTGTAGCTGACAATTTTGCATTAGTCTCTATTAGCTTTTTCTTATTTTGCTCTAATTCTCTTGCCATATCGTTGACTTTTGCTCTAAACTCTAATAAAACTCTTCCTTCTATTTTTTGTTTCAATTCGGGTTTTTCTTTTGCTTTAATCCAATCGATACTAATTTTTTTCACCTTCTAGTATGATTAAATTAGAAATTTCAATAAATAATAGAATACGACTGATTTGTTATACTAATTGTTGATTTATTAAATATTATTTTTGAATCTTTATATTTTTTAAAAAAATTAATCTTAACAAATCTACTTCCAAGCTTAATTTTTATACTTATTGTAATTAATTAATAATGTGAATTCCTAAAAAAATGTGGAAATATTGATAAACAGATAACATATTATGTTATTAAAAAATGTAATGAATATATACATTCAAAAAATAAATTTTAATAAAATAAAGGTTGGAAAATAATGGCTCTCGACAGAAAAAGGCTTAACGCTTTACTTCAATGGTACAGACAAGAAGTTGGTAAAGATTTCACAGCAGCATTTATTTTAGATCGGGAAGGTCAAGTTATTGAATATTTAACAAAGGCATCTAATGAAGAGATAGAAATCGAGTTTGTAGACAATATTAGAGAAATTATGGGATTAATCCTCAAACAAATAGTAGAAAATTTTACGTTGGGTAAATTTGGAGCTGGATCTTTTGATACTTCTGAATATAGATTTATTTTTTGCGAAGCTGGACCTGATGCCATTTTTGTAACTTTATTAGATGCTTTAGCAATGGCCGAACCAGTCTTTCCGTATGCCTATTTAGCTGCTGAAAAAGTTGCTGGAATTTTTGAAGGAAAACCTATAAGTCCTGTTATTCCTAAACTAGTAGTTGATAAAAATATTCAAGATATCCAGCGGAAAGTTGACACCCTTCAGAAACTTAACGTTCCCTTTGCTGATTACGCATATAAATTAATCTTAGGGGGTGATGGTGCTGTAGGAAAAACAAGTATGATACAGCGTTTTGTAGAAGGTATTTTTCGCACGGATTATAAGGCAACAATTGGAACAGCCATAACTAAAAAAGAATGCAAATTTGATGGATTGGATTCCACAATTCGATTCGTTATTTGGGATTTAGCAGGACAACCACAGTTTAATCGAATAAGACATCATTATTATTCAAATGCTGAAGCCGCAATGCTAATTTATGATATAACTCGACGGGATACTTTCGATAATATAAAAAAGTGGTTTACTGAAATTAAAAAAGAAGCGGCACCACATTGCATACTAGTTCTAGTAGGAAATAAAAATGATTTAAAAAATACTAGGGCTGTGTCTACTTCTGAAGGTGAAAACCTAGCTAAAGAATTAGGAATATCTTACATTGAAACTTCAGCTATAACAGGTGAAAATATAAATGATGCATTTAAGATGCTTGCTCTACAATTAATTAAAAAATATTTTGAGGTCATTGAGGTTTCAAAAATTAAAACTGATAAAATTCCGGTATTATCTCAAGAAGGTGATGATAAAATTGAAGTAAAAAAGGCTGAAAAAATCGCAGATTTGGGTGATTACGAAAAGGTTCTTATCACGGAATTGTGGGATAATGTAGAAAAATTTACTCCCTGGCTTGAAAAGAATATTGAATATCTTAATGAAGCTTTAGAGATTTCTTTGATTCCAATTGATCAAGAATCCCAAGATAGTATTTACTCTACAAGTATTTTTGCAGAAGATAAATTCGGCAATAAAGTCATAATAGAAACTCAGTTTGGTAAAACAAACTCCGAATATTTAGAAAAAATTCTAAAATCTCTTGCATATTACGATGCAAAAATAGCAATTTGGATATGCGAAGAACCACTCCCAGAACATGAAGTTATGATGTCATGGTTAAATGAAAATAGCCTTGATAATGTGAATTTCTATCTTTGTAAAATAGAAATTTTTAAAATTGATAATTCACCCCCAACACCATTATTGATTAAAGTCTGTGGGCCATCACCAGTTTTAAAAAGGATGAGAATTGCTAGTACGAAATTGAATTACATTGAAAGAAAAAGAATCGAATTTTGGGAGAAATTAATTGAAAAAATATATTCAAACTTTCCTGAACACGCTAATATCACCCCTCTTAGAGGTTCCTGGATTTTTAGTCCAACGGGAAAAAAAGGAATAAGATATGTCTATGTCATAAATCCAGACTCAGCAGCTATAATGTTATATTTTGACCACCCAAATCAAGAACTCAATCAAAAGAGATTCAAAGAGCTTGAATCCAAAAAAGAAGAAATAAATAATATGTTTGGGAGCATTTTTTACGATCTTTCAGGTTATTTAGCATGGAATTTTAATAAGAATATAAATTTCCAAAGCATTACATATAGATTTGAAGAGTGGGGATTGAAAGACGAAGAACAATGGGAAAATTTACAACTCAAAATGATAGATGCAATGAAATGCTTAGTTCAAGCTGTACAGAACCACATTGATAATTTAACTTATTAAACCAGAGCTTTTAATAACTAATAGAATATTATCTAATTATTTTATTTCTCAATTATTTCTTCGAGTTCTTTATCGGTAATAAATCCTTTATACGCCATCACTTCTTTAATTTTTTTAATAAAAATTGGCGAAATTTGGTTTTCTAGACTCTTTGCCTCAAGCTCATGAATTCTGTCTTTTAGGGCATTTATTTGTATTACTTTTTTTTCTAAATCAGTCATAATTTTAAAAATTGCTTTATCCTTTTGTAAAATTGTGTGATCTAAGTCATTTTTATCTATCTCAATTTGAATTTCTTTCTGTTCTATTTCAGCGTTAAGTTTTTCTATTTCTTTATCTTTTTTTGTAATTATATTTTTCAATTTAGCTAAATCATCAACTGAAGGGTAAAGTGTATCTTTATCTTTAGTAAATATTTCATCATTTTTTTTCATTTTAGACTTTAAATCTAAAATGGTTCTATTTAAATTTTTTATAGCGGAAGATAGTTTCTTAAAAATAATTACTAAATCATTTTCTGGGGTTAACACATTTTCTTTAATAGTAGATAAATCCGTCATATTTTGAGATAGTTGGCGTTCTAAGTCTTCTATTTTTAATTTAATCTCAAGGAGAAGATCCACTTCAGCTCTACTTTTCAAAAGCTCTTCAAGTCTGATCATAGTCTCTTCAAAATCAAATTTAATTTATTCTCACCTCAAAAAGTTAAAATATCAAGAATGTGTCAAATAAATATTCTCCGCAGCATTTAATAAATATTTCTCTAATAATACAATAATTAGCTTATAGCTTTTTGACTTTTTTAGCAATTTTCTTTTTTATTTTTTCGTATGAAGGGGGTGGTCCAGTTCTTACCTGCTTATCATCTATAAATAATCCATCGACAATACCCCATTCTAAAAAAACATCTCTCTTCATAGTATTAATCTCTCGAAATTCAACTTTATCACCAAATTCCAAAGCTGCATTTTTAGCCCTTTCATAAACTATATTCTGTGCAGGACACCATCCGTTTATAAAGGAGGAAACTAAAACTTTACCTTGTATGGGTTCCGGTTTCTTCTTCTCTCTAATCCATCTTGGGGAAATTGCTTCATCGGTGAATGGTTTCCATAAAAGAACTTGCATACCTTGCTTGTCCACTTGAGTGTATCCATGTTTTTTAAACCATTTAGCTCTCATCCAAAACGGCAGAGATATGCCCCATGCTACCATGCCTTTAATCCCTTTAGATTTAGCATCATTTTCAGCAGCCTCAAGCAAAGCCGTACCTAACCCTTTTTTTTGGTAATTTCCTTTTCCCTCGTTATACCCATGTACCCAGATACAAAGAATAAAATATAAATCATTCCCTTCTGCAAATGATAGCTCAATAGGTAAATATTGTATCATCCCTCCAACTATACCATCATCGATAGCTATTTTTACATTAAGACCTTTTTCTTTCATTTTATTAAACCAAACCTCTTTATGGCTCCCTGCCTCCTTCATCTCTTCTGACCAATCTTCAAGGCATACAAAATATGTAGCCTTATGTCTATCTTCTAAATCAATAATATTCATTTTTCATTTATCCTATTGATTGTTCTGCTTAATTTTTTTATTTTCGGAATATATTTTTATGGAAAAGGAAATATAATACAATAAAAATGGAAGAAAGTAATTTAATTTTTACTATAAGCGGAATTCGCGGAATTTTTGGCAAGAATTTCAATATTGATATCATCAAGAAAATCGCAATTACATATGGATTATGGCTTAGGAGCGAGGATAAAAAGGTTATAATAGGAAGAGATACAAGACCAAGTAGTAAAATTATTGAAAAAGCTATAATAGAAGGACTTACATCAGTTAATTGTAAAGTTGTTAATTTAGGAGGCTGTCCCACACCAATAATTATTTTTATGAAAAACAAGCTAAACATCGCTGGGGGATTAATTATTACAGGATCTCATAATCCTCAAGAATGGAATGGGATAAAGCTACTTTCGGCTAAAACATTTTTAAACGATTCTGAAATGAAAATTATTACAAATAAAGTTAGTAAAATCAAATTAAATAATTATAAAACGACTAAATCACATCAATCAGATATCTTATTAATGTCTGATATACTTCACGATTATATTCAGGGACTTCATGATTATCTTAATTTTAAAGAAATAAGAAATCAAAATGATCTTAAAGTAGTAATTGACACTGGAGCTGGCGCTGGAAAATTCGCAACCCCCCATATTTTAGAAAAACTTGGTTGTGAAATTAAGTTAATTAATAATAACTTTAATAAAAAAAACAAATTTCCCCGAGAAATAGAACCCGTAAAAAAAAATCTGGACGATTTAATTAAAAAACTCTTTGAAGGAAAGTATGATATTGGATTTGCCCACGATAGTGATGCAGACAGGTTAGCCATTATTGGTGAAGATGGGACCTATTATCCAGAAGATATTAGTTTAGCTCTAATTACTGATTATTTTTTTAAACAATATCATCAAAAGAAGAAAGTAATCTTTGTAACTAATTTAGCGTCTTCTTTAATGTTTGAAGCACTTGCCGATAAATATAATGCTCAAATTATTAGAACACCAATCGGCGAACGATTTTTAGCAGAAAAAATGATAGGTTTAATAGAAAAAGATAAACGGTCATCGATAATATTTGGGGGTGAAGGTTCATGCGGAGGAATAATGGTTCCTCAATTTAATAACACACGAGATGGGATATTTGCTGCCGCGAAAATTGTTGAAATTTTAGTAAAAACAAATGAAAAAATTTCAAATTTAGTTTATAAACTTCCAAAATTTTACGCCTTTAGAGAATATATTAATACCGAAAATAAAAATCTGAAAAAAATTATAAACCAATTAAAAAAAGATTTAATTAACGATGGAGCTAACGTTAATCAAATTGATATGGATTTAAGATTTGGTCAGGGAAGCAATTGGTTTGTTTTAATTCATCCATCAAATACCGAACCAATAATTCGAATAATTAGCGAGGCAAATAACAAGAATTTTGCTAAAAGAAATTTAACTAACACGTCAGAACGAGTAAAATCTATAGTTTCAAGAGTAAATTAATTAATAAAAAAAGGAATCATAACATATCCAGTATTGGACTGTTTTCTATTTTATAATAAATTAAGGCCAGAGCACCTCTAAGGCCAATATCATCTCTATAACTTGTCGTTTTTAGTTTGGGTGGATTATTTATCGTAAATATAATTGGATTATTTTCAAATTGTTCAATTAAAGGTGGTAAAATTTGTTCCTTATCTTTCATCATAGCACCTCCAAAATATATTGAAGTACAATCATAAAAATTATTTACAAGACCGATACCTACTTTCATATAAAATATACACTGACCTACAATTTTTTTGGAAAGTTCATCTCCTTCTCTTGCTGCTTGAAATACCTCTTTAGCAGTTATTTTTGAGGTATCATTGTCTACTATCTTCATTAAAATATCAGCATTTAAGTTGCCTTCCTTTATTGCATCTATAGCCCTATTTATTACTCCAGTTCCTGAACTATAAACCTCCCAACAACCATATGCTCCACAATTGCATTGAAAAATACTTTTAGGCTCGACTAAACCATGACCTACTTCGGCAGCATTTCCGTCCTTTCCCAATAATAAATGTCCATTACAAATTGCACCTCCTCCTATCCCCGTTGATACTGTTATATAAACTAAATTTTCTTTCTCATCTTCACTTGCTTCGAAATAATGAACTCCTAACACAGCCGCATTACAGTCGTTAATTAGATATATAGGAACATCGGGAAATTTGGCGTGAATCGGTTCTTTTAAAGGTATTTCCCTAAATCCAAGATTGGCATTATTAAAAACCTCACCTGTCTCCATGTCTATAGGTCCTGCTGAAGCGAGTCCAATTCCTAATATTTGATCTGCACTAATATTGTTTTCTTTTAATAACTCGGAAATCAATATGCAAACTGAATTGCTAATTGAAAACTTCGTTTCTTTTGGCGTGTTAACTACTTTTGTTTTGATATTCTCTTCTTTTAAATCTTGTGTACAAATTGCTACACGAATCCAAGTTCCACCGATGTCTACTCCTATTATATATTTTTGAGTTTGATTTTCTCTCATCTAATGTAGAATTTTTATAAGAATATTTAAAGCTTTTTTGTGCTAGATTAATAAAAGATTGTAATGAAATAATCTATATATATAGTTATTTATTTACATAGGGGCAAAATTCGAGGCGATTTTTTAGGAAGAAATAAAGGATGTATTTTTAATATAAAAATACCCAATAAATTAGATTACAATTTAAGTAAATATAAATTTAATATTAAATAAAGAATAAAAAATTGGAATAAAAATAAAAGAAAAACTTGAAAGAACATTTTTTTGATTTTTGGCTTTTTTCTAAAGATGGTCTACCCATTGCAGAATTTATTGGTGAGCAAGCCCTGGATAAATCGATCCTTGGAGGTCTAGTATCAGCTATCAAGATCTTTAGTCAACAAATTACAAGTAAAGGATTACAGAGTTTATTGTTGGAAGATAATAAATTCACATTCATTTCTGCTCTTGAAGGTAGCGCAATTCTGGTTTGTAGAACAAGTTCAAAAGTTAAAGAAAAAAAGATTCAAAAAATTTGTAATAATATCGTCAAGATCTTTGAAGAATTATACACTCCTAATGATATCATAAATTGGAACGGAGAAGTCAGCTTTTTTGATAAATTTAGAGAGAAATTAGAGAATTATATTAAATAAATATTCATCATTTAGTTTTTTCTAAAGTATAATAAGTCTCTTCTAACAAATTGAGGTATTTAATCAATATATTATCTGATTTTGTTTTGTTGTCGTTATAGGTCCTTATGACATTCAAAATATATCCGGGAATGATTAATTCTATTAGGAAATCAGACAATAAAGCATAAAAATCATTACCTTCCGAATCTTGATAATTTTTAATTAACTGAGCGTTTAAAAGTAATTCAATCAAATTTTTAACGTTTTTAACACCTTTATATTCAAGTTTCTCAAGTTCCTTTTTCGTAAGAAAATTTTCTCTTAGTAAGTTAAATATATTATAAACTTGAGAGTTGCTAAGAACTTCTATTATTTTTAGATTATCTTCTTCTGAAAGCTTATAATCATGGAAAAATAAATTACAATCGTTCTGATATCTTGTTTCAATACTTTTAGGAAGGCCTTTTTTGCTAGGGTTTTTTATAAGTTTAAAAGGAGGGATACGGAACATTATAAGGTCGTTTATTAAAAATAGCATTACTGAGCGTTCGTATTTTACTGAGAAAATTTGAATAATATCTTTTTGAACAAATTCATATAAAGTTAAATCAATATCACCGTATCCTTCTGGATACTTAAATTTAAGCCACGAAGTTAACTCAGATTTAGAAAACATGCCCTCATCTCTTAGTCTAGCGATTATACTTCTTTTAATCTCGTTTTGATAAATATTAATTAATTGTTGTTCATAGTTAAGTTTTGGATAATTTATTATGAGTTGGAAGAGTGAGGGTATTAACTCTAAATAACTTTCATCTTCTACGTTTTGGAGGAGGATTTGTGATATATCTGCTAAACAACCTTCATACTCATCGGGGTCCTCACTTAAACTTAAAATTATTAAAATACAGTAATTGGTGATAGGGCCAGTATAATAGGATGCTATGTGCGTATTTCCAACATTTAAACTTATCATACCGCGCTCTCCTGAGTATTCATGTGTATTGAATACGTGCATTAGAGTTCGATCGTCTATTTCAAGATCTTCCGGATATTTTGCTAAAATATCGTTTCCAGTCAATTCATTCCATCTCATAAAGATTAATCCTATTGGCATTAGTCAAAACCTCCTTCTGATTTATAAATTCTCTCTTAAAATCTGGGTATCTTTCTTTTTCATAATCGCATCAAATAAAATCTCAACAAATTCCTCTCTAGAAGAATATGGCAGCTTTTCATCACTCGATTTTCCATAATTTACCGAATCTTTTAATGAATTGATGTTTTTTACAAATATAGATTTTTTAGAAGATTTCTTCTTTCTAACCATAGACCTTACTCCCTAATTTAAAGCGAAACACACATTATTGATTATTATTAACTATGTTTCTGTTAAGAAGTGAAACTTTAAAATATTTAATTTTGTCTAATTTATAAATTTGAGTTAATACGAGAAATTAGAGATAAGATTTTTTGAAAGAATAAACTAGAATTGGTGAAATTATAGCCTTTTTTTCTTTCTTTTTGAAGGGATTACCACTTTTTGTTCGCGAACAAGACGTAATCGCTCAATACGGCGCTGCATACTCGTTATTATTATTCCGATAAAGAAAAAAGAAAAGATGATCGTGATCCATTCCATAATAGGGATTATAAGCATCCACAAGATTAAATTTATGGTAGTGGCAATAAAACCGAATATAGCAATATTCCTCGTGAATTTATATTTGTATAACGCAATACTGGGAAAAATAAAAGTTAGAACTGATATTGTAAATAAACTCATAGACCAAAAGATATGAATTTCCATAGTATCCTCTGGAAATAAACCCACCATAATCATTGCCAATGCCGTATAGAACCCTGCTACCTGAGTTAACATTGTAAGTATTTTATTTCTTCTCCCGCCTATATACCATTCATACAAACCTAAAAAAAATGGAAACATAGCAATTCCTGATATTATACATCCAATATTAAAATAGATGTGGCCCTTTGGATTTTTTGAATGTGAACCAAGGTCGCTCATCCAATTTACCAAAGGATTATATATATTAGGAAAAAAAGCCATAGAGGTAAGAGTAAAACCCCAGAAGACTACTATAACAAAGATGCCAGAAACGACACTTATAGGCCATTTTCTTGGAATTGGAAGTGTTTTTACAATATTAGCTACTTTCTCTACTTTTATTGATTTCATTGATTATATCTCTTATGATAAACTTAATTTAAATTAATTTAATATCCTATTCCTAACTATTAGATTAATCTTGTATAACATTAATATATTTTTCTAAATAAAAAAGTTCATTATTAAATATTAAAAAAATAAAAGAAATAGTTTAAAAAAAGAATTATTTAACTTCTATTTCTTTCGGTTTCTTTTCCTCAAGTTCTTTCTTTGGTAAGTCCAGTTTCAAAACTCCTTTATCTAAAGTAGCGTCAATTTTATCCTCGTCGACGTCTTCAGGCAATTTAAAGGCTCGATAATAGCTTGAACTACTATATTCTTTTCTAACATAACCTTCTTTTTTTTCTTCATACTCATCTTTTTTCTCGCCTTTAATTTCTAATGATCCCTCGTGAATTTTAATCTCTAAATCACCTTTATCTAAACCAGGCAACTCAGCTGTCAAATGATATCCTTCATCATCTTCCATTACATTCGACAATGGGGTTCTAAAGAAATCTTCGTCAAAAAGTTTCAAACTAAAAGGCTCAAAATCCCATCTAAAAGGTCTCCAAAACATATCATTAAGCCATCCGGTTATATCGTTAAAAAATCTGTCAATGTTTCTAAACATAGATAATGGTCGATATTTTCGTCTTACTTCGATCTGTCCTTCTTTGCTTTCCTCTTTAGGAGTTTCTTCTATTTTGGGTTCTTCTTTAGTTTCAGTATGTTCCTCTTTTCTTATTTCCACCTTTTTTTCTTCCTTTATATCTGACATGATATTAACCTCCATAATTTAATTTTTTATATTTGTAAATTTTTTTTTGTCAAGTATTTCTTGACGTCAACCACTAATTTACAAATATTGATTTACATATTTAAAAGTTTCGTTTTTTGAAATTAAAACTTAGATACTCAGAAATTATGAAAATTAAGTATTTACCTTATTGAGGAAAAGTTTTATAATCCTTAACATTTATTTGTATATTTAAACAACCAAAAGGAAATACTATGGATTTTTATACTCCAGAAGAGTTAGAACACTTAAATAAATTTATAGAACTAATGGATGAAGTTCTTAAAAATCCAAACCAGAGTATTGGTACTCAAGTTGAAAAATTAGCAGAAGAGATGCCAGAGAAGGTTGTTTTATATTTTCAGGATGAATCTTGGACATGGCAGGTTTTCAATGAGGAATGTAATAAAATTGCTAATTATTTCCATAATTTGGGATTAAAACCAGGTGAAACAATTGCAATAATGCTTGAAAATTCTCCCGAATATCTTTTTCTTACGAGTGGAATAAACAAGATTCAAGGGATCACTGCTTTAATGAATATTAACCAAAGAAAACAAGCCTTAACTCATGCTTTTAAGATAGTTAATCCAAAGTGGATCGTGATTGATGGAGATTGCTTACCGTCCTTTATTGAGATTCTCAAAGACCTTCCTCATAAGAATGATCAAATTTTTGTCGTTAATAATGATGAAAATATTTCGCATAATTTTTTGGATTTCCTTGCTGAGCTTAAATCTACATCTAAATCTAATCCTAACACCACCTTTAATTCGATTTTGCGACAGATTGCTTATTATATGTTTACCTCAGGTACGACAGGACTTCCTAAAGCGGTAATTATGGAAAATTTCAAATTATATACTCAAGCATTATATGTAGGAATTGCCTTGTCAAAAGTAATTCCTCAAGATATTATTTACATCCCGACGCCTCTATATCATAATCTAGGGTTAGGAATTGCGTGGTCAACGGCTTTTGCAACTGGTGCAACTGTCGCGCTGAGAAAACGATTCTCCGCTTCTCAATTCTGGAAGGATATTCAGAAATATAAAGCAACTTTTACGATGTATATAGGCGAAATCCCTCGATATCTTCTTAATCAACCACCATCCGAATACGAAAAAAACCATACACTTGAAAAAATGACTGGATTAGGACTCCAAAAGGACGTCTGGGAGCGTTTTAAATCTCGCTTTAAAGTTGAACATATTTATGAATTCTATGGCTTAACTGAAGGTATTCGTATGTTCAGTAATGTCAACGAAGTCCCAGGAATGGTTGGAAGAAACAATCAGAGAGGTCTTGTTTTAGCAAAAGTTGATCCGGAAACAGGTGAATTCTTTAAAAATGAGAAAGGTTATTGTATTAGATGTAAACCTGGTGACATAGGGATGGCCTTAATGAAAGTAGAAAAGACAACAATTTTTACAGGCTATAAGGATAAGGATAAGACTCAAAAGAGATTGATGTATAATGTATTCAGAAAAAATGATACATATTTCAACACAGGTGATATACTAAAGCTCCATGAGGATCTCTATATATCTTTCGCGGATAGATTTGGTGACACATTCCGATGGAAAGGAGAAAATGTCTCCACCTCAGAAGTCGAAGCAATCTTAAATTCACACGAATCAATACATACGTCTGCCGTATATGGTGTGACAATTCCTAATACAGAAGGAAAGGCATGTATGGCTGCAACTAAATTAGATCCGTCAATTAAATTTGATATAGAGGATTTTTCCCGATTTGTGTGTGAAGTATTACCAGGATATTCTATTCCTATTTTCATTCGTATATGTGATGATCTCGAAACAACTTCCAGTAGTTTTAAAATAAGAAAGATTAACCTTAAACAAGAAGCCTATAATCTTAAAAGTATTCGTGATAAACTTATTTATTGGGATCCAAGGTTAAAAAAATATATCCCTTTTAACAAATTGGAATATCAGAAAATAATGGACGGAAAATTTGGTGAAATAAAATCGGGAGTAACAGCTCGCATGTAAAGATTATAAATACATTTGTTTAATACTTCAAAGAAAAAGGAAATGTACCTGTTACTCTCCAAATTGCCAAATCTTCGAACCCAAAAATCTCAGCTTTAGTTAAATCCCCATTACACGTTTTTCTTAGTTTTTCCCATAAAGAATCTGCAATATTTTCGACAGATTTATTTTCGGTAATAATTTTACTAGCGTCTACATCAATATTGATTTTCATCCAATCGCAAGTTCTTACATTTCCACATACTTTAATAACAGGAGCAACAGGATTTCCGCAAGGACTACCTCGACCAGTAGTCATTATTATTAGTTGAGCTCCAGCAGCAGCCAAACCCGTCATAGATTCAACATCAAAACCAGGTTCTATCATTAACCATAATCCATTTCTTCTTGGTTTTACTGAATAATCCAATATCCCTTGTATTGGAGCCTTGCCTGCTTTCGCAATAGTGCCTAATGATTTTTCTTCTATCGTGGTCAATCCTCCCTGAATGTTTCCTGGTGTAGGTTGTATCCCTCTAAAATCAATACCCATCTTCATAGTGTTTTCCAAAAATTTTTTAATTGGATGATGAATTTCATCAGCGACCTTCTCGTTTATCGCACGCTTCATTAATAAATGCTCCGTCCCAATCCATTCTGTAAACTCTGGAAGAATTGAAGTTCCCCCTAATTCCACAACTTTGTCTGATACAATCCCAACAGCGGGATTTGCAGTAATCCCTGATATTGAATCAGAGCCTCCGCATTCTAACCCTAAAACCAAATGAGAGAAATCAAATGGCTCTCGTTTTAATTCACCTGCTTCTATAGCCATATTTTTGCCATATTCTATTCCCTTTTCGATGGCGGCATTTGTTCCTCCGTTTATATCTTGAAGATTAAAGAATTTAACTGGTTTTTTTGATTTTTTAATATGTCTTGCTAAGAGATTGCTAGTTAAATTTTCACATCCAAGACCTATGATAACAACTCCATAGACATTAGGATTACTAGCAAGACCTGCCAACGTACGTACTGTATAGGAAAAATCAGTGCCAAATTGCCCGCAACCAAGTGGATGAGTTAATGCAACAGAATTTTTAACATTTTTTGCAATTTGTTCTGCCACATGATTAACACATACTACAGAGGATAAAATAGCGATTTTATTCCGAATTCCAACTAGCCCTTTTGGTCGTTGATATCCTAAAAATTCTTCAGTCATTTTTTATCCTCTTTAAATAATGGCTTGTTATATTATGTGTATGAATCCACTCCCCTACTTTTATATCCTCTATTGCAATACCTATAATTT
>JBHLJY010000037.1:0-16273 GCA_048887225.1 Candidatus Hodarchaeota archaeon
TGCCAATAACAACGATAGGGGGATATATTTATTGTGGAGTAGTAGCAACTATATTTCTGGAAACACTTTAAATAACAACGATTTTGGGATAAATTTATTGGTTAGTAATGATAACATCATCTCAGAAAACACCGCAAATAACAACGATTATGGTATATATTTGGAGTATAGTAATGATAACACTGGCACCGGAAACATTCTTAGTGACAACGGGGCTGGTCCATATTATGAGGGACCGAATTGCGACGGCAATGATATAAGTTATTCTTAATAACGGCAGTTTAAACGACGATAATGATATCCAATTAACGAATTATTCCTAATACAATCAAATTTAACAATTTTTTTTTTATATCGTTTATAGAATAAACACTATTCCTATAAAAAATGAAAATTCTCCAAAAAAATAAGGAAAAATTATTCTCTTATAATCCTTTTATTATAATTGGTATTTTTGCTATTATTTCAGTGATTTTAATTAAAAAAAGGAATCTTTTCCAAAAGTCTAGAATTTAAAACATTTTGTTTTATTTCTATCAATGATGTTCTATAATAGAAGTATGAAAAAATGCTTATTTTATTCTGATATATGATTCTTGTATGACAAACGACAACCAAAAACTAAATAATCAAGCAATGATATAAAATTAATATAAAGGAGTTATAATAGAGAGTTCGAATAATGGAACAAGTTGCACCAATATTAGAAAACTTTATTCAGTTATTTAAAGATGATATTTTTAATTTTTACAATAGAAGTTATGGCTATATAAAAGATATTTTAGTTGAGAGAGAGATCAATTTAAAAAAAAAAACATCGCTAGATAGTGATAAAACGCGCCGTAAAACTATAGAAACGATGTTAGATGCAATTAAATTAGCATTTGTGACTATAGGTGTTCCAAAAAATAAATTATTAGAAGATTTAAAACAATTTAATAATCTTGGGGAAAAAAAAGGTGATGATTATCCTGATTATAATTCTTATATTAAAAGAGATTTAAAAGATTATATTGATCAGGTTCTTCTTAATATTTTAATCGAATACTTGATTGATATTAATACCATAAAAATAAAGAATCTAGATCTTTTTGACCTTTTACCTCGAGGATTTATCAATCGTTTAAAACAATTTAAAAAGGATAAAATTACTTCTTCTGAAATTAAAGATTCCATTAAAGGTTTAATGGTAGAAATAAAAGATGTTGTTATCCCCAAAGATTTTTTAATTAAGAAAGAAGTAATCGCCGTTAGAGAAGAAAAGGTCGTAAAAATTGGAACTCCAGAGGTAATAAAGCGATTTATTAAAAAGAAAAAACTACCCGAAAAAAAGGTGACTCTCCGAGAAGTAGTTGCCCCAAAAGCAACTCCTTCAGAAATAAAAAAGCCCCCTTCAAAAAAGAAAGTTTTAGTTCAAGAATTAAAACCTCAAAAATTAAGATTTATTGTTCCAGAGAAACCAAAACTTTTCCTTGATTATATTGGAAGGATTTCCCCTATTAATTACGATATAATCAATGAATTTAATGTTAAAAAAGATAATTTAATAAATTCAGTGGATGCCAACACCAAATTTCTTAATTTAGAAAATTTATTCTACTATATTACTATCTTGAGATTGCTAAATATTGAATTACCTTTAAATTCAAGTGAAATTATTGATATTGCTAAAAACTTCATAAATGGTAAAATTTTTAGCGCTTCGAAAGATTCTACCCCAGATCCAATTAATAATTTTTTCGGTCTTGCAATTCTTTCAGAATTAAATCTTTTGTATAATAAAAAGATTAAATTCATAGATTTTAGAAAAACTCAAATGTTTCTTGAATCCGAATTAAAAGATTTTATACCAGAGAAACTTCATCTAAATTTCTTCACTATATTATGCCTTAAACTACTAGAAAAAGGTGGGGGTATAATCACAGCTAAAAATCATCTTATAAATCCGATTTTAAGTTTGGATATTTTATCCAGTTTAAAAAATAAAAAAGAGTACAATTCAATATTTGATATATTCGAACACTTAGCCTGTATAAAACTGCTTGATAAAAATGCTGATCTTAGTCATTTCAAATCATTATATATGAGTGAAATAAAAAAATTGAAAGGCTCTAGTGGATTAATTAATGATACAATAACAGACTCAGCTCGAGCTCTTTTAATAATAGATTTACTTGCGTTAAAAAAGGAAGAATTCGCCACCTGTCAACATTTACTCAATTATATTATAAAAACAAGATATTTTAATTCAGAGGATCTTAAAAATAAGTTTAATTGGAAGGAAGATAAATTAGCATATACTATAGAATTGCGCATGTTATTCTGGAGTCTGCTTGCATGCTCTCAATATAAATTAATTAAAGTTTAAACAAAATTAAATGGATCTTTTTCTTCTAAATTAAAAATTGTTAATAGAATATTTCTTACTGTAGGAGTAATTTGACCATTTTTTACAGCATTATTCCATTTCTCTACAAAAATATAATTATTGTTCAAAGATTCAATAGTTTTTACACCCAATTGAATCCATTCCTTTTCGTTAATAAGAGGCATATCGACAGCAATTCCAGGACAATATTGCTTTCCTTTTTCTGTATAACCCATTTTTATTATGGATTTACTTTTATCTGTTTTATTTAAGAAAATTCTAAATGTAAATGGGAAGGTTCGACAAAAATTTGGTCTTAAATCGTAGATTTTACATCTTTTATATTCTTCGTCGTAAAAAATACATGTTCCTGAATCTCTCTTAATGAGTCCTATAAATGCTAATCCCTTTTCTGTTCTTATAGGTGAAACCACCATCTTATTAAGATCTTCTGCTTTAGGTTCTTTATCGTAAAGATAAAATCCTAAAATTTCAATAATTTCTTCGAGTGTTAGATTTAAGCCTTTTCCAATTCTCAAAATATCTGAATAAGTAACATTCACTAAGGTTTTCTTATCAGTGCAACAATTGCCGCACCGTATACACTTAAATCGAAATTCTTTAGGAGTTTTTCCTAAATCTTCCACAAAAAAATAAAAGAAGTACAAATATATTTTATTTTTTAAAAAGTGAATAAATAAATCATGATAAAAGTTAGTGAAATTAGAAAATTACAGACCTTCTAATTCTTGAGGGAGGTATTTATAAGTCTGTAGAAAACGCTTTCTTATATCTTCAAGAAAATAACTCTGGGTTTGAGCTCCACTAGTTTCAATAACAAACGAGCCGATTACGGAACCCAAGCGACAAGAATCTAATAAGGTCATATTTAAGGATAAGCCTGTCAAGATACCTGCCCTATAGCCATCCCCAGCGCCAGTTGTATCCACTATTTTTTCTGGTTTACTAATTGGTATATCAACTCTATAGATGTTATCTTTCTCATCTTTATAGATTAATTCTGAACCAGCTGATCCTTTAGTTATAATTATTGCTTTCATAAATTTTAATAGCTCTTCTTCTGACATTTCAGTTTTATTCTTTACTTGTTCATTTTCGTATTTATTACCAATTAATATATCTGTTTTTTTGATAATGTCAATTAGTAATTCTTTAGGGAATAGTGGGGTCACTTGTCCAGGATCAAATATCTGTGGAATCTTCAAATCATATAACTGATGAGCGAAATTGACCATAGCATCTACGCTTTGTGTTGAATTAATCGCATAAATGTAATTTTCCGGATCTCTAATTTTTTCCCTTAAATCAATATCCTTACATCTATCCATTGCCCCGCCATGGAAAATAATCATTTGATTAGATTTAACATCGTTTACTATGTAGCATGCTGCTGTAAACAAGTCATCATACACATCAACTCCTAAATCTATATTCTCAAACTTCTCAATATGTTCTTTGTATCCTAAACTTTCAAAATCTTTTCCAACAGAACCTAATAAATGAATTTCAGCAAGATTCAATAAGCCAAGATTATAAGCTATATTACCTGCCGTACCACCAAAATACTGAAAACGACTATCTGCTGTAACGGTACTTTGATATTCTTCTTTTACGTGATCAATTGAAACAGCATTAACAAAATTCTCAGCAAATCCCATTATATAATCAAAAGCAATAGAGCCAAGAACTATAACTTTCCGTTTTTGAGGATTCATACAAAAACACTTTTTGTTGAGAAATATAATTTAAAATAAAATAAAATCCATTAAATTTATTTTGGGGGGGATAATTAGATAATTTGTTTTAAGCTTATACTATTTAATAATCTTTATTTTAAATTTTGCTTCATTTAATGCAAAATATGAAGGATTTATTAGGCTCACTTAAAAATCTCAAAAACAGTGATATAAAAAATCTAGTTGACTCACGAATAAAGGAATTTGCTAAGATTAAAAACCAATCTATTAATGATATTTTCAAGGAACTTTGTTTCTGCATTATGACCGCCAATTGTAGCGCTGATAAGTGTATAGAAATACACGAATGCTTTGAAGATGGTTTCCTGAACCTAAAAGAGTTACAATTAGCGAATAGACTCAAGGATCTCGGTTATAGATTTCCAAATGTAAGAGCAAAATATATCGTAAAAGCAAGAAATAATATGAAAGATTTAAAAAATAAAATAAAATCAAACGAAGAAGAGAAACAATTAAGAGAGTGGTTTGTTAAAAATATAAAAGGATTAGGATATAAGGAAGCCAGTCATTTTCTTAGAAATATAGGCTATAAGAATTATGCTATCATAGATTTTCATATTGTGGACCTCCTAGCGAGATATAACTTAATTAATAAACCAAAAGTAATGTCAAAAAAGAAATATTTGGAAATTGAAGAATTATTGAAAGATATAGCAGAAAAATCAGGAATTAATTTAGCCGAGCTCGATCTATATTTATGGTTTTTAGAAACAGGTAAGATTTTAAAATAATAGTTTAATATTAAAAAGAGTGTTTTATTTATTGCTTTGAAAAAACTTGTTAATTTGGGTATTTTTACTTTTCTCAGATTCCCGCAACTTATTTTTTAATTGTTTTATCCCGTTGTCGTTCATAATTAGGTCTATAACATTTTGATATAGAACGATTATATTATCTTGAGCTAATTTAAAATAAATATCGTTTTCAGAAGGATTACTTATTCTCACAATGTCCAACAATCCTTTAAGAGCTTTTTTTATGTTATCATAGCTTTTAACTGCTTTTTCAATTGATTCATCGATAGAATTAGGCTTCATCATTTCTTATACCACCTCTAGTAGGGAATAAAAGAATAAACTAATAAATTATACCTTATTTTTGCTTTTTTGTTATGATATTACGAAATAAGTTTTTTAGAAAAACTTAAAATCTAATACCTGAAAAAAATAGTAAATTTCATATAGAAATAATGACTCTCTCGGTATTTTTATGTATCATTATCGGCAGAAAATAGTCATAATAATTTGCTTAGATGTCTGAAAAGGGAAGCTCTTTTAAGAATGGGGATTTTGATATGTAAAACTAGAAATAAGAAATGAACAAATTCGATCATTTTCTGAACTTTTTATGACTTTTTTAACTGTTTGTATAAAATTAGATTATAAAAATTGGATTATAATAGATTTAAATAATTATTCAAAAATATATTTCCTAAGATTTTATATCATTTTTTATTTCAAAGTATAAACCATTAAAAATGATGAGTAAAAATGAGAGATTTCCCAACCTTAGAAATAAAAACAGATGTCAATAGAAATGAATTATTTGCTAATATTAATAAAGTAATTCAATTTAACGTACTTGTAAAAAATTTGGGCTCAAAACAAATGCCTAGAGTCTATATCACGCTAAATGGCCCTCCAGAAGTTAAATTAATCCCAAAAAGAAGAAGTATAGGATCCATACCGCGTGGGAAATTAAGGAAAATGCCTTTTAAAATAAAATCAAGAGTAAATGGTTTATATTGCTTAGAAGTAGTTGTTACAAGAAATCAAGATGAAATAGCTAAGATTCCTATTGCATTGCTAGTAGGAACTGAAATCCAAGAATCAAAACCTGAACAATCGGTTCAACAACCTCAATTGGTATATGATAATCTTGAAACTCAACAAAATCCTCAAGAAGGTTCAAAATTTTGTCCTTTGTGTTTTGCCGAGCTTAACGTAGATGCAAAAACTTGTACCGTTTGTAAAAGTGAAATCAATTAAATACTAAATTAGAGTTAAAAATATCTTCTTTCTTAATTAAAATCTAATAAAAGCAAGTAATAGAAAAAATTTGTTTAAAAATATTTGTTATTTCAATAATAGATCCCAGTTAATAAATTTATCAACAAAATCTAAGACTAAATGTATTTCGTCTTTTTGAATTCCCGGCTTTAATCTTTCCATATTTCTTATGGTCGTATATGTGTCGGAAGGCGATAGAATGATAGGTATATTCTTTTCATTCGCAGCAGTAATAACGCTAAGATCAGGTTGAATATACCCTGTTAAAATTAAACACGAAACTTCTTGGTTTAATGCGGCTAAAGCTAAATCTACACGGTCACCCCCTGTAACAACAGCAGCTTTTTTAACTTGTCGCAGATATTTTAACGCTGCTTGAGGATTCATAGCACCTATGATATATGTTTCGACTCTATTATCTAGACCTGACGCTGCTGCATCATTTATAAATTCACCCCCAATAGATTCTTTGATTTCAGATACGCGTGGTGAAAATAATTCAAGGCTTTGTTCTATTATTCCAATAACGGGTATATTATATCTTCTAATGTGATTTTCTTCTAATTCTTCAATTCGAGCAATGTAATCAAATTGTATCATATTAAAAAGGACTCCCTTAAAATTAATATGCCTAAAATCAAAATAGTTCTTTGTAAAAAATAGGTTATCTATGCATTTGTCTGAGGATTCAATTGATATGTAAATTAAATCGTTAATTCCTAATGATTGAGCGATGGTGACATCATCCAATCCAACTCGAATAAATTTTCTAATACTCGGTGCGCCTTCTATAATAATATATTCCATTTCTGCTGAAATTTCTGCATACGCTGCTTTTATTTTATTTAAATGCTCTATTTTTTGGTTTGCATCGACTAAATCTACATAATAGCAATCAGGAATAGAAACAGGACTTACAATTTCGTAAGGCTTAGAAGTGATAAATATAGTACTTAAGATAAAACCTACATCAGGGTCGGATTTGCTAGAATATGCTCCTTTCGGGATACCGATTGGTTTGAAATATGCCACTTTTTTGCCCATATTCTGTAATTTTTGCATAATTCCTATAGAAAGAAGACTTTTTCCTACTCGTTCTCTCAGAGAACATAAATAAATTGGTATTACCATTTTTATTTCAATTTTTTTTTTCTTATTTTTATTTTTATTTTATCTAATTTTTTATTTTAAGAATTTTTTAACGTGTTATAGTTATTTTAATATCAACCGCACTATATCCTCTTATAAACGATAGAAGCGGATTAATATCAAGCTCGACGATCTCAGGAAAATCGTTGACTAATTGAGAAAGTCGTAGCAATACTTCTATGATAGCATTAATATCGGATTGACTTTCTCCTCTCACACCTTCTAAAAGACTATAAATTTTAGTTTTTTGTAGCATCTCGTTAGCATCTTTCTCTGTAAATTTATACGATAATCCAAAAGCCACATCTTTCATAAAATTGGCGTAAATCCCTCCTGTTCCAATCATTAATATTGGCCCAAAAATAGGATCTTTGGACATCCCAATAATTAACTCGTTTACTTTTTCCTCCTTTTTAAAGTCTATCATTTCTTGGACTTCTACACCATAAATTCGAGAATTTTGCGGACCAAATTTTTTAACGTTGTTAACAATTTGAATATAAGCCTCAAATGCATCTTGAGGAGTTTCAATATTTAAGGCAATCCCCCCAACATCAGTTTTATGAATTATTTGCGGACTTACTATTTTCATCACTGATTTTCCAATTTCCTCTTGTAATTCAGTTGCGTCTCTTGGCGTTCTGGCCAATCTTGATTTAGGTGATACAATTCCGTAGCACTCAAAAATTTCACTGGTTTCATAGCTTAAAAGAACAATACGACTGTCAGCTCTAGCACTATCAAATATTTCTTTAACTCTTTCTTTATTTACATCAAATTTTGGAATAAACCTTTCCTCTAATGGAGTAGAATTTAGATATTCACGATATTTTGTTAGAGTTTTAAGCGAATGAGCCGCTCTATCGGGAAAATGATAGCAAGGGATATGATTTTGTTTTAAATAATTTCTCCCTTCTGCTATTGATTTTTCGCCTATAAAAGAACATACAATTGGCTTTCCTTGTTTTCTCAAATGATTAGATGAAAGTTCGTGAATTAACTTAGCAACTTCGGTTGGTCTTGTTTGAGCTTGAGGTGTAACTATTATTAAGGCTCCCTCTGTGGTGATATCTTGGTTAGTTTCGCTTTTTTCATTAACACCAAATACAGTTTGAATCGTAAATTTGTATCTATCTGGTGTAGCATCTCCTACAATATCAATAGGATTAAAAATAGCTGCTTCCAATGGCAAATTTTCTCTTAACTTATGAAGAATCCCTTCGGAAAAACCAGCAAATTTTAAATCTTCACGCTCAAATGCATCAGTTGCTACAATACCAGGCCCTCCAGCATTTGTAATTATCGTAAAAGAATTAAGTTTTGGAATAGGTTGATAAAGAAAAATTTCTCCATAATCAAAAAGATCCTCAATCGTTTTTGCTCTAACAACCCCGCATTTCTCAAATGCTAGATCATATGCGATATCAGCTCCAGCTAACGCACCAGTATGACTCGAAGCTGCTCTTGCGCCTGCTTCACTCACTCCTGATTTTAATATTATAACTGGTTTTTTTCTAGTCGCTTTAGGTAGCAACTCTAAAAATCTATCACCGTCCTTTATACTTTCCAAGTAACATAGAATAACTTTTGTTTCATCGTCGTTTGCTAGATAATCTATAAAATCTACAGCGCCCAGATCTGCTTTATTTCCCAAACTTATATTGCATGAAAATCCAAAGGCTTGTGTCATTGAATAATCCATCATCCCGGTTAGCATTGCTCCTGATTGAGAGATCATTGCAATATAACCTTTTTTAGGAGTTTCTGCCGCAAACGAACCGTTATAATATAAACCTAAGAATCCGAGACAATTTGGGCCTAAAATTCTCATGTCGTATTTTTTTCCAATCTCAATCAACTGTTCTTCACGGTCAACGCCTTCACCTCCAATTTCTTTAAAGCCAGCAGATATAATAATTAGGCCTTTAACACCCTTTTTGCCACACTCTTCTGCTACTGAAGCTACGAATTTTGCTGGTATCACGAAAATAGCAATATCGATCTCATCGTGAACATCCAAAACGCTTTTATATGCTTTATGCCCAAGTATTTCATTAGCTTTAGGATTAATAGGATAAATTTTTCCATCATATCCAGAGTTAATAATATTGTTTAAAACTGTATTACCGACTTTTCCAGTAGTTGGGGTTGCTCCAATAACAGCTATAGATTTTGGGTTAAAAAAATAGGAAAGAGGTGATGATTGATTATCTGCCATTTTTTAATCTATCGCAAATATACTTTTTGTAAGGAGTATAAAACTTTATAACTCTGATTATTTTTAAAGTTTTCATATAAAAGAAAATTCATGTAGGAAGTACGTTTTATGCAATATTCAATGGTTTTATGATGCAATAGTGATTTTTTTATTAGTTGTATATAATTAAATCTGAATGCTTTTAAAAGAATCAAACTTATCATTCTTATGACTAAAACTGTTATAGTTACTAATAAAGGGGACATTAATATGAATTTGTTTGACGATGATGCCCCAATGACTGTTGCTAGCTTCTTATTTTTAATTAAGCAAGGTTTTTATAGTGGGATCGTTTTCCATAGAGTTATTGCAGACTTTATGATTCAAGCAGGATGCCCGTTTGCTAAAGGATATGGAGGACCTAAAGATAAGGGTATCCTTTCTTTTCCCTTTCAAGGGAAGAATATTAGCTATCCTTTTGTTGACGAATTTCAGAGCGGGAGAACATTTAATAAACCAGGATTATTAGCAATGGCAAATGCTGGGGCAAATACAAATGGATCCCAATTTTTTATCACGCACGTCCCAACTCCGCACCTTAACAATTCTCATACTATTTTCGGAGAAGTGATAAGCGAAGCAGATCAAATAGTTGTAAACTCTATTCAACAAGGGGACCAAATAATAGAGATAAAAATACTTTAGAAATTTCAATATCGAATTTCTTTAGAATAAACAATATTATTTTTTTAAATAAATTTATTAGAACGTAGAGTTATATTATCTAAGTAGGAAGTTAATATTTTAAATAACTAGTTATAGAAGCAGTATGAGAAAAGATTTAAAAAATCTAATTGATTCAGTTGAAGATCAAGAAACAGAAAAGTCCGACTATGAACAAATAATAGAAAATTTAAAAGAAAAAATAAATAAACTAAATTTTTCTTTAAATGAGCAAAAATTACTAATTAAAGAGCAAGAAAAAAAACTGAATAAAAGAGAAGATTTAGATATCCCTGAAGAGTTCCAGATTTTAAAAGATATGGTTATATCACAGAGACAAGACTTGAAAAAGAAAGATAAAGATATTGAGATTTTAGAAGAAAGAATCGATGAATTATTGGCTCAATTAGATAACAGCGCTAAGTCTGGAGATGAAATGACTAATAATCAAGAATTAATTAAAGCCAAAAAATTAGTTGTGCAATTAACTGAAGAAAATGAGACTTATAAACAGAATGAAAATAATACTAAAGAACTTATTGAAAATTTAAAAAAAGAAAACGAAACATATCGTTTAGAGAATGAAACCCTTAAAAATCAGCTTCAAATTTTTGAATCTGAAGCCTTTGAAAAAAGCTTAGGAGAAATTAATTCAGAAGAAATAGAGAGTGAATCTCTTAGTGCAGAAAATTTAAAATTAGAAGTTAAAGATTTGAAAAGTAAGATTATTCATTTAAAACAAAAACTAGAAACAACGAAATCTCCTTCTGAAGAAGATATAATACTTCCTGACCAACCTGATGGAATTATTGAGAATCTATTAACTCTTGAGAAAGAAAATAATAAGCTAAAGAAAGATCTTGATACAGCAAATATTACAATTGATAATTTAGTTGAAGAAATAAATGGTAAAATGAAAGAGATTTCTAATCAAGAAAAGGAAATTAGAGAGAAAAATATTAAAATAAGTGCGTTAACCGAAAAATTTGACAGTACAAAGCGCCGAAATATAGAGCTACAAAAAGAATTAGAAGAATTTTCAGAAGATTCGGGGCTGTCTAAAGATAAACTCGAATATTATGAATTTGAACTTCAAGAATCTGAAAAAACAATAAATCAATTGAAAAATGAAAATATTCGCTTAAATAATTTGGTTTCAGAATTAAATGATAGCAAATTATTTCCTGATAAAAAATTGGAAACACAAACACCTTATGATAAAGAGTTAGAGGAAATGATTGATTATTTGGAAAAAGAAAATCACCAATTAAAAAAATCAATCATAGAATTGAGGGAGAAAGAATCCAGTTCATCTGTCAAATTAGAAACAAGTGAATCTTCTTATAAAGATATTCTAGACACAAATAAAAATCTGAGAGCGGAGAATGAACGGTTAAACAATTTGATTTTAGATTTAAAAAAAATCAAGACTATTACATCTGATGATAATATATCAGTTGCTCCTAAACTCTATCAAAATTTACTTTTTATGAGATTGTTTAATAACTTAGATAAATATAGAAGGGAATTATTAATTGATTCACTAATCCAGGATCTCGTTAATTCAAAGAGTTTAGATATTAAAAGATACATCATAGACATAGTAAGCGAAATTAAGGGCGAGGTAAGAATCCGTGATACTTTAATAGATATGATTAATAACGAGGATTGGTTAATTAGGTTGTATTTAGTTAAAGCGCTCAGTAAATTTGATACTGAAGATACAAAAGATGCTTTAGAAGAACTCCTTAATGATACTGATATAGACGTAAGAGAGGCAGCAAAAAAAGCGTTAAAAAGAATTTCATAATAAAGTAATATCGCTACAGATATAAGTGTAGAAAATGAGAAAATATGCCCTTGACAGATGGAACTTTTCAGATAAAACTGGCAAATGGGTATATGTCACTAAAGATAAAAATGGTATACGGAAATATATTTATCAACTTAAGCCACCTCAAGAATTTATAGAGCTTAGTTTTAAAATAAATGAAATTAATGAAAAAATACTCGCTACAGAGGACCAAAAAGAAATTAAAAGACTCTACATGGAAATGATGAAAATTTCGAAAAAAATGCAAGCAATGAGAAGAAATAAATAATAATTAGTTTTTCTTTTATTCTCTATTAAAAAATTATTTATGAGAATAACTTTTTTTAAAAGACGATTCAATTGTTTCTTGTATTAAATCGTCAATTTCCTTTAGACCGAAAAATTTTTCGTAAGAATCTTTAACATGTACGATTCCTTGTTCTAAAAAATCGCATTCTGGATTTGAACAAAAATTTACCGCCTTATGAGTGATACCAATTTTTTTTACACCCTTGAATTTATTTTCATCAATTTTTAATCTTTTTAAATATAGTTTAGCCTTACATAGAGGACATTTCTGATTTGATTTTATTGCATTACAATCTTTAAATGCTTCTTGTAATGTACTCATATGGCGTTTTTTTTGTATTGTAATTCGGTTTAAACTTTTTAATAGTTAAAAATTCTCTCCTAACACAAGTTAAAAAAAGCTATTATTACGTGGATATTATTGATATTTTAGAAAAAAAATCAAATATACGCTAAATTATCCTAAGATCGAATAAAAGAATTTAATTTTTGCTTTAAAATCCTCATCATTTTTAAGTTTAATTTAAGGAATACGTCCATAGCAGACTTAAGGGATATGTTATTTCCAACGGAAATATAAAAGTATCTTTTAGAACCGATTTTAGGAATAGCATAACCAAGTATGCGATCTTGATAATAAATCTCTGAAAATTTTATGTTTTTTTTGGTTTCTTTAAGTTCTCCGAAGAGTAACTTTTTGGTATAACCAATAACAGGAATATTGATTTTTAATCCAAAATCACAAGCACAACCGTACAAAAATGGATGGATTTGCCCGCTAGAGTTAACAATATAACAATCTGGTACGATTTTTGAATCACAAATCAAATCCATATAAACATCTGTTTGATTTAAAAATAATATAGACGATAAATATTTTGTAAATATTGGTTTAAATGATTTAAAACTTATATTGACAATCTCATTATCGGAAATATTATAGATTAATAAACCAGAATATGCCAAACCTTCTAAAAATCTAATTTTAATCAATCCTATTAGATTATATTCTGTGTTTTTATCTATTAAAGATACTTTTTTCGCATTTTCTTTCTGGAATTCGCGAACTTCCTCTAATGTCGAGAATGGAGTATTTATCAGATATGGTTGAACACATTCAGGACATACATAATAATATTCAATAGAGTGGACTTTACATCTATCAGTTTTAATAAAAAACAACCTTGCTTATTTATGTATCATATTAACAAGAATTAATGGGTTATAAATTATTAGTAAAATTTCTTATAAAAGTTAATTAAATGTAAAGATTTAATTTATCTTAAAAAATATATCACAAAGATTATGAAAATCGCAGTTTCTGGCAAAGGAGGAGTAGGTAAAACTTTAATAGCGGGGACATTAGCAAGAATGTTTGCTAAAGATGGTTTTAGAGTTTTAGCTATTGATAATGATTCTGCTATGAATTTAAGTTATACTTTAGGAATAAATAATGAAGTAAAATCGAAAATAGTTCCCATCTCAGAAATGAAAAAGCTGATTGAAGAGCGTACGACAATTGAAGGTGGTGGTCCAGGCGTATATAACATTAATCCAGAAGTTTCTGACATCCCTGATAGATTCAAGGTTCTTGGCCCAGATGGATTGCAATTGCTCGTGCTAGGTAGTATCGAAGAACCCGCAACCGGATGTCTCTGTCCTGAAAACGCTTTAATTAGAACTTTATTATATAATTTATTCGTTAAAAGAGATGAAATCGTAATTGTTGATTTTGAAGCAGGCTTAGAACATTTAGGAAGAGGCACGGCTAAGGGTATTGATGTGATGTTAGTTGTAACTGAACCCTCTCAAAAATCGTTAGATTTATGCTCCAAAATTATAGAATTATCCAAAAAATTAGGAATTATTAATATTTATTTAATTGCAAATAAAATAATAGACAACTCACAGATAGATGCGATCATTCAAAGAATTAAAGATTGGGAAGTACCCCTTTATCACACAATGCCCTTTGATTACGAGATTGGAAAGGCTGATTTAAGCGGCATTTCTCCCTTAGATTTTAACCCAAATTCAAATGGAGTAAAAGCAATTGAGAATTTATATTTAAAATTAAAACAATTAAAAATAGAACTATTTGATTTATAACATATTAGCGAGATCCATATCTTGGTCTTCTGCTATTTCCCGCCATTGCTCTATTGCTTCCATAGCTTCCTTTTCGTTTATCTGTTCAATCGCATAGCCTGCATGAACTATTACATATCTGCCTATCTCTGGATTTTGAATTAATGCAATGATTACGTTCTGTTTTATCCCATCGAAATCCACTAATGCAGAATTGCCACTAATTTCTAAAATTTTTCCTGGAATTGCAAGACACATAATGATTATATAAATTGTGTAAATACCGCTGCAATTTATAATATAGAGATGTAAATAAAATTATCTCTTAAATAAGATAAATGGAGCAAAAATTTGAAAGCCTTATTAACAAATAGAGGAAAACAATAATTATAATAAAATTAATATATTTGAAATTTGATTTCTAATAAGATGTTGAAAATAATTATAGAAAAATTGAAAGAATTTCCAAAGCAAAAAGTATTAGCAATAATCACGATAGTTGCTTTTATTGGTTTTTTAATATTAACATTGATAATGCAATCAATTGAGAGAGAATTAAAAGGTTCTACTGGATATGGTGTTATGGAATTTGAGTTTGCATGGACTCCTGAAATGATAAGGAAAATATTTAATGCTTGGGGTTCGGCTGGAAAGAAAAAAGAAGCAACAGCAATATATTGGGATTTTTTATATGTCCCTAGCTATGGGCTTTTTATCGCAGGATGTATTTTACTAGTTACTCGTAAATTAGAAGGAAAACTCCATAATTATGGATTATATATAACTATAACTCCATTTATTGCCGGTATTTTTGATGTAATCGAAAATATTAGTCTTCTCTTGATGTTGGGGAACGATGCAACCATTGATATGGGTTTTCCCTTTATTGCTTCCTTATGTGCTTTGATTAAATTTATTTTATTATTCATAGGAATATGTTTCTTTATTATAGCTTTAATTACGTTAATAATTAATAAAATAAGAAAATAAAAAAAAAAAATTAAAATATTGAATCATTTGTCATTAGAGATTTTCTATAGCAGTATTTCGTCTTACTCGATGATTTTTAATCCCAATATCTTCAGCACTTACTCCCATAGCTAAAGCTAATAATTCCGTTATATAAAGAACAGGAATGTTATACTCTGTTTCATATTTCTTCGAAAGATCCCTTTGTGATGTGTCAAATCGTTGGAAGCAGGCGGGACAGTTTACAACAATTACATCAGCACCAACTTTTTTAATAGAATCTAATTTCTGCTTTAGAATTGCATCGCCATGTTCTGGATATGGCCCAGACACAGCATTTCCACAACATAGTGCTAACTCGTCATAATCAACTACATTAGCACCAGTGGCAGCAACAATCTCCTTCAAATTTTCAGGACGCATTGGATCATCAATATCACCCATCCACTCAACAGGACGCATGTAATGGCACCCAGGATGAGCAGCGACTTTTAAACTGCTCATTTGTTTAGTAATAACACCTTTTACTGCACCTAAGTTTTCTTTTAAAACATCAACAAAATGTTTTACATCAATAGTACCTTTATACTCCTTTCCAATTTTAGCTAATTCTTTATTGATAGCCTCCTTTTTATTGGAATCGTGCTTTAATTGGTATTTTACTCCACGAAGCGTATTAGCACATCCATTACAAAGTGAGATAATATCTTTACCTTCTGCTTCAGCTAAACATAGGTTTCGAGCGCCTAATGCAAGCCAAGCTGTAGTATCAAAGCATTTCACTCCAGTAGGGTCTGGACAACATGCAAAAGGAGCTTGTGATGTCTGGACTCCAATTTTATCAAGAACCTTTCTGGAAGATGCTTCTAT
>JBHLJY010000038.1:0-15073 GCA_048887225.1 Candidatus Hodarchaeota archaeon
ACATTCATTTATTGAATTATCAATCGAGATTGATTCAAGTTAGTAAAATTTATAAAAAAGAGAAGTTAAAACTAATTATTTCATAAATAAATCCTTCAAAAGATTAAAATTAAATTATATTTTAAACTAAAATATGGTAAATTGGATCTTATTATTGTTAAAATCGTTATTGGAAAAATTAAATTTAGGAAAATTGAAATTGCAATGATTGATCATTATCATTTAAATAGGACATACAACATTTATAATACAAGGTATTTGAATATATAAATAGATAAAAAGAACGTAGACATCATGAAAATAAAAATAGAGATATTTATAATAACTTTTATCACTTTATTTGTTTTATCGAGTATTTTGAGCTGTAGCTTAAACAGTAATCTAAAAACGACTGACAAAAATATCCAATATGATGAGATTAACAAAATTGACGAATTTAGAATTCCGAAAAAATTATGGTTTAATAATTCTATGGATCCAATTGTTATTGATAATAGTGCCTCTAATAACTGGACGTGGGCTCGTAATCAGGAGTGGTGTCGATTTGGTAATGGAAGTCGGGACAATCCTTACATTATCGAAAACATAACAATAGACGCCGGTGGTTCGGGCAATGGTATCCTAATTGAGAATTCTATAAATGTGTACTTTGAAATTAACAATTGCACGGTTTACAATTCAGGACCAAGTTGGGAGGTTGCGGGAATTATATTAATAAACACAACTAAGGGAAGAATAATTAATAACACCTGTTCGCTAAATTCCAATGGGATAAGAATACATAAAAGTAATAACAATACCATCTTAAATAACACCGCAAAAAATAACGATCGAAAAGGGATCTCTATAACGCAAAGTCATAACAACACCTTATCGGGAAACATCGCGAATGATAATTCCAATTATGGGATATACATAGCGTACAGTCATAACAACAACATATCGGGAAACACAGCAAATAACAACGATTATGGGATATATTTACAGTACAGTCATAACAACACCATCTCATTTTGCACCGTCTTGTTTAATAATTTAGATGGTATCCACATACTAGGTCCCTGCTATAATAATACCGTCTCGGGAAACACCGCATACATCAATGAATATCATGGGATATTTTTAAAGCACAATTTTGACAGCACCATCTCGGGAAACACTGCAAATAAAAACTCTTTTGGGATAACATTATCGTACAGTAATAACAACACCGTCTCGGGAAACACTGTAAACAACAATGTAATTGGGATAGGTATATTTATAAGTAATAATAACACTGTCTCGGGAAACACCTTAATTGCTGATACTTATTTTATTTATGAAAGTGGTGGGTCTATAGATAATACTATTAAAGATAATACCTGTTATACAACAATATTGCCTGGTGGAATAAATGAATTATCAATTGAACCATATGGTGTTGACAACATCGATGTTAATCTATCAATAGCGCTTAATGATACCACCGCTGTACTTTTCTCTGCTTTTAATAATAATACATCAGACGTCCCTCTTGATAATGGGTTAATATTTATGAACTTACAGCTTAACGAAAGTGATAATTTAAATCAAACCTTTGATGCTCCAATTAATATTACATTAAAAATCGACGTTAATAAATATAAAGCAATAAATACTTTCTGGTTTAATGAATCTGCCAATGGCGGACAAGGAGCATGGATAGAAATTCCCTTTACTGATCTTAGCAATGGTATAATAGTTATTTCCTTAAATCATACATCGCTTTTTGCTCTTAACGGGGAATTAAAGTCAGTTCATTTATCAAAGGACGACAATGATGATGATATTAATAACGAAATTAACATCCTTTTTATCATAATTATAGCAATAATTATTGGATTAATGGGTTCAATCGCAGCTTCTTCAATATATTATTATAAAACAAGCGCTATGCCAACTAAAAAAGAAAGGCTTATAAAAAAACCTCTTTTTAAAAGTTTCGATGAAAAAATTATTAAATTACCAAATTTAAAGGAATATCTTGATGATCAAATACTCCTTAAGATATTAGAAGAGAAAAACGGCTTGGCAAAGATTGCTTCGTTAGGTGATTTAAATATAACTACGATATCACCTGATTTTTGGGAAAAAATAGATATGTTTGATTGGAATGAAAACGAAAGAGAGGTATTTATTAGAGAAATGCTCTCTTTACTACCTAAAGAGCGGCAGGAAATTTTTAATGATATGTTGAGGAAAAAAAATAGGAGAAACTCATCGATAAGATCCAATGAAATAATTCGTGAGAAAAGAAATTCAAAGGAATATCTTGATGATCAAATACTCCTTAAGATATTAGAAGAGAAAAACGGCTTGGCAAAGATTGCTTCGTTAGGTGATTTAAATATAACTACGATATCACCTGATTTTTGGGAAAAAATAGATTTGTTTGATTGGAATGAAAACGAAAGAGAGGTATTTATTAGAGAAATGCTCTCTTTACCACCTAAAGAGCGGCAGGAAATTCTTAATGATATTTTGAAAAAATCAATGATAGTGAGAAAAAAATAAAAGTTCTAAGCAAAAAATTGAGTATCTCTAATATAGTAGAATTAGAGGAAGTTGTTTATAATGCAATTCAAGATTATTTAAATAATAATAAAGCCTTTAATATGAATAAGATTGTTCCTTACTTACATAATATATTTAAAAATATATCTATAAATATTAATAAAATTGGAATTCAAAAGATCATAGCCAATTTAGTAAAAAAAAAAAAGATTGTTGTTGGATCAAAATTAACGAAAAAAGATATACTACTTATCCCTAAAAGGAAAAAAATATATGATTATATAAGAAAAAATCCAGGAACCTATTTTTTTAGAATTTTAAATGAACTAGGATTAAGTAATAATGTTGTTGTTTGGCATTTAAGTTTATTAGAAAAATTTGATTTCATTAGAAAATTAAAAATAGATAATATTGATGTGTATTTTGAATCAAATTTGGATTTAAAAGAAATTAAAAAATTCTATATACTTTCAAAAGAGAAATATAAAAACATTATTCAATATCTTAGAATTAACGATACTGGTATTACAAAAACTCAGCTTTCAACAGAACTTAAAATACATCATAATACTGCTACAAAATATCTTAATTCTCTTTTAGAATTAGAAGTAATATCTTGTAGAAGAAAATCACGCAAGATATTATATTTTTTAAACGAAAATTACTTGTTCTAATTCTTAACAATCTAAAGTTTTCTTTTGAGAAAATTTAATATTTTGAATCTTTTTTTATAATCTAAGATGAGTATAAAAGGGATTATTTTCGATTTTGGTTTTACCTTATATTATTTTGAAGATGTTTCGATTGAGAGATATTTTAATTGTTTTAAACGAGGATTACAAAAGTCTGTGGCGTTATTAAAAAAAAATAATATTTTAAAGGAGGATTTAATTAAAAAATTTACTAATACATTTCAAAAAAAAAGATTTGATTTCTTTAGGAAAAGTGTGAAAACTAAAAATGAATTTCCTACTACTTATGTATTTCAAAACGTATTAGGGATGATTTTAGAGAAAGAAATTATTTCTAAATTAACTAAGGAGTTCTATATACAATTAGCTGATTTGTTTCATTCATGCGAAGAAGATGAGTGGATTCCTTTTAAACAGACTAAAGATATATTAAATAAAATATTAGCGTTAAAGAGAGTTAAAATGGGCGTATTATCCAATCATCCCCATCATTCTACCATTATAAATCTTCTTAAAAAACACGATTTATTGAAGTATTTTGATGCTGTGGTTACATCTGCCAAGTTTGGCAAAAGAAAACCTGCTCCAGAAATATTTCATCATACTTTAAAAAAAATGGGCTTAAAAAATGAAGCATGCTCCTCTGTGCTTATGATTGGAGATGAATACGCAGATATAGTTGGAGGGCAAAGAGCTGGTTTACAAACAATCCTATTTGAACGTGAATATAAATTTCCCTTTGAAAAGGAAATTGATGATCCTAATTTAAGAAAAATACATAATATTGGGGAGATTCTGGATTTTATATGATAAATTAATAAATTGTAGAAAAAAAAATTAAACAAGAAAAAGAGCTAAGATATTGTCGAATAATGAAATAATTCATTTATTTCTAAATCCAAAGTCCGTGGCTATTATAGGTGCATCAAAAAATCCAATGAAAGGAGGAAATTGGATTGTAAATAACCTCACATCAAATAATTTTAAGGGTGAAATTTATCCGATAAACCCTAATTCAGAGGGGCAAATATACGGCTTAGACATTAAGAAATCTGTTTTAGATATTGATAAAAAGGTTGATCTTGCAATTTTCTATGTCCCAAATTGGGTTATTCCAAGTATATTAGAAGAATGTATAGAGAAAGGCATTAAAGGTGCTATTATTGAGACTTCTGGATTTGAAGAGGTAGGAGATAAAGGTTTAGAATTGAGAGATCAAATCCTTAAAATTACGGATAATTTTAAAAAAATTAGAATTGTTGGTCCTAACTGCATGGGAATTACTAGAATTGATAACAATAGTAATAGTGAGGAGAGAGGGGGATTTTTTTCAGGATTTGGAGTTTTTAATAATTATAAAAGAGGAAATATTG
The DNA here is from genome assembly GCA_048887225.1 of Candidatus Hodarchaeota archaeon. Lineage (GTDB taxonomy): Archaea > Asgardarchaeota > Lokiarchaeia > Sigyniarchaeales > SOKP01 > LW40-45. The sequence goes on from JBHLJY010000038.1 coordinate 4,598, forward strand.
CGATAATTAGTCAATCAGGAATGTTGAACGGGGGGTATTTAATGCATATAATGGAAAAATATCCTGATATAGGCTTTAGATATTCATGCGCAATTGGAAACAAAATGGATTTAAGTGAACTAGAGTTCCTTGAATATTTTATTAATGATTCTACTGTAAATGTCATTGCAATATATCTAGAATCATTCAAAGATCCGAGGAAATTCATTGAATTATGCAGAAAAGCTAAAAAAATTCCAAACAAGACTATTATATTGGCAAAAGGAGGATTAACACCTCAAGGTCAGAAAGCTACTCTGAGCCATACAGGATCTATTGCTGAAAACTTACAATTGATTGAAGCTATAATCAAACAATCAGGTATAATAAGAGCTCACAGCTTCTATGAATTATTTCAGTTTGCCAGAACATTTTCAATGATGTATAACACGGGGAAGGAATTACCCAGAAAGGGTAATGTTACTACAATTGTAGGTTCCGGGGGAGCAGGCACAATAATTGCCGATCTTCTTATGCATTATGGATTAAATCTTCCACTTTTCGGAGATAAGGCATATAGAGCCCTTGAAGAGATATTTCCTACCTGGATGCCTCCAAATCGATTTAGTCTCATAGATATTTGGCCAGCAATGGAGAAGGCTATGAAGAATAAGATTGATCGCGCAGAGTTATTGAAATTAGTATATGATGCAGTATTAGGAGAACCCGATATTGAAGGCTTTTTTAATATGATCTTTTGCTCAAAACGCTTTAGAAGGGACTGGAATGTCGATGAATTGATAGAAAATGCAATTCAAATCTCAAAACCGATTTTTTTCTGGTTAATTGGTGAGGCAGAGGAAGTTCAATATATATCACAACTGTTAGCTAAGAATAACATTCCTAGCTTTACCAATTTGGAAGAAATGGTTAAAAATTTTTGGATTTTGGTCCAAGAATCAAAAAATAGAAAACAAGAAGATAGGTTCTAATCATTTTTCAATTACTATGACTCTGGGGGGATTTGAACCCCCGATTTTTAGCTCCGCAAGCTAACGCCCCATCCATGCTAGGCTACAGAGTCGTTATATTTATTTATCGTAAAAAATTATTAGCATATTTTAATTCTCTATAATAATAAATTAATTTAGCGTTTTAGATAAAATTATGTTTGGTGATTATTGCGTTATATTTGACATGGACGGAGTTCTGGCTGACACAGGACCAATACATTTCGAAAGTTGGGTTAAAATGGCTAATGAGATTAATGTGGAGTTTACACGAGAGTTTTTTGAAGAAACGTTTGGTCAACAAAGTGTAACAATTACTCGTAAATTATTAGGCGAGAAAGTTGATAATGAAGAACTTGTAAAGAGGGCTTATCTTAAAGAACTTTATTATCGAGAAATGGTAAAAGATAAATTAGAACCTTTACCTGGTGTTATTGAATTAATAAGAAATCTTAAAGACAAAAAGTTTAAACTCGCAGTTGGCTCAAGCGGACCACCTGAAAATGTAGAATTATTATTAAATAGTTTGCAAGTTAAAAAATATTTTGATGCTATTATAACTGCTGATGATGTTTCAAATAGTAAACCAGCACCAGATGTTTTTTTAATCGCAGCTAAACGCCTTCAAATTAATCCTAAAAATTGCATAGTTATTGAAGACGCCCCTGTTGGCATAGAAGCAGCAATCAGGGCTAAAATGAAATCAATTGCCATTACAACAACACACGATAAAAACGAGCTAACTTCTGCTGATTTAATTGTAAAAGATTTATCATTTGTTAGTATTAAAGATATTATCAAATTATTAAAAATAGAGAAATAAGAATGTGTCCGATGTATGAAGGTTTTCCAGCAGTAATATACTCTGGATTATGGATACTTCGAACTTTTAGAAGATTAGAGAAAGTTTTCCCGAATTTACCAATTACTATAGTTGTGCTTTTAACTGATTCTCCTCCAGCGTTCATTGTTAGGATTGATAAAGGAAATTTTGAAATCGAAATGCTAGAGGCTGTAAAGAAACCCAAAGATTTAGATGATATTGAATGTGATGGATATTTAGCTCTTCCTACTGAAATACTTTATAAAGGACCCGAGGGCATTAGGGATGGCATTGCTGAAAAGAAAGTTAAGATAAAGAATTATGAAATTTTAACAATTTTAGCAAAATTGGCGGGTGTTGGTTAAGAATGGTAAAAATAATGTCTGCTCTTGAAAGAATTCTAACGGTGTTGGAAGGAAGAATTCCCGATAGAATTCCAAGCTTCTGCTTGGGAGGAGATTTTGATTTTGTCGATAAATTTATGAAATCTCCTTATGCCTTAACCGATGAAGATATGAAACAATTAGATAAAGATAAAATATCATATAGAATACCATATATACAAGCAATAATAGCCAAATTTTCACAACCCGAAATATTACCTGGTGGACTTGATGCAAAAATCGACCTCTGTTGGCAAAATCCTAATATGCCCTTACCTATAAAACTTGATACTCTAAATGATTTTGTTATGTACAACGGTGGCAAGTTTAAAATTGTTGTTCGTGATGAAGGAATTCCACACTGGTGGTACGCGGGTCCTGCACTTTTAAAAAAAGAAAATATCGAAGAATATTGGAGTAAAGAAAATGACTTAAAACCTCATGAATCAAGCGTTAGGAGCTTTGCAAAAATACGAAAAACAATGTTAAAAAAATATGATATTGTAGTTGCCCAAGGTCAACCTGGTCCTTTTGAAAATTGCGTTTTTGGAATTGGACATGCGAATTTTGCGCGTTTAGCGAGAAAAAATCCAAGTTATTTAAAACAACTTATAGAATTTCAATGGGAAACGTTTGAAGAACCTATGTTAAAAATGATAATGAGAACCAAACCTGAAGTCGTAATGTGTGGAGATGACTATGGATATAATAAAGGTCTCCAAATGCATGTGGAACATTGGCGTAAATTTATAAAACCTATTCTGGCAAATTACGTAAGCATCGTACATGATGAAGGAGCAAAATTTATTTTACATAGTTGTGGAGATCTTCACGAAATTTTTCCAGATTTTGTTGAAATTGGCATTGAAGGTGTAGAATCGTTAAAACCAAAAAATAATGATTTGAGAATGTATAGAGAAAAATATCCAGAAATTTCTCTTGTTGGAACTATTGACGATTCAGAGATGTTAACATATGAATCACCTCAATTTATAAGAAATTCAGTTAAAAAAACAATAAAGACTTTAGGAAAGAAAGGAGGTTTTATTCCAGGACCCACTAATTACTTATTAAATCAACCCCCGCAGAATATAGTTGCTTTATACAAAGGCATACAGGAATTTGGGAAATATTAAAATATGGAAAAACAAAAATATGATGTTATTGTTGTAGGAGCTGGACCTGCCGGGTCTGTAGCAGCTAAAAGGATTGCTAAAAGAGGGCTAAAAATATTATTAATTGAAGAACATAAAGAGATAGGAAGGCCTGTTCATTGTTCAGGCTGGCTTAATGGATGTCCATTTACAGAAAAAGTTATTAATGAGTTTGGAAGAGATAAAATCATTACTAAAGTCGATCGTTGGCGTGTTTGGACCCCCAGTGGTGAAATAGCATATGAAATGAAATTTAATGGAGGTTATTTTGTTGATAGGATTAAACTTGATCAATTTTTTGCGCAGAAAGCAGTTGAAGCAGGCTCAAAATTAAGTATTAGTACAAAAGCTATAGATTTAATTAAGGACGAAGATAAAATTCTTGGAATTATCGCTCAGAAGCAAGGAAAAAATATAAAACTTTACTCAGATATTTTAATTGGGTGTGATGGTAGTTATTCCATACCATATGGGATTGCTAAGAAATCTGGTATTCTCAGTTATGATAAAAAAAAAGAGCGTCCATATTATCCTGGAATTCAAATCGAATTTCTAAATATAAAAGATATGGAGCCTGGAATAATCGAGATATTTTTTGGTTCTATATTTGATAAAAACTTAGGCTCTGCTTTTGTAAGTCCCTTAAAAAAAGGGAGGGGATTGGTTGGGTTTGGTAGTTTTAAAGATTATTTAAATGTGAAGAATAATCATCCTGTTTTCAAAAAAAGACTCGAGAATGCTCAAGAATTTAGTGTAAGAGGGGGATTATATGGAGGATTATTAGGCGAATCATTAAAAACAGGAGCTATGGCAGGACTAATGTTATGTGGAGATGCTGTAGGATATCATGGAATAACGCCAGCGGCGATTTCGGGAGCGATAGCAGCAGATATCGCAGTAAAGGCAGTTAATGAATCCGATTTCTCAAGAAACATATTAAAGAATTATGATGTAGTACGCAGAAAACATCCAATTGCGAGATCAAAATTAGGAATTAATCTTCAAAATGTTTCTGAAGAAAATTTAGAGATTATATTGAAAAATGAAGGAGAAGCCATAAATAAAGCATTATTTAAAGATTTAGATAGATTTGATTATGAGTTTTAATAATTCTAATTTTAAGTATTCTTTGAATTTTTGGGAAAAAAAATTTATTTGTGTCTTTAGTCGATAATTTTAAGAAAACTAATTACACTAATATTTAATAATTTTTTTTCCAATCGTAGCAATTCAAAATATTGTTGCACTTTATAAGGTCATATAAGAATTTGGAAAATATTAAATTTAATAAAATAGATTATATTTTCTAAGTAGGGCGACACAACACTTTTCTTGGAAATTTACTTAATTGTCAATTATTATTAACAACAATGACTCAATTTACTAAAACGTAAGGAATATCTTCAAGATATTGATGGCCGTCCATAATAAGGATAAATATATTTTTATAGGTGAATAATTATAATATTGGTATATAAAGTAAGAATATACAGTCATGAGAAAAAATATAAAAGCAATATTTATTTTAATAACTTTTGGAATTGTTTTCGTCTTATCAGGTATTAGCAATTATAATATCAGTAGCGTTCAAGAGGATAATGACAGAATCTTGGAAATTCGAGACGAAACTAATTTAAAAACTTCAAATACAGATATCATTATCTTATCTCCAGAAGATAAAATATACGCGGGACCGATGGACGGATACTATCCAGCAACTTACTCGTTTGATGAGCAAGCTGGGACTAATGGAACTGATATTTCTTGGATTGATGTAGATAATCATTATATCTCTTCAATTGTTTCAGAAGTCAATGGGCATAAAAATGTTCTAGAACTTAATCTTACTTCTAAGCCTGCGAGTGTTAGACATAATATTACCACCGAGCGCAACAACGGCACGATCGAATTCTATGTAATGACAGCAAATAACTCAACAGTCTCGAAAATAAATATTGGTGATGGTAACGAAACAAATTCAATTGAAATTGTGTTTTTTTTCGATGGAAAGATATATTGTAATGATAAATTTTCTTCCGGAATTTTCATACAAAATTATACTAATAACATTTGGTATCACTTTAAAATTGAATTTAACTGTTCAGAAGATTGGCATTTGTGGATCAATAATGTTAGTAAGGATGAAGGGAGTGGTTATGAATATATGGGTAATCCAACTAAATTTGATTGCATCGAGATTCTGCAGGGGACGCTGAAATGTTTTTATTTCGATGCTTTTGGATATAACTGGACTGATTACGAAATTGGAGATAATTTGAACGAAGGTTTATTACTCAGCTTTGAAAACAATACAAACTTTGATTGGATGGGTTATTCTTTAGACGGTCAAGCCAACAAAACAATCTTAGGAAATAAAACAATTCCAATGCCGGATTACGGACAACATACGATTCAAGTGTTTGGAAACGATTCCTTAGGAATTAATTATGAATCTAACATTAGAAATTTTTACATAAGCCCAATAAATATAATTACTCCAGAAAATAAAACGTACAATAAACCGATGCGCGGCTATTATCCCGCCACTTACTCGTTTGATGATCAAGAAGCAGGGACTACTGGAACTGATATTAATTTCATCGATAAAGATCTTAATGCTAAGGCTTCACTTGTTTCAGGGGGCGTTAACCATAAAAACAATTTAAAAGTCCAAAATTCTGGTGGTCAGCCTAGTGGACACGCTATTGATGTTAATCCTGCGAATGGAACAATCGAGTTCTATGTAATGGCTGCACAAACTAATCAGCCTAGTATGGTGAATATCAATGATGGTGGAATAGATAAATCGATTCATATTTGGTTTAATAACCTTGGAGAAATTTGGTGTCTTGGAGATGACACGGAGAAAATACAAGATTATAGTGCTTTCACTTGGTATCATTTTAAAATTAAATTTGAATGTGATACAAAAGGTGACGGAACTAATGATTGGCATTTATGGATTGACGGGGATAGTATGGACGGAGGGAGTGGCTATAGTTATGTGGGCAATCCTACCAATATGGATTATATAGATTTACAGGCGAATAATGGTATTTTTTATTACGACGCTTTTGGATTTTCATGGGATAATAATTACGAGATTGGAGATAACATGAATGAAGGATTATTACTTAGCTGTGAAAATCATACAAACCTTAATTGGATGGATTATTCTTTAGATGGGCAACCTAATAGAACAATCTTAGGAAATACGACAATTCCAATGCCGGATTATGGACAACATACGATTCAAGTGTTTGGAAATAATACTTTTGGAACCATATTTCCATCTGAACTAAGACAGTTCACAATCGACACAATTGAACCGAATGTGACCATAATTTCTCCAACGATGGGCATTTATGGTCCCACCTCACTATTAATTAACGCTTCAATAACGGACGATCTCTCTACTATATCATCAGCTAAAACCATGATAAACGCATCTATGCCATTTAACTTTAACATTTCTATGACTCAATCAGGAACTTATTGGTGGTGTACATGGAACAATATTTCCGAATACCAGAGTGGAGATTATAACATTACGATATGGGCGATTGATGAAGGAGGAAATGTCAATCAAACCCAATTCATCGTTATCACATTCGACAAAAGTAGACCGAACGTGACCATAATTTCTCCAACAGCGGGCACTTACCATCCACCCTCACTATTAATTAACGCTTCAATATCGGACGAATTCTCTACTATATCATCAGTTAAAGCCATGATAGAGTTTTGGGTGCCATTTAACTTTAACATTTCTATGACTCAATCAGGAACTTATTGGTTCTGTTATTGGGACAACATTTCCGAGTACCAGAATGGAAATTATACAATTAAGATATGGGCGATTGATGAGGGAGGAAATGTTAATCAGACCCAATTCATCGTTATCATGATCGATAACCCTCCTATCGTTGGTGATGGTGATGGCAACAGTAGTGATGGTGATAAAGAGAGTTCAGAGTGGTTATTAATTGTAATTATTATATCTGCCATCTCTGCAGTTGGTATTTTATCTGTCGTTTCGGCATTATTAATCAAAAACCGATCGAAGCCATTGATGATGCCTCAATCGAAGGTCCCTAAAACTTGTTCATTATGTAGTAAAAAACACACAGAATTTTGGATTCTATGTAAAGAATGTTATGCTAAACAGCAAAAAATTCCTGTTTCAACTATATGTCCAACTTGTAAATCAAAGAAAAATATCGAAATCCCAAAATTACTCATTGACGAAGCAAAAACGATAATGACGATATCAATACCAAAAGGATTAATGTGTGATCACCATTTCCAAGCGTTTGTAGATAAAAATTTTAAGGTTCGTGGATATCAAAAAGTAGATTTTGAAGGCAATTCAAAACAAATTTTAGCCAAAAAATAAAAATTAATCAAAACATTTTTTTATTTCTTTTTAAGTTTTCCAGATTTTGTTGAAATTAGTATTGATGGTGTAGAATCGTTAAAACCAAAAAACAACGATTTGAAAATGTACCGAGAAAAATATCCAAAAATTTCTCTCATTGGAACAATTGATGATTCAGAAATGTTAATATATGAATCGCCTGAATTCGTAAGAAATTCAGTTAAAAAAAGTATAAAAACATTAGGCAAAAAAGGAGGATATATTCCAGGACCTACTAATTTCCTACTGGATCAACCTCCAGAAAATATTGTTGCACTGTATAAGGCCATACAAGAATTTGGAAAATATTAAATTTAATAAAATAGATTATATTTTCTAAGTATGGCGACACAACACTTTTCTTGGAAATTTACTTAATTGTCAATTATTATCAACGACAATGACTCCATTTACTATAACGTAAAAAATTCCTTCAAGATATTGATGACCATCCATAATATGAATAAAAAATTTTTTAAAGGTGAATAATTATTATGTTGGTATATAAAGTGAGAATATACAGTCATGAGAAAAAAAATAAAAGTAATATTTATTTTAATCACTTTTGGAATTGTTTTCGCTTTATCAGTTATTACCAATTATAATATCAGTAGCGTTCAAGAGAATAATAACAGAATTTTGGAAATTCGAGAAGAAACTAATTTAAAAACTTCAAATACAGATATCATTATCTTATCTCCAGAAGATAAAATATACGCGGGACCGATGAGCGGATATTATCCAGCAACTTACTCGTTTGATGAGCAAGCTGGAACTAATGGAACTGATATTTCTTGGATTGATGCTGATGATAATAATATAGCTATAATTATTCCAGAAGTCAATGGGCATAAGAATGTTTTAGGACTAGATCCAAATTCAATAGACCAGAGTGTTAGACATAATTTTACCACCGAGCACAACAATGGCACGATGGAATTCTATCTAATGATAGCAGCTGCCGCTGATTGGTCAGGAATTTATATTTGTGATGGTAATAATGAAGATTCAATTATTATTATTATTAATCCTGATAGGACGTTTTTATGTTATAATGGTACTGGATATGAAACAATACAAGGGTATAGCAATGAAACTTGGTATCACTTTAGAATTGAATTTGACTGTTCAGACGATTGGCATTTGTGGATCAATAATTATAGTAAAGACGGAGGGATGGGTTACGAATATAAAGGTAATCCGACTAAATTTGATCATATAAGTATTAGACGGGTTTTCGACGACATTTTATATTTCGATGCTTTTGGATATAACTGGACTGATTACAAAATTGGAGATAATTTGAACGAGGGATTATTACTCAGCTTTGAAAACAATACAAACCTTGATTGGATGGGTTATTCTTTAGACGGTCAAGCCAACAAAACAATCTTAGGAAATGCATCAATTCCAATGCCGGATTACGGACAACATACGATTCAAGTGTTTGGAAACGACTCGTTAGGAAATAATTATGAATCTAACATTAGAAATTTCTATATAAGCCCAATAAACATAATTACTCCAGAAAATAAAACGTACAATAAACCGATGAGAGGCTATTATCCCGCCACTTACTCGTTTGATGATCAAGAAGCAGGGACTACTGGAACTGATATTGATTTCATCGATTCTGACCTAAATAATAAGGCTTCAATCGTTTCAAAGTTTTATGGTCACAAAAGCGTTTTAAAATCCAATCCTTCTGATCAAGATCAAGTCCACGATATTGATGTTAAACCTGCGAATGGATCGATAGAGTTATATGTGAGGGCGGCACAGACTGATAAAGGTGGTTCTATAGTTATCGCCGATGGAGATATTATCCATTCGATTTGGTTATACTTTGATGTAAACGGAGATATTTGTTATGCTGGTGGTGGTACTATACAACCGTATGACGCTAGCACCTGGTATCATTTTAAATTTAAATTTGATTGTGATATAGGAGGTGACAGAACTAATGATTGGCATTTATGGATTAATGGGGAGAGTAAAGACGGAGGGAGTGGCTATAGTTTTGTAGGCACTCCTTACAACATGGATGGTATACATATAAAGTCGAATAATGGTATTTTTTATTACGACGCTTTTGGATTTTCTTGGGATAATAATTACGAGATTGGAGATAACATGAATGAAGGATTATTACTTAGCTGTGAAAATCATACAAACCTTAATTGGATGGATTATTCTTTAGATGGGCAACCTAATAGAACAATCTTAGGAAATACGACAATTCCAATGCCGGATTATGGACAACATACGATTCAAGTGTTTGGAAATAATACTCTTGGAACGATATTTCCATCTGAACTAAGACAGTTCACAATCGACACAATTGAACCAAATGTGGCCATAGTTTCTCCAACATCGGGCATTTATGGTCCCACTTCACTATTAATTAACGCTTCAATAACGGACGATCTCTCTACTATATCATCAGCTAAAACCATGATAAACGCATCTGAGCCATTTAACATTTCTATGGCTCGAGGTGTAGGAAATTCTTGGTCTTGTAGATGGGACAACATTTCCGACTATTTGAGTGGAGATTATAACATTACGATATGGGCGATTGATGAGGGAGGAAATGTCAATCAAACCCAATTCATCGTTATCACATTCGACAGAAGTAGACCGAACGTGACCATAATTTCTCCAACAGCGGGCACTTACCATCCACCCTCACTATTAATTAACGCTTCAA
>JBHLJY010000039.1:0-12109 GCA_048887225.1 Candidatus Hodarchaeota archaeon
ACCCGAAATAACAGAACCAGAACCACCCGAAATAAGAGAACCAGAACTACCCGAAATAAGAGAACCAGAACCACCCGAAATAAGAGAACCAGAACTACCCGAAATAAGAGAACCAGAACCACCCGAAATAACAGAACCAGAACCACATGAAATAAGAGAACCAGAACCACATGAAATAACAGAATCTGAACTACCCGAAATAAGAGAACCAGAACCACATGAAATAACAGAACCTGAACTACCCGAAATAAGAGAACCAGAACTACCCGAAATAACAGAACCAGAACCACCCGAAATAAGAGAACCAGAACCACCTGAAATAAGAGAACCAGAACCACATGAAATAACAGAACCAGAACCACATGAAATAACAGAACCAGAACCACCCGAAATAACAGAACCAGAACCACCCGAAATAACAGAACCAGAACCACATGAAATAACAGAACCAGAACCTTCACCTCCCGAAGCACCAACCACATTGGAACAAATTAATGCTATTGAAACATCGGAATCACTTCAAACTCCTGATGAGGAAGGGAAACAAAAAATTCGTGAAATAGAAAAAGCTCTTAAAAAAGCTCGTAAAATAGAAAAAGCTCTTAAAAAAGAAAAGAAAAGAGCGAAATAACTAAAAAAAAAGAGCTTTTATTGAAGAATAGCTAAAAATTTTATCTATTTAAAAAAAAGCCGTCATTTTTGTTTAGAAAAGTTTAATTTATATCCGAGTCTAATTTTCATTTTACCTAAATTTACATCTAATCCTATATTTCTTTAATTTATGAAAAAACACAATATTAAAACTTTAGTCTTTGATTTAGGCGGTGTTTATTTTACTCGTGGGTCGAACCTTGCGATTGAAAAAATTATTGATTTATATGATATTGAAAAACATCATCTACTCAGGGAGTTTTTTAGAGATGGATATAAGAAGGAAGGGCATTTAATACGACTAGGCATGATCTCAATGAATGAGTTCGAAGAAAAATTAATATCGGCTTTTAATATAAAAGAAGATAATATCCACCATATTAGGCATTTATGGTTCGGCTCGTATGTTCCTCATTACAAAATGGAAGCGCTTATTGACAAGTTAGGTGAAAAATTTCGATTAGTTATTTTTAGTGGTAATGTTAGAGAACGAGTTGAATTTTTAGATAATCGATATCATTTTCTCGAAAAATTTGATGACTATGTATTTAGTTTCGATTATCAAAAAAATAAAGGTCAAATTGGATTTTACAAAGAACTTTTAAAACATCTTAATTGTGAACCGTCAGAAGCAATTCTTATTGATGATGAGAGAAAAACTATAAGATTTGCAAAAGGGATTGGACTTAATATAATTTTATATTATTATACGGAACAATTAATAGATGAGTTAAAAAAGTACGATATAGATGTAAATTTATAAAATCGATATTTATTTAATTAAAAAAAACCCATTGTCAATTAAAATGAAAGCAAATAATATAATAATTGTTCAAGAGACTCATTGGGATCGTGAATGGTATCTTACTTTTCAAGAGTTTAGGGCAAGGCTAGTTCTAATGATGGATAAATTATTAAATATTTTAAAAACTGACCCAAATTATAAAAATTTTACGTTGGACGGGCAAGTCATTCCATTAGAAGATTATTTAGAAGTGAAACCAGAAAGGGAAGATGAAATTAAAAAATATATAAAAGAAAAACGAATTTCAATAGGTCCAATGTATGTTTTACCAGATGAGTTTCTAATAAGTGGCGAATCATTGATAAGAAATTTTATGGTTGGACATCAGATTGCTAGGAAATTTGGAAATATAATGAAAGCGGGTTATATTCCCGATACGTTTGGCCATATCGCTCAATTGCCTCAAATTTTAAGTGGTTTTGAGATCCCTTCATTTCTTTTTGCAAGAGGTTTTGGTAACGAATTTGAGGAAAAGAATTTAAATATGGAATTTATTTGGAATGCTCCTGGAAATGCCGCATCAATTTTAAGTATACATTTAATTGCGGGATATGGTTCCGTAGCAGAATTAAATATGAAAATAAGAGGTGGTCAATTCAAAATGGCTCTTAAAAAGATTAATAGAGTTGTTTCGAAATTAGAGGATTATACGGCAACGCCATATTTATTACTTAATAGTGGGTCTGACCATCATGATGCACGTCCGGAAATCCCTAGCATTGTTAAGCAATGGAATGAACTTTTTCCTGAAAAATACATGGAACAAAATGATTTTGAATATTACATTAATAAAGTATTGGAAACTGAACAAAAATTAAACTCGTTTCAAGGAGAGCTTAGGGGAGGAAAATATAATAATTTACTATCAGGAGTTTTTTCTGCTAGAATGTGGATAAAGCAGAGAAATACAGGTATAGAACATTTATATGAAAAATATACTGAACCATTATCTACCATTACATGGGTTCTTGATAAATATTATCAGTTCAATTATCCCGTAGAATACATTCGCAATGGCATCAAATGGCTATTAAAAAACCATCCACATGATTCAATTTGTGGGTGTAGTATTGATCAAGTTCACGATGAGATGAAAACTAGGTTTGATTGGGCAGAACAAATTGGAAACGAGGTGTTTAAAAACTCCTTTATCTATTTAAACGACTTAATTAAATTTAAAATAAAAAATAAAGATCAAATCGAGTTAATTATCTATAATCCTCTTCCATGGAAACGTGAAGATATTGTTAAATTTGACATTGTTGCTCTAGGAGAATTAGGTACCAGAATTTATCCGAATAATTTAATAATTCTAGAGAATAGTGGAAAAGAAGTTGAATACCAATATTTCTCTCTAAAAGGAATACCAAATTTTACTCGTGAACAAGATACTCACTATCAATTAACCTTTTTAGCTAAAGTCCCTGCTTGTGGGTATAAGGCTTATTATATAATTCCGCAAGAAAATAGTAAAATATATAAATCTGATTCAGAGAATTTCAAATTAATTGGTAATTCTATAGAAAACGGATTTTATCGAATTGAAATTAGCAGAAACGGGAAAATTGACGTATATAATAAAATAACTGGAATTAATTATGAGAATATATGTCAATTTGAGGATGTTGGTGATTGGGGTGATGAATATGACTATTCAGGGCCAAATAAAGATCAAATTGATTTAAAGTTCCAAACAAAAGACGCGAAAATTACTGAAATTTCTCATTTCTTAAACGGCCCTACGCACAAAACAATTAAAATTAATATGATCCTAAAATTACCCGTTTCTTTATCAAAAAATCGAAAGAGAAGAGAAGATGTTCAAGTTGATAACGATATTGTAATTTACATATCGTTATATGAGGGAATAGATCGAATAGATTTTAAGATTGAATTAACGAATAAAAGCAGAGATCATCGGATTCGAGTGTTATTTCCGTCAAATATTAAATCTAATAAAGTTTATGCAGATGGACATTTCTATATTGTTCCAAGAAATGTAGAGTTACCGAATAGTGAAGGATGGATGCAAGAAGCTTTACCTACAAATCATCAGAAAGATTTTGTGAGTGTTAGTGATGAAAAAACTTGCTTTGCTGTACTAAATAAGGGTTTACCTGAATATGAAACAATAAGGGAAAATGATGGGACTATATCTCTTGCAATAACCTTATTACGATGCGTTGAATGGCTTTCACGTATGAAATTTGCCACGAGAAGGAGTATTGCAGGACCAGACATAAAAACACCTGATGCACAATGTCTTGGAAAACATGAATTTGAATTATCACTTATCATTAAAGAAAAAGACTTAAACCTTCTAAATTCAGAGATCCATCTAAAAGGAAAAGAATTTAATAATCCTTTAAGACCGACATTTCTTTCGATTATAAAAGAAACACCATTACGATTCTCTGACATTTTTATTTTAAATGCTGAAGTCTTTAGATACTTCCAACGACCCTATGTTAAAACCGTTGAATCTTATTTACCAACTGAATTGAGCTTTTTGGAAATTGATAATAAAAAGATTCAGTTAAGTGCTTTGAAAAAATCAGAAGTAGATAATTCTTTAATTGTAAGATGTTATAATTTAGCGTCTACTACTGAGAAAACAATTTTGAAATTCTTCGAAAGAATTTCACTTAAAGACGTAAAACTCGTTAATTTATTAGAAGAAAACCCTATAAACAAAATTAAAGCAGACTTAGAATTACTAGATGAGAATAAAATAGAATTAAGCTTAGAACCACATGTAATCGCTACAATTAAAATTAGTTTTGAAGTAAAATAGACTTTAGTTCAAGTTGAAACTTAAATTGTTTATAAATCTTAGATTAAATAATAATACTTATTTAGGATAACAATTAAAGTTATTATTAATTTCAAATTTTATCAAAACAATCTTAAGTGATTTAAATTGAATAGCGAAAATCGTGAGTCTGAAACAGAATATTCAACAAAAAAGGCGTTATTGTATTCATTTGCGGGACTGAGTGATGTATTAATATTCCAGTTTTTTACATTTCTAATTTTTACTTTTTATTTTGCTGTAGTTGGATTGCATGTATTTTATATTACAATTGGATTTATTATTTGGAGTGTATGGAACTCAATAAACGACCCAATGTTAGGTGCATTATCAGATCGTACGAGCTCTAAATGGGGTAGGCGTAAACCTTATATTATAGCTGGCATATATCCTTTATGCATTGTGGTAATATTACTTTGGACACCACCAATAGGAAGTTCTCAATTAATTATTTTTGCCTATTTTCTAATAATTATTATTATATGGGAGCTTTTTTACACAATGTACGCTTTAAACCAAACTGCGATATTTCCGGAAATGTTTCGAGATTTAGAGGAACGATCCAAGGCAAATACGTTTGTGCAATTTTTTCAGATTATTTCACTTATGATAGCTTTTATCCTACCAAGTTTTTTTATTCCAGCCTACGATGATCCCAGATACTCCACAAATTATATATTTGCCGGGATTACGATAGCAATAATCAGCGCAATTTGTGCAACGATTTTTATTAAGTTCGGTTTAAAAGAAAGGATTGAATTTTCAAAAGACCCTGAAACAGCACCAAAGTTCTTTATGTCCTTAAAATATAGTCTTAAAAATAAGGCGTTTCTAACTTTTGTAGGCGCTAATTTTGCCCTATGGTATACGTTTGCTATGTTACCAACAATTGTGCCCCTTTATGGTCACTTTGTTTTAGGGATTGAAGACTCGTTGGTGTTATCTTTATTTTTAGCTACTACCTTTATTTCTGCCGCAATTTTTGTATTTATATGGCGAAGCGTTGTTCCAAGAATCGGAGCTAAACAAGCATTTCTTTGGGCATTAATTATATATATAATAACTTTGGTTCCGTTTATGTTCATTACAGAATTCATTCCAGTATTCTTTGTATTCATGGCATTTTTTATAGTGGGTATTGGGATTGCAGGAGCTTTAGTTGTTCGGGATGTTGCAATTGGAGCAATTATAGACGAAGATGAGCTTAGAACAGGAATTCGTAGAGAAGGAGGTTTTTACGGCATCAATGGCTTTATTATAAAACTTTCGAATGTCGCAGTCTTCGTTTCTATTGCGTTAGTCTTTACTGGAACTGGCTGGGCTATATTTGACCCTGTAGGAACAACTGAAGAAACTATATTTGGCTTAAGGAGTTTAATGTTCATATTTCCAGCAAGTGTTTTAGGAATTGGAATAATATTCATTTTGCTATTTCCGATTACAAAAGAAAAATATGAAAAAATAACTCAAGACGCAAAGAAATTACACAAAAAGAAGAAAGAAATAGTTGTTGGCATTTAAAATATAATTTCTATCTATTTATTTTTTTTTAACAATTTAAGCATCAGCGCCTTTTGGAAATGGATTCTATTTTTTGCTTGGTGAAACACAATCGAATTCTCTGAGTCCAATATTTCATTTGTTATTTCAAATCCTCGATGAGCAGGTAAACAATGCATTATTAACGGGCTTTTTGAAGCGGAACTTAGTAATTCACTATTTACTTGGAATTTAGGCAAAAATATTTTTAATCTTTTCTCAGTCTCCTTTTCTTGCCCCATAGATACGAATGTATCTGTATATACAACGTCAGCTTCCTTTATAGCTTCTTTTGGATTGGTATAAATTTTGAAAAATTGAGAATTTTTTTCTTTTTTAACCCAATCTATTATCTCTTGATGAGGTCTATATCTCTCTGGAGTAGCGACTAGAATAGGAATTTTTAACTTTACACATCCAATAATTAAAGAATTACACACATTATTACCATCTCCCACCCATGAAACTTGAATATTTTCAAAATTTCCAAATTTTTCGCGTAGTGTCATTAAATCTGATAAAATTTGACATGGATGGTACATATCGGATAAGCCATTTATAACGGGAACATTCGAAGCATCCCTCATAACTTCAAGAATCTCATGCTCGTTCACTCGAGCCATAATTAAATCAACATAGCAACTAATACTTTTTATCTCATCCTTTAATGCCCCTAAATGGAGATTTGTTGTTCGCCAGTCTATATAAATAGCGTTACCTCCCAATTGATACATACCATTTTCAAATGAGATTCTTGTCCTTGTTGATGTTTTCTGGAACAATAAAGCTATACTTTTTCCATTTAGCGCGGAAGAATATTCATTTGGATTTTTTTTCACATCTTCCGCTAGATCTAATAATTCTAAGATCTCTTTATCAGTTAAGTCTTTAATTGTTAATAAGTCGTTCATAGAGAGGTATAATTTATTTGTTTTTTAGATATTTTTTTAAATATAATAAAATTAAGTTCTAAAGTTATTAAAAATTAATTCGGAGCCCCATCTGATATAATTTCTTTTTTCATCTCCCCTTTCTTATCTTTTTTTTGATCATACCAATATTTTTTCTTTCTTAGTATTCTACTTTCGCTTTTTTCTGCCAATTTTTAACTATAACCATCATAATTACTAGCGAAATTACGTATATTATTAGGAATAGTGTCCACAAGATTAATTCTTCGTTATTGTTTTCTATAGACGCTCTAATTATTCTATAAATGAAATATATACATAAAAGCCATAGTAATTGCATTCTTTGCTGTAGTTTATTCATTGTTATTACCTTTTTTCACGAAATTTCTTCTAATAAATATTATTATAATATTAGAAATTAAAATTATAGTATAACATAATAAAAAATAGATAGTCTCGAAATGTCAAGAGAACCTCCTAATTGTTTCATCTGTGGCAGTAACTATGTAGATTCAGTCGATCGTCTTCATTATTGCATATGTGATGTAACAATTTGCGATAAATGCATAAATTCAGTTAAAAAGAGCGAGCTTGCATGGATTTGCCCAAAATGTAAAACAGAAAACGATACAGAAAAAAGTAGATTATTTCATATGAAATAACACATTTAAAATTAATTCTTTCTATTTCTTATATAAGCTAACTTATAAAGTAATAAAATCCTTAATTTAAATGAAAAAGACTTAGGCTTATCATGACAGCAAAAGTTATTTCAAAAGTTTTGGAAATAAATAATTGTAATAAAGATCTCTTACTGAAATCTATTTACAAATCAAAAATTTGGGAGGAAATTAGTCCAGTTTCAAAGATGGAAGCAAAATTTGTAGCTCCAAACGTAATGTACACTTATATAATCGATGAAATTAAGCTCACCATTGGAGATTTTTTAAAAGTTCCAATTGAAATGGAAGGTGAATTGGTATTAATCGATAAAGGGGAACAAGAAGGTAAAGGACGATTGATTGAATTTAATATTCGAAAAAACAAGGATATTACTAAATTAGAGGGAAATATTCGGATTAGAGCTCTTTCGAATAATAAAACGAAAGTAGGAGTCTTTATTCATAATTTTTCGTTAAGTAACAATTTTTTTAGTTTGTTTGGAAGTGCTGCTGAACTGATTTTACGGACAAAGATAACAGGAATTTTAAGAAATTTAGAGAAATGTTGTAAAACGAAAGATTTAAAGTGTTTTATATAGTTAACAAATTATTCTATTTTTTACCAAGAAATATATTAGGATATAAAAAACTTACAACACTTGAAAAACATACAAATAATTGATATACATTCCATTAATCGAGGTTAAAAAATGAATATATGGATAGTAGATTCGGATTCAGGAGTGACATTACTCTACAAACCGTATATTGATTTAGCCGTTGATGAGGATCTTGTCTCGGGATTGCTGACAGCATTAAATCAACTAACTATGGTGGAATTCAGGGGGCAAGGGATCGAATCAATTGATATGGGAGGGCTACGCTGGGTGTATGTTTTGGAGAAAGAAGTACATTTATTATTTATAGCAGCAGCAAATAAAGACGAAAAAGCAGAGATGCTTAGAGCCCGGTTAAACGTTATAAAACAATCATTTTTTCAAGAATATGTAAAAGATAAGGATTATTGGGAGAAGACTTGGACTGGAGATATCGACATGTTTAAGCCATTTAAAAATACAATAGATGAATATTATCAAAATTGGCTTGCGGCTGAAAGTGTGACTACTCTAGCTGAGTTTTTCGATATTCTTGGTGTGTTCCAACAAATTTTTTTTGATATTCTTTCTGTCATCCAACATCAGCTAGCTGAGCTTCCAAAAAAGAGTATTTTAACTAAAATGGAAAAATTATTTGAAACTTATAGAAATAGTGATTATATAAAAAACAATCCTGAGTTAGAAAAAATTACTTTTTCTCGTGATTCAGGGATTAATATAATTACCATTAATCCTAATAAATGTGATACGATGGTTGTAGAAAAACAAGTTATAAATTTAATGAGAAGGTTAGTAAATATGATTAAAGACGAAATAGGACATGAAGACAGCCTTAAGTATTTTGTACAAGAGGGGGTGTTTGATTATATTTTAAACAATATATCACTTTTAAATCAACTTAATTTAGATAGATTCTTATTAAAACTTTTTCTACAAGAATAATTATTACATATTAGCTGATAAAACGTTTTAAACTTATAGATTAACCCAATTCATCAAAACTATTTCTTTATTAATCCATTTGGCGCTAATATTATCTTATTTTAATTTTGATTAGATTTATTAAAAGATATTTATTTATATAATTAATTAAAGTCTAATGAAAACTTTAAAAATGTTGAATCCTCCCCTTCTGTTATTTATTTTTATAATTTTTATTTTAATTATCGTAAGCTACTCGTTAAAAGACCTAGATTTCGTCGCAATTTCGCTATTTTTGATGTTCATTTGTGCGGCGGTTACAGGAATCATTAGAAGGATTGGAATAGAAGTTTTTATTATGTTTGTTGAGTGGCAGGCGATAATTATCATATTAAGCATGAGTATAATAACAAAAATCGCTCAAGATTCTAATATTCTTGAGTATGTTGCTGTTAAGCTCTTTAAAATTTCTAAAGGGAATCAAAGAACTTTTTTTTGGCTTCTATGTATAATAGCAACTCTTTTGGCGGCTATCATCAGCGACGTTGTAGTTGTTCTTATATTAGCTCCTATTGTAATTCGACTATGTAATTTTCTAAAAATAAGAGCTGGGACTTATTTAATGGGTATGACAATTTGTATAAATATCGGTTCTATAATCACACCATTCTCATCAGGAGAGAATATTATTATCTCTACTGCTTTTGGATTGGATACCCTTTTTTTTATTATAAACTATTGGGCTTTCTCTTTTGGATTATTATTCTTAACTATATTTTTAATAGACAGATTTATTTTAAGTAAGGAGCCAAAAATAGAAGATATGCAAAGAAAATTTGTTTTGGAATTAATTAATACAGATGTTATGGTCAAAAACAAGAAAATGTTTTATATTAATTCAATAGCAATAATTATTACTATTGTTTTATTTGCTGTGCTACCTTTACTTTATTTAACCGCAGCGGTGTCTGCATTAATACTCGTTCTTATAAATAAAAAATTCACTAAAAAAGAAATGAGCGGGCTTTTAAAAGATATAGAATGGGAAATTATTTTCTTTTTTATTGCTTTATATATTGTTATTGGATGCTTAATTGAAGCGGGATTTAGAGATTTAATTAGAATGTTTCCATTCGAAAAGCTCGATACTTTTTTACTGTGTTTGATTATTCTTCTAGCCGTAAGTTTGTTATCTGGAATTGTAGCAAACACGCCAACGGCTTTAATTTTTATACCAATCGTAGATACATTAATATTATTAGGTTTTCCACCCATTCCGCTTTTATTTGCGTTAATTATTGGTGTCAATCTTGGAGGTAATTTTTTACCTCAAGGGGCGGCATGTGATATGATGACGTTAAAAATTGCACAGGATTCAGGAGTCGAAAACTTTTCATTTAAGCGATTATTAAAAACAGGAGGATCTTTTGCATTAATTCATCTTGCCATTGCAATTTTATATCTATATATACTAGTTCTAATATTTAGCTAATGGTAATCTAAAACCAATAGATTAAAAAGTTATAAGTTTAAAAATTTTTAATTATAATTTATCATTTCAATATATAAAAAAATTGGAAAGAGTTTAAATGTATAAACATAGTGTTTCAATCTTAGGAACTGGTTTTATTGGGTTATGTTCTGCGGCATGCTTTGCTCAGAAGGATATTAAAGTTTTAGCCTCGACTCACAATGAAAAGAAAGCTAGTATAATAAATGATTTCAAGTCTCCTTTTTTTGAAGAGGGCTTAGCCGAGATGCTAACTGAAATAAAGGAACAAAAGCCGGAACTTCTGAAATGTTTAACTGATCCTATAAAAGCCGTTTTAGAAACAGATATTTCAATGATTACACAAGGAACACCAATGCGACCTGATAAATCAATCAATTTAGGTTTTATCGAAAGTACTGCGAAAGAAATAGGTGAAGCCTTAAAAAAAAGTGATAAATATCGCTTAATTGTTGTAAGATCCACAGTAGTTCCGGGAACTACAAGGAATTTAGTAGGTAAAACTATCACTGAAGTTTCAGGAAAGGAACCCGGTAAAGATTTTGGATTGTGTATGCAACCTGAATTCCTTGCCGAAGGAAGAAGTTTAGAGGATACACTTTATCCAGACAGAATAATTATTGGTTCAATAGACGAGAAAAGTGGAGCAATGCTTCAAGAATTTTATGAATATTTCTACGGAGATCATTTAAAAAACTGTCCAATCAAACGAATGAATTTGGAAAGTGCTGAATTAGTTAAATATGGAAATAATTGTCTATTAGCAACGAAAATATCATACGCTAATGAATTTGCAAATTTTGCGGAATTAGTTCCCAATGTTGATGTTGTTCAGGTTATGGAAGGCGTAGGCTTAGATTATAGAATCAACCATAGATTTCTTGGTGCGGGCGTAGGTTTTGGAGGTGCGTGTTTTCATAAAGATGTAAATGCTATTACTAAATGGTCAAGATCTATGGGATATACATCTAAACTATTAGAAGCCGTTCTAGAAAGAAATGATCTTAGAGCAATTCGCATTGTTGATATTGCAGAAGGATTAATGGGTAAATTAGCGGGTAAAAAAATAACTTTACTTGGTCTTTCCTTTAAACCGGGTACTGATGATATGAGGGAAGCTCCAAGCATTAGAGTTGTTAATGAATTATTAAAAAGGAAGGTCACCGACATCGTGGGATATGATCCTAAAGCTAAAGAATCCGCAGAAGAAGCCTTTGGAGATAAAATAAAATATGCGGAGTCCATTGAAGAAGCATTAAAGCATTCCGAATGTGCTCTTTTAATAACCGATTGGGATGAATTTAAGAAGCTAACTCCCGAAGATTTTAAAAAAAACATGAAGACTCCAAATCTCATTGATGGAAGGAGAATTTATAACTACGATGAATTTAATAAAGCTTTAAATTTCAGAGCAATAGGGCGGGTAAACTTATAAAAATAACTATTTAATATTGATCCGTGATTTTCTTTTTCTTTATTATGGATAATGACCTCTTAATTTGATTGCATCAGCAACACCAGTAACAGCAATAATATATGCTGCAAGTCTGAGTGAAACTTTTCTTTGTTGAGAGAGTTGATATACTTCTTCAAAGGTTTTTAAGAGAACTCTTTTAAGTTCTTTATTGATTCTCTCTAAATCCCAGAAATAAGCGTTTATATCTTGAACATATTCAAAATA
>JBHLJY010000040.1:0-11372 GCA_048887225.1 Candidatus Hodarchaeota archaeon
ACAAGAGCAATATATTGAAATCCTTCCTCTCCCCAAATTCCTTCAACTAGAGGAAAAGCGAGATGAACTACATTAAATCCAAATATGGTCATCAAAATTAAACCTCTTATCTCTCTTGGAGCCTTCCTAAAAAGAATCAAACCAAGAAAGAGCATACCAAGACCAAAAAATATTATAATCAGCGGAATTAAAATTAATGATAGGTTGAATTCTAAGGTGCTCATTACTCTCAGAATTATTGCTGGAAGAGTTACATTGAAAATTATTTTCGCAATTACTTTACCATTCTCTTCAGTAATAATCTTGAGCTTTTTTAGTATAAATCCTATCACTATTATAGCTAAGGATAAAAGAAAAATGTAATTTACATCTGCCATTTCTTAATCTTTTTGTTTTTTTCAATATCCTAATGAAATATTTAAGATAGTTAATTGAATAATTAATCTATTATCTTTTCACTTCTTTGTACAAAAAAATGAAAAAGGCCTTATTTAACGATTACTTTTCATATATGAGTTTAAATTTCATTCAACTTCTTGAAAATAGTGAAATAAATATTGAAATTAAAATTAAGTAAATGGCGAATAATATCAGTTATACCAGGCATTTTTGTAATTGTATCTTATTATACTTTTACATTTATCTCACTTGCGTTATGTCCGTCACCAATCAGTCCTTTAGATAATTGGTTAAGCGATTTAGGGAACTCAAGCTACAATCCTAATGGTGCTATTTTCTATAATATTGGTTGTATTTTAACTGGAAGTGCGTTGTTTATCTTTTATATTGGCATGTATAAATTCTATAGAAAAGAGATTTGGCATAAAATATTAGTAATTACCAATCAAACAGTAGGAATTTGTTCAGGATTCGCCTTAATTATGCTTGGCTTATATTCCGAAGACTTTATGGAACCACATATGATTTGGGCGGGTCTTTTTTTTTGGTTAAATCTAATTGTTTTAATTCTAGCAAATATAATTTTGCTTTTTCATGAAGATTTTATGAAGCCTATCTCAATTTACGGTTTGAGTGTTGCTGGTATTAATGTTATATTCGTAATTATAACATCATTTAGTGTTTTAATTCCATTACTTGAATGGATTACGGTTTTCACAGCACTCGGTTATGTTGGATTAATAGTTTTCAATATATATAGAAAACTAGATTAACTTATTTATTATTTTCTTCTCATTTTTTTAATTGAATTTAAACTGGTTCAAAGGCATTTATTTTTTCTAGGAAATCTAAAATTTTAAGGTATTTTTCGTCTTTTTTCCTAATTATTTCTTCTTCACTGCGTCCCTTGTACTCGTAAAATCCTTTAGAGGTCTTTATACCAAAATGGCCCTTCTCCACTTTATCTTTAATAATAGAAATATCCAAACCCATATTTTTGATAACATCTGATATTACATCAAGTCCAACAAAATCCATGTTTTGAACTACTCCAACAAAAGGCAATCTTATGCTAAAACTAGTTTTTACTGCTAGATCAATCTCTTCAGGTGTGGCAATCCCTCTCATTAAAAGACCAAATACAGCAGAATTGATTGCTTGTTGAATTTTATTAACGATAAAGGCATTTGTAAATTTTTTTAAAATGATTGGGGTTTTACCAAGTTTTTTTAACAAATTGAAAGATAAATCGATTATTTCTGGAGATGTTTTGCGCCCTGCCACTATTTCAACTAAAGGTATTATGTGCGGCGGCCTGAACCAATGCTGTATTACCAACCTTTCAGGATTTTTCACATCAACAACTTTAAAAATATTTAATTCTGAAGTGTTGCTTGCTAAAATCGTATCTTCAGAACAATATTCATCTAATTGAGAGTATACTTTCCTTTTAATTTCACGACTTTCACTCACAGCCTCTACGATTAAGTTTGCCCTTCTCGCTGTGGTCTCAAGATTTGTTGAAGGATTGATACGATTTATAATAGCAGGAATTTCATTGTGAGGGACACGCTCATATTCAGCTAGTAGATCTAGATTTAATTTGATTTTATTAATCGCGGAATTAAGTATTTCTTGCTTTAAATCAACTAAATCAACTTCAATTCCAGATTGAGCATAAACTTGTGCGATAGAATGCCCCATCGTGCCTGCTCCGACCACCAAAACTCGCTTTATATCATTTAACTTCAAAATCACCACTTTTTAAACAAAAAATTTTAAATATAATAATAAAAAAAATACGTTATTTTAAACCTAATACTTCTTTGGCTTCATCAACAGTAGCAGGTTCTCTACCAATCTCACGGGCAATTCTTACCATCCGTTTAACTAGTTGAGCGTTACTCTTTACTGGTTCACCTTTTTGATAATATATCGTATCTTCCAGACCAGTTCTGATATTGCCTCCCATACACATTGCTATTACCGTCGTTCTAAGATGATATCTGCTTATAGTTACTACTTGCCAAGTAGAACCTTCAGGGATTTTGTCAACCATATGAATTAAATTACTAACTGTGGCTGGTGCGCCACCTTGAATACCAAGTACGAGACTAAAATGAAGTTTTTCATCCTGCTCAAATATACCTAAATCAACTAAATCCATAATATTCTCAATGTGACTTATGTCATATGCTTCAATTTCTATACCGGCCCCAATCTCTTTACATTTTTTAATATACTTTATATTAAAATCTATAGGATTATCGAAAATAAATGCTGTTTTCATACCTCTTGTAACCGTTCTGAATTCAAAAGTACCAGCATTTATGGTAAACATATCAGGCTGTGGATTAATATTTAATAAGTTAAGTCTTTCGTCTAATGTGGCAAATCTAAGAGCTTGACCATATCTTTTACCTGTCTTACTTACCTTAACTCCATGTTCTAAACGGACGCCTATTCCATTACCTATTTGAGTAATAATGGGACATTTTTCTTTAATTAATTTCACAGTTTTGTTATAATATTTTAGTTCGGGAGTGGCCCATTCAGCATCGTCTCTTACATGGATGTGACATACAGCTGCACCTGCTTCATAACACTCTAAAGCATCTCGTGCTTGTTCTTCTGCAGTTATAGGTAAATTTGGATTTGCCCATTTCCCATGAGCACCGCCTGTAATTGCAACAGTTATAATTACTTTTTCATCAGTTAGAATATTTGGTTTCACTTAAAGCACAGCTCAAATTAATAATTAAATTTTCAATTTTTTAATTTAATAATAATATAGTTTTAGTAAAAATATCATTAGTTTTTATTTTTCTGATTTCTGTTTAAATTCCTAATAAAAAAGGTTTAAAAAAAATTAAGGTTTTAAATTCTGCGAGGAGGAGGAATTCTTATAATTCTTTCACCTTCAATCATGGATATGGCGTTTTCTGGGCAGAAATGCGCACATAAGCCACAACCTATACAATATTCTCCTACTCTTTCAGCTTTATTATCTTCATTCAATTGTATTGAGTCAAAATGACATTTTTCTATACATGTACCACATCCCACGCATAAATCTTGATTAAATTGCGATATATAGTTAGTCGCATTAATAGTAGGAAATCTGTGTCCTGATTGACCACAGCAACATTTACAGCAGTTGCATATGCTTGTCTCGTCTCTAGTAATATCGAATCCTGGATGATATGCTTTATGAATCAATCCCGCCTCTTCTGCATCCTTTAGAATTTTTAACGCTTCCTCTTTTGAAACTAATCTTCCAAAACCATTTTCTGACACATGGCGAGCAGATTTTCCAAAAGTAAAACAATTCTCTCTAGCATCGGTCTGTTTACATGGATCACCCAATAAGTCATTATGATGCCTGCAAAAGCAATGTCCCACAGCGATATCATCAAATTTATTTATGAGTTCTTCGACATTTTGCGTAGGTACAACTTTCTGTTCAGGGACTTCGATACTCTCATCAACGATAATTTCAATATCTTTCCCGGTCTCCTTATTTTTCAATATTGGAACTGTTCGATCAATTGGTCGCTGTTTTTGCATCATAGAAATTAACATATCGTAATTATTTTGAACGAGATCGCCTAATCCATCAAGTAATTTAGCAAATAAATTTGATAGCTTCTTATTTTCCTCAGAGAATACTAGTTTCTTCATAAAAGTATATTCAAATACACCGACATTTATTAGTGGTAATAATCGATATACCATTACTCCTTGACGATTTGGTTGATTAAACATAACACCTTTCTTTGCTAAGGCTTCTGCTTTTTTCAAAATTTCATCTTCGGGCAATTTACTACTTTCTTTTAATTGTTCCATAGTTTGGGAAATTTTCCTTCTAAATGCTAAATTAATAAAATCTAACTCATCTTCATTTATTATATACTTCAGAATTGTTAGTAATGTTTCATTTATAGGCAGAGGAGTTCCTCCAGCTTTATTAATTATACCTGCTGCTTTTTTATATTTTGCTTCTGACATCTTATTTTAAATTTTATTTTATTATATTAATACATTTTTCATATGACTTATATTTAGATCATAAGGGATTAAGACTAAAAAATAGTAAAAAAGGGAAAAAAAATAGAGATTTATGGGTTCTAAGTTAATTATGATTTAGGAAAGAAGCAGCTCTTTTTATGCTTTTCTCAGCACCGCGAACAATAGATTCAATAATATCCGAAACACTATCGATACTACCAATCGCTCCGATACTTTGACCTAAAAGAACAGCACCGTCAGTAATGTTTCCATCATATATCATTTCATAATGCTTGCCATCTTCCAATAATTTTTCAATAGTTATGCCTTGTTCTTCAGCCAGCTTCTCTTCTTTGCTAGCAACGAGACCGTGATGCTCTGAATATTTATTTTTCCATAATCTAATTGGTCCTAAGAATCCTGTTACTAGTATTGTATCCTGAGCTTTTGCGGGAGGGACAATATTTTTGTAGGCTTCATGAAATTCACTTTCTTTTGAAGCAATAAATCTGGACCCCATGGCTATTGCCCCTGCTCCCATAGCTAAAGCAGCGGCAAGCCCATCACCAGTTGCAAATCCTCCACAAGCGATAATAGGGAAATCTGGATATTTCTGCTTGACTTGCTGTAATAGAACTAATGTGCTTATTTTTTCATATGATTGGTGCCCTCCACCTTCACCTCCAGTTATTACCATACCATCAACATTAGAAACAACGCACTTATCTGCAAGCCATAATGCGGGCGCAACATGAAAATGTTTTATATTTGAGCCACTCTCTTTTAATGCATCCCACGCTTTGCTTTTCATTAATTTCGACGATCCAGCACTCGTCAATGCGTATAAGCATTGTTCTTTAAGCTTTGGATTCTTCAATATAAATCTTGGGATTTTATTACATAATATTTTAGCATCTATTTGCAATCTTCCTGTTCGTATATTAAAACCAAAAGGTTTGTCAGTACGTTCAATTACCCACTCCATATCAGCTCTCATTTGATCAAGACTACTCTTGCCATACATGTTTGTATGACTTAAGATCCCCAAACCTCCTGCCTCAGAGACTGCTACACACAGTTCCTTAGTATAAAAAGGTCCCATAGGCGCAGCAACAATGGGATGCTTAATCCCAAACATTTCAGTAATTTGTGTTTTAATAACCATAATTCTTCATTTTTACTTTTGATTGTAATTATAAATAATTTATAATTGAGAAAAATTAAGAGATCATAAAAAACTTTACAATGACGATCATCAATAATAGAAAAATTTTAAATTAAAATTTATTCATTGAATTTATTTATTACTTACAACTTATCTATTTAAATTACAGCTATTTAAAATAAGTTTAAAAGGTTGGAAAAAATGGTTGATATTAAAAATGTTGTTGTAGTCGGTGCAGGCCAAATGGGTAATGGAATCGGCCAAGTGGCATTAATGGCTGGCTTCAACGTCACATTAGTTGATATTAAAGACGAATTTGTTGACAAAGGGTATGCTAAAATAGAAGAAGGTATGAAAAAACTTGAAGCTAAAGGTGCCTTAGGTGAGGGCGTAACAGCAGCTAATATTATGGCAAAATGTAAAAAGACTTTAGATTTAGCATCAGCAGTGAAGGATGCGGATATAATTATTGAGGCTGTTATCGAGAATATGGACGTTAAAAAACAAGTTTTTAAAACTTGTGACGAAAATGCTCCTACCCATTGTATTATTGCCTCAAATACTTCTACAATGTCTATAACAGAAATGGCTACCGCAACCAATAGACAAGATAAATGTATTGGGATGCACTTCTTTAATCCTGTACCTTTAATGAGGTGTATAGAAGTAATCTATGGTGGAAAAAGTTCTGATGAAAGTGTTAATGCTGGAATAAATTTTGCGGGTAAATTACCTTGTCTCAGAGGCGAAAGATATATTGCAAAAGTATTAAAAGATAGACCAGGATTCATTGTAAATAGGGTAACTGCCCCTGTTCAAATATATCAAAATTATATATTTGATTTGGTTGCCGAAAAAGGTATTACTTGGGAACAACTTGATAATGATTCTGGTGGACCCATGCCTACGTGTGTATTAGCAGATTTCGTCGGTATTGATACATTATATCATGTACAGAATTATTATTCTAAGACTCTCTCACCTGAATTTGCACCTGGAAAAGTAATTACGAAAATGTTCAATGAAGGGAAGCTAGGAGCAAAAACTGGACAGGGATTTTATGATTGGTCTAAAGGGCGACCAAAACCAGATAAAAAGGCTGGAAAAGCGAGATTATTTAAACTTAAATATCCAATAGCGATAATGATAAATGAGGGATGTAGAGTCTTAGAAGAAGGAATTACTACTAGTTGGAAAGTGATCGATGATGCTTTAATGGCTGGGATGAATATGCCTGGTCCAATGCGTCCAAACCTTAAAACTTCTGAAAAACAAGTGGAAGTTTTAAATGAACTCGTAGAAATAACAGGTAAGACATATTTTAAACCAAGCGAGCTCTTGAAATCCGGAAAATGGGTTGATATGGAATAATCCCCTTATAATTTTTTATAACTAATTAATCAATTCTTTTTTTTCCTTAATATCATTACCTAAAAATAACGATTATTGCTTATAAAATCCTAACTAAAATTTTTTAAATGGATTATATTTTGTTATAATAAAGAATTTGTACTGTATATTCTTTTAATATGTCAGAGAAACTACTAAATGAGCTTGTACGAGAAACTCCACATCTTTCATTAACAGTTCCGTTGTGTTATACTAAAATTCTTAAGGAAACATATGGTAAACCAATGATAATAAGGCAGGCTGAAGGCTTGAAATACACACTTGAGAGCTTACCTATAATAATTAGACCAGATGAATTAATTGTTGGGACTTTTGACGAGAAAATTCCAGTAGCAATCCCTCGCCCAGAGGCAACTGGTCTTAGAATAATGAGAGAAATCGATATTTTATCTGAAAGGTTAGTAAATCCTATAAAGGTAAATGAAGAAGATATTAAGATAATGAAAGAAGAAATTGCTCCTTTTTATGAAAATTTCAGAGTACAAAGTTATGCTAATGAACTTGCTCCAAATCATGTCTTTGAGATTCTTTATCGCGGTTTAGCTTATATATCCACTGAAGCTGGTGGAATTGCTCATGCTGTTATTGATTATCAAAGACTTATTAAAATAGGATTAATGAAATATCTAAAATTATCGGAGGAGAATATTAAAAAATATGAGCAGTTATTAGGAATTGAACCTCGAGCTGATGAGAAAATTGCTTTTTATAAGTCAATGAAAGTAATAATAAAAGCTATTATAGATTTTGCCAAAAAATATAGTAAAAAAGCAACAGTAATGGCAAATCAAGAAACAGATCCTTCTCGAAAAAAAGAATTATTAAGAATCGCAGAGACATGTAACAACGTACCAGAAAATCCTGCTTCAAACTTGCACGAGGCGATTCAGTTCGTATGGTTTATTCATATGATCCTTCACATTGAGAATTTTGAGCATGGGATTTCTTTTGGAAGGTTAGACCAATATTTATTTCAATATTATAATGGTGATTCGGAAGAAGCTGTGCGTCTTTTTAAAAATCTCATATTGAAAACAAATGAAATAATTGCATTATATGATTCCTTCGCAACTCAATATTTTGGTGGCATGGCTACCACCCAATGTATAGTTATTGGTGGTATGGATGTAGAAGGAAATGATGTTTCTAACGAATTGACTTATTTAATTTTAGATGCTCACGAAGAAGCTTCAGTAGCTAGTCCAAATATTGTAATAAGATGTCATAGTGGAACGCCAAATAAACTCTACAGAAGAGTTACCAACATAATAGCAGATGGCAAAAATATCCTCGCTCTTTATAATGATGATGTTGCGATTAAATGCCTTTTAACTCATAAAATTCCTATAGAAGATGCGAGAAATTATGGAATTGTAGGTTGTGTTGGGTTATCTACATCAGGCTTATCTTATGATAATACTGGTGCTATATTTCTTAGCTTACCAAAAGCATTGGAAATTACTTTAGGAACAGATACTACTCTAGTAAGTAAATATGTTGAGACGGCTATAGATCCAAAATCTTTCAAATCTATTGATGATGTTTTAGACGCATATAGGAAGAATCTCAAAATTATAATCGAAATGGCTGTTACTGCTGCTAATGCTTATCAACAAGCACATATAGAACTAAAACCCACACCCCTAATGTCATTAAGTATTCGAGGATGTTTTGAGGAAGGCATTGACATAAACAAAGGTTCAGCCAAATATAATTTCTCTGGGATTCATGTAACAGGCTTATCAGATCTCGTTGATTCTCTAGCAGCTATAGATTATGCCGTCTTTAAAGAAAAGGTAATAACTATAGAACAGTTAATTCATGCTTTGAGAAAAAATTTTCGAGGTAAGAAAGAACTAAGGAATTATTTACAAAATAGGTGCCCTAAATATGGATGCGATAATGATCACGTTGATAATTACACTGAAAAAATAGGGAAAATTCTTGTAGACTCAGTTAAGGACTTGAAGTGTGCAAGAGGAGGAGAATATCGAGCAGGAATTCATGCTATGACAACTCACGTTGGCTTTGGTATATTTACTGGTGCTCTACCTTCAGGTAGGAAAAAAGGAGAAGCTTTGACGAAAGATATTGCTCCATCATCCAGGGGTGAGAAAGCACTTACTTCCGCAATTAATAGTGCTACAAAATTAGACCACTCTCTAATAACAAATGGTTTAGCTTGTACTCTTAATATTATTCCTGAAATCGCACGAATGGATGATGGTAAAATCTTTGAAGCATTAATCAGAAGTTATTTTGAGCGAGGGGGTTTACATTTACAATTTAATGCGATTTCTTATAATACTCTTTTAGATGCCCAACAAAATCCTGAAATATATGGCGACTTAATGATTCGGGTATCTGGATATAGCGCTAGATTTATCGATCTACCAAAATCAGTTCAAAATGAGATTATTCAAAGCTATTTATATGAAAATTTAGAAATTCAAGCTTCAAAATAGTAATTTTGAATTAAGTAATAATATTATTTAATTTTATATTTTATTTAAGATATTTAGAGATGATTAAACTATTAAGGCAGCTGTTTTTGAAGATATAAAAAAAATTGTTTATAGAGAGGATTATCCTAAACCAGTCGCTAGTCCGAATGATGCAATAATTAAAGTTCATTATTGTGGCATATGTGGAAGTGATGTGAGTAATTTTAAGTATAAAATCTACCAAACTCCGATTATAATGGGCCATGAATTTGCGGGAGAAGTTGTAGAAATTGGCGAAAATATTTCCAAAGCAAAAATAAGTGATAGAGTTGCGTGTATAAATGTTTCAACAGACGTAAGCGGAGGTCAATTAAAAGGATTGGGAATCTTCCAAAATGGTGGATTCGCTGAATATGTTAGAGTTCCAAAAAAATTTTTATTTCCAATTCCTAAAAATGTTTTAATTAAGGATGCTATTATGATCGAATCTTTTGCGAATGCAACAAGGGCTATGAAATTGTCGAAAATAAAAGAAAATCAAAATATTGCGATAATTGGAGGGGGAAATATTGGATTGACCTTTCTTAAAACGTTCTTAATTGAAAAAAAACCTAACTATGTTATTGTTATTGAACCTCACGAATTTTTAAGAGAAAAAGCAAAAAAAATTGGCGCAACTGATGCTTTTCCCCCGAGCAAGGTGAAAATTAAAAAATTCATTAAAGCCAATGGAGAACCAACTTTTATTTTTGATTGTGTTGGAATTGAAAAGACCTTAATAATGGCAGTGGAAATCATTAAAAGAGGGGGGACAATATTATTGGAGGGTATTCAAAGAGGAAATATTTTATTTCCTATGTTTATGATAAATTCTAAGGAAATTAATTTAAAAGGATGCTTAGGTCATGACAAACAAGATATTCTAGCAGCCATTGATTTATTTGGTAAAGGTAAGGTAGATGCTAACGAATTTATTTCTGAAGTTGTACAGTTGAAAGATATACAAAAAGCTTTTGAGAAATTTCTCGAGCCTGGTGAGAGAAAATTTGTTAAAATTTTAATTGAGATATAAATAATTATTTTTAAGAAACTAATAACCCGAATTTTATCCAAGTACTCTTTTTGTCCCTGCAATTTGCCTCAGAATGAAATTGGTTTTTCTACTTCATTCATATTTATTATTTCAAAATGTTATTTATTGAAAGCTTTTATTTTTTAGTTAAGTACGCTAACAATACGTGGAGTCCTATTCCTATACCCCACCCTCCAATAGCGATTGGACTCCAAGGGAATTCGGGAGAGAACAATACATTAAGGAGAACTAAGTACACACTCGTGGCGATGTAAACTGTTAAATGAAGGAAAGCAGTATAGGAAAAAAAACCTTTAATTGGCTTCTTGATAATAAAAAAAATAGCCCAGTGAGCAGACACTCCAATAAGCCACCCGATCGCAGGGAAAATCAATAATAAAAGATTTTCACCTCCAGCTACAAAGTTTATGCCAATAATAACCAAACAAGTGATATAGATAAATAGATGAATTATAAAAGACCATTTCCAGAATAAAATACCTTTTGATACAGAGGGGGCTTCTTCCTTCTCAATTTCTTTCCTTTCTAATGATATATACATCAATATAAGATGAATTCCCATCCCGATACCCCATCCTAAAATCGCAACTAGACTCCATAGGGCTCCAGGTGTGAATAAGACATTGAGAATCACTAAATATATACTTGTGACAATGTAAACTGTCAAATGAAGAAAACCTGTGTAAGATAGAAATCCTTTAATTGGTTTTTGGACGATATAGTAAAGGGCTCCGTGAGCAGCTACTCCGATCAACCATCCAAATAAAGGATGAATTAATAATATGAGATTGATGCCTAAAGCAGCAAAATTTAAGCCAATAATAATCAAACCAGTTATATATATAATTAAATG
>JBHLJY010000041.1:0-10888 GCA_048887225.1 Candidatus Hodarchaeota archaeon
GCAGACTTCTTTATTCCAAGAGGTGATATGTGGAGATATTTCGAAAAAGCTGATAATTTTGATCGTGATTGGACAAATTACGACATAAATCACTGGTACGACTGGTACTGGTATGAGTATCACATCGAATATTCCTTTAATGATTTTACAGTACATATGATTTATATGCACAGCGGGATACTCAAGGGTATGATGATATTTAAGAATGATGCAACTTATCACAGAATAATATTTGAAATGTGGTTAGGGGAGCCTCATGATGAAGATGATGAAGATGAAGAAGAAGATGAAAGAGCTATACCTGGCTACGATATAGTTCTAATTTCTTTCCTAATTTCTGTTGTTTCTATTATTTCTGCTATAAAAATTAAAAAATCAAAAAAAATAAAAGAGTGATTTTTTTTTTCATTCTATCTTTTTTTTTATAATCAAATTCCTAATTAATATTTAAATTTTTGATTTATATTCTTTTGATTTAACTCAAAACCGATTTCTAAATCTGGTATTTTATCTGATTTAAGACCTATCGTATGCTTCCCTTCAGTTAATTTTCCTAAAAATGACTCATCAAGTTTGAATATGATAATAATCTCATCTCCCATAGCAATTGTCCTACCACCCATTTTGCCTTCAATAGTGTCATTGAAAGTAAAAGATTCACCTTTATGATAAACACGAAGGCTTTGTTTAATTAGTTCTATATTTTTCGAACTTTTAGAAATATCAATATCTTCCCCATTAAGCAATAAT
Source organism: Candidatus Hodarchaeota archaeon (assembly GCA_048887225.1). Lineage (GTDB taxonomy): Archaea > Asgardarchaeota > Lokiarchaeia > Sigyniarchaeales > SOKP01 > LW40-45. The sequence goes on from JBHLJY010000041.1 coordinate 751, forward strand.
TTTCCGTATTTAGAAGGATCAATCTCATCAACATTAATATCCCCTAAATCTTCCTTTATGGGAATTGAAAATGGAGCAAATATATTAACAGCTGCAATTTTTATGCTATCTGCTTTTCCATCGCCAGTTGTGTCTACTGTGAAGATACTTTTTTTTGGCGGAAACAATTTCTTTATCATTGCTGCAGGAACTTTAAAATTTTTTAAATCTTCTAATTTCATACCATTTCGACCAATTTCTATTTGCTTACAATTATTATATTTTTTAGGATTGTTTTATTGGATTAATTTTTATTTATGGTATAGTTATTTATTTATCTACTTCAGAAATTTTTACAGGACGATTCTCTTTAAATGATTTTTGGGCTGCTATTGCTACTAATACATTTTGTAAACCATCTTCCCCGCTGGGAATAGGATCCTGGTTATTTTTAAGGCAATTAAAGAAGGATTTTAATTCAGTTGCGTATGATTCCATATATCTTTCCAAGAAAAAGTAAGGAATCTTGTCTATATTTGTACATTCTGCTGTATAAAGTCGAACAGTATTAGTAGCCTCGTTATCTGCCATTACACATCCTTTCGATCCAAATACTTCAACACGTTGATCATATCCATAGACAGCTTGACGGGTATTATCAATTATTCCTATAGCTCCATTTTTAAATTTCAAAATTGCTACGGCAGTGTCAATATCTCCAACTTTACCGATTTCAGGATCAATAAGCACCGCACCACTAGCATAAACTTCCACCACCTCGCTTTTAGCTAGGTATCGAGCCATATCCCAATCGTGAATTGTCATATCTACAAAAATCCCCCCTGAAACTTTAATATATTCTATTGGCGGGGGAGTGGGATCGCGAGACGTAATTTTAATAATCTGAGGAGTGCCAATTTGTCCAGATGAAACAGCTTCATGAACTCGCATGAAATTTCGATCAAATCGTCGATTGAATCCCACCATTAATTTAATACCTTCTTTTTTGACAATTTTAAGCGTTTCTCTCATCCTTTTCAAGTCCGTATTAATTGGTTTTTCACAAAAAACATGCTTTTTTGCAATTGCAGCTTCCTGAATGAATTTAGTATGGGTATCCGTAGAAGAAGCGATGATGATTGCGACAATTTCTGGATCAGTAAAGATTTCAGTTGCGTCTGTAATAAGTTGTGGTACTCCCATGTCATCAGCCCACTGTTTCAATTGATTATTTACATTAATATCAGCTACGGTTTTTAATTTCACATTAGGTACTTTACGCAATAGATTTTCAATATGTATTTTACCGATTCTACCAGCACCTATTACACCAACAATGATATTTTTTGACATAATTTCTCTCCCAATTAATTATTATTTGCTTTTATATATTTTATGATATATTTTATTAGATATCTATATATAGTAACAACTTGAAATAGTATTATTTATTAAATAAAAAACAATTTAAAATCAATAAAAAAAAAATCTTAGAGGGAATAAATCTTATGAATGATACAAAACCTAAGAAAGTTTCTGGACGCATGCGACTTGCATTTGCTTGTGGAGAGGTAGGTGATAACGTTGCTTTAAATGTGTTTCAATTCTTAATTTTTACCTTTTATTTTACTGTGGTTCGTCTTCCAGTTTTGTGGATTAGCCTAGGTTTTATACTTTGGGCTATATGGAATAGTATCAATGACCCAATGATAGGTTATTTTTCCGATAAGACGCGGAGTAGGTGGGGACGTAGAGTTCCATGGATGATGGGTGCAACTATTCCATTAGCGATTGTAATAATATTGCTGTTTACACCACCCATTTATTTAAACTCTGATTTAGTAAATTTTATGTATTTATTAATTGTACTTATTTTATTCGACTTGGTCTACACATCATTTAATTTAAATTATAATGCACTTTTTTCAGAAATGTTCGTTGAAATGGAAGATCGGAGTGCGACTGGAAAAATCCGTATAACTTTCGTAATGCTAGCGACAATTTTAGCCTTTGTTTTACCAACGCTTATTATTGAAGATTTGACAAACAGATATAATTATCCTTATACATTGAGTCAATATCAAATGACTGGAGTTATAGCTGCAATTATAATTATTGTGTCGTATTTCATTATCCTGAAATGGGGTGTTCGTGAACCTAAGGAATTCTCAAAAGACGCTGAAACAGCAATGTCTTTTAAAAACACAATAAAACATTCTTTCAAAAACAAATCATTTTTATGGTTTTTGCTCCCAGCTCTTGGCACATGGATGGTCATAGGCATATTGCCAGCATTAGCTCCCTTACATATGACATATGCAGTTAAGATAGAAGATTCAGAGTTAATTGGACTTATCCTTCTTGTGATATTTGTTTCTGCTGCGTTTTCTACCCCTTTATGGGAATATATTCGAGTAAAAAAAGGTGCTCGCATGTCTGGATTGATTGGAATTGTGGTTTGGGCTGTTCCAATTTTATTATTTGCATTTGCAATTGGTTTTGAAATGGCTTTAATTGTGGCGATTTTCTTTGGTATAGGATTAGGAGGGGGTCTCTATTTTTATGATCAATGCATAGCAGAGATCATTGATGAAGATGAAATCACCCATGGAACTCGACGGTCTGGTATTTACTATGCAGTGATTAATTTCCTAATCAGGATTTCAGCTATAATTAATTTTACAATAATAGGTTTAGTTTTTTCTAGTGCCGATTGGCAAACATACGAGCCGAATCCAGGAGTAGATACCATTTTAGCACTTCGAATTCTAATGGGTGTTTATCCTGTTATAGTTCTTGTGATTGCTTTCATTGGGTTGTATTTCTATCCTATCAAAGGAGAAAGATTATTAGAAAATCGAAAGAAACTTACTGAATTGCATGAACAAAAAAGAATGAGACTTAAATAAGATTATTTACAAATTTAATATTTATTTTTTTTTACTTTTCTCTTTTCAACAGTTTGTTTTAAAACAAATTTAATAAAGTTATAGATTAAAATAAATTTATGAGTAAACAAAAGATACAAATTTATGGATATCGTTGGGTTGTTCTGCTATTATTTTTTTTCACAAATGTAATTTCGCAAATTCTTTGGTCTACTTATGCACCTGTTACGTCTCATGCGATGAAATTCTATGGCGTTGATGAATTTCTCATTATTTTTTTATCATTAGTTTTTTTAATAGTGTACATTCCCATAACATTTATAGCGACCTGGTTAATTGATAAATACGATTTTAAAATTGGAGCGGGAATTGGAGCTGCATTTATGGGTATATTTGGATTTTTACGGTTTTTTGCTACTGATTATTTGTTTATTTTGATTTTTCAAATAGGAATAGCTATAGCACAACCATTTCTTTTGAATACCATAACTAAATTATCTGCTAATTGGTTTCCTGAAAGAGAACGTACCACTGCTACGGGAATTTCATTAATTGCAACCTCTATTGGGATTGCGTTAGGTATGGTTGTTACACCGATATTGGTTGTAGGGATCAATTTTAGGAGTATGTTACTTATATATGGGATATTAGCTCTCATCTCGAGTTTACTCTTTTTGCTTTTCGCAAAAAATAAAGCACCAACACCACCTTCTATTAATTTAATAACTGATAGGGTATTAATGTTGAAAGGACTGAGAATATTGCTTTCAAACCGTAATTTCTTAATTTTAGTTGTTGTTTTTTTTCTTGTATTAGGGATTTTTAATATGATTCTTACCTATATTGAGTTAATTGTCATTCCACGAGGTTTTGACTCCATATTTGCAGGTGTAATCGGGATGGTCTTAATAATTGGTGGAATAATTGGAACTATAATAATGTCAGTTCTAAGTGATAAATTTAACAAACGAAAGATTTTAATGATTCTGTCATTGTTCATTGCAACTGTTTCATTACTGATCTTTTCCTTTTCGTATAATGCCCTATTGTTAATAATATCTAGTTTTTGTTTCGGTTTTGGTCTAATGGGTGCAGGACCAGTAGTATTGGAATATGCTGTAGATGCCACAAAACCTGTTCCAGAAGCAAGCTCAAATGGAATATTAATGATGGTTGGAGCAATTGGTGGAATTGTTTTAATTATTAGTTTAGGAAACGTAAAAATCTCTGGAGATTATTATCCTGCATTGATTATACAAACATTTTTACTAGCATTTTGTGTTGTTTTAGCATTTTTTGCAGAAGAGTATAAAGTTAGAGTTGACCATCTTTAATTATAATCTTTTTTTAAAAAGGTTTTTAACTTTCTTTAATGTAATTCTACTAATAAAAGTTTAATTTATTATTATTATATAATTAAATAAATCTTAAAAAAAGATGATTTGAATAGTGAAAACAATTACTCTGTTTGCGAAATGGGATCCTAAACCTTCGTTTAAATTAGGTGCTAAAGATATTAGCGGTAAATTAACATATTTAGGTTCCCAAGTTTGGAAAAATCCAACTGTTAAAGTTAAAGAAAAAATCATTCCCAAAAATAAGCAAAATGAAGTTTTAATTAAAGTCAAACGATGTGGTATATGCGGTTCCGATGTTCATATGGCACAGTCTTACGATGATGGATATATTTGTTATCCAGGTTTAACTGCGTTTCCAGTTACTCTTGGTCATGAATTTGCAGGTGAAATAGTAGAAGTGGGAATTAATGCAAGAGATAAAAGAACAGGAAAGCCATACGAAAAAGGAGAACCTGTCACCGTCGAGGAAATGGTATGGTGCGGAGAATGTAAACCTTGTTGCGACGGGTATCCTAACCACTGTGAACGGCTACAAGAAATAGGATTTTCTGTCGATGGTGCATATGCTGAGTATATTGCTGTTCCTGCAAGATTATGTTGGAGTTTAAAAAAATTAGAAGGAAAATACGATGATATATTTAAAATTGGGAGTTTAGTCGAACCGACTTCAGTGGCATATAACGCTGTTATAGAGAGAGGTGGGGGAATTCGGCCAGGAGAAAACGTAGTTATTTTAGGTGGAGGACCTATTGGCTTAGCAGCTGTAAAAATATTAAAAACAGCTGGAGCAGCAGTTTGTATTGTTTCAGAACCAAATATACACAGATCATTTTTAGCTAAAAAGATGGGTGCTGATTATGTAATTAATCCTGAAAAAGAAGATTTTGTGGAGAAAGTAAAAGAGTACACAGATAACGAAGGAGCAGCGTTATACCTTGAGGCAACAGGATTACCACACGTAGTAACTGAAGATATTCAAAATGCTATTTGGGATTGTAATGCCGTCAATAGCACTGTTGTAATTGTAGCTCGGGCAGAACAACGCATGTCTGTGTGCGGAGAATATTTCCAAGTACGAAGAGCCCGCATTATTGGCGCACAAGCTTAAATAGAACTCCTATTTAATGTGTATGGCCACAGTGGGCACGGGAATTTTCCAAACGTTATCAGCAGTATGGCAGCAGGAATGGATCTTACTCAAATGATAACTAAAGAAATCTCTCTTGATGATGTGCCAGAAAATCTTAAATTATTACAAACTGATCGTGAAAACTGTAAAATATCAGTAAAAATTAGTTAATAATGGACTTCTCTATTTTATATGAACTCATAGGTTTTTAAAAGATTAATAAAAATTATCTAATCACAATTTTCTATAATTAGTACTTCAAGTAGATTTATTTTTTATTACGAAAGTATTTTTTTAGAGTTCTTACCTTGTTACGATTGATATGGTATTATTAAAACTTCTACAAGTTTTTCAAGATATTCAAGATTTCCCTGACGTAGACTATCCAGAAAATAATATTTTCGACCAAATACCAGGATTCGGAAACACACTTTTCTTTATTATAATAGTTTTAATACTATGGTTTGTCGTGGCATCTTTACTAGCATTTTGGACATATGGGGATATCAAGAAAAAACAACTAACTGGCTTTATGTATGTTCCTATTGTTTTATTTACTAGTTTTATAGGTTTAGTATTATATTTTATCGTTAGATACAATGAAAAGTGTGCATTAGCCTACGATGAAGAAGCTTGCCTATTAGAAGATGATACAGAAGGTAGTACATAATGCTAAGGATAGCAAAAAGGTAAAAGATATAATTTTTAGATCTTAATATTTAGAAATATAAAATTCTTTTTTATATCGCTTTTTACATAATTAATTTTAAATATTCTGAAGCTTCTCTTGCGACATTTTCAAAGGAGGGCTTCATTATCGCTTCAATAGAACAAAAACCATTGAATCCAGCTTCCTTAAAAATATTTAAAAAAGTTCTAAAATCAAAATGACCTGTACCTGGAGCCCGACGGTTATCATCTGCTAAGTGTAGATGGGCAACATATTGGACAATGTCTTTCATAGACTCCCAAATAAATAAAGGATCTTCTTCTAAATAAGTGTGAAACGAATCAATTAATAATTTTAAATTGTCTGAGTCAATTATTTCTAATAATTCAATAGACTCTGAAATCGTATTATATGAATCTATTTCAAATCGATTAATCGGCTCAAATATTAATTCTACATCATTATTCTCTGCTATTCTACAACACTCTTTTAGTGAATGGATAATATTTAATTTTTCTTTTTTAAAGCTGCTTTCAAAACTAAAGCGTCCTCTAATTAAGCCAATTATAACTTTAGATCGGGATTCATGAGCGAAATCTATATATTTCTCAATTCTCTCTATCGCTTTTATTCGCATATTTTCTTCTACATGTCCTAAAGAACAACCAAATCGGATGAATGTGCTCCCGGTTCCTAACGCAGGTATGTCCATATCATATGAATTTTTAATTTCAACAATATCTTTAACATTGATCTTCTCTGGTTCTAATAAACTAAGTTCAATACCTTTAAAATTTAGAGGTTTTAAGAATTCACATAAATATGTGAATTTTTCATTAATTTTTTCCTGATTGCTTCTGGATTCTTTCAATCCAGAAACAATGCTTAATTTCATCATTACTTTATTATGTTCATTTTATTAGAAGCTTTAACTTGGAAGTAAACTAATTTTGATGATTAAAATCATTGTCTAGAAGTCATATTTATATAGGTCAAATATTATATATAGATTATTATTAACAGAGAATATATTAATACTAAGAATAAAATATATCGAAGAAAATCAATTATTAGTCTACGAATCCTTAATAAAAGAAAAAAATTGTGATCACAATATGAATAGGAAAAGTAGAAAATTAATTGTTATTTCAATGATCTTCATCATTATAGCTTCAGCCATAAATATCAAGAAAATTTCTAATGAAAACACATCTTCCGATGAGATTGAGGTAGAAAAATCATTTAATAAGGAAAAAATAAAAGATGAACCTCTAAGTATAGAACAACCAAAAACAGCGGGTCCCTCTGGGCAGAGTTATAATTTTACATTTAATACAACTATTTATGAGACATGGAATCGGACATGGGTTTATCCATGGAGTTTTTCTAATAGAGGCGGGGATGATTCATTTTCTTGGTTGATACAATACGACACAGTAGGGTATTCTGTATTTTACGAGTTTAATATTACAGATCTTATAAATATGTCAGATATCGGTTTCCCTAAATTATATCCTAGTACTATTAATTTAGCTTTAGAACAATACAATGATACAGGCATATGGGAACATGTAGCATATATTAATGATGGCGCTGCAATCGGTGATGGTTATTGTAGTGGATTTATTAATATGGAACCTTACTTACCTGGGGCTTTTAGAGTAACGTATGATTATTTTGGAAAAACAAATATTACATATTACCCTATTATGAAATTTTGGAGAAATCCGTTTCAATCGGAAATTAGGACAGAATTCATTCCTGACACTCAAAATACACAATCAGATCTTATTAAATGGGAGTTAACCTATGAAAATTTCCTCCCAGGGTATATCTTAGGATATAGGGCGAATTTAACAATAGAAAATTTTACTTTTTTCACTTTGAGGGAAATTAAAGGTAGAAAAGGACTCTACTGGGAACCAATTAATTATACTATGAATAATGATTTTCTTATAATAACCGAATCAGCCGAGGAATATATAATTGAGCTCCAAACACCTAATTACGTTTCAATAATCTATAATGATAATTTAACGTGGAAAACAAATTCTAATGAACTTAATCTACATACGACCTGTAAAATGGCAGGTAATTTAACGATTCAATTTAGAGATACAAATGGGACTATTCATGAGGATATAAAAGACCAACCTGTTGTAAAAGATCAAGAAGTATATTTCAACTATATTATGCCAAGAAATGCTACTGGTGGAATTGGATACCTTAATGTCACACTTATAAATAATTCAAAAATCCTTTTTGGTGTGAAAATAGCAGAAATAAATTTTTATAAGCAAGCGATAATTGTTGCATTTACGAATGATACTTATGCGTTTGAACCAAGATTTTTTGTCGCTGCTTTTTATGTAGATTTTGATTATTTTATAGATCTAATTATCAACTACGGATATGATCCTGATCTTGATTTTATTGAGGTATTGAACTTAACAATGATACCTAATGCAACTATAACATATGATTTGGAAGGATATATCGGTGAATTAGATTATACGAAAATTCCTATACCCGAGGTTGATTTTATGGTTTACTTAAAGGAGATAGATTTACGTGAGTTGCAATTACCTTCTGAAATGTATAACCTTACATTTAGAGCTTCAAAACCATTCTATGATAGTGGCGTAAATGTTACAAAAATTAATATTTGGAAAAGACCTGTGGAAATTACAATCTCTTCAACAAATAATATTTATGCAATAGAGGAGAATTTCACGATTATAATAGACCTTTCTGTCGAGTATCCTGGATTTGGAGTTGAGAATTATCTGAGGGTGCTATCAACGGTGAATATTACATTTATAAATAATGATACTGGTAAAATTGATATAGGCCCTATTCCATGGTGGGAACCTATTATTCAAACATTAGATATTAGCGACTCAATAAAAAATACTACGATACCAGGAACCTATATGTTAAACGTAACTTTAGATTCTGATTATTATGAAGGAACTGGTTCTTTTTTTGTTAAAATCATAAGGAAAGAGCTTGAAATTTCTGTTGGATATTCTAGCCTAATCAAGGAGTCTATAAGCACAAATTTTACATGGATTTTAGATGAAGGAACCTTCGTAGGAAATAGAGAAAATATGACATTAGAAATTCTAGTCGATAATATAAGTACTAAAAATGTAAGTTTAAGTTTAACATCAAATTCATCAGGATATAATCTATTTTCGTTTACTCCCGGAATACATAATATAACTTATCGTCTTATTAGTCCCTTTTATTATGCTGAAGAAACTATTGAATTTGTAGTACAAGCACTGCCTCCTCCTGGCGATGATGATGACGATGACGATGGAGATAAAGAGGAAAATATAATACTATTAATGATTATTATACTAATATTAATCGGGGTTAGTATTTTAGCAATTTTCATGGTTATTTCAAGGCATAAGGTTAAAGCTCAAAGAGAATTAGAATTTGAATTAATTGCCCTCAAAACGAAAACAGCAGCTACAGAACAAAAAATTTCTCTGATTGAAACTCAAATTTCTGAAATCGCCTCAATCTATTGGGTATTAGTTGTACATTCAGAACAAGGAGTCACCCTTGTCGAGATTGCTGATTTTAAATTTGAAGATGTTATAGGCGAGGAACAAAAAGAACTCATAGGCAAAGGTATGCTAAGGGATTCGGCTCTTATCGGTGGATTTTTAACTGCGATACGTAATTTTAGTAGAGAAACCTCTGGTACATCTTTAGAATATCAACCTGTTTTTAATAGTCAGACAGATTATAGTACAATTGTAAATGATAATGAGGTACACAGAAGAATTTTGGAAGGAACGCATTATTTTATGGCTTTTGTTTCTTCGAGAGGAACAATGGAAATTTCAGACGTATTGTCATTTATAAACTCGAAATTTGAGTTGGCGTATGGTGAAGCGGTTAAGAATTTTGAGGGAGCTATCAGTCCATTCAGATCATTTGAGGAAATAGTCGTTGAATATTTACATGAAGAGATAAAAGCACTACAGAAAAAATTGATTGAAGAACGTCTAGAGCTAGAACAACATGAGAGACATCTTAGGGAAGTTCAAGAAAAAATTGGGATCAAACCTAAGAAGTTAAAATAACTATTTTTTAA
>JBHLJY010000042.1:0-9729 GCA_048887225.1 Candidatus Hodarchaeota archaeon
TTTCCAATTACTGTAATAGCACCCTTAGGTAATTTATTTCCTCTTAATCGTCTAATAATTCGAGGGAGAATGAATTTAAGTGTCCATATCCCAAAAATTGTGAATAAATATATAAAGGTATTTAATATAATGATGTCACCAAAATGAAATTAATGCGTAAAACAAATTAAATTAGTCTACCTAATTTTTAAATTTTTCAATTATCCTATAAACACTCATTTTGTTATATTTTTCCTTTATGTGTTCAATAGTAGGTTTTTTAAGATTGATGAATAAATAATTACATATTTTCTCGCATATTTTTTAATTATACTAAATAGATATATCATCAGATGTATTTAAAGAAAAATTTCTTCATTATTCTAAAATTGCATTAATATTATATAAATCAAAACTCGGTCAAAAAAAATTGAATTAATCAGAATTGCACATTTGGTTAAATCTAAAGTTTTCAAAAAAAGATATAATGAATTAAAGAACTATAATTCTCAAACTAAATAATCAAGTTTTTTAAATTTGTTATAGAAATTAAGATAAAAATGAAACCATTTCAATTACTCATAAAACCTGTTTCTTTTGATTGCAATTTAAGATGCAAATATTGTTTTTATTTGAGAATTGCTAATGAATATCCTAAGGTAGAGCATCCACGTATGAGTTATGAAGTTTTAGAAAGGTTAATATCTCAATTTTTGCAATTTCGATTTAATGAATCTATTTTTGGGTGGCAAGGTGGAGAACCGACTTTAGCAGGGCTAGATTTTTATAAAAATGTTGTTTCATTACAGCAAAAATATGGAGAAAGTGGTCAAGTCATTGGAAATGCTTTACAAACCAATGGAATTCTAATAAACGATGATTGGGGAAAGTTTTTCTATAAGTATCGTTTTCTAATTGGATTAAGTCTAGATGGCCCAAAAAATATACATGATCGATACAGAAAGTCCATCGGTGGTAAGTCAGTGTGGAAAAAAGTAATGGACGCTGCCGATTGTTTGAAAAGAAATAGTGTAGAATTCAATATATTATGCGTGATTAGTAAAGCAAATGTTAGCCAAGCCAAAAAAGTATATGATTTCTTTATTAATAACGGATTCTTTCATTTACAATTTATTCCCGCTCTTGAAGCTGACCAAGCAGGAAAAAAAGCTTCTTTTTCCATAAATGCATCACAATACGGTAAATTTTTATGCGAACTATTTGACGAATGGAAAAAAAAACCAATTAAAGCTTCAATAAGACTATTTAATGGTATTATGGCTCACTATTTGCAATATCCTAAAGGCAATTGTGTGTTTGAGGAAAAATGTGCTGAGTATTTATTAATCGAGTGGAATGGTGATGTATACCCTTGTGATTTCTTTGTTGAAAAAAGATATAAAATCGGAAATTTATTAGAAGAAAATTTATCTAGTTTAAAAACCAAAAGAACCAATCAATTTAGTAGATTAAAATCTAAATTATCCAATGATTGTTTAAAATGTAGTTGGCTAGAATTATGTTATGGAGGTTGTGTGAAGGATAGAATTTTTTCTGATAATCAACATCCAGAGAAATCTTATTATTGTAAATCTTATGCTGAATTTTTCAAATATTCTAATGAATGGTTTAAGGAACAAGGTAAAAATCTATAGAATAATTAATTAAGAAAAATTAATTTCTAAACCTAAAGGCTTTAGTTTGGTTACAATGAGCGAGAAGACGAATGTTCTTTTTATAATTACAGATCAGCATCGAGCTGATCACATGAGTTGCTCTGGAAATAGAATTTTAAAAACTCCTAATCTCGATCGTTTAGCTAGTGAGGGTGTGAGATTTACTAATGCTTTCTGTACAAATCCTATGTGTATGCCTAATAGAGCGACCCTACTTACTGGTTTATATCCAAATGTTCATGGCATTCGAAGTAATGGTATGATTTTATCTGGGGACGTACCTAGAATTACTGATACACTCGTAAAGAGAGGGTGGTATACGGCGGCATTTGGGAAATTACACCACCAATTTAACGTAGCACCTAATAAAACGTATTATCACTCTACTGAGCATTTTCATGACTGGGTATTCCCTAAAGAAGGAAACCTTCCTGTGCGTAAGAACTTTCCAATTCCATATTATGGTTATGAAGAAGTAGAAACTGTATTAGGGCATGGAGCTTGCCTATGTGGTCATTATCTTGACTGGCTAGAAGAAAGATCACCTAAACTTGCAGAAAATATGCGAGAAAGATGGAAAAGTGAGAATAACTTTTTTGCCGTTTTTACAGAACATGAGTTGCCATTAGAGCTATATTCGAGTGCCTATGTGGCAGAAAGAACTATAGCTTTTTTAGAACGACATGCAAAAGGAGATTATGGAGAAAAGCCTTTTTATGTGCATTGCTCTTTCCCTGATCCTCATCAACCAGTATGGCCACCAGGAAAATATAGGGATATGTATAATCCCGAGGATATTGAATTACCTAAGAGCTTTAATGACCTTGATAATCTACGGAATCATCCTTACTTGGCACCATATATTAATGTAATGCCAGGGGCTATGCTGAGAGAAACCACAGAAGAGGAGGCAAAAAAGTTTATTGCTTATACTTATGGTATAGTATCGTTATTTGATGATGGTATAGGACAGATTTTAGCTGCTTTGGAAAAGCTAGGTTATACGGATAACACAATAATAGTCTATACAAGCGATCATGGTGATTTAATGGGTGATCATGGTATGCTTTTCAAAGGTCCATCAACTTTTATGGGAGTATTTCATATACCTATGATATGGCGAGTACCTGGATTAACTAAACCAGGCGTTACAGATGCCTTAATGAGTTCCATTGATTATCCAAAAACCATCTTAAATCTTTTAGGAATTAAACCAAATCGACAACCACCTGATATGCAAGGATATGTTATGACTCCTGTTTTAAAAGAACCTGAAAATCTTGAAAAACAACCAAGAGATTGTTGTCTAATTGAAAACGATGAGGAAATTGGACCGCTCTATGTGAGATTAAGACATTTGATAACAAAAGACTATAAATTGACTATCTATGAAGGTCAAAAAGATTTTGGAGATTTATTTGATCGTAAAATTGATCCAGACGAATTGAATAATCTCTGGTTTGATGATAATTATAAGGATGCTCGTTTTTATATGGTAAATAGACTACTGCAAGAAACTCTTAATGTGCAAACACGTTATCCTAAGAGATTGGCTGGAACTTAAGTTAAGAATAATTTTTGTTATAATAAAGTAATTATAACCTTAATTACAATATTTTTTAGATCATTATGAGTGAAAAAATGAATGTTTTATTTATAATTGCTGACGCACATCGAGCAGACCACATGAGTTGCTATGGAAACAAAATTTTAAAAACTCCTAACCTTGATAAATTAGCTAAAGATGGAGTAAGATTTACAAATTATTTTTGTACAAATCCTATTTGTATGCCTAATCGTGCTACGATGATAACGGGTTTATATCCAAATGTTCACGGCGTGCGCAGTAATGGAATTAATTTAAGAGAAGATATTCCAACAATAACTAAAACACTGCGAAAGAGAGGATGGCATACAGCGGCTATAGGAAAATTACATCATCAATTCTGGTTAGCTCCATTTAAACATAAGTATAAATCTGCAGAAAGTCTTGATAGTTGGGCAAGTAATAAGAGTGAAAACGATCCTGTTAGAGAAAACTTTCCTCTCCCATATTACGGATATAACGAAGTGGAAGTCATTTCGGGCAATGGAACTGTTTGCGCTGGACATTACACGGAATGGTTAGAGGAGCGAGCACCAGATATTGCTGAAGATATGAAAAAAAGGGTTCAAAACTATGATAATCTTTTCAGTCTTTACTGTAAAGAGATACCTGAAGAATTATATAATATCACGTATGTAAAAGAACGCACTTTAGCATTTCTTGAGAGATATGCACGAGGAAACTATGGGAATAAACCTTTTTACTTGCAGTGTTCTTTCCCCGACCCCCATTATCCATTGTTTCCGCCTAAAATGTATCAGGATATGTATAAGGCAGAAGAGATTGATCTTCCTTCAAGTTTTCACGATATAAAGAATTTATATAGCCATGAATTTTTAGGACCTCATTTAAAAAATCCACCTTTTAAAAAAGCTTTTATTCGAGAATCAACTGAGGAAGAGGTACGGAAGCTAATAGCTTTAACTTATGCTTCGGTGCAGTATGTAGATTATAGTATAGGTCAAATTTTAGCCTCATTGGAAAAATTAGGTTATTCTGATAATACTATCGTAATCTATACGAGCGATCATGGTGATTTGATGGGAGATCATGGCCTTTTATTTAAAGGACCTTGCCCTTTTAATGGAGTATTACAACTTCCAATGATATGGAAAATCCCTGGTCTGACAAAATCAGCAGGCGTTTCAGATTCATTAGTAAGTTCAATTGATTATCCAAAGACAATTCTAAACCTTTTAAACGTGCCAGAACGACACCATCCTCCCGATATGCAAGGTTATGATATAACTCCTATATTAGAAAATCCTGCTGAGAAAGTTAGAGATTTTGTTCTAATCGAGAACGATGAGGAAGTCGGACCCCTTATATCACGGTTGAGACATCTTGTTACAGAAGAATACAAACTAACTGTTTACGAAAGTTTACCAGAGTACGGAGATTTATTCGACCGTAAAAATGATCCAGACGAATTAACTAATTTATGGTACGATAATAAATATAAAGATGTACGATTTAAATTAGTAAATAAACTTTTGCACGAAAATCTTAAAGCTCAATCTAAATATCCTAAAAGAATAGCAGGAACATAAAATAATTTTTTTTCTCTTTCCTATGTTATAAAAGAAAAAAAAATAGTGAATTAAGATTTGGTTATGGTTTAAGATGTTTCCGTTCTTTCGCCATTGCTATAATCTCTTTATCTTCTGGTTCAGGAACAAACGACAACACTATCAATATCACTAAAAAGGCAAAAAAGGTTATGAAAAGCCCCACACCTAAAGCCCGAGCTGAAATTAACGGATGAGCTAATCTCTCTGAGGTCGTGCTATAGGGGTTTAAAATGTCGGATATTAGCCCTACAATGAAACCCCCAAAACTTAACCCTCTTGCAATTGAAAATATGACTCCGTTTGCTGAAGCTCGCATCTCTGTATCGTATAATTCAGATGACCACACCCCAAAAATACTGATCATACCGAAACTAGTTGCTAAAAAAATTGTCGAAACAATGATCATTGTATGGTCATAAATTAAGAAGAGAAATATTCCAAACATAGCGCTACCAATTAGACCAATTATGGCATCGATATAAAACGCTTTTTTCCTACCAATGGAATCACTTAATGCACCAAAAACGATTAGCACGGAGCCTCCTATTAGCATGAGAATGAGCATTAAAATTAATGCACTACTACGTGGATTTGAAGCACCAGCATAAGTAAATAAATACTCTAATAAGACAGGTGCCAAGTCTACAGTCATATGATACGCCAATTCGGTTAACCAGTATAGTAATGTCAAAAGAAGTGTTATCTTTAACCATTTTCTACTAAATATTTCTTTAACCCTAATTTTCTGCTTGGTTTTTCGCTCTTTAGATATTTCATCGAATTCAGACCAAATTTCTGATTCTGGTAAAGTAAACCAAAAAAGAACGAGAAATGGTAGAGGAAATAAAGCGGTAAGAAAGCAATATTGCCATCCGAATGGAGAAATGAATAATACAGCTATGATTGCTGAGATATAACCTATGACAAATGTAGAAGCAACTAAGCCTCCAGCAGCACCGCGTCTACGAGGAGTAAAATGTTCTGAAATAAGAGAGAATGAAATGCCAAAGCTAACCCCTAAACCAGATGTGAGTCTCAATATTAAAAAAATAATAAATCCATCAGGAGGAACCAGAGCTGTTAGAGCTGAAAAGCAAGCATCCCATGCAGTTGAAAGAATGAGAGCAGTTTTACGTCCATAGCGATCTCCAATTTCCCCAAACAATATTGCACCCGGAACCGTACAGATAAATTGTAAAGAAATAACTAATCCAATTGCCGCATCTCCAACTCCAAAATAGACCTTTAAATCATTCGCAAGAACACTTATTAAGACGAGCGAGAATCCATCATGCATCCATGCTATAATTGCAGCTAAGATAATTACAAATGATGTAAATTTTGATCTTTCTTTAGTCATAATAAAACTCACTTCAATTCAAAATTTATAATATTTTATTTAATTAATAGATGAAAATTAGACAATCAATTATATATAGTTTTAACTTAACTGCATCTGCAAGACAAAAATTAAAATTTGAGATTATAGATTAATTTTTAAGGTTTTTTTCCAATTTTCTTATTTTGTCTTTTATTTGAAGAGCACCGTTATTTATTATATTTGATGCTATAAACGATGGCTCATCCTTGGCTTTTCGTTTCAAGATTTTATATTTTAAATTGTACGCATTCAAGAGAAGTTCGTTTTTATTTGAATCAATTCCCTTTATTACAACATCAACAATATGCAGTGCTAATTGTAGCTTTCCCTCTTCAAAAATCTTTTTTACGTGATCAAGATAAGCCTCTTCATTGGCAACTTTCAAAAATTCTTTAGCAATCTCATCTGATTTAGCGGGAAAAAGATCAGTAGGGTTACCGGTATTATACCAACCGTGATAAAGTCTATATACAGCATGTATTGCGAATCGATAACAACCGTAAACTGGCTGTAAAATCCAGTGATTAAACTTTTCAGGAAAGATTTCGAGCATTTCGTGATATATTTGCTCGAACCATTTCCCTTCGTTCATTCTTTTCACTACTTCGTCGTGAACAAAATGCATTGCTTCAGCGTTGATTGATAAGACTTCTTTCACTTTATCTTTACCTTCAATAAGTTTTCCGTGCCCTGGAAGCAAGTATTCAGCATTTTTCTCCATCATTCTTTCCATTGCTATAGCCCAATCTTTTGGATATCTCTGCACTTTATATGGATTCCCGACGTTGGGATAGGATGAGACCATTAAATCACCAGTAAATAAAACCTTTTTTTCGGGAAAAAACATCCACAGACTATCGTCAGTTTCTCCTTTATCGTGATAAATTTCAAAAGAATATTTACCAAGGTTAAAAGAGTGTGATTCATTTCCATGCAATATTATAGTTGGATCGAGCGTTTCATGGGGAGAGATTACTTTATCTTGTTTCCCTGATATGGAGGCAAACTGTTGCTTGTTTAACCAATTGTGATATTCATCCAACATTTTGTATTTTTTAAATCTTTTAATACAGTTTTCGTGAGCAATTACCTGTGGGAATTCCCAGCCTTTATCACTAATCTCTTTAATAAATGGAGCAAAACCATAGCAATGATCGAAATGTCCATGTGAGTAAATGATATACTTAATTGGTTTATCTGTAAAATTCCGTAAAGTTTTAAACGCGCGTGAGCCGAATTGTTTCATTGTAATATCAAAAAGAACTAAACCATCTTCAGTCTCAACTACACCGATATTTCCAAATGCTCTGAGTATGTAGCAAACCCCATCAGCAAATTGCTTAGATGCAAACATTCCTATCCATTCTTTCATTTCCTCGGGTGTAACACTCATATGATTATCATCACAATTTATTTCTAAATCGATTGAATTAGTAAAATAACTATGCGTTTTTTAGTTTTCGATGTTCATAAAACATTCTTAAGTAATAAAAATAAAATTTAAATCTTGATATTAAATGAAATATTTACAAACATAATGAAAACATTAACCTACCAAGAATATTATGACAGAGTATTGGGATCATGGATAGGGCGGGTTGCTGGAGATTTTGTAGGTGCTCCTGTTGAGTTCAGACCTTATTCAATTATAAAAGAAAAATATGGTAATATCACCTATTTTCCAGAGCCAATTGATTTAAATTTCGTCAATGACGACGAGATGTATGAAATTTGTGCCCTAATTGCTTTAGAAACACGTGGAATTAACCTTACTGCTGAAGATATTGCTCAAGAATGGCTCAATCTCCTTTATAAATTAAATTTCACAGCTGAAGAAATAGCGTTGAAAAATCTCAGAGCAGGAATTAGGCCTCCTGAATCTGGAACTCACAATAATTTCTATTATGATGCGATTGGAGCCCAAATGCGCGCAGATATTTGGGGTCAAATTGCTCCAGGATGTCCAGAAATTGCCAAAAAATATTCAGAATTGGACGGTTCCATATCACATAAGGGAATTGGTATTGAAGGAGAAGTTTTTATTGCTGTTTTACTCGCTCAAGCGTTTTTTGAAAACAATATTAGAACTAATATTGAAATTGCTCTTAAATCCATCCCTAAGGCCAAAGAGAGTTTATATACTCAAATGGTAAGAAAGGCTTTAGAAATTTATGAACTATATCCGAACGATTTTAGAAAATCTCGGGAAGTATTAATTAATTATTGGGATGAAATTAAGAAACATAAATTGAGTTCAACTGGAGTTAAAGGTTCTCTTTCAGAATCTATTCTTAATAGGAAGAGAAAAGTATTCTTGAAGCGATTTTCGGGTGTGCATGTTTTACCTAATATTGGAATAATCATTTTATCTTTATTATATGGGGATCAAGATAAAGAAGACCCTCTTGGAAAATCAATTTGTACAGCTGCCATGATGGGACTTGATACAGATTGTAATTGCGGTAATATTGGAGCAATTATCGGAGCTCAAATAGGTGTTGAAGAAATTCCTTCCAAATGGAAAAACCCTTTAAAAGACACTTTTTCTACTTATGTGAAGGGTTATGAAAAATGGAAAATTACAGAATTAGCTCAACGAATTGCTACAATTGGAAAGAAAGTTGTAAGAGAAAAATGTCAAGATAAAATTAAAATCATTGATTAATATCCCTCAAAATTTATGTTAAGAATAAACAAAGAAAACTTAAAAAGAAATAAAAAAATGTTTTGATTAATTTTTATTTTTTGGCTAAAATTTGTTTTGAATTGCCTTCAAAATCTACTTTTTGATATCCACGAACCTTAAAATTTTTATCTACAAACGCTTGGAAATGGTGATCACACATTAATCCTTTTGGTATTGATATCGTCATTATCGTTTTTGCTTCGTCAATGAGTAATTTTGGGATTTCGATATTTTTCTTTGATTTACAAGTTGGACATATAGTTGAAACAGGAATTTTTTGCTGTTTAGCATAACATTCTTTACATAGAATCCAAAATTCTGTGTGTTTTTTACTACATAATGAACAAGTTTTAGGGACCTTCGATTGAGGCATCATCAATGGCTTCGATCGGTTTTTGATTAATAATGCCGAAACGACAGATAAAATACCAACTGCAGAGATGGCAGATATAATAATTACAATTAATAACCACTCTGAACTCTCTTTATCACCATCACTACTGTTGCCATCACCATCACCAACGATAGGAGGGTTATCGATCATGATAACGATGAATTGGGTCTGATTAACATTTCCTCCCTCATCAATCGCCCATATCTTAATTGTATAATTTCCATTCTGGTACTCGGAAATGTTGTCCCAATAACAGAACCAATAAGTTCCTGATTGAGTCATAGAAATGTTAAAGTTAAATGGCACCCAAAACTCTATCATGGCTTTAACTGATGATATAGTAGAGAATTCGTCCGATATTGAAGCGTTAATTAATAGTGAGGGTGGATGGTAAGTGCCCGCTGTTGGAGAAATTATGGTCACGTTCGGTCTACTT
>JBHLJY010000043.1:0-8617 GCA_048887225.1 Candidatus Hodarchaeota archaeon
TTATTTCATGTGGTTCTGGTTCTGTTATTTCATGTGGTTCTGGTTCTGTTATTTCAGATAGTTCAGGTTGTTCCATGATTTCAGGTGCTTGAGCCGGCAGAGGTGGTTCTTCACTCAATTTTTTTCTTAAATTTTCAGCTTTTTCATAAAATTGCTTTCCAAGAGAATCATCACCTATTTCAAGGCAAAGATCTGATAACTTTTCGAAAAAAGATAATGCATTAGCATACTCCCCTCGTTCAAGAGCGCGCTGAGCATCCAAAATCAATAAATCTCGATCGTAAATAGGTTTTAATAAGGGAGATACATCAGTACTAATCTCAAGAACATCTGAGATAATACGGATCATTTTAGCTCGATTTTTTGGATCAATTGCTACCATAGCATAAGTCTTTAATCCCATAATCCTTTCTACTTCTTCAGTTTTTAGTGCTCCAGACAAATCTTGTTTGTTTGCTATAACTGCTGAATTTGCATAAGGTGCCTCTTCTTTTATTAGTTCAATAAAAAACTTACTTTTCTCTACATTTTCCAAAGTTGAGTCTGTAATTATAAGGCAAGCATCTGAACCTTTAACGAAATTATTCCATAAAAAGCTGAATTGTTCTTGTCCAGCAAAATCCCATAAAACAAATTGCAATTTTCCGATTTTAATTATAGCCCTTGCCCCTGTAATTGTTGGAACGTGTTCAATGGGAATTTCTTCTTCTTTAATTAATTTGGTGGTGGTTGTTTTCCCTACTCCGGAAAAACCTACAAGAGATATTTTAGGTCTTAAATTTGAATGAATTGAGTCAACTATCGGATTTAATACTTCTAACAAAGAACTATCAAAAGTTTTCTCAAGCACTTCGCCAAATAAATCCTTAAATTCATCTTTTAATTTGTCTAATTCCTCTTCTAAATCTTTAACCTCGTCAACTAAACCCGATAAAAAAATAAAAAATATGCCTAAATCCCTTTCAAAAATATATGTAAGTCTATTATCAAAGGATACATAATTACCAGAATTCATTGAAAAATCCGAAGATGTTTCTTTCTTTAACTTCATAAAAAGAATTTGAAATTCCTCTTTGCTTATGGCTTTCGAAAAATTTCTCTGATAAATTATTTTATCATCTTTAATTATAAGGACTTGCTGTAGCATACTATTAATTCAATCTCCATTTTAATATTTAAACTTATACAATCTAATATATTTAAGTTAATTTAAAAAAATTCTTTAATAATTAAAACAATTAATTTTTTATTTTTCTAAACTTATAATTAGTTTAATAAATCAAAGAGATGTTAATTTAGTATGTCAGAGTGGAAGAATAGATTAGCTTCTTCTAATGAAAAATATGAAGTGCAAAAATCTGACTGTGCTGGCTGAGGATTAATTGATGGACTTATCTATTGCATACGGAGTATAAAAAAATATTATTACAATCGAAAACTATCCAAAAATAATAAATATAATCTCAAGGATTAAATCGAAAAATTTTAGGATTTAATCTTAAAGTTCCGCAAGAATCCGAGATTAAAATCGCCAATTTTTTAGAAAATTGAAATAAGTAAAAATTACCTAAAATTTTTTGGTCCTTCTCCGATCTTTCTGTATATAAATCCTTTTTTTTCAACAGCTTTTTTATTAAATATATTGCGACCATCAATTATAATTGGTTTTTCTTTTTTCACTTTATTTTTCATATTGTCAAGATCTATTTTATAATATTGTTTATGATTGGTAGCAAAAATTAAAACATCTGCGTTTGAAATCGCCTCATCAAGATTATCCGTAAGAGCAGTTTCTTTATAATCTCTATTTTTAACATATGGATCATGAGCAATATATTGAATATTATGTGAATGATAACGATTTTTTAAAGTCCAAACTATTCTTTCTGTGGGGGTATTTCTTGTGTCATCTGTGTCTGCTTTATAAGCAACGCCCATAAGAGCAATTTTAATATTGTCATGTTTATCAGCTTCTTTTAGGGCATCTTCCATTAATTCAATCATGTGATCTGGCATGAAATCGTTTAATTCTCTTGCCTTTAATAACATATCGGATTTGTATTTATGGTCAGTATAGGTTTGATGTCCATAAACTAATAGATGAGGATCTTTTGTTAAGCAATGCCCTCCTACTCCAGAACCAGGATAATGCATCATTCTATCATGTCTGCGATTAATTAATTCAATAATTTCAAATATATTTCGATTAAAATCTTCTGCAACTAAAGCCATTTCATTAGCAAATGCAATATTAACATCGCGATAGGTGTTTTCAATACATTTTGTCAATTCTGCTGTGAGCGTATCAGTCACTTGAAGCTCTTTTTTCACAACTTTACCGTATAAGAATTTAGCTCTCTCGTTTGCTTCAGCACATCCTCCTCCAATAACCCTTGGAAAATCTACAATGTATTCAATCAACTTACCAGGCATAACGCGTTCAAATGAAAAAACCAGATAGAAATCAAATCCCCGTTTTAGACCACTTTCCTTTTCTAAAATCGGTTGAACGATCTTATCAGTTGTTCCTGGTGCTACAGTCGATTCTATAATCACAGTGACCCCTTTTTTGAGATGTGGTGCCACTAATTTTGCCACATCTTTTAGAGATTCATATCTTGGTATTCTATGGTCATCTACGGGTGTTTGTACGTCAATGAGAATAAAATCCGCTTCATTTACATCGTCGTATTTATCTGTAACTTTAAATTTTCCGTTTTTTACAACTCGCGTAATTAAAACATCTAATCCAGGTTCTTCTCCTTCAAACGGATTTTTTCCCGCATTTAAGCAATCAATTTTCCAGCCAGACCTTTGAGACCTTCTCTGGATTCCAGTAACATAAAAATTTGGCACATCCGCAAGCAAAGCGGCCATTGGAATCCCAACATACCCCATTCCTATGACTATTATATTAGTTCTTTCTTGTGAAATCATAAGCTTCTACTCTTTAATCTAATTGATTTATTGAATTAAGATTCTTTTATCTATTTTGCTATTTTTAATAGTTAAAAAAATAAGAAAAATATTAATTTAAATAGCTAATATTTATCTCCTTATTTTAAAATTTTTAATTAGAACATTGATTAGAATTATACTTTCCATCATACTTAAATAATGGAATTCTTACTCACCAAATTTCTTCTATCCACCCTTTAAAATCAGCATAATTTAATCCCTATTAATAAATTTGATATTAAACTAGGTTTTAAATCTTATAAAATAAAATATTTTATGATAATTATCTAAAGATTAAAAATTATAATACTTTCCTATATCCGATAAACTGTATTTACCAAAAAATTCAACTCGTTTTCTTTTTAATGTGTCATAATAGATTTTCACAATTGATATGGCTAATTGGGATTTATATTTACACAATGCTTCAAAGACCTTATCTCTATAATTCTTGATTCTTATTTTTACCATTTTTTCTCTAGGTTCCTTATGAGCCACATAAATAGCATATCCATAAAATTCAATATCCTTCAAATCAAGCTCTTTAGCAGCTCCTACCGCGATTTCATAGGTAGCTTGGTGATCAGTGTGTGAATTATTATTACTTGGTAAGACTATTCGATCAGCATCCTTTATAATATTCTTACTTAATTCGATTCCTTCTCTGATGTGATTTTTTGCATCTTGGTCTGGGATCTTAAATTTATGAATATTTTCCTTAGGAAAATTTAATACTTGCATAACTTCGTCAATTTCTTTCATCCTGATTTCTGCTAGTTCATCTTCAGTTGTATTCATAGTTTCTTCAGACTCAAACAATCGGCCCTTTTCTCTTTCATATCTATATGCTGCTCTTCCGTCGGTGATATAAATAATATGAACATCATGCCCTTCTTCTTTCCATTTCAGCATACTCCCTCCAGCGCCAGCCAATTCATCATCAGGATGGGGTGCGAAGACTACAATTTTTTTCATAATAATATAATAGTTTGTTTTAACTTATAATAATTTTAACTGAATTTTTTAATAGTTTAAAGATATAAATATAATTATGAAATTAGGAAGATCAAGTTTTAATGATATCGCGGGACTTAGACCAGAATCAATAAAAAGAAGGAGAATTTCAAGCCATGATAAATCATGGGGTAATGTTGATTGGATTATAGTTAAATCTGGTGAAATAGCAATATTAGGAGATATAAAAGGTGCTGGTTGTATAAAACATATTTGGTGTACATATTTTTGTCATTCAAGGCATTCACTACGAAATGCAATCTTGAGAATGTATTGGGATGGAGAATCTGAAGATAAACCGAGCGTCGAAGTTCCACTTGGCGATTTCTTTGGCTTGGGACACGCAAAACATAAAAATTTTGTTTCTTTGCCACTTCAAATGAGCCCGAGAGGCGGGAAGGGTTTTAATAGTTGGTGGCCGATGCCATTCTCATCTGGATTTAAAATAACTCTTGAAAACGATAATCCAACAAAATTTAAATTATATTATTACATTGATTACGATTTATATGAAGACGGATTTGAAAACGAAGAAATTCATGGCAGATTTCATGCTCAATGGCGTAGAGAAAATCCACCGAAAGTTAAAAAGATAGATAGTGAGACAGGAAAAAGATTTACTCCTTTAAGACCAAAAAAATTTATGTTTTCAGGAAAAAATACGGAACCATTGGAGTACAATTATAAAATCCTTGAGGCAAAGGGAAAAGGCAATTACGTAGGATGCCATTTAGATATTGACAATAAAACATTTATGCCGTGGTATCCCAATTGGCCCGGTGAAGGTGACGATATGATCTTTATTGATGAAGATATAGATAAAGGGATTCCAACATTAATTGGTACAGGAACGGAAGATTACGTTAACCAAGCATGGTCTCAAAAGAAAAGGTATTCTGCCCTTTATCATGGTACAATAATGCGTGGTGGAATTAATTGGTGGGGAAAAATTTCTTATTATCGATACCATATTGAGGATCCAATTTACTTTAATCAAGCAATTATAGCAACTATTGAACATGGTCATGACAACCATCGAAAAGATGATTGGTCATCAACAGCTTATTGGTATCAAAAAGAACCACACGACTATAATTTATTTCCAAAATTATTGAATCGAAAAGGAAGAAGACCAAAAACTTTTCATTTAGCTCATATGATAAGAAAAACACTGGTTATATTGTTAATTGGTTGCTTTATTTATTGGTTTATATTGAAAGATATTTTTATACCTTAAGATCTTAGGTCGCTAATTTTTCTTGTACATACTTCAATAGTTCTTTTCCGCTAAATGGCTTAGTTAAGTATCCATCAGCGCCTAATTTTTTTCCTTTTTGTATATCTTCATTAAAACTTTTAACTGTAAATAAAACTACTAAAATATGTTTAAATTTCTCATTCTCTTTAATCATTTTAAGTACAGAATAACCAGACGTTCCTGGCATCATAATGTCCAATAAAACAAGGGCAATTTCTTCGTATCTTTCTTCAATTATTTCTAAAGCATCTCGCCCATTCCCGCACGTAATAGTTTCGAAATTTCCTAATTTAAGAAACTTTTCGGTCAGATTAACAATATCTGGCTCATCATCTACAATTAGAATCGTTTTTTTTTCGGACATAATAATTATTTTAAAATTATAACTTACTATTATATATTGAAGCTTATTATATTAATAATTTTTTTGGGTATAAATGAGAGTGTTAATGGGACGAAAAATTCCTCAATTTCCATCTGATTATATAGGTTCTAAAGCTGAAGAATACGATCGTCAAAAGTGGATGGAACGAAATCAGAAAAGGACCACTTTAAAATGTATTCAATATCTTTTCGATACAAAATTAGGAAAAGAAAAAAACAGTATTCGTAGAAATATACCATATATAATTTTAGATTTGGGGTGTGGAACAGGTTTTTCATCAGAAACTTTAATTGAGAAAGGTTTTAGAGTAGTGGGGGTGGATATTTTGAGTGATATGCTTATAATAGCAAATAAAAAGAAAAAAATTCTTGAAAATGGTAATTTGGAATTAATTCTCGCTGATATTAATTATTTACCCTTGAAATTCAATTCAATTGATCATATTATTTCAATTTCAACTTACAACTTTATTACCCATGAAAAATATGGTAGGGAAAAAAGAAAGGTTGTTAATAATA
This sequence comes from Candidatus Hodarchaeota archaeon, assembly GCA_048887225.1. Taxonomy (GTDB): domain Archaea; phylum Asgardarchaeota; class Lokiarchaeia; order Sigyniarchaeales; family SOKP01; genus LW40-45. Next base: position 6,134 of record JBHLJY010000043.1, read on the forward strand.
CAGCAAAATATTTGAATAAAATTCTTAAAGGAACTGGTCGAATAATAATAGAATTTTATCCTAAAAACGAAGAAGAACTGAATCTTTATAATAATTCTTTTATTAATAATGGATTCGAAGGGTTTTTAATTAAAAAGAAACAAAATCAGAAGGCGGGCCAAACTTATTTATTATTAAAGAAAAAACGATAAGAAATGGGAACATGCAAATTTTGCGGAAAAAAAGATCGATTAATTTCAGAAGTTCTACAAGTTTGTAGAGAGTGTATTCTGAATGGAGAGTGGGAAGTTATTAAGCCACATATTTTTTCTGTTCATAGCGGAGTTCGAAAACTTGTAGATTTACCTAAAGAACCGCCCTCTGCAAAGAGCCCAGATATTAAATTAAGGTGTAATTTTTGTATAAATGAATGCCGTCTTTCAGCTGACGATGTGAGTTATTGTGGATTACGAAATATCCAGAAAAAAGAGAATGGAGAATTACCTTATCCAACAAAATCGAAAGGTTATATTCATGGGTATATCGATGGCAATCCTACAAATTGTTGTAATAGCTGGTTCTGTCCTGCAGGGACTTCAGCGGGGTATCCGAAATTTTCAAGCTATGAGGGACCAGAATATGGAACATATTCGTATGCCGCATTTTTATATGGATGTACTTTTTCGTGCCTCTTCTGCCAGAATAGTAGCCATAAGCAATTTCAAAAGCGATTTCTATTTGATAGTGAAAATTTGGCAAATCAAATAGTAAAGAATGAAAAAATTACTTGTCTATGCTATTTTGGGGGAACTCCCGAATCTCAATTACCTTTTTCTATTAATTTAGCAGAACTAATTTTAGAAAAAATTGAAAAAAAAGATAAAAAAAGAAAATTTAGGATATGTTGGGAATGGAATGGAAGCGGAAGAAAAGATTTAGTAGAAAAATGCATGAGAATCGCAATAAAAACGGGTGGAAACATTAAATTTGATTTAAAAAGTTACAATGAGAAAATGAATTTAGCATTATGTAGTATTAGTAATAACAGAACTCTTGAAAATTTCAAATTTTTAGCTAAAAATTATTTTGGAACCAGGGGAAAAGGAATGCCAGAATTGAGCGGGTGTACATTAATGGTTCCAGGTTATGTCAACCATGAGGAAGTGGAATTAATAGCAAGATTCATTAGTAAGATAAGTCCTGAAATCCCCTACAGTCTATTAGTGTTCCACGGAGATTATCAGATGAGGGATCTGCCAATAACTCCAAGAAAACAAGCTGAAAAGTGCTTAGAAGTTGCTCAAAAATATTTACAGAATGTAAATTTAGGAAATAAATTTCTATTGGGATTTTCTTAAATTTGTTCAAATAACTTTTTGATGATTAGATACGAAAATTTATTTAATAGCAATAATTTTGGTTATTACGATTATTAATTAAAGTATGTAAAATGACCCGTAAATTTTAAAAAGTTTTCATTGGTGATTTAAAAATACAAAAAGCTCGGATACGTTTATCGTCAACGGACTTAGAAGCCTTAAAGACCGTTTGCGAACAGCTCGAAAATGTATGTAAGAAGACTGGGATAAAAAAATACGGGCCAATACCTCTCCCTACAAAACGTCTCAGAGTCCCTGTTTTAAAAGCTCCTTCTGGTCAAGGGACTGCTACGTGGGCTAAATATGAAATGAGAATTCATAAACGCCTTTTCGAAATTATTACAGATGAAAAAAGTATGCATCTTATTATGAAAATTCAGATTCCAGAATCCGTATTAGTAGAAATTGAATTGATGTAATTCATTTTTAATAATTGAATTTAAATCATTAGGCGAATATATGTTTATTAGAAAAATAAGCATAATTTCATTTTAAATTAAAAATATTGATTGATATGGCTGATTCTCATACAAAAAGTTTCTTTGGGCAAAGAAGTGGAATTATAATAAATTCTCCAGCAAAATTGGTGCCATATATTTTCTTAACATGTATTAATAGAAAGGAAGATGGGACCTGGGAAAAACCTTCTAAAAATGAAGGAAAGATTATTAGACTCTCATTAGAGGAAATTATATGTATTTTAGAAGTTTTAAATAGACGGAGTCAAAATTGGAGAGGTTATCACGTATTTAAAGACGAAAAAACAGAAATTTATGTGGGATGGGAAAGCGAGGCACGTGAGGTTTTGAAATTCAAGATAGGTAATTATAAAAAAAAGCTAAAATTTCCAAACACTAATTTCTTAATAAAATTACTCGAACATATTTTAGATGAAAAAATAGAATTTGCTACATCTGGTAATTTTGAAACGAAAGATCGAAGAGAAAAAATAGTTGAAGGTGAATATGGCGTATTTTCAGAGCACATAAAAGCTAAAGATGGCCTTCAAGTTGTAGAAACTACAGAATACGAAGTATCAAAAGAAAGAATGGAAATTAACGCAAAAATCAAGGTTGAAAGTCTTAAGGCATTATTAATCTCCTTAGATACCGGTAATGAGTTTTGG
>JBHLJY010000044.1:0-7703 GCA_048887225.1 Candidatus Hodarchaeota archaeon
AGTGGATTACAAGTTAGAGTTCTGCCAGTACCATAAGTTTTAATTGATTCTTCTACAGATCCTTGCCAGCTACCTGCGGCTCCAGTATTAAAAAATTGAAGCGCATTTGCTATTAGATTCGAATGAGTCAACATTACTCCTTTTGGCAAACCTGTTGTTCCACCTGTAAATAAGAGTGCTGCTAAATCCTCCTGTATATCTATATCTACTTTTAATGGTACTGGTGAATATTCTGCTAATAATTTCTGGATCGTCAATTCGTCAGGATTATCTGAAGATATTTTTATAATATTTTCAACTCTGGCTTCTTTTGACGCTCTTTTTGCAATGCGAAAAAAATGCTCATCCACAATGAAAACGTTGACTATATCCGACTTGTCGATGACATGTTTTATCTCATTATTTTTGTATAAAAAATTAATTGGAATTAAAATCGCACCAGTTTGACTTGAAGCATATACCGTGAAAACATATTCAGGACAATTAGGGGTCATAACTGCGATACCATCCCCTTTCTTGATTCCAAATTCTTTCATAAAGGCATTACTAAGAATATTTGCATAATAATCAGTTTCATAAAAAGTATACTTCTCGTTTTTGTCTGGGAAGTACATTAAAACATTGTTCGGAAATTCGTTCGCGGATTTTTTTAATAAACAATGAAAACCTCCAATATTTGGATAATTTAAAGTCTTTGGTATTCCTTCAGGCCGATTCTTTAACCATGGGCGATTTGGTCTAATCCACGGACTTTCATTTACCAAATCCGGAATATCAAGAAAATTAAAATCACATTTGTCAGAAATTTTAAATCATCCCCAATATCTTAATTCTTTATTATATCCTGTAACATTTTTTCAATTTTAAATAATTCTTTTGAGTTTGGATTTAAAATATAAATTTCTCTGTTAAATTTTTCTTGTATTATTATCATACTTGACATTTTCACACGATTTTTAATATGAATTTCCTTATTTCTTATAGCTTCCTTTAAAATTAATATTATTTTATTGTATTGTAATTTCCTTATTTGTTTTTTAATATAATTTCCTCCATCGTAAAATCCACTAGAACTAATAGATGGTTTTATTGGTCTATATTCGATAAATTCACTCTTAATGATATATGTGTTGCCACTTCCATCATGATATTTATATATCTTCTTCTTACTTTTGTTTCTATAATCCTGCATATCGTCTTTTGTATTATTTATTCTCATTGGATCGAATTCTACCCTCCAAATATTGGTTTAGTCTTCTGACTTTTTGTATTACTTTTCCCATACACCTTATTATAAAATCAGCTTTCTTAAAATCTGAAAACCCTGAGAAGTCTCTATTTGATTCAAAAAGGTTTAAAAGATTAATAAAGTCCTTGTTTACTAATAACTGGTTGTAAATTTCCATAATTTGATTGAATTGTCTCCAAGATATCTCTTTTTTATTTCTTTGGCTTGAAATTTCATCCAATCCAAGGGCGATTTTTATGTATTCATCATATATAGGGAAAATTGGATTAATCGTGTTAATTAATTTCGTTGTATAAGAGAATTCGTTTTTATTAACAATTTTTTCAATTTGGCTATAAATATAAAGAAAGATTTTCTTAAATCCATGCAAATTTCTAAACTGAGATACGCAAACTTGTAATTTTTCATTAGATATTATATTAAAATAAATATCAAGGCAATTTTCTTCTAAATCCTCTTCTTGATAAAATTTTATACCATAGAAACGAGTATATTCTTTCTGAAAATCTCTATTATTAACAACTGCCCCATTTAATCTTTCAAATTGCTGTCGCAAGGTACGATATTCTTCGATTTCTTTTTGAGAAAATTCTTCAAGAATCATATCAAAATTATTATTTATAAATAAAATTATACGTTCTATTGGCATACTAATTACTAATGCACTTTATATTCGAATTTTTCAAATTAATTAATATATTATTATAGATATTTATTAAGGAGAATTTAGTTTATTTCATCAGTATAAATTTCTTTACCATTATTTTCAGCAGATTTAATTGCTGCTAAGCAAATTTTAACTGCTTCTTTACCTTCTTTCGCGGATACCAAAAATTTGTTATTTTTATTTAATATTACATCAAAAAAGTGCTCCATTTGATTATAATAACCATTGTTCGATTTGAATATATTTTTTATACCTAAAAAATCATCATTATAAATCTTATCCGCATCAAATTCAATTGTTCTTTCTGATCCTTTTATTTGTGTGTATGTATAGAATTGAAAATCAGCTGGTTTTGCCCAACTAGCTTCACATTTGGCGGTTTTATTTTTTTCAAAGTTAAGATTTGTAGTAGATTCACTAAACACCTCCATACCATATTTTGATAATTTGCTCGCTTTACATGAAACGGATTCGACATTGCCTAATATCCATGTCGCATAATCAATATCATGTATTGATAGATCTAATATCACTCCACCAGATTTCGATTGGTCAGCAAACCAAATCCTCCCTGGGAATGAACCTAGTCTCTTTGCTATTATCGAATGTATATCACCTATTTTTGAATAATGACTAATTAAATAACTCTTTACACTTCCATAAGTAGACCAAAATCTAAGAACATGGCCAATAAAAAATTTAATTTTGTTTTCATTAATAGAGTCTATAATAGCATCACATTCTTCAAGCGTTATAGCCATAGGTTTTTCCAGAAATATATTAATCCCTTGATCTGCGCAATAACAGGTGATTTCTTTATGAGTATACGTTGGAGTTGCAATGATTACCGTATCTAACTCTTCACGCTTAATCATCTCCTTGTAATCTAAATAAAAAGAAAAATCCTTGAGCCCGTTTACGCTTTTTTTAGTCCTTGAAAACACAGAAGTGATTTTCACATAAGGGAATTTAATAATATTAGCAATATGAACCTTGGCTATAAATCCATAACCGATGACTCCTATTCTTAAAATGGACAAATTTATGCCTTCCCGATACCTTTTCTTTAATTTTAAGCTGATCTATATTAATTTATTTATTGATTTATTTATATCCCGATCTGCAGCGTCTTATTAAAAATATATTTTCACAAAACATATCTAATCTAAGTTAAAATCTATATAAAAATAATAGAGAATTAGATAAAAAAAAATAAATTAATTTAAAATTATTAATACAGTTTAGCCTTATGTCTCTTTTGCAACTTCTTTGGTAGCCTTTTTAGCTCCTTTTTTTGCGCCCTTTTTACCTACTTTTTTTACACCTTTCTTTACTTTATCTACACTTTTCTTTAACTTATCTTTAATTTTTCCCATAAAAACATCACCTTTTTAAGAAATTCTAATTAAAGGATTAAATATTTCTTATCTTATTATTATATTTAATCCAAATTTCATTTCGTTATTGTTATAATTATAATAGATTATTCCTAAATTAATTTTTCTAATTCTTTTGATTTCATCGTTAATCGTTTGACTTCTTTTGTCATCTCTGTAACTCCTAATTTTAAGATTTCAGTATCGACTTTAGAAGCTTTTTTATATTTTTCGGCAGCTTATTGGTAATCATATTTATTTTTTGCTAAGTTTGCTTCATTTTCAAAAATTATTTTTAACTCTTTCAGCCCCTCAATCTGAGATAATCTGATTAAATCCTCTACTTCTATGATCTCGTCTGTGAGATCCCAATTCGTTGCTATTACAATCACATTTTTATAAATATCAATAGCTTCTTGTATTTCTTTATTTTTTATTTTTAAATTAGCTTTCTTCTTTAAGAATTTAATTTCTTCTTTTGCTGATTTTGCACTTATTATTGTCTTAGCTCCAAAGTACTCGTTTAAATCTACTATAATTATAATATGTATAAAGATTCATCAAAATAAATGCTTGTGTTAAAATAAAATTTATGTTAAGTTTTTTATTCACCAATACCAGAAATCTAATTGAAATCTTTATGTATTTAAACTAATCTTTAAGGTTAATGTATGATATTTTTTTATTATAAATTTTTTTTAAGGATAATGATACCAATGACAAAAATAGATTTTTTTTTTAAACCTAAGTCAATAGCTATTATTGGAGCTTCAGACACGAAAAGATTTGGATATACTACGACAAATTATCTTTTAAAGTCAAAATTTAAGACTTTTCCTGTACATTTATATAAATCGGAAATATTAGGACATAAAGCATACCAAAATATTAAAGACATTCCTGAAAAGATAGAATTGGCGATAATCATGGTGGCTAATAACCAAGTGTTGCAAGCTGTAAAAGATTGCGCTGAAAAAGGAGTAAATGGAATTATAATTGAATCAGCGGGCTTTGCCGAGACAGGAGAAGAAAAATATATAAAGATTCAAAATGAAATTTTAAGAATCGCTAAAGAAATGAATATACGTATAATTGGGCCAAATTGCGTTGGATTAACTAACTTTAATAATAAATTTACAAGTGCTGAAGTAGACTTTAATAACGCATTGGAAGGGCGAGTTTCTGTTATTGCTCAATCGGGAGTTCTAGGCAATGTCTTTATTGATTGGGCAGCTGCGCAAAGAATTGGATTCTCTAAAGCAATAACGCTAGGCAATAAAATTGATGTAGATGAGGTTGATATGTTAGATTATTTGAATAATGACCCAGATACTAATGTAATTACACTTTACTTGGAAGGTACCAAAAGAGGGAAAGAATTTAAACAAATTCTCAAACAAATGACAAAACCAGTATTAATCCTCAAAAATGGACGAAGTGAAAGCGGCTCAAATGCTGTAAAAAGCCATACCGCTTCGATTGCTGGGAATGACAAGATCTACGAGGCAATTATTAGACAATGTCGGGGAATATTTAGAGTAAATAATTTTTATGAGATGTTTAACATAGCTCACGTTTTTTCTACTCAACCATTGCCTAAAGGTAAAAATATTGCTGTTATTACTGGTTCAGGAAGCTTAGGTATTTTAGCTTGCGATGAAATTGAGAGGCAAGGTTTATATATAGCAAAATTAAGTGAAGAGACTATTCAAAAGATAAAAGCTGTAATTCCTAATTGGGTTTCAATTGACGGAACTATAGATTTGGGGCCATCTCAAGGGACAAGTTTAGTTCCTTCATTTAAGGCGATTATGAAAGATGATAATGTTCACAGTTTATTATATATATTTTGTATACCCAGAGGACCCTTAGAACAGTTTAAACAGTTGAGCGTGCTTGTAGAATCTTACTTTCGATTAATGATGAAATTATCAAAAAAGACAAATAAACCATGTATCTGCGTATGCTTTGGTTCACATTGGGTTTTTGATTATGTTTTAAAAATTGCGTCCAAATTTAAGATTCCAGTTATGACTCGGATAAAACATGCTATTAAAGCCTTTAAAATGATGCATGAATATGGTAATACTTTAAAAAATAGGTATTAATAGACTATAGGGTTTTAAAAAAAAAAAAGATTATCAAGATTTTTCTTATAACCTTAGCTAATCTGAAATTTACATAAAAAGAGACAAGAAGTTGCAATATTATTAATTAAATTTTAAAATTCTTTGTATTTATAATTTTTAAAATTAAATAATTTGACTTTAAATGGATCAATTTAAGACAATAGAATTAGAAATAGAAGAATCCGATGGTTATGCGATTTTATACTTAAATCGCCCTAATCAATTAAACGCATTAAGTTATAAATTAGCTGAGGAATTTAGTCAAGCTTTAAAAGAAATTTATGATTATGAAACGGTCCGATGTTTGATAATAACCGGTAAAGGGAGAGCCTTTTGTGGTGGCGGTGATATAGTTGAATTCAAAAAAGCTGAAAACCCTAGTGAATTTATGTTTAAATTGGTTAATAGATTACACGAAAGCATAAGACTTATAAAAAATTCTAAAATTCCTTCTATCGCTGCTGTGAATGGTGCTTGTTTTGGAGCTGGCTTGGGCTTTGTATGCGCGTGCGATTTAAGAATATGTTCTGAAAGCGCTACGTTTGGTTCTGCTTTTACTAACATTGGATTATCTCCAAATTCATCAACAACATATCATTTACCTAAAATAGTTGGTTTAAGTTTAGCAAACGAAATGATTTTATTAAATAGAATTCTTAACGCTGAGGAGGCACTCAAATTTAATTTAGTTTCGAGAATAGTTAGCTCTGAATTTTCATTTTTGCAAGAAATAAAAAAAATAGCGATTAAAATTAGCCGTGGACCGCCATTGGCATTCAAAAGTTCGAGAGAATTATTGTTAAAATCTTTTTCCAACGCTTTAGAAAAACAATTGGAGGAAGAAACTGAAAATATAAGAAAAAATGCAGGTACGGGGGATTTTCAAGAGGGTATAAAAGCATTTTTAGAAAAAAGAAAACCAAATTTTCAAGGCCAATAAGCGAAAAAGATTTTAACATTAAAGGTAATTGGATTTATCAAATGAAATATTTAAAAAAAGGTAATTAAGCAAATATATCAAACACTAGGACTTGTAAAAAAGGGGATAGACAACAATTTATAACTATTATATATCAAGATATAGTACCCACCAGATATATACATTTGAATTTACCCTTAGTTTGATGGTATTTATTATTTTACTCTATTTCTATATAAGAGATATAGATAAAGATTCCTTAAAGTTATATCTTATTACAGGATTATCACATTCTGTTTTAGAGTTAATAGCACAAGGGGGTAGAATTAGAGTTATAGAAGACGCATATATTTTTCAAATACCGATAGGCTATCCCTATATTTGTTTTATTTTAGGCTTTTTTGAAGGTGGCCTGATAAGTTTAGCAGCGTATCATTTTGTAAAGATTTATTATGTATGGTTATAATGTTTTATTAGAAGGAACAGGATTTTTAATTCAGTACTATGTTATAATTTATAATTTAAACACATTCAAATTTGAAAATAATATAAATTCTTAATTTTTAGTATTGGATCGTTATGGCGATACAAATATTTTAAATATTGTATTTGTATTTAGAATATTGGATTATTTCTAATTATGGTACAAAAATATTTTAATTTTATAAAGGGTATTTTATAAAATGCCTAATCATACAGGAATGAACGAAAGATATAGAGATTGGTATTGCGAAGAGATCATAGAGGGCTATTTGAATTTCGAAATTGATCTAGAAGAACTAATATTTAAATTAGATTACGATAAAGTACAAGAGCAAATTGAATTGTTTAACATCTTAAATCTGATATTAACTAATGAATATCCTCATAAATGCTACAACGAAAAATGCCAAAAAAAACTCTTTTTTTCTAACTCATTTAACAATGCTAAAGAGTATCTAAAATTACACTTAAAAGAATTTGTAACAATATGGATAGCTCCTTATAATTTAAAGCAATACGAAGATCTGAATATTTCCATTCCTTTTTTTTGTTGTGAATGCTATAAAAAGAATGCTCATCTTGAAAAATTAAAAAAGTACAGAGCTTTTTAAATTAAATTTTAAGGAAAGAGGATTCCAAATTTTTTTTTATAGAAATAGATTCCAACACACGTAAGAGATAATATATAAAATGAAAATACAGCTGTCATTAGATCTGTAAAAAGAGCTTCCGATTTGGTTTCTATAATCAAGCGCGCAATTGTGTCAACACTATTCATAAATATCAAATAAAACAAGAAACCGAGAAAAAGATATCGCTTACTTAACGCTATTTTTCGATGAAGTACAAGATATAATTGAAATCCGGCCATAGCACCGTG
>JBHLJY010000045.1:0-7657 GCA_048887225.1 Candidatus Hodarchaeota archaeon
TTAATTTTTTCTGGTTTTATATTATTATCTTGAGTTACAGCTGGTAAAGTATCAATTAAAGCAAAAATCCTTTCTGATGCGGCTAAACCTGCTTGGAGTTGAGGCCAAAAAGCAGCAATTACCAATAAAGGAAAGAATAACATCTGAAGACTTTGTAAGAATAAATATAAATCTCCCACACCAATTTGACCTCCAATAACAAAATTCCCACCAAAATAAACGATTAAAGCTAAAATAACTCCTTGCACAACTCCGAGAGAAGGAAATATTGTATTTAATACAAATCCCTTCTTTAAGTTAACATCATAAGATTGATTATTGACCTCATTAAATCCTTCATACAATTTATTTTCCTGCCGAAAAGTTTTTGCTATTTGAATTCCACTAAAACTTTCTTTAACATAAGCATTAACAGATGCTAAAGCTCTTTGACCTAAAAGAGTCTTATTTCTAGCGACTTTTCTAAATAATAATGCTACTATGAAAAACACGGGAATAGAACACATGAAAATTATAGCTAAAAACAAATTAATAAAGATCATTACGATTAACAATATCGCCATCATGAAAAAGGATGAAATAACTTGCATCGTCAACTCAACAGTTTGACCAAAATCACGACTGTCTGTGTTCATACGGCTCACAATTTTTCCAATTGGATTTCTATCAAAAAACGAGAGATCGTGATTTAATACAGCTTCATTAGCATCGCGCCGTAAGTCTAAAACTATATCTCCAACTACTATGGCCGTAAATTTCTGCCGAAAATAATTAAATACCCAGCTTAAAAGATTTAAAATGAGAATTAATACAATGATAAAAACAACATATAATAGATTTCTATAAGTTTCTAAATTGTTAAGAGCGATTGCGACCAAAATTGGAATGATTGCATATGTGAAAGCAGTAATTGTCAAAAAAAAGATAACTATGCTCATATTTCGTTTGTAAGGTCGAAAATATGAAAGTATCCGATTGACTAAATATTTATCTTTATATTGACGATCATATTCTTCTGCCTCTAGACCTGCAAACACCATTTTACTGTGTCTCCTCACACTGTTTTAATAAATAATCTAATTCTACATCGAATTTTTTAACAAAAATTTTCCTATATTCTTCTGATGATTTAAGCAATTCTTTGTGAGTACCTTTGGCAACGATTTCGCCTCGCTTTAATACTAAAATTAAATCAGCCCATCTAATTTGACTCAAGCGGTGAGTAATTAATAATGTTGTTCTCTTTCTTAATATATTTTGAATAGCCTTTTGGATTTTATCTTCGGTTTCTGAATCAATTGCGGAAGTAGAATCGTCCAAAATAAGGATTCGAGGATCACTAAGAAATGCTCTTGCTATTGCTATTCGTTGTCTTTCACCTCCACTTAACTGTACTCCACGTTCACCCACTTCTGAGTAATATCCACTAGGTAAAACTGATATAAATTCGTGAGCTTGTGCTTCTTTGGCCGCATTTATTACTTCTTCCATATTACTTGTTCTACCGAATGTAATATTATCAAATATGCTAGTAGAAAATAAAAAAACATCCTGCTCGATGTAAGAGATTTGGCTTCTTAATGATTGTAAGGCAAAATTACGAACATCGATATTGTCTATAAGAATTCTGCCTTCATCCACATCGTATAAGCGGGAAATTAATTTAGTTAAAGTGGTTTTCCCTGATCCAGTTGTACCTACAATTGCAACTGTCTGTCCAGGTTTTACTTCAAAAGAGAGATTTTTTAAAACTGGTTGAGAGCGTTTAGCGTAAGTAAAAGAGACATTTTCAAATCTGATATTACCCTCTAACACCTTTTCAATCCCTTCAGGATTTTCATCAATTTCAGTCTCTTCATTCATAAAATCAAGCAATCTTTGGGCACCAGAAACTGCCAATCGAATAATAGCAAATACAAATATAGAAATAAATGTGGGAAAACGCAATAAAGAGATTAAGCCAACATATGCAATGATTTGTCCAATAGTTATAGCACCCAATGTATATAAATAAATAGCATGAGTCATACCCAAAGTGACTGATAACGCCAAAAATAAAAGTGGTAAATATTTGGCTTGAATATGACCTTGCTTAACATAAGCATCTCTATAATTCTTTGCTCTACCAAAATATTTTTTCATCTCAGCAAACTCTTGGGTACTACTTTTTACGACTTCTATACCAGTTAGAGTCTCATTAAGAATATCATTCATTTTACCAAATTCAGCCCTCAGTATCCCAGTCACGGGTGTTATTTTACGGATATAAGATTTTAATGCAAACAAGAATAATATTACAAAAATAATCGGAGCCAAAAGCAATTGGGGAGGAAAGAATAATGCAATGTATATTAGAGGAATTATTAACGCAGTAAAAGATTCTAAAATGAGTGAAAATGCGGGACTAATCATGAAATTTAGCATACGGACATCATTTGTAGCGCGTGCCATGATTTCTCCGATTTTTTGTTTATCATGAAAAGATTGACTTTTACCCAGAAGATTAGTATAGAATTCTTTACGAGCAGCTCTTTCTAATCTTTGCGCCAATATCTCTCGTACCATAAAATTAAATAATCTTAAAATAGGAGCGCTAATACCTAATATCAGAAGGATAATAACATAAAATATTAATCTTGAATCATTGCCATCTATTATGTCAGAAATCGCCATTCCTAATACAATCATTGAAGCCGAAGTTAAATTTGCTGCAAGAATTGTACTAAATAAGACGATAATAATATAATATTTATTAGATTTATAAAATAAATGGGCTAAAATCCATTGACGAGTTCCTTTTTGACGAGCATTTATAAAACGATCTTTTTCAGGAGAAAATTCAATAAAATGATTGTTAGTTAAACTCTCATTTTTGGGTGGCATTTACTCTTTTTCTATATTTTTTGTTCTTTTCAATATATAATAATTAAAAATCTTTTAGCAAATTTCACTATTCTTATTATAAAATAAAAAATATTTTCATTGAATTATTAACAATTACTAAAAAAATAAACTGACGGGAAAATAAATAATAATAGAAAAAATTGCTGCTATTGGGAACGTTAAAATCCATATTAGAACAATTTTCCATAAACCTTTTCCCATTGGAGCGCGCTTGGCTTTTGCTAATCCCACCAATGATGCAACTAACATATGGGATCCTGATAATGGAATACCACGCAATGTTCCAACGAATAGAATTACAGCAGTAGGTATTTCCGCAGCAAAGGCCGTACTTGGATTAAGTTCTGTAATTTTACCTACATTTTTAATTACACCCCTTCCTAAAACGAGGATTCCACTCGCAAAACTCAATCCTACTATAAAAAGGAGTAAATTTATTTCAACATCACCAACTCCTACTACAATCCCAACCGCATTAGAACAATCGTTACCTGCTCTTGAAAATGCACTTAGACATATAGCACCAAGTAAAATATATGCAAAAATTTTTTCTGTTCTCTCAAAATCTTTAAAGCCATCCAGTTTGTTAATAATAAATTTATGTATTAGCTTATAAGCTACATAGGTGACCACAAAACCAATTACAGGGGACAATATCCACCATATGCTCATTTCCAATATGATTTGCCAGTTTAAGCTATTATTCCAGCCTCCCAAAAACACACCAATACCAATTATAGCTCCTATTGTTGCGTGTGTTGTTGATATAGGTAAGCCAAAAGCAGATGATATAATTAACCATATCGCCGTGGAAAATAGAATTGTAATAACCACGGCAGTCGTAATTCGTATATATAAGATTTTAATTCCTACAGTTTCAGAAACAGCACGACCTAAAAAAAAAGCACCGAATATTGCAAATATCCCAGCAATAATTAATATTTCTTTCATATTAAGTGTTCTTGAACCATAAATAGTAGCAAATGTCTCGTCATTCGCTCCAATCGCAAAAGCTATGATAATTGCGATAAAAACGAAGATAAGAATTATAGTGGTTATTTCCATTTATTTTCGCCAGTTTTTATCTACTTGGATATTTAATGATTAAACCTCTTAAATAGTCTGAAATCTCTTCTGCCCATGATATAATATCGTAAATCAATGAGATAATTTTCCATATTAAATTCACGCGCAAAGGATCCTCCTTTTTTTGGAATATTGTGTAAAGCAAATTGAATTTCAAATCATGAGCTTGTCTTCTAAATTTTTCAATTTCAAAAGTTATCTCATAGGCACCACTAAAACTGGTTTCCATTAGAAGTGTGCAATTGAGTAATTGATTTACACTCTCCAAACACAATTTATTTAATTTATGCATATCTTCTTTAATTTCTTCGAAAAATTTAAATTGAGGTGGAAGAACTTGTATATATCTTGCAATGAACTCCGACATATTTAAAATCTTATCTAAGGATGTAATTAGTTTATATCTATCTTCTACCAAAAATGGCAGTGCTCTTTTATCCTTAAATAAAATCTCTATAAAACTCTCTTTAATTCTATCACATTGTTTTTCTTGCGTTATTATTTCGTGAAATTTTTCATCTATTTTATCCAACCTGTTATCTATAAAATCACTCATGTAATTATAGAGTTTTTCTGCCCCATTTCGAATTTCTTCTTGAAATTCTTTATTAATCGCGTCAATATTTTGCTTTTTTTTTCTCAAATCATTCACTTTTTAATATATTATATTTCTCTTAAAACTGGCTTATTAATAATTTTTTTTAAGAAAGTTATTAACTCCCGGTCTTCCATAATGTTATCTTTTTGAATAATTTTTTGATTGGGGTACGAATTATTAGAATAATATACTTTTTTATAGATGAATTAGTATTATATTTCTATATCGGTATAGCTAAAAAGCGGGGAATATCATATATCATATTTCACCTAAAAGTAAGGAAAAAAAAGGGCTCGTCTACTGTTGTTTAATTATTATAGTTATAAGTGTGATAGTATTAAATAGTTTTATTTTTTGTCCAAATCAAAATAATTTGATAAAAAATGATGATGAATCTCAAACAAATAACAAAATAGATTCAATTGGATTAAAAAGTTCTGATTATTCCTCCTCTATTGATGGATATGGGGGAGACTTTAATGTTTCGTTGCATCAATCTTTATATGATACATCGTCAAAATCCATAGCGAATACAACTGATGCAATTAACAGCACATTTAGCGTAGATTGTCCTACTGATACAAATTTTAACTCTACATATACATATATAGAGGTTGAAAATATAGTTTCACATAACAAAACGATAACGCTACAAACTCTGTTTAGCCCTAATGCTTCTGATGAATTCTCTCAAGGTAAACTCAAAGCTAATTCTTTTACAATTGATGATGGTGTATACTTAGAAAATGTATCTGTATATATTACAGCAGCAAAAAATAAATTTTTTGAATTTAAAGTCGTCATATATAATAGCAGCTGGAGTGTGGCCAATTCTCGGTCTGAACCCGTAGGGTCGGAAACTGTATATTATGCCGAAATAGGGATATTTAATATGACAGTCCCGTCAGGAACTGATTATATTGGTTGGTTTGAATGTAAAAATCTCCATTTTCAGTTTGATAATACTAAAACTGATAATAATACCTGGTTTCTTGGTTGTCTTGAGACTACTAATTCTGATCCTGCAGCAAATCCTAAATGGTATTATGTACTAGATAGTGATGATGGTGTTGATACAACTGATGCATGGACAGTTTCGGGTGGTACGTGGACTTTTATATCTCCAACGGTTGATTTTATTACTAAAATGACTTTTAATAAGGCTAGTAAATTCCCTGTTGCTGATCTGTCAGAAGTCGGTTTGAAGATAAACAGTACGAATGTTATTGGTTCAGGTGGTACAGGAAATTGGACTAGCACAGGAACTTTTAGTAGTTCTTCTGGCAAATTAAATTTTAATGTTTCCGCTGAGTGGGATTATCTTGAATGTGATATTAAATTAGTTCAAATAAATTATACGCAAACTAATTTAATCGCAACCTCCGACTATAGTATATCTGGAAGTGGCCAAAATATAATTTGGAATGTTTCCCGTAGTTTTGATAATTTTGGTGCTTCATTTGAAAATTATCAGATTAATTTTACTATTCCTGCCACTTGGAGTAATATTCAGGTATTTAATGGAACCGATAATAAGACTAATAATATTGTGATAGATCCTTTAGGTAACGGTTATCAAATAGCTCAAGTAATGAATGCAGGTAACGGTAGTAATTGGTTTTTGAACGCCACTTCAGCGAACTTGATTCAGTCCATTGATACATATGTTGGAGCAACCGCAACGAGTATTGTAAATACTACAGATATCGTACATTTTAATGCAACATTTAGTAAGAATATAGCCCAAGATGATGGAACAATCAATTTAAAAGTTTATAGCCCCGCAACAATAAGTAATAAATTAAATTTTTCTTCTTCACTTTCCACATTTTCTTCAGATACAAAAATATCAATAGTCGATTGGGATATATCTGATAATGCGACTCAGTTAGGAAAGTTTCGTGTACAAATGGTATGGAATAATGATACAGCAGCAGGTTTTCTAGAAAAGATATTAATAATACGAGGAGCGACCGAATTTTCCATAACGAGTCCTCCTAACATGTCGGAACACACTTCTAATGAGATATTTAATATGACGGCTTATTTCAACGATACTGGCTTAAATATGGGAATAGCTGGAGCAAATATCGATGTTGATGTTAACGGAACAACTTATTCTACTGATTGGTATGATGTTGGAGGCGGTGATTATAAAATTAAAATAAATTGTAGCGATTCTGTATTTGTTACAAATAATTGGTCTGTTATCAGGGTCAATATCTCCAAACAATATTATTATAACCAAAGTGCAACTCTAACCATTAATGTAACAACAGTAGTAACAGATTCGGATCCTCCTACATGGATAGACGAGCCTGTTGATACAACCTTAGAGTTAGGAGATTTGTATTCGTTTGATGCAAATGCCACCGATCCTTCAGGTATTAAACAGTGGTGGATTAACAATACCAATTTCAATATCAATGCGAATGGACTTATCACCAACACCTCTAATCTCAATGTTGGTGTTTATTGGATTCGAATCAATGTCTCCGATAATTATGATAATAACCTTACTAAGGTGTTTAAAATCACCGTCGAGGACACCACTGCTCCTATATGGGTAAATGAACCAGTCGATACCACCTTAGAGTCAGGAGATTCATATTCATTTGATGCAAATGCCACCGATCCTTCTGGTATTAAACAGTGGTGGATTAACAATACCAATTTCAATATCAATGCGAATGGACTTATCACCAACACCTCTAATCTCAATGTTGGTGTTTATTGGATTCGAATCAATGTCTCCGATAATTATGATAATAACCTTACTAAGGTGTTTAAAATCACCGTCGAGGACACCACTGCTCCTATATGGGTAAATGAACCAGTCGATACCACCTTAGAGTCAGGAGATTCATATTCATTTGATGCAAATGCCACCGATCTTTCAGGTATTAAACAGTGGTGGATTAATAACACCAATTTCAATATTGATGCTGATGGTATCATCACTAATGTATCAACACTCAATGTCGGGATCTACTGGATCAGAATCAACGTTTCCGATAATTATGATAATAACCTTACCAAAGTGTTTAAAATCACCGTCGAGGACACCAC
>JBHLJY010000046.1:0-7086 GCA_048887225.1 Candidatus Hodarchaeota archaeon
ACCTAACTCTCTTACTCTTCTAGCGATGAGATGGCAATATTGTCCACCAAAATCCACAACAACAATTTTTTCCATATCTAATTATATTAATTTTACCTTTTTCAAAAGTTTATCCCTTTTGGTTATATCTACTAATTAATAATTACCATAAATCAAATTTATTTCAGATGTAAGCAAAAATTTAACTAATATAATTAGTATAATAGACTTTTATTTTATCAAAATAAAATTAATTAGTATAAATAATTTATTCCTTATTATATGGAAGCAGATAAATATAATCAAGAAATTTTACAAGATCTTTCTATCAGTGAAAAAAATCAAATAGATTCTATTTTAAAATCTTATAACCATGAAAAAGAAAATATAATTTCGATTTTGCAAGAAATTCAAGAACGATATGGTTATTTACCTTCAAATTTTATTTCCTATATCTCAAAGCAATTAACGATTTCAGCAGCGGAAATTTTTAGTATAGCAACCTTTTATTCACAATTTACCTTCCAAAAAAGAGGAAAATATGTTATTATTTGTTGTGATGGTACTGCTTGTCATGTAAAAGGTGGTCCACTAATATTAAACTTTATTGAAAATAAATTAAGAATAAAATCTGGAGAAACAACAGAGGATCTCATGTTTAGCATAGAATCTGTAGCGTGTCTGGGTTGTTGTGCTATTTCCCCAGTTTGTGTTATAAATGGGCAGATATTTGGAGATTTGACTTTAAAAAAGATAAACAATATTTTAGAGAAATTAATGAAAAAAGATGGATAATAATATGAGTAATTCATTTAAACGTAGAACTATTCGAGTTTGTAGGGGCACCGGTTGTAATTCTCTTGAAGCAGGGGAAATCTATGATACTTTAAATGAATTAATAAAAGAATACCATCTTTCACAATTCATCGAAATTAAATTAACAGGATGTCATGGTTTTTGTCAAATAGGTCCTACCGTTATTATTGATCCTGATAATATTATTTATGTTAATCTTAAAGCTAAAAATGTCAAAGATATAGTTGAAAGGCATTTAAAGGCTGATGAAATCGTTCATGAATTGCTGTATAAGGACCCAAAGACAGGTGAAAAAATTAAGACCGTTGAAGAGATTCAATTTTTTTACGATCAACAACCAATTATTACGAAAAACTGCGGGGAAATAAATCCCGAAGATATTAATGAGTATATAAAAGAAGGAGGATATAATTCTATCAAAAAAGTGCTGAAAGAATTCAGCCCTATTGAAGTAATTGAGGAGATTACGAAATCTAGATTGCGAGGGAGGGGTGGAGCAGGCTTTTCAACGGGAAAGAAATGGAAATTTTGTCATAATGCTCAAGGTTCCCCAAAATATTTAATATGTAATGGAGATGAGGGTGATCCTGGTGCGTTTATGGATAGAACTATTTTAGAGAGCGATCCTCATTGTGTTATTGAGGGCATGCTAATTGCAGGCTATGCAATTGGAGCAGCATATGGATATGTTTACATTAGAGCAGAATATCCATTGGCTATAGAGAGATTTAGCGTGGCATTAAAACAGGCAAAAGATGCTGGGTATCTAGGAGCAGATATTCTGAATTCTGGCTTTAATTTTGATATTGAATTAAAGAAAGGGGCAGGTGCTTTTGTATGTGGTGAAGAAACAGCATTGATGGCATCGATTATGGGTAAAAGGGGCATGCCAAGACCGCGACCACCATATCCTGCCACTTCAGGATTATGGGATAAACCAACAAATATCAATAATGTTAAAACTCTAGCAACAGTGCCCAAGATAATCGAAAATGGAGCGAAGTGGTACTCATCAATTGGAACAGAAGATGCTTCTGGCACCATGGTTATTGCTTTAACAGGTAAGATAAATAATTCCGGTTTAATAGAAATCCCGATGGGTACAACCATCAGGAGGCTTATTTTTGAGGTGGGAGGAGGTATTCCTAATGGTAAAAAATTCAAAGGTGTACAAACTGGAGGTCCTTCTGGAGGATGTATTCCTGATAAATTTTTAGATACTCCTTTAGATTATTTACACCTCACGAGTTTAGGCTCAATAATGGGTTCTGGCGGATTTATTATTTTAGACGAAGATATATGTATAGTTGAATTAGCAAGATATTTTATTTCATTCACTCAGAATGAATCATGTGGAAAGTGTGCTCCATGCAGAATTGGGACTAAAAAAATGTTTGACATCCTTAATAGTATTACAGACGGAACAGCTATTTTAGATGATTTAAATAAATTAGAGAAAATTGCCAACATTGTTACTAAAACTAGTTTGTGTGGTCTAGGACAAACCGCACCGAATCCAGTATTAACAACATTAAAGTACTTCCGAGATGAATATGAAGCTCATATATTAGAAAGAAGCTGTCCCGCATTAGTATGTAGTAATCTTATCACTTATAAAATTATTGAAGAGAATTGTTCGGGATGTGGTGTCTGTAAAAATAGTTGTCCTTCTCAATCTATTAATGGAGAAACAAATGAACTCCACGTTATTAACAATGAACTCTGTACAAAATGCGGATTGTGTTATAGTTCATGTCCGAACAAAGCTATTATTAAAGAAAAAAATGTAATTACGGTGGAGTAGGAAAAACTTGAATAGTCAAAATAATATCTTAACAATTGATAAGAAAATTGTAGAATTTAAGGAAGGCCAAACTGTATTAGAGGCAGCTGTTAATGCTGATATTTATATTCCTACTCTCTGTTATGTTGAAGGATTAACTCCATATGGAGGATGTCGATTATGTATAGTTAAAATTGAAGGGATAAAGGGATATCCTACTGCGTGTACAACCCCTGCTCAAGAAGGAATGAAAGTAATTACTCTTGATGATGAATTACAAGAACTCAGAAGGGAAGTCTTGAAATTAATACTAAGTGAGCATCCTTATTCATGTTTGGTTTGTGATGAAAGAAAATATTGCAATGAAATTCGACATTCTAAAGAGAAAACTGGAAGAATGTTTGGCTGTTTTTCATGTTCAAATAAAGAATATTGTGATGTTAGAGTAATCGCAGATTATTTGGAAATTGACGATATCGACTATGAATTAGAGTATAAGAACGACTCCTTGAATAGGGACGATCCATTCTTAATGATGGATTATAATTTATGTGTATTATGTGGAAGATGTGTTAGAATATGCAATGAATTAAGAGGCATTGGAGTAATTAATCTTGTTAATCGTGGGCATGATACAAAAATTTCAACTGCTTTTGATTTATTACATCTTGATACAGATTGTCAATTTTGTGGAGCTTGCGTTGATGTGTGCCCTACAGGTGCTCTAACCTCAAAAAATACTAAATGGTATGATAAATCTAGTAAAATTACTTCCTCAGTGTGCGGATTTTGTGGTGTTGGATGTGAATTTGATTATTTCACTTACAATGGAAAGTTAGTAGAATCAATACCTAACAGAGAAAACTTTGATAACATGAAAAAGGTGTGCTTGTTTGGAAGATTTTGCTCAGTTCCATTTAATAATGGAAAAGAGAGGTTAATGTATCCTTTGATTAAAAAAAACAATAATTTAATACCCTCTGAATGGGGAGAGGCTTATAACTTAATAAAAGAAAATTTAGTCAAATATAAGCCCGAAGAAATTGCAATTCTCGCCTCTTCGGATTTATCTAATGAATCTGCCTACGTATTAAATAAATTCGCAAATAAGATTTTAGAAACAGAAAATATAGCCTTAATTAAAAATAATATTATATGGAGAAAAGCGAATTCTGAAGGTGTTTTTCAGATCATTTATCATGATAATAAAAGATCTTCAGAAGATATCATTAAA
The DNA here is from genome assembly GCA_048887225.1 of Candidatus Hodarchaeota archaeon. Taxonomy (GTDB): domain Archaea; phylum Asgardarchaeota; class Lokiarchaeia; order Sigyniarchaeales; family SOKP01; genus LW40-45. Next base: position 3,813 of record JBHLJY010000046.1, read on the forward strand.
GACATTAAAAATGGAAAAATTAAGGTGCTATATCTTACTGAAAGGCTTGAAAATTTAGATTTGTTGGAAAGCATTGAATTTTTAATATTACAAGATATTTATCCGTCAGATAATTTTCAATATGCAGATGTAATCCTCCCAACCACGACTTTTTTTGAACAATCTGGTACTTCTATTAATTATGAGCTGAGAATCCAAAATTTTAATGAAGCCGTTTCAAAATTAGGTAAATCAAAACATGATTGGCAGATTATTTGTGAATTAGCTAAAGCGTATGATCTTTCTATTGCCAATGAATTCGGATTTTCTAATTCAAAAGATATTTTTAAGGAATTAAAAACAAAAAATCCACAATTCGGGTCGAAAAACTCGAAAAATCTCAAAGAAATTTTAAAAATAACTATGCCCTCATTTGAGAGCAATTTTTCCCAATTTATTAAAAACCCACTTACATTAGATTTATTTAAATATCGCGGTGAAAAGATTTCCAATCAAGTTGCTGACCTGAAACAATTAATAGAGTATCGTAAATTAAGAAAAGATAATAAAAAGATAAAAAAAGAGAAAGAACCATCCTTAAAAACGAGGTTTAAAGTAAAATCGAATATTGAAATCGCTTTAAATATGTATAAAATGGTAATAGAAGCTCCTTTGATTGCAAAAAAAGCAAAGCCAGGTAACTTTATTATAATAATGAAAGATGAGACAAGTGAAAGAGTGCCTTTAACAATATCCGATTGGGATGAGTCAGAAGGAACTATAACGGTTTATATCATAGATCGTGGCTATTCAACAGCAGAATTAATTGAATTAATTGAAGGAAATCATATTTATAGCGTTGTTGGACCATTAGGTAATGCAATTGATATTAAAAATTATGGAACAGTATTATTAGGCGGCGGGTGTTATGGAATAGGAGCAATTTATCCAATTGCTAAAGCTTTAAAATCTGCTGGAAATAAAGTTATTGTAGCTTTAGAATCCAGAAATAAGCTTACACTCTATTTAGAAAAAGAATTTGAAAATTTTGCTGATAAAATAATTTATATTACTGCTGATGGCTCGAAAGGGATTAAAGGAAGAATAAGTACTATCGAAACCGTTATTAATGAAAATAAACCCATAGATCAGTGCTTTTTCATAGGATGCAAACATATGATGATGGAAGCTTCAAATACGACAAAAAGGATTGGTAATATTCCAACTTTAGTAAGTATGAATACGATAATGATTGATGGGACAGGAATGTGCGGAGGATGTCGGCTTTCTTTAATCGAAAACGGAAAAGAAATTACTAAATTTGCGTGTGTTGATGGACCGATCTTCGATGGGCACCTTATTAATTGGGAAGAATTAATGACTAGATTGGAACAATTTAATGAATCTGAAATAGAGGTATATCAAAATCATTCTTGTAAGGCAATAGAGAGATTTATGGCAGGTGAAACGGATGAATAATGAGAAAAAGAAGAAAAAGCCAAGAATTTCTCGTCAAAAAATGCCGGAACAAGATCCAGTTTTAAGAAGCAAAAATTTTAATGAAGTCAATTTAGGCTATTCTGTTGAAATTGCTAATAAAGAAGCAGGAAGATGTCTCCAATGTGATAAACCTTTATGTATTGAAGGTTGTCCTGTTTATGTAGATGTACCAGGATTTATTAAATTGATTAGGGAAGAAAAATATTGTGAAGCCGCTTGGAAAATTAAAGAAACAAACGCTCTCCCCGCAATATGTGGACGAGTTTGCCCTCAGGAAGTGCAATGTGAAGGAAAATGTGTTTTAGGTAAAAAATTTGAACCCATTGCGATTGGACATCTTGAAAGGTTTGTAGCTGACTATGAAAGAGATACTGGTACTTGTTATATTCCTGAGAAAGAGCAACCAAACGGGAAAAGTATAGCTATTATTGGTTGTGGTCCGGCTGGTCTTACAGTAGCAGGAGATTTAGTAAAATTAGGATATGATATTACCATTTATGAGGCTTTTCATAAAGGAGGAGGTGTTTTAGCTTATGGTATTCCCGAATTTAGATTACCTAAAGATGTTGTAAACTCAGAAATCGAATATTTAATTTCTCAAGGTGTTAAAATTGAATATAATATGGTTATTGGCAAAATTTTGACTATTGACGATTTAAAAGAATTGGGTTATGATGTTATATTTATAGGTATTGGCGCTGGTCTACCAAGGTTTTTAGGAATACCTGGTGAGAATTTGAAAGGTGTTATAACTGCAAATGAATATTTAACGAGAGTAAATTTAATGAAAGCTTACAATTTTCCCAAATATAAAACTCCAATTGTTAAAGGAAAAAATGTAACCGTTATTGGTGGTGGAAACGTTGCAATGGATTCTGCAAGAACAGCGCTTAGACTTGGAGCAGAAACAGCCACTATTGTTTATAGGCGAGCTATGGAACAATTACCAGCAAGAATAGAAGAAATTCATCATGCTCAGGAGGAAGGTATTATACTTAAATTATTAACCAATCCTGTTAGATTTATTGGAGATAATAATGGAAAAATTAAAGAAATGGAAGTAATTCAAATGAGATTAGGAAAACTGGATTCATCTGGAAGAGCAAGACCAATCCCAATCGAAAATTCTGAATTTCGAATTAAAACCGACCTCGTTATAATTGCTATTGGTAATAATGCAAATCCACTTTTAACTTCAACTTTTCCTGCATTAAAATTAAATAAATGGGGAAATATCGAAGTAGATGAAAATGGTAAAACAAATGTGGATGGCATTTATGCTGGAGGAGACATTGTTTCAGGTGCTGCTACAGTAATTTCTGCTATGGGTGCCGGGCGGAAAGCAGCAAAAGGTATAGATAATTACTTACAAAAGCAATAATAAAAAAATAAAAGTTTTTCAACTTATTTTGAAAAATATTTCTTTTCGTTCAGTAATTATACTAATTATACTGAATATATTATCTTAATTCCGTTAAATAATTAAACTTTGTTTAATAAAAAATCTATATATATTATATTTTAAAATGAAAGGTAAAAATAATGTCTGAATATGCTAAGAAAGTTTATGACAATGTGGTTAATAAAAATCCAGGTCAATATGAGTTCCATCAAGCAGTAAAAGAAGTCATAGAATCGCTAGTACCCCTTTTTGAAAAAAATCCTGGTTATGAAAAAATAAAAATTCTTGAAAGGATTACTGAGCCTGAACGCCAAGTAATCTTTAGAGTCCCTTGGGTGGATGATAATAATGAAATTCAAGTGAATCGAGGGTTTCGTGTTCAATTTAATTCTG
>JBHLJY010000047.1:0-6662 GCA_048887225.1 Candidatus Hodarchaeota archaeon
TGGCAGATGAGAATGGAAATAATATTGCTGAGTTAGGAATCGGAACAAATCACACGTTAAAACGACTTACAGGAACCGTCGGTGATAAAATGATGAAAGGTACAGCCCACATAGCGATCGGCAAAAATATAAACATTGGAGGTAACACATATAGTAATATTCATCACGACGGTGTTATGAAAAATGTAACAATTGAGATTGACGACCACGAAATACTAAAAGACGGACGTATTCTTATTTAATAGGTATTTACACAATTTTACTTTTTCTAAAAAAAATCGTAAAATTGTTAAGTAATAGGTGGGGTGATAATAGAGCAGCTAAAATTACTACTGGAAGTCGCAATTTTTAATGTTTCAATTCTCGTAAATGTTAAATACCGATTTTACCAGTTAATATTTTTGTTAACCAGTTTGTATTATATTTTCACGCGAAAGGTCTAAATATCACCCCATATTTGAGGCAAGAATTTTTTTTTTCGACCGAGTAATAGGTAAGAAAAAAGTGTATATAAAGCTTTTCATCATAATTGTAAATATTTAATCTTACGGTTTCTCCTATTAATTTTTAAAAAAGAGATATAATAGAAAATAAGATTTCTACAACTTCTCAAAAATATGCACACACATAGCTGCTTCGCCAACACCAATATTTCCGCCACCATTTTCGGCCAGAGCTATTCTTGCTTTGTCAACTTGCCTTTCACCAGCTTCTCCGCGCAGTTGAGTTACCAATTCATAAATTTGTGCCAAACCCGAAGCACCGATTGGATGACCTCGAGATAATAATCCTCCACTAGGATTAACAGGTATTTTTCCATCTAGAGCTGTAGCTCCACTCTCAGTAAAGGGTCCACCTTCTCCAATTGGACAGAATCCCATTTGTTCAATCTGGTGAATTTCTCCAAAAGCAGTAGCATCATGAACTTCTGCTACATTTATCTGTTCTGGATCAAGACCAGCCATTTTATACGCAGCTGAGGAAGCTCGATTGGCTATATCATCTGCTTTCCATGATCCAGATCTTAAAATCGACGCACGAATTAGGACAGATCTTGTATTTGGATGCTGTTTTAAAAATTTATCTGAGCAAAGAATTGCAGCTGCAGCCCCATCTCCGATTGGAGCGCACATAGACCTAGTTAGGGGATATGCTACTTCATAATCTTCTAAGGCTTGCTCTACAGTCAAGGGAAAAGTGTATTGAGCTAGGGGATTCAGAGTTGAATTATTATGGTTTTTAGCTGCAACGACAGCTAATTGTCTTTGTGTAGTCCCATATTTTTTCATGTGAAATCGAGCTGCCGCTGCATAAAGATCCATAAATGCTGAGTGACTTCTTTTTTTCTTAACCTCAGTTCCTTTTTTCTTAGCTTCTCTTTCCTTACGTTTTCTAGCCATTTTTTTTAATTGTTCAATTAATTTAGTCGTTTTCTCTACATCAGTTGCAGCTATAAATCCTTTCATCATTTTCTCACGATCTTCATTATAGCCCTTTTCAACACCTATAGCTAGTGTACAGTCATAGAGGCCTGCTTTTATAGCAGTCCATGCTCCGTGGAAAGCGGTACTCGCACCTGCACAGGCATTCTCTACATTTATGATGGGTATTTTATCGATGTGATTGGCTGTAAGTGCAACTTGCCCTCGAATACAATGTTGGAAATCACTTATACCCCAACCAGAATTAGAAAACCATGCGGCTTCAATATCATCCGAATTTACATCATATTCACAATCTTTTAAGACCGATTCAAGTGCTTCCCCAGTAAATTGTTTAATATTTTTTTCAAGAAATTTACCAAACTTAGTCATTCCAACTCCAATTACATAAACATTATCGCTCGTGTTTTTCCACTTTTTCGATTTATTTTAGTTAATAATGTTAATTAAATAAAAAATAAATATAATATTATGAAAGCAGAAATTATTGAAAGAACTGATATTGTTGAAACTAAAGCTGGGAAAATCCAAGGTTATAGAGAAAATGGCTTAGAAATATTTAAAGGAATTCCTTACACAGAACCTCCCATTGGAGAATTAAGATTTAAATCCCCAGTTGACAAGAAATCTTGGGATGGAGTACTTGAAACGATTGAATATAGTGCTTGTGCTTATCAAGGATATACAGAACTTGAAGAATGGCTTGGTAAACACGAACCCGAAAGTGAAGATTGTTTATTCCTTAATATATGGACTCCCGCAACGGATGAGCGTAAGCGTCCTGTAATGTTTTGGATACATGGAGGTGCATTTATTATTGGAACTGGAAATGATCCAATGTACGATGGCTCAGCCTTAGCTCTACGCGGGGGTGTTGTAGTAGTTACTATTAATTATAGGTTAGGTCTCTTTGGCTTTCCATATCTCTCAGGTATAACTGCCAATGTAGGGTCTCTCGATCAAATAAAAGCATTGGAATGGGTTTATGATAACATTGAGCTCTTTGGTGGGGATCCTAATAATGTAACAATTTTCGGTGAATCTGCTGGGGGGTATTCCGTTGTTTCGTTATGTTCTATGCCTGCCGCTAAGGGTCTTTTTCGCCGTGTAATAGCCCAAAGCGCACCATTTATCGATCCAGCGGTAAGCGAGAAAACTACAAAAAAAATATTACGTAAATTGGGCATTAAAGGGGGAAATATTGATGTTGCGCGAGATATACCTCCCGAACAAATTATTGAAACACAGAATAAATTCTTTGCCGAAGACCCTACAAACATTCTAGCACTAAGACCGCTTTTAGATGGAAAAATTTGGCCAAAACATCCATTAAAAGCTTTTGAGGATGGCGATTGTAAAAATATCGATTTCATGATAGGAACGAATCTTGACGAAGGTAAATTGTTTACAGCTATGCAAGCTTTAGGTTCAATGATATCCGAAGGAGAAAAATTAATTATTGGATATTTAGGAATGCAAGGAATAGATCCAGAGAGAAGCAAGAAACTTATCGATACTTATAAAACCGCAAGGGAAGGAAAATTTTCTACTGAACCTAAAGAACTTATCGACTCTTTTCTAACAGATATAGTATTTCGTATATTTACTACACGATTGCTTGAGGCTCAGAGACCTTATCAGCCTAATACCTATAATTATATGTTTTCTTGGCAATCACCAGCATTCGGCGGAAATTTAGGAGCATGCCATGCATTAGAAATACCATTCGTCTTTGGTACGCTTGAAGCACCTACATTGAAAGATTTCGTTACTATAAATTCTGAAACTAAAGCTCTTAGTGAAAAGATGATGGACGCATGGATTGCCTTTGCTCGTACCGGGAATCCTAACCATAAAGACATTCCCGAGTGGCCAGCTTATGATGCTGAAAAGAGAGCAACAATGGTTTTTGGAACTGAATGCAGAGTTGAAAACGCGATTTTTGATAAAGAACGTAAAGCCTGGGACGGACTTTTAGAAATTTAAAAAACAGAAAAATAAAAAATTTTTTCTAATTATTTTTTTTTATATAACTGGAATATTCTTCCCATGTAGGAGGATAATATGTTATTTCATTATCGTTTTCATCTTTTTTCTTAACATATTCTCTACCTTTCTCATCAAGAAAAACCTTTCCTGAATTTTTTAACATTTTATAGAGCTCTGCTCTTTTCTTAGGATCTGCTACACAAATAAAATTACAATTACCACATCGGGGATTAGTATCCTCAATAGGTCTCAATCCTACATTTTCAGTTATCCCCACTTTTCCAAAAGAAGCAGCAATCCGGCTATTAAATTTACGTATAATTCTAGGAGTTTCTTTGCTCTTTAATAATTTGATCATTAAATTTTGGATATAATGACGATTTAATTCATTAGTAGGCACTTTTTTAAGACAAATATGATCTGGTGTCCATGTACTCCATTTTCCATCTTTCGATAATCCAGTCCAACCAGCACAGCCAATACCACATTTCATATATAGTCCTCTCTTCCCATAGATCTGTTTTACACCTCCAATAATTACAAGTTGCCTTTCTTCTTGTTCATCTTTAGCCACATATCCCGTTGTACATACTTTTTGACATATAAGGCATCGATTACAATTATTTTTTTTTGCCATAGGATCTGGTTCTAATGGTGCAGTAGTAAGAACTCCATCAAGATATAGTGATCCTCCATATTCTTTAGTTACTAAATTTCCAGACCAACCGAGATGCCCAAGACCAGCAGCAACAGCACCGTATCGAAGTGAAAAATCTGGATATGCTTCACCATCTTTAATAACAACTCTTGTTCCTCCTCTATATTTTGCATTCGGTATGACCGGATGAGCTTTATATTCTGTCTTATTTTCAATATATTCAGCAATCTTTACTGCTGTTTTCCAACCTGTAGCATAACCTATATCTTGACAAACTTTAATACTCATTCTTTCTTTCTTCGAGAAATAATTCTCTAAAGCATCAATAGTATTAGGATAAGCAAAAATGATACAACTCTGTGCTCCGAGAAGACAATAATCCATATTACCCGAAGGGGGTGTTTTTTTAAGGCGTTCTCTACTGCCAACACCAACCAATTTAGCTCCCGAATTGTGAGCTATTTTTTTTACTGCTTTCTTTAATTCTTTTAAGTCCATTTTTTATTGTTTTTAAGTTAAAATTTCTTCTTTACATAATAAAATCGAAGCATAGCAACTATACTGAATAACACTATGTTAAAAAGCATACACAAAGCTGGCACAATAAAAATATATATTAATAACGTAGATATTAATGACAGACTTACCAATATTAAAACTTTAATCTGAATTTTCTTATCCCCTTTATTCATTACCTTATTTCCATATATTATATTACATATACCTAATATAATGCAAAAAACTGCTACTAAATAATGCGGATCTGGTGGTCGAATATAATCTATAAATCTAAAAAAAAAATTCATTCCTAATCCTCTCATTAATAAAATAGAAAAATAGTTTAGTTTTTCATCCATATCCATACTATTTAACTTAGATTTTATGTTAAAAAATATCATGAAATTAACAATATTAAGACATAACACAATGTACATAAATATATTCAAGAAAAATCGTCCCTCTGTAACTCCCTCGAGTATGAATATCAAATAATTCATAGAGTTTAAAATAGTAATTATTGTCACAGATATCAATATTTCCGTTTCATCGATTAAATTGGATTTTACTAATCTAGTAAACCAAATAGAAAGCCAAATAACAAAAAATGCAAAGATAAAAGCGGTTATTGGTACATTTAATAGCCCAAAGGCTAAAATACCTATAATTATGTGAAAAATACCGGAGATAAAGAATAATCTAGCAGCTATAAATGGTTTCGTTCTATTTTCAAGATATTTTGGCTTTGGCTCCTCACTATCAGGTAAAAAGGAGAATATTTTTTGAAGAATAACGAAATAAATAAGACCCCTAACCTTAATTTTCCCTATAGTAACCATTTTCAATATTTTACCCTGCGATATCTTTCCAGTAGCAAGTTCCAGAAAGAGTTGCAATTTCATTGCCATTTTACCATTCCAACCCAATTTCTTCTTCTTTAAATTACTTGGGTCATCATTGCGGATTCCTTCAATGTTCAGTGTTCCTTTATCGATAGTTATTAACGCAGCAAAATCTCCATCTAATGGGTTCAGCAACAATTTAACGCTAATATTTTTAGAAAACTCTTTAAATTCATCGATTTCTTTAACTAATTCAAGTCTTTTTGCTAAAGTTGCAGCAAAACCTCTTAATCTTCCTCTTTTTTTTAGTCTAGTTTCAGAAATTTTACTATACATTATGCTTTATTATAATTTTTTTCATATATATAGATAAAAGAAAAATTTTCCAAAAAACTTATAACACTACATAATGGAATTTTCTTCTAAGAAATATAATATCTTATTTGATCGCTTTTCCTTAGATATTATGTTGAATTCTTCAAGAGGTTTAATATATTTTCTAAGTGTAGAATAATGGATCTTAAGGTCTATGGCGAGTTTAGTTCTTGGAATTCCACAATTGTTAATTTTTAAATAATTAATAATTCTTTTGCTTTTTTCTTTTGAAGTAAAGTATAATTTGTTAATATCTCTTAAATCTATATTTGAATCAAAATACACTACATGATTATCAATAATTGTTTTCTTAATAAAATTAAATTTTACAAGAATGTCCAAGTGATAAAATACAACAATATTGCTAATTTTTAACTCTTTTGCAATTTTATTAACATATTTTCCTGGATTTTCTTTAATATAATCGTATATTTTTTTTCTTTTTCGGTTCATTAACACATCTTTTTTTGTAAATGTTGTTCCTTCAACAATTATACTCTTTTTTACTAAAGAGAGTAAGATCTTCTGAATTCCTTCATTGTTAATTTTTATTTTTTTTGATTTATTGAATTTGTAAATAAGATGGGGGATTATTTTTTCCATATCAAAAACTCTATTTTCTTTTAAATAGTCCTGAATTGCTTCAACTACAATGTTCTCCCATTTCTCTAAAATTTGACTCATTTAATAAAACTCCTATTAAATATCATCTTGTTAAATAGCATATTCTGAACCTAATTTTCTGAAATTCAACATCCCATCAATAATTTTCTCTCTTTCCTCAGGTGTAAAAGAAAGAAGTTCGTTTATAATATCGTTAAAATCTTCTTCGTCTAATTCAAGTTTATTTAATTTTTC
>JBHLJY010000048.1:0-6639 GCA_048887225.1 Candidatus Hodarchaeota archaeon
AGTTAAAGTTCCTGATTATTTAAATGTACTTAATGTTGTTTCCACGGAAGATTTCATAAAAGCAATAAAATATGAATTAGGTTATAATGATTATGATTTTTTCATATGTGCGGCAGCAATAAGCGACTATTCTCCAGCGGAATGCATTGAAGGGAAAATATCCTCTGAAAATGTAAAAGAATTGCAGATAAACATGAGATTAACACCAAAAATCATTGATGTCGCTAGGCAAAAGAACCACAAAGTGTTTATTGTAGCATTTAAAGCCGAAACAAACGTATCAAGAAGCGAGTTAATAGATCGAGCCTATGAACGGCTTAATAAATCTAATACTGATATGATCGTTGCTAATGATGTCGGTAAAGAAGGGCCTAGCGCAGAATCTAGAGGATTTGAATCTCGAGATAATGAGGTTTATATTATCGATAAAGAAAAGCACGTCACACATGTAAAACATTCCAAAAGATACGTTGCGTCTAAAATTTTAGATCTTGCCTTGGAAAATTATAAGACAAGGTCTTAAAAAAAGACATCTGAGGTAATTTTAATAATTTTTAGTTTGAAATTTATTTTAAATTCTTCTTTTCACATTTTTCATTCTAAAGTAAAACTTTAAATAATAATTCAATTTCTCTAAAAATTGAATTAAAAAAGAAGTAGAATAAAGTTAGAAATAATAGATTTTAGATTTAAACTTTATTACTGAATAATTAACTTTTTACCTTACGCATAAATACATTTGTAATTATAATTATTTTAAAGAGAGAAAAATAAAAATAAAATAGAGTGAGTCTCAAATTACAGCCGAAAAAGAGAAATCGACTATCAAACAAGGAACTATAGCGGAATTCATGAGAAAACGCACTCAATTAGTTGGATTTGAGTTTGGCTATTGGAAACATTCACAATATGCTGCTGAATTCCTCGATAACGCGCTAGATGCCATCGAATCTTTTCAATGGAAAGAACTTAAAAAACCAGACTCTAAAATTAAATTTACATTGGATAGAGAACTTTCTTTAGAGAATTTATCAATTATTCAAACTGAAAAGGAGGAAGAAAAGAAAAGATCTCAACCATTTGATGATGAAGTAAAACAAACCTTAATGCAAGAAATTGGAATAGAGCCTATCGACACTGTGAAAAGTCAAATCCAAATACCTAAAGTTAAAGAAATAAAACCAGAACAAATAATTGAGCAAACTGAAATAGAAGTTGAAGTAGAAGTAAAAAGAGTAATTTCCTCCATGGAGGAAATTATAAAACCAGTTGAATCAGTAATAGATAACGAACCTATCGTGATCATTAGACTTAGTGAGTTTGAGGCCGCCTCGTTTTTAATATCAGAGTTAAGTCAAAAAAATATTATGAATTACACGTTTGAAATTTTTGATAACGGAACTGGTATGAATAAATTAGATCTTCGTAAATTTGGCAAGTACTTAGCATCTTCGAAGAGTATGGAATTAAAGCAAACGAGAGGCAGTCAAGGATTTGGAGCTCCAAGTGCTTTTAGTGATGCCCAAAATACAACTGGTAAACCAATAGTAGCAGTCTCTAAATCATTTGAAAATGTTTATGCTACTGTATCTGAATTTTTTACTACCTCAAAAAATGAAAAAAAGTATTTAATCCATCCTACTGATGTTGACTGCCCTTTTCTCCACGGAACTTATATTAAATTAGATTATCTTAATGTCAAATATATTAGAGGATATGTTGAAACCTATATTAAAGAGACAGCTTTAATGAACCCCCATGTTACGATTATATTTATAGATCCTTATGGAGAAGAACATATTTATCCTCGAAAAGTCTCAAATTTTCCAGTAGAACCAAAATATGCAAAACCTCATCCATCGTCAACAAATATAGGTGATCTTCAAGATTTATTGATTAAAACTGAAAACCTTACAGTTTCTTCGTTTTTAAAAGAGAATTTTGTAAGAATTAGCTCGAAGATAGCAAAACAGATTATTGATATAGCGGAGAGGGATTTACAGGATAAATTAAATATTCTAATTCTTAAAAGTGGATTTATAGAAAAATTAGAAAAGAAAGGCGATGATATCCATTATTTTCGTTTTGAAAAAAGGATTTTTGGACGTTCACAAAAACCTAGGGATAAATTAATAATTTATGAAGTAGTTTCAGAAGATTTAAAAAACAAATATTGGGAATTAATCTCAAAGTATAATCAACTAGATAAAAATAATGAAAAAATTAAAAGAAATATAAAAAAACAAAATAGTTTAATTGAAAAAGCAGAAACGCAAAAAGAAATAAAAAATTTTGAGAAAAATATAAGAAATTTAGTAAAAGAAATTGATGACATTAGGAAGGAAAAGGATCTTATAAAATTAAATCTCGATCAAATTATTAATAGTACTAAAGATAGCTTACATGAACTCAAAAAACTTAAAAATCGAAACGATTACGAGGATTTGGTACGTGAAATTCAAATTTCCAAAGTTAAACCTGCTGAATTAACAACTGATCAATTTAACTCGCTTTTTCTTGCTTTTAAATCTATAAAATATATGGCTCCTCCTACTGACACAGCAATTCCAGTAGGAGAATCAGTGTTAGAAAATACGTTAATAAAAGAAATTGGCTTAAAAGTTTCAGAGAATTTAGACGATTTTGATACTCCCTCAGAAAATATTAAAACCTCAATTGAAAGTTTGCTCGAGGAAAAGAAAAATGATATTGATGAAGAAGATCCAAAATTCAGAGAGGAAATTTTAAGTAATATCACTGTTTCTGAAGAAGAACTTATTGATGTTAATTCATTGATTCTATCAAATTTAGATGTTAAAGATGAGAGTTTGGAAACCGATCAATTTAAACAATCTTTAGATGATCTTATCTCATATCCTAAAGATGAACCAATAGATGCTTATGGAGAATTATTTGAATCTTTTATTGAAAGATTTTCTAGAGATGATGATTTTGTAGCAGCTGAAACAAGAGATCCAACAAGCGGTAAAGGTTTGGCTTATGTGGTCGAAGCAGTAATGGCATATTCCAAACTAATTGAAGTCCCTAAACGTTCTAGAGATGTATTATCAAGATTTGTCAATAGAACTCCTAAATTAAGGGATAGTGCTGATTGTGCTATTACTAAGGCAGTTCAATCAGTAAATTGGAAAAACTACAAGTTGGATACTTATGATAATGGATTACCCAAAGGTCCAATTAAACTTCTAGTTAATATTTCTGGCCCCTTTGTACATTTAATGTTTAAGTCCCAATCAAAAAATGCCTTGGCTGACGATGAAGATCTGATTAAAGAGATTAAATACTGTCTCGAAGCAATAGGAAGAAAAGTGAGGATATACATAAATCGAAGAACAACAATACGGAAAAGTGAAAAACGTGCTAGCTTAATCGAAAAATATATTCCTTTATTCGTTAAGAGTCTGTATAACATAGCTTCAAATGGTGACAGCATATATAAAATGAAGGTTAATGAAAATGAACTACAAAACCTTATGAGAGAAGCAGTAGGAAAAAAGCCTACTCCTATTACTGAGCCCCAAGTTGAAGCAAAAGAAATTAAAATTACGGCACCAATAAAAGAGGAAATAGTAGAAGTAAAACCTAAGATTAAAATTCCTGAAAAGGAAGAAATTAGAAAGCCCCCCATACAGAAAAAAATTGTTCCTCCTCCCGCAAAAGTGGCGAAAGTGCGACCCGCCAAACGGCCAGTAAAACTTAAACCTACAATAAAACCAACAACTCCATTAAAACCTCCTCAAGCAGTACAAACGCAATTACCGGTGATAACAAATGCAAACATTTTAAATGTGTTGACTAAAGAATGGCAAACGATAAAACATCTAATCTTTAAATTAAAAATTAAAGACATGATGGATGCAAGATTCTTACAGATAAAGCTTAAGGAATTAGAGCGCAAAGGTGAGGTTTTAGTTGATATTAAGGTTGGTAAAAAGCATTGGAAATTAAAATAATATAATAGAGTTTATTATGGCTAAAAAAAAATCTAGTCCAAAATGGGATTTAAAGGCTGCTAAGGATTTGTTCTATGAATATTTAGAGAAAGGTCGAGAGAAGAAGAAAATTAATCTTCCCCCTGAAACGATCCAAATAGATGATTTAAGTAGAAAAAAAGCATTAAAAAGACTTTATGCATTAACAGATTCAATTATAGAAAAGATCTATGCTACTGGACGTCCTACTGTAGAATTACCTTCAAGAACTAGTGCAAATATTATATGGGACGAGGAAAACGACTTATTACTTCTTGGAAAGCAGCTTCAAGAAAAACAATTTCATAGCTTGTCAAGTGTAGCGGATATAACAAGATTAATGAGAGTTTTAGAAGCTGTTAATGAATTATTAGTAAAAGATCTTCACGCAACAAAAAGAGAAATTTTCTATTCAGATGTAAAATTGTTTGGTGAACAAAAAAATAGCGATAAAAGCATCGAAGATATAGCAACAATGCTTTATACAACAAGAAATTCAACCCACATAGTAGCTTCTGCAAAAGGCTCATGTATAGGCAGACTAAGAATTCGAGATAAAAATGATATTATTGATCTAGAAGGATTAGGAAGTGGGGGTTGGACAATTAGTCCGATGCTTGATAATATTGAAATACTTGAATCAGATGCGGAATTTATTCTTGTTGTTGAGAAAGACGCAGCAATGATTAGACTCGCAGAAGCGAGATTTTGGAGAAAATATCCTTGCATTATTTTAACTGCAAAAGGTGCTGCCGACATTGCTACACGTATGTTTTTAAAGCATCTGAGCAAGGATTTAAACCTACCTGTGTTTAGTTTAGTGGACAGCGATCCATATGGTCATTATATTCATTCCGTTTACTTGAGAGGATCTAAAAGATTAAGTTACGAATCTCCATTCCTTGCTACGCCTAATATCAAACTCTTAGGCGTATTAACCAGAGATTTAGATAAATATAAAATAACGAAAGAAGGCAGGCTTCCAATGACAAAAATGGATATAAAGCGCACTAAGGAACTGCTTAACGAAGATTTCGTTAAAAATAATAAAGAATGGCATAAAGATCTATCTCTCGCTCTAAAATTAAAAGTCAAAGCAGAGATTCAAGTCCTATCTTCACATGGATTTGAATTTTTAACAGAAACTTATTTACCTGAGAAGTTCAGCATTGGTGATTGGATATGAGAGTATTTCATAAGAAAAATGGCGGAATAATACAATTAATTGATAAAGAACATATGCAAGAATGGCCTATTGAATTACCACTTATATTTATTGAGTATATCAGAGAAAAACAACTCGATAAATATGAGGACAGTACAGTAAAAAAAGAAATCTCAAAATATCTAGATGAAATATTGAAAGATGTGGCTATTCCAAGATTAATTTCTGTTTTAGAAGGACAATCAACTGAAAGTATTATATCCGCTCTCCAACGTATTGAAGAACTTTCTAAAAAGAATATAGAAATGACAAGACCAATCAGACCTTTTCTAGAGAATCTATTAAAAAATAGCAACAAGCAAATAGCTAAACTTACACAAAATATCTCCAATAACTTCGCTCAAGCTGATAGAAGAAAAGAATTGGCTAAGAAAAGGAAGGTAATGAGAGAAAAGGAAAAACAATTTTTAGCAGGAAAAATAAGTGCTGCGGAATATGCAAAAATAAGGAAAGAATATTTAACTTTAAAAGAATAATTATCTTTCTTATGAATTGGCAAAAAGAGAAATTTTACGATTTTATCATTGAAAATAATGTAATTGGCTTCTTTAAAGAACCCTTAAAATTAAAATCGGGTAGACTTTCTTATTGGTATGTAAATTGGAGAAATGTTGCTGAAGATGTATATTTAATTGATAAATTAAGCAATTTCCTAATTAGTTTTGTTAAAGAATTAAATTTAAATCCAGATTGCTTCTATGGAGTACCTGAAGGCGCAACTAAATTAGGTATAATTACTCAATATAAATGGGCAAAGGGTCAACTCAATTATAAGATGGGTGCTTATTCTCTTTCTATGGGAAGAGCAAAACCTAAGGACCATGGCGACCCTAAGGATAAATATTTCTTAGGTAATCTAAAGGGAAATGTAATAATTATAGAAGATGTAACTACCACCGGAGGTTCTTTGCTCGAAACTATTAAATTTTTATCAGAAATTGATATTAAAATAATTGCTGCTATAGGATTAACTAATCGGAATGAAATTAGGGATGATAATAAATCAGTTGAAGAAATTATCGAAGAAAATGATATTAAATATTACGCCATGAGTAATGCTATTGATTTATTACCAATAGCTTTTAAGAAATTGAAACCAGGGAGGAAAATTTCAGAACAAATTGAAGAATATTTTAAAAAATATGGAATTAAAGAAATAAAACTATAATTAGGCAAATTGCTACTAGTTATTAGATTTATTTTGTTTTAAATAAAAATTCCTCCATGTTTTGATATATTCATAAATGATATCAAAGAATAATTTCTCTGAACTAGTTAATTTTTTCTCATCTTCCAAAGATAATTCTGTTCTTGACATTCTTAATAATTTTAATAGCCGACTATCGATTATATTTGATAAATACGAGTTAAATCTATCTGAATCAATTTTAGGTCTAACTCCATCTAGTATTTCCTTTTCTA
>JBHLJY010000049.1:0-4069 GCA_048887225.1 Candidatus Hodarchaeota archaeon
TTACAAGGGTACGCATGGTGCGCCTTACTTATTTTCTCATTAAGAGATAATTCGCCATTGTCAATATATTTCCCCTTTAACTGTTGAACGACGTAATATGTACTCCCACATGGTGCACTTTGGATTACACATCGGTCATCGATTGATTTTCCATTCTTGCTTAGTAAAAATGAAACGATTGGTACCCCCACCTTAAAATAATCTATAAAACTATGAATATAATCATGGACTTTAGTTAAATGAAAGCCTATTTTGTTATATTCATTGTATTCCTTACTCAAAGAACAAAACGGTTTTGGAAAAGCTGCTTGAATACCATATCTTTCAAACTCTTCTAAAACTTGTACTTGTAGTCCCGCAGGAACCCATTTTGGGTCTTCTATAGGCACTATCACAGCTTTTATGCCTTTATCTTTCAAATAATAAGGGAATCCCGCCAATAAATCTTGATGAATTCCAACAACCAATATAAAATCTACAGGTGGTATATTTTTTGGTAAGAAATCTTCAGGATCTTCAACAAATTCAGGTAAATTTTCTCCTAATTTCTCGTAAAAATAAATATAATTTGCGAAACTTTTGAGATGCTCTCTACATTTATCACATTTAACATTTATTTCCACATCCTCACATGCCTTACAAAAATCCTCCGAGTTAATAAGATTCCCTACAAATTTTTGAGCTAGCATTTCGGTATCTGAATCGGTCCCATAAAATATACCCAACGTATAATGCTTATTTTCACTCATCATGGGATTAAAAAATTAAAAGAATTTATTTGTTATTTTAATAATACATAAATCATATAATCTTTTTGCTGAACATGTTCAAAATATAAATCTTTACATGTTATTTTCTTAAAAAAAAATAATAGACAATTTGAGATGGATACAAATAAAATTAAAAAGAAAGTTCTAAATGATTTGAAAAAAGAAATTCCAGATTTAATAAAAGGTGCAGAAAAATTTTCTCTTAATCGCCTTAGTAGCAAAAAGAATATAGTCTATGAATTAGATTTTGATAAAAAACCCCAAAAATTTCCGAAACAAGTAATTTTAAAACTATTTCGAACAAATTACGCTGAAAAGGAATATAAAGCTTTAATTCAGTTAGAAAAACAAAGCTTGGAAATCCCCAAAGTTTTATTTTTTAAAAAACCCTATTTAATTCTTAAAAAGGTTAACGGAGTTAATCTTTGCGATTATATCAACGATAATTTAGAAAATATCTCAACTCTAGATGATCTAGATTCTGAAATCAGAAATAACATTTTCCTTGGTTTAAAAAAGTTAGCTGAATGGATTGCGCGATTACATAACCAAAATGTTATTAATGTTAAAGCTATTTCTGAAGTAATTGTATTTAATAAGGGAGATACTCGTTTACGAGACTTTATCTTCGACATTTCAAAAAAAAAGATTTATGGAATAGATTTTGAAGAAAGTTATGAAGGAAATTATTTAGATGACTTAGCATGGATATGCTGTTCTCTTTTAGATACCAATCCTGGAATTTTTGAAATCCCTGAGCCTATGATTAAAATTGAATTAATTAATTATGTATTAAGCGAATATTTTCGCATAAACAAAAGATTTCTCTTTTCTTTCGATTATTTCGCTGAGCGCTTAATCGAAAATTTAAACATTGTAATAAAAAGGAGAGAATTAGAATTAAGCCTTGTAAGAAAAAATGTTATTTTAAAAAATATATCAAAAGATTTATAATCGCTTAATTATAAATTGTTAAATTGGACTCGTTGAATAATATCATCTTGAACAGGTTTTCCTAAATCTGTAAAATAAGCACAATATCCGGATACTCTTACTACTAAATCTAAATGATTTTCTGGATGAATTTGAGCATCCCTTAAGGTATCATCATCAATGACATTAAATTGCATATGCATACCTTTTAATTCAATGAATGACTTTAGTAAAGACACAAATTTCTCTTTTCTTTCTGGAGTATTAAGAAATGAGGGATTTAACCTTAAATTTAAAGAACTTCCATTTGGAATTTTTTCGTGATTAATTTTAGCATAAGACTTTATTACAGCTGTAGGACCCTTCTTTTCACATCCATTACTGGGAGACATACTATTAGAAACCGCCTCTCCAGCTTTTCTTCCATTTGGAGTGGCGCCTAAAAATGAGCCATCAAAAACATGCATGCCATAAGAAAAGAATCCCGGCCTGAAACATCCTCCTCTAATAGATTCTTGTTTGAGAACCTCATCACAGAACGTTTCAGCAACCCATTTTGCCATTTCGTCAGCTTCATTATCATCATTTCCATATTTTGGAATTTTATTAATTAGCTTTTGGCGTATTGTCTCTTTTTTGCGAAAATTTGTGTTTAATACCTTTTTTAATTCTTTCATCGAAATTAATTTCTCTTCAAAAACCGCTTTTTTAATTACAAGTAAAGAATCTGCCGTACTTGATAAACCCCTACCACCTATAGAAGTAAAATTATATTTAGCACTTGCTTTTGTCATATCCATGCCATTTTCTAAGCATCCTTTGAGAGTTAATGATATAAATGGATTGTGGAATCTCTCCATATAGATTTTATCCTTGCTATTGACGCAATTTGCAATAAATTCAATTGTATAGCTTAATTGCTTTCTAAAAGCCTCCAGAACATCTTCAAATGATTTAAACTTATGAAGTTTTCCTGTCTTTAAACCCGTTCTTTTTCCCATCATTCGATACTTACCATTAGTCAAAACTAATTCTAACACTCCAACCAATGAAATATCGTTACCAGAAGTACATCCAAAAGTGTCTCCTACGCCTGTAGGTTCTACACAGCCAATAATCCCATAATTTCTAGCATTTTCTAACGAATATCCCGTCTTAATAAGAGCGGGAATAATAATTTCATCGTTAAAAATCGCTGGTCCTGATGTATTAGAAAAGACTTCAGCTATTTTTAGTAAATAATCTTCAGATGATTTTGAACTTACTCTCATTGAAAAGGAATTCGTCATATTTTTGATATTTATTGCTGCATCCATGAAAATGAGAGTTAACTCATTCGTCGCATCTTCTCCATTTTCATCTAAACCACCAACTGTACACGCATTATTATCGCCTCCTAATTCAGAAGCGGACTGTTTTGCATAATTCGGTAAAATTAAAAGATTATAACTTAATTTAATTAGTAATTCTTCAATTAGTTCTAATGCAAATTCTTTTGTTATAACTTCATTTTTTAAGTCATTTTTAAAATATGGATAGAGATATTGATCTGGCCTTCCGATCGCAACTATACCCCCGACGCCATAACTAATTAAAGCAATATCTTGCGTAAACCATAAAAATTGAACTGCTTCATAAAAATTTTCTGGAGGATTCCAAGGAATCTTTGCCATAATTTTTGAAATTTGAATTAATTCATTTTTTCTTTTAATATCTTTCTCATCATTTGCCATTTTTTTTGCTAGAGAGTAAAATCTATTTGCAAATCTCTTTACAGCATCGCAGCATATAATTACAGAATCAATAAAATAAGATTGTTCCGAATTTTTTGGAAACTTTTCCTTTAATTTTAATGCTTTTTCTTTAACTCCTTTGAATCCAATTTTAATGATGTTATTAATTCCTAATATAAGATGACCTTGAACGTCAAAAACATTATTTACAAGATTCGGATTATTTAAACCAACTTCTCTTAGGCTTCTAATAATATGTCTCATTCTTCCTTTCAATAATGGTTTAACAGTTTTCCAAAATCCTTTTAAACCAAAATGCCTCATTCGTTGGAAAAATGATATAGGTCCAAATCTAGGTTTAATAAATAAATCATTTTTCTTCATTTCGCGTGCTTTATAATATCTGACCGTTTTTTTTCTCCAATATGGAATAATTTCTTTCAATAATTCTTTTTTTTCCTCTGGAGATATCTTAAAAGGTTTATAATCTCTTTTTTCTATATTTTTTAAATCAACTTCTAAAATAAAATTAAACTCTCCTCTTTCGATTGGAATAACAGTTGCCACTAATTTACTTGATCTATTTCCAATCAATAGCTCCTCAGGCAAGATATAAATTGTCATTTCATCTAA